>NZ_VFTX01000001.1:0-857288 GCF_006440955.1 Mesorhizobium sp. B2-8-1 | reverse complement strand
TTGCGCCGGTGAGCACCGCGCCGCTTGGCCCGTTCCACAAGGCCCGCCGCGTGGAGCTGCGTCTTGATGAAGGTGTAGCCCCAGCTGAAATGGTGATCGCGCAGCAGGTGCTCGTGGAAATGCTTCACATTCCAGCCGAGGTAGCGATGACGGTAAAGCTCCAGCATCTCCTCAATCGCTTCCGCCGGCACCCGACGCGTCGAAAGCTTGCCCAAGCGCCGATCCAGCAACCCAGCGTCCCCAGCCTCTTCGTACCGGTCGCGGTAGCGTCGGAATTGCCGCTCCGACATGCCAAGCAACTCGCCTGCCTCCATCATCGAAAGATCGCCGCCATTCCAGCGGCTCAATACGTCCCGAAACTTTTGCATTCTCCGGTCCTGTAGCCATGCCGTCCGCTTCATCCCCAGCCTCCATCCGCTGGCGATAAAACCGGACAACTCACGTGCTACCTAATCCGGACAACTCATCTGCTTACGACACCCCCGTCGACTTCCTCTTGGCAATGGGCCGGCCGGCTTGTATAGAGCCCGCCACTCCCAATCCAACCAGACAAGGACGACCCAATGGCGCTCGAACGCACCTTTTCCATGATCAAGCCGGACGCAACGCGGCGCAATCTCACCGGCGCTATCACCAAGATGCTGGAAGATGCCGGTCTGCGCGTCATCGCTTCGCGCCGCGTTTGGATGAGCCGCCGCGAGGCGGAAGGTTTTTACGCCGTCCACAAGGATCGTCCGTTCTTCGGCGAGCTGGTGGAATTCATGTCGTCGGCGCCGACGATCGTGCAGGTGCTGGAAGGCGAGAACGCCATTGCCAGGAACCGTGAGGTGATGGGCGCCACCAACCCGGCCAACGCCGCCGAAGGCACCATCCGTAAGGTGCATGCGCTGTCGATCGGCGAGAATTCGGTGCACGGTTCGGACGCGCCGGAAACCGCTGCGCAGGAGATCAAGTACTGGTTCTCCGACACCGAGATCGTCGGCTGAGCCGACCCTGGCATTGTGACCGAAAAAGGCCGGCGGATTGCCGGCCTTTTTCATTGAAACGGATCGATCCGGCACTGCCGTTGAACCCTTGCCCGCGCTAAAGTCGGTCAGGCACAGGGAGCCGGCGAAGCATGACCAGCACCATTCCCGGCTTCTTCCAGGGCACCGAGATGCCATCGAGCGGCTGGTGGGAGGTGCTGTGGCCCGACCCCGGTGCCGTGCTTTCGTCAACGGGACTGAAGCCGGGCATGGAGGTGGCCGACCTCTGCTGTGGCGACGGCTGGTTTACGTTGCCCATCGCCAGGGTCGCCCGCCATGTCGTCGGCATCGATATCGATACCGACCTGCTCGACGTCACCCGTCGCCGGCTCAATGAAAACGGCACGAGGAATTTCGATCTCGTAGCGGGCGATGCCTATGAACTCGCGAGCCTGATATCCCGCCCCGTCGATTTCATCTTCATGGCAAACGCCTTCCACGGCGTGCCGGACCGGCCACGGCTGGCGCGAGCCGTTAGCGAAGCGCTCGTCCCTGCCGGACGCTTTGTTGTCGTCAACTGGCATCAGCAGCCGCGTGAACAAACCACGGTGCTCGGCGAGCCCCGCGGACCGAAGACCGAATTGAGGATATCGCCGGAACAGACCATCACGGCCGTCGAGGCGGCCGGCCTCAAATTCATCGAGCTGGTCGAGGTGCCGCCCTACCACTATGGCGCCGTGTTCGAAAAAATGAGCGGCTGACCTCCGCCGACAGCCCTTTCACGGCATCAGCTCGCAGCGCTGAAACGCAGGATTTCGCGGCCGTTCCCGTCGGCGATGGTCAACTTGCCGGCATCGACTTTATACGAAGCCGCCTTTGCCAGAGCCTCGAACAGCGCCTTTTCCTCCGCCATCACCTCGGGCGCGCAGGCCTTGTAGGTCGAGCCGATGTCGCTGATCGCGATCTTCTGGCCATCGAGGTTGGCGGTGGCAAAATAGCTGTTGCAGGGACCGTTGCCGTCGGCCTTGCCTGCTTCACTCACCCGGAATGTCGCTTGCGATGCGGTGATGGCTACGCCGTCGACATAATCGAGAAGCCAAAGCTGATCGAGAACGGAAGCAGTGGGCTCGGGACTTGGCGTCACCATCTTGAGCATGATTGTTTGCGGCGCATCGGTCAGCGGATCGACTTGATGGCGCTCATCCGAGATGAACAGGAGCCTGTCGCCGACGGTGATGCGGGCCTGCAACGCATAGGTCATCCGCCGCTGGATCCGGGACGGATCGAATTTGACCGCAAAGCTGATCGGCACCTGGCCTGCCGGCGTCAGCTTCTGTTCGCCGACGATTTTGGCGGGCGCGTCGGCCAACGAGACATCGGCAAGCTGGACCGAGAGCACGGCATTGGGCGGCAAAGCGATGCGCTCGCGGTAGGTCACCTCGCCTTTCAGGGCTTTTTCGGCGGCCACGGAGAGTTCCGGCACGGCCAGTATACCGACGACCAGAGGCACGAAACCGAAGACGAAGAACTCCGCTATCCTGTCCAGCACGACCATCTCCCTTCCCCGGGCTGGCCACAGCCCAGGCTGACCAACAACGAATTGGCCAAAGGATTGCGGTCAATGCGTGGCTGATGCAAAATTATTCGGACGGTGGCCTTTTCCAGCGCCCTGCCGCCTGCTCGTCTTTCTCCTTGGCCTCGACCCAGCCGCCCTCGGAGCCGTCGGCATGATGCTCCTTTTTCCAGAAGGGAGCCTGCGACTTCAGATAATCCATGAGGAAATTCGCCGCCTCGAACGCGGCTTGCCGATGCACGGAGGCCGCCACCACCAGCACGATGTTCTCGCCTGGCCGGATCTTGCCATGACGGTGGATGGCGGTGATGCCCTGCAGCGGCCAGCGCTGAACCGCTTCGGCCGCGATGCGGGCGATTTCGGCCTCTGCCATACCCGGATAATGCTCGAGCTCAAGGGCCGAGAGCGTCCCCTGCTCGTCACGGCACAGGCCCGAGAAGGTGACCACAGCGCCGATGTCGGCGCGGCCTTGCGTCAGTCTGGCGATTTCGGCGGCGACGTCAAAATCCTGCGCCTCGACGCGCACGACAGGTACGACCGCGCCGGCCATCTCAGCCCCCGGTCATCGGCGGAAACAGCGCGATCTCGCGCGCGCCAGATATCTTTTCGCCGTGCTCGACATGTTCCTGGTTGATAGCGACGCGGATCACGTCGGGATATTGCAGCGCATGGTCGTATTCCTCGCCGCGCGACTTCAGCCAGCGCAAGAGGTCCGCGACCGTCTCGACGCCATGCGGCAAGTCCACGTCTTCGTCCGGCTTGCCGATTCGCTCCCGCACCCAGGCGAAGTAGATGAGCTTCGTCATCCTATTCGTCCATGATGTGCTTGAGGCCGGCGCGGAAGTAGTCATAGCCGGTGTAAAGCGTGACCAGGGCAGCGATCCACAACAGCACCAGGCCGGTCTGTGTGGTGAGCGGAAAAATCTTGTCGCCGGCCGGCCCGGCGAGCAGGAAGGCGATGGCGACCATCTGGATAGTGGTTTTCCATTTGGCAAGCTGCGTCACCGGCACGGAGACCTTGAGCGCGGCCAAATATTCGCGCAGGCCCGAAACCAGGATTTCGCGGCACAGGATGATGATCGCCGCCCACAGAGACCAGCCGGCAATGCCGGCATGGCGGTCGGTGTCGGCGGCAAGCAGCAGCAGGCATGTCGCGACCAGCAGCTTGTCGGCAATGGGGTCGAGCATCTTGCCGATGTTCGAGGTCTGCTTCCAGGCGCGGGCGAAATAGCCATCGAAATAGTCGGTGATGGACGCCAGCAGGAAAATGATCAGCGCCGACCAGCGGGCGAAGTCGCTCGACTTCAGATGTCCCTCGAGGAAAAAGCACAGCACCACCAGCGGCACCGCGATAATGCGGGCGTAGGTGAGGATGTTCGGAAGGTTGAACGCGCGCTGAGCCATATCCGGGGGAACTCTTTCTGCCTGCGTACTCAAATCAGAAGCTGATGTAGGGGGTCAACAGGCCAAAATCGATTGGCCAGCAAAAATAGGCCAATCTTGTCATCTCGCGGGCTACGCCGCGCCGCTCCTTGCTTCGCCCGGGAGCCGACGGTCGCTTTCGGGCGACATGCATCAGTTCTCGTGGAAATGGTTGTAAACCAGTCTGGCCACCTGCTCGGAAATGCCTTCGACCTTTACCAGGTCCTCGATTGCCGCGCGACCGACCGCCTTGGCGGTGCCGAAATGCATCAGCAGCGCCCGCTTGCGGCTAGGGCCGATGCCGCCGATCTCGTCGAGCGGGCTCTTGACCATCTCCTTCTTGCGGCGGGCCCGGTGCGAGCCGATGGCGAAACGGTGAACCTCGTCGCGTAGGCGCTGGACAAAATAGAGCACCGGGTCGCGTACCGGCAGCGAAAACGAGTCCCTGCCCTTGACGAAGAAGCGCTCGCGGCCCGCGTCGCGGTCCTGGCCCTTGGCGATGCCGATGGCCACGACCCGGTCCTCGATGCCGAGATCGGCGAGGATCTTGCGCACGGCGCTCATCTGGCCCTGGCCGCCATCGATCAGGATGACGTCGGGCCAGGCAGGGAAGCCGCCCGACATGTCGCCCTCATCGCTGTCCGCCTCGCCTGCCGCGGCATCGTTGGGCGTCACATCGCCATGCTCCTTGAGCAATCGTGAAAAGCGCCGCTCCATCACTTCGCGCATCATGCCGAAATCGTCGCCGGGCGTGATCTCGGTCGAGCGGATATTGAATTTCCGGTACTGGTTCTTCACAAAACCTTCCGGCCCGGCGACGACCATGGCGCCGACGGCGTTGGTGCCCATGATGTGCGAATTGTCGTAGACCTCGATGCGCACCGGCGGCTTTTCGAGCCCGAAGGTCTCGGCGAAGCCGGCGAGCAACCTGGCCTGCGTCGAGGTTTCGGCCAGCCGACGGCCGAGCGCCTCGCGGGCATTTTGCAACGCGTTGTCGGTCAGGTCCTTCTTCTCGCCGCGCTGCGGCACCGAGATCGATACTTTGCGGCCGGCGCGGGTCGAGAGCGCCTCGGCCAACAGTTCCTGGTCCTCCACGGCGTGCGACAGCAAAATGGCGCGCGGCGTCGGCTTGTCGTCATAGAACTGCGCCAGGAACGAGCCCAGCACCTCGGCCCCTTCCAGCGCCGGATCGGCCTTCGGGAAATAGGCGCGGTTGCCCCAGTTCTGGCCGGTGCGGAAGAAGAACACCTGGATGCAGACCTGGCCGCCCTCCTGATGGATTGCGAAGACATCGGCCTCGTCGACGGTCTGCGGATTGATGCCCTGGTGGCTCTGCACGTGCGAGAGTGCCGCCAGCCGGTCTCGATAGATGGCGGCGCGCTCGAAATCGAGGTCTTGCGAGGCCTGCTGCATGGCGGCCGAAATCTCGGTCTTCACCTTCTGGCTGCGGCCGGAAAGAAAATCCTTCGCCTCGGCAACCAGCTCGGCATAGTCGCTATGCGAAATCTCGCCGGTGCACGGACCGGCGCAGCGCTTGATCTGATAGAGCAGGCAAGGCCGCGTGCGGTTCTCGTAGAAGGAGTTGGTGCAACTCCTCAGGAGGAAGGCGCGCTGCAAGGAATTGATGGTGCGGCCGACCGCGCCCGCGGAAGCGAAGGGGCCGAAATAATCACCTTTGCGCGAACGCGCGCCGCGATGCTTGTAGATGCCGGGCGAGACATGGTCGCCCGTCAAGAGAATGTAGGGAAACGACTTGTCGTCGCGCATCAGCACGTTGAAACGTGGCCGCAGCCGCTTGATGAGGTTGGCCTCCAACAGCAGCGCCTCGATCTCGGTGCGGGTGACGACGAACTCCATCGTCGCGGTCTCGCGCACCATGCGGCCGATGCGGTTGGTGTGGAAGCGGCCTTGCGCGTAATTGGTGACGCGCTTCTTCAGGCTGCGGGCCTTGCCGACATAGAGCACGTCGCCATTGGCATTCATCATGCGGTAGACGCCCGGCGCATTGGGCAGCCGCTTGACCAGCGTCTGGATCACTTCGGCGCCGACCATGCCGTCGGCATCGCCGGCATGCGGCGTCCAGTCGATGGCGGTGAAGGCGACGTCCGGGCCGGCCGGTTCGACGATCTCCTCCGCCGCCTCGTCCTCGAGGTCGATTTCGGGAGGCAGGTCGTCGGCGCCGCCACGCACCTTGTGTTTCTGCTCTGCGGGACTCATTCCGTCATGCCTGTCACATCAGGCGTGCGCCATGCAAGATGCTGGCCGCCATCAAGCGCGATCATCTGCCCGGTAACCGAGCGGGCTTCCCAGAGATAGCGGATTGTGGCGCCGAATTCCGGCAATTGCGGGCCGCGTTTCAAAATGAGACCGGCGAGCTGCGCGGCAAAGTCGCTGTCGTCCTGGTGCGCGTTCTTCAAGGTCGGGCCGGGACCGATGGCGTTGACGCGGATGCGCGGGCCGAGCGCCTGCGCCATCATCTGGGTTGCCGTCCACAAGGCGGACTTCGACAGCGCATAGGAGAAGTAGCGCGGCGTCGGCCGCCAGACACGCTGGTCGATCATGTTGACGATCAGTCCCTCCTGCCCGTCTGGCAGAGCCCGGGCAAAGTTCTGCGCCAACAGCGCCGGGGTCTTCACATGAATGGCGAAGTGGCGGTCCCAGCCCTGCCAGTCGAAGTCAAGGACCGAATCGTCCTCGAACAGCGAAGCGTTGTTGACCAGCAGCGAGATCGGCCCGAGCGCGGCTTCGGCGCGGCCGACCAGGTCGCCGACCTCGGCCATGTCGGTCAGATCGGCGGCGACCACGGCGGCGTGGCCGCCGGCGCGGTTGATCCGCTGGGCAATCGCATCCGCGTCATCGCGCGAGCGGTTGCAGTGAATGGCGACGGCAAAACCGTGGGCGGCGAGATCCTCGACAATCGCGCTACCGATCCGTTTTGCCCCGCCCGTCACCAGCGCCGCGGTGGCTTTGCTCATCTGTTGTCAATCCTCGGTTTCGGCGCGAAGGAGGGCGCCGGCAAATTATGGCCCGCCACCCGTTAAATGGCGTTCGCAGCTGCGGCAACATTGTGGCGAAACGGCCGGTTCGGCATTTCGAGCCGGCCGGCAATGAGCCGGCCTCAACACAATATAGGAGGCTGGACTCCTTGCACCAAGCCACCTGCGGTGCAGCACGGCCAATCTGCTGACATTTCGCTGTTGCGAAGATGCAACGCCAAATTTCTGCCTCATTCGCGCCGGGGAATGACCCAAGTTCAGGTTCGCTTCAGCCGTATTTCGACACGACATTTGGAACCGACGAACGCCAGATCCGTTTCACCCCCCGGACGGGTTGATGGGCGATCGTAAGAACAAGCCTGTGTCCTGTGGCTTAAGGAGTAAACAACAATGCAAGCCAATCTCAAATTCGCACGGCCGCTGGCCGTAGCGCTCGGGCTCTTCGCCCTCGGTGGAACTGCCTATGCCGCCGATGTGGTCCAGGAAGAGCCGCCGGCACCTGCCCCGGTCGCCGAACTGCCCGTCGCGTCCTGGGCCGGCCCCTATGCCGGTCTTAATCTTGGCTATGGCTTCAGTGGCCGTACCAAGGAAAAGGATTTCGACGTTGAGACCGATACCAAGGGTTTCATCGGCAGCGTCTTCGGCGGCTATCAGTGGCAGCAGGAGAACTTCGTCTACGGCGGTGAAGCCGAACTCGGCTACAACGGCGTCAAGGGCGACGACAATGGCATCGACTCCAAGGCCGGCTTCGAAGGCTCGCTGCGTGCCCGTCTCGGCTACGCTGTGACCCCGGAAATCCTGCTCTACGGCACCGGTGGTCTCGCCGGCAGGAGCCTGAAGGTGGAGGACAGCGTCCTCGGCGCCAGCGACCGCGCCACCATGATCGGCTGGACCGCCGGTCTTGGTACCGACATCAAGCTGACCGACAATGTGTTCGGCCGCGTCGAATACCGCTACACCGACTTCGGCAGCAAGGACTTCGATGGCATCGGCAAGGTCAAGGCCACCGACAACCGCGTCACCTTCGGCGTCGGTATGAAGTTCTAAGTCGTTCAAGCCACGACACGAAGAAGCCGGGCCTCGCGCCCGGCTTTTTTATTGTCGGCCGCTCACGCGGGAACGCAGGGTTTCAGGTCAGGGAATTTCTCATCGAAGCGCGCGGCCCAGCGGACCAGCCGGTTGCGGCCTTTTTCCCATTTCCCGGCGAAACGCAGCGCCAGGTAGCCAAGGCAGGCGCGCAGCGCCATCTGGCCGGCGGTGATCTTCTTCGGCAGTTTCGGCGGATTGGCGTTGAGTAGATCGAGCGCGGCGGTGATCTTCGCCCACTGGCGATCGAGCCAGGGCTGGTAGACCATCTCCTCGGGCCGCGTGCGGCGCTCATAAACCATCGACAGCGCACAGTCGCAGATGCCGTCCGCCAACGCTTCCAGCACTTCCGCTTCCAGCCGCTTGTCGGGATTGCGCGGAAACAGCGCGCTCTTCGACATCCGGTTGAGCTGCTGGGTGATGGCTCGGCTGTCGTGGATCGAGCGGCCGTCGTCGAGCACCAGCACGGGGATCTTGCCCAGCGGATTGGCGCCGATCAGTTCGGCCGGCTTGTCTTCGGTTTTGACAGGCGCCAGGTCGACCGCGATGCCGGCATAAAGGGCCGCCATTCGTACCTTGGAACTATAGGGGGACGTGGAGGCGTAAAGCAGCTTCGGCATGATCGGGTTCCTGTTGGCAGCCCGTCACTGTTGACCGGGCGCCCTTCCCCGCGCAACAGCCAGAAGCGGAAAAACCAGCCGCCAGCAGCCGGCGACCACTCCTGCATGCCCTGGTCTCTTGTACGCCTTGATCAGGATGCGCCACATGGTGACGGCGGCAACACTCCGACAGGCCGGACAAGACCAACGATCGTTCCGCCGCCGCACGATAGCGCGCAACAAAAAGCCCACCGGACTTCGCCCTGCGGCGAAGTCCTGGGAGCTGCGAAAGATATCTGGCGTCCGCCCCTCTCGTTGCGCCCCAATGCCAGAGCAGAGGGCGCGAGGCCTCAACGGCACCTGCCCTCATTTCTGCCGACACCGTCCCCGGCGCGAAGAAACGCGACTACTTCTTCGCGGCCTTCGCCGGCGCTGCTTTCTTGGCGGCTGGCGCCGCCTTCTTCACCGGTGCCGAAGACTTCGCCGCGGCAGCCTTGGCCGGAGCCTTGGCAGGAGCTGTCTTCTTTGCAGCGGGCTTGGCCGCGGCCTTGGCAGCCGGCTTCCTGGCCGGAGCGGCTTTCTTTGCCGGAGCGGCCTTCTTGGCCGGTGCAGCCTTCTTTGCGGATGCGGCGCTGGCCTTGGCGGGCGCTGCCTTCTTCGCCGCCGGTTTCGCGGCGGCCTTGGCTGCCGGCTTTTTGGCCGGTGCCGCCTTTGCCTTCGGCGCTGCCGCCTTCGGTTTGGCAGCGGGTGCTGCTTTCTTGACCGCGGTCGCGGCTTTCGCCGCCGCCGCTTTTACAGGTGCTTTCTTTGCCGGTGCCTTGGATGCCGGCGCTTTTGATGACTGCTTAGCCATGCGATGCCCCTTGCGTTATGCCGACGACCGTTAATGGCCCGGCGTGTCATGCTTATCTGACTCGCGCCTCGCTAGCCAGCGAAGCAATGATATGATTTTCTCAGCTTAAATTTTCGTTGCGATCGACACATGATCACACTCATCATCGCAAAAATATGGCGTTATCTTCCGATATCGCCAGCAATTTGGCATCGACATTCTCGATGCGCTGCGTGGGCGCGCCTGCCATGAAGCTGCAAAGATCAGCAAGCAGCTTCGCGCATTGATCTTCGGCCGCGAATATCATGAGCTGCGGCTTATAGAGAATGATCATCTTTTGCAGGCGACCGGTCCCTTCGGATTACAAGTGCAATGCGATGCGCCGATCTGGAGATCACCTTGTCAAGCCTGGCTTCATCACTGAATTGACAGATTACTCTGTATACCAGAGTATTCTGGCAAGTGTGTTCGATGTCGTTCACAAAGGCGAATGGTTAGTACTGCCCGAGGCTGCAGAGCCGTAGGGTGACAGCTCAAGGTCCGCAGCATTGGAGCCATTGATGAGTGCCGACGACATCATCCATCAGGGTACACGGCTCAGGATCATGGCCGCCCTGAACACGCTGGAAAGACGCGAGGCGCTGGAGTTCACGCAACTGAAAGCCATGATCGAAACCACCGACGGAAATCTCGGCGCGCATCTCGATACGCTGGCCAAAGCGGGCTACGTCGATGTTGAAAAGCTTTTCGTCGGGCGGCGGCCGCGGACACGGATCAAAGCAACGACGATCGGGCGCCGCGCTTTTCGCAGTCACGTTGCCTTTCTTCGAAAGATCATCGGTGAAGCCGAGGCGACGCGAGGCAGGAAATAGCACTGCGATTGGCAAACATTGTCGGCGCGTGCCGCGCGGCACATATTTTCGTCAGGGCCGATACCCCGAGTCACAGAAAAGGCCCGCGGCTTGAGCCGCAGGCTCTAACGAAATCGAGACTGGAAACCGCCCGCTAGCGCAGGATGCGGCAGCGGCCGTTGTAGACCATCCAGCGGTCGAAGCCCGAGACGCAGAATTCGACATTGTCGCCGATCGAGGCAAAGCCCTGGCCTTCCTCGATCAGGTACCAGATGGCGCGGTCGCGGCCATCTGACAGGGCGACCGTGGCGCCGCAATAGCGCCGGCCGATCGGCCATTCCTCGCTGGCCGGCAAGTAGCGGTGCTGGTGGATGCGGTGGAAATCGGTGATCGCGACATCCGGCAGGTGCGGGACGTGCCGCACCTGATAGGAGAAGCGGCTGGTGATCTTGTTCAGCACCCAGGCTTCGCCGCAAATGCCGCTGTCCTCGTCAGAATAGACGGCAAGATCGGCGGCTTGCGCCGCCTGGGTGAAGCCAAGCGATGTGCCAAATGGCGTGCAGAGCGAGATCAGGGCGGCAAGGGCGGAGCGGGCGAAGCGAGTCATGGCAGCCTCTCAAGGTCGATTGCGCGCACTGTGCGGGATTCGCCGGGCGGCGGTCAAGCGATTGCATTGACAATGGTTTCCAGGGCGTGGCCGCCGGCCATCAGCCGGGACGCGCCGCCAGCAGCAGCCCGCCGATAACGGCGATGTTGACCAGGAACGCGGACCTCAGCGCCTGCCTTTCCGGCCCGTGATGGCGCCAGAAGGGCAGGACGAGCAGGTTCGCCGCCACCGTGAACAGGATGAGCGCGCCGGCGGCATAGGGCACCGCGGCGCCGATGGCGAGGCAGAAGCCGGCCACCAATTCCAGCGGAGCGGAGCCGGGCCGGCCGCAGACCCGCTTTAACTGTTTGTCTTGGCGCATCTGTAAGGACGCCGCTCGCAGCCTGCATCCCGCTGCTACTCCCCTGCCAGCCAGTTCAGCGTCCAGTGCGCCGGCTTTTCCAAGACCAGCAATTTGTGCAGGGCCGGCAGGAGAATGCGCAATTCACCTTCCAGCGTGAAAGGCGGGTTGGCCACGACCAGGCCGCTGCCGTCGAGGTTGGGCTCTTGCGACGCGGGCCGGATTTCGAATTCGATGTCGAGCAATTTCGGAACGCCGGTTTCCTTCAGTGCCTTGCGGAAGCCAATCACCGCCTTGCGGTCCTTGATCGGATACCACAGCGCATAGATGCCGCCCGGCCAGCGCTTGTGCGCCTTCGCCAGCCCGTCGACGAGGCGGCCGAACTCGCCCTCTTCCTCGAATGGCGGATCGATCAGCACCAGTCCGCGCTTTTCCTTCGGCGGCAGGTGTGCGCCGAGCGCCAGCCAGCCGTCGAGCTCGATCACCCTTGTCTGGAAATCGCCGGCGAATTCCGTCTTCAGCTTCGCGACATCCTTCGGGTGCAGCTCGATCGCCGATAGCCGGTCCTGCTTACGCAGAAGGTGCCGCGCGACCAGCGGCGAGCCCGGATATTTTTTCAATGGACCGTCTGCGTTGCACGCACGCACCGCGTCGAGATAGGGAGCGAGCAGCATTGCGGCCTGGGCTTCGGGCGCGGCATCGACCAGCCGGCCGATGCCGCCTTGCCATTCGCCGGTCTTCTGCGCCTCGGGCGAGGACAGATCGTAGCGGCCGATGCCTGCATGAGTGTCGATGACGCGGAACGCCTTGTCCTTCTGCTTCAGATATTCAAGCAGCCGCGTCAGCACGACGTGCTTGAGGACGTCGGCAAAATTTCCGGCGTGATAGGCGTGGCGATAGTTCATGTGGAACCCCTGCCCCAACGTGGCGGCGGTGGCTGTGAATTCGGATTTTGCGGCCGGCCGCCGGCAGAACGCAAGGACAGCAGGAAGCCGATCAAGCCGATCGCCATCAGCGCGAAGCCAACCGGTCGCGCACGGCTGTCGGTCTCGCCCACACCGGAGCGCAAGACAAGATCGACCGCGCGTATCGGGATGTCGTCGGCGTCGCCGGGACCGACGGTGAAGACATAGGGGCCGGGGCCGACGGTCCGGATCACGCCAGCCTCATCGCGGAAGATCTTGTCGGGCAGTTGCGGGCTCGCCTGACGCGGATTGTCGGAATGATTGAACTGAAGCGTCGAGGCAAGCACCGTGCGGCCGCCGGAGGCGGCTGTCAGCGTCAGCACCGTGCGCTGCTGCGAAACGATGCGCTCGGCCCTCGCGGTCAAGTCGACCAGCACCCTGACCGGCGCATCGCGCGCGGCAAGCGGCACTGTGACCTGCCTGAAGCGGCCGCCCTCATAGACCCGCCAGCTGCCGATCTGGTGACCGGAGAAATTAGTCATCGCCCATGGATAGATGGCGCCGACGCCGATGCCGGCGAGCAGGATCAACAGGAACAGAAAGCGCATTCAGGGAATCACCTTGTAATCGGACGTTGCCGGACAATTAGCCTGCATTGGCGCTGTCGCGCAGGCGCTCCATTTCGTCCAATAGCATGTCGAGGCCGAGTTCGAATGTCTTGTCGAAACCGCCGGTGCCGAAATAGGTCCCGGCCGCCATGACACTGGGGAAATCCTTCGCCAGTTGCTCGTCGTCGACGGTGGTCACCGCCGACGGGCCCTTGGCGTAGCCCGCTGTCTCGTCGAGGATCGCGCCCATGAGATAATAGCTGGCGGTGCGAAACAGCCTGGCGCTGAGTTCCGGGCCGAAACCGCCAGCCTCGAACAGGCCGATGACGCCGTTCAGCATCGCAAGGCAAGGCGGCGAATTCATCCGGTAGACGACAAGGAATGGCGCAAAGGCCGGATGCTCACTCGCAACACGGCGAAACTCATGCATGACCATCCGAATCCTGTCGCGCCACGGCATGCTGTCGTCGGGGATAACCATCCCGCTGACCTGGCGATCGACCAGCGCCTCATAGAGGTGCGCTTGCGAGGGGAAGTGATGATAAATGCTCATCGCCTCGCAGCCGAGCACGGCGGCGAGCTTGCGCATCGAAAAACCGGAAAGGCCCTCCTTCTCGATCACCTCGAAAGCGGCATCCTCGATCATCTCGCGGGATAGCCGTCCGCGTGCTCGCTTTTTTTTGATCGATGAGTCCATGGCCGCGCTTGACAACTTACAGCGTAAGGTTCATTTTTCACTTCACCTTACACAGTAAGGCTAACAAAGACCAGAGGAGGAAAACATGTCACACCATCGCATTGCCAAATCCGTGCATTCGTCCCTCCATCGTGCGTTGGCTCTAACCGCCGTGGCCTGCGTCCTCGCCGCGGCCCCTGCCTATGCCGACGACTACGATGCAACCATAAAGGACATCCAGTCGACCATGGGCGGCGTGCCGAGCTTTGTGAAGCAACTTCCCAAAGCCGGTCTGCCCGGCGCCTGGGCCGAGGTCAAGGCCATCGAACTCAGCGACAAGACGGCGCTGCCGCCAAAGGTAAAGTCATTGATCTCGCTGGCAGTGGCGGCGCAGATCCCGTGCAACTACTGCATCTGGTCGGACACGCAAAACGCCAAGCGCGCCGGCGCTACCGATGAGGAAATCCAGGAAGCGGTGGCGATGGCTGCGCTGACCCGCCATTGGAGCACCATCTTCAATGGCATGCAGGTCGATTTCGACACGTTCAAGAAGGAAATGGGCGGGCAGTGAAACGACACCCGCGGTGGTCCGCGCCTGCGGGCCACCGCAGAACTGCCCTCATCCGACAGCCATCATCTTCGCCTTCGATTGTCATCCAGCGGGAAATGCCGCATTGAAAGTGCAATCGCAAAGCATGGACGAGGCCGCAGATGGCGCCGGTCAAGGTCGACCCCGACAAGGTGCACGAATTCGAGGACGCCGAGAGCTTTTATACTTGGCTCGGTGAACATCATGACAGGGAAACCGAGGTCTGGATCACAATCCACAAGACCGGCTCGGGACTGAAGTCGATCTCGGCAAAGGAGGCGATCGAGGTCGTGCTGTGCTGGGGCTGGATCGACGCGGTGCGCAAGGGGCTCGACGACAAGAGCTTCCTGCAGCGTTACACGCCGAGGACGAAGAAAAGCATCTGGAGCCAGATCAACATCGACAATGTCGCCCGGCTAATCGACGACGGCCGGATGACGCGGCATGGGCTCGCCGAGGTCGAAGCCGCCAAGGCCGATGGCCGCTGGGCGCGTGCCTATGCCAGCGGCAAGGACATGAAAATTCCCGATGACCTGCAGGCCGCGATCAATGCCGAGCCAGAGGCTCGGCAAATGCTCGAAAAACTCAGCGCGCAGAACCGCTTCGCGCTCGCCTTCCGTATCCACAACATGAAGACGGAAGCCGGGCGCAGGAAGAAGATCGAGACTTTTGTCGAGATGCTCAAGCGCGGCGAGACGATCCATCCGCAGGGGAAGAAGTAAGGCTGCTCATGTACGAGCGACAAGTTTCTTCCGGCTCGATGATCGCGATCCACATTATCGACAAGGCAGCGATCAACCGCCGCTGACGTCCTCAAGCCTTGCGTTCCCAGCGGCGATCGGGCGTCTGCTGCCAATACGTCACCGCGTGGCCGGCGTCTTTCATCGTCTTCCAGTGCCCGCGGGCGGCCTCGACCTGGGCCGCATCGTGGCCGTCGAACAGGAACACGGCGCGCTCGTAGCCGCCAAGGTCCGGCGGCGCAGCGCCGTCCACCAGGAAGCGTATCTGCGCCGCGTTCGGGTTGCCTTCGCCGGTGGTCAAAAGGATCGGCTGTTCAGCGGGATGGGCTTCGCGATCAGTGGCGTGCGCGAGGAAGGAATCGTCACGGAACGTCCACAGATGCTGGTCGAGCGCGTCGCGCCGCTCCTCGGTGCCTGTCTGCACCACGGCGCGCCAGCCGCGATCGACGCTGCGCTCAAGTAGGCCGGGCAGCGCATCCTCCAGCGTCGATTCGGTCAGGTGATAAAACAGCACGTCGGCCATGGGTCCCGATCAGCTCTCGTAGTGGTCGCGCACGAGCCGGTCGAGCAGCCGCACGCCAAAGCCGGAACCCCAGGACTGGTTGATTTCGTTCGACAGCGCCCCCATGGCGGTGCCTGCGATGTCGAGATGCGCCCAGGGCGTGTCCTTGACGAAGCGCTGCAAGAACTGCGCGGCGATGATGGCGCCGCCATAGCGGCCGCCGATGTTCTTCATATCGGCATTCTTGGAATCGATCAGCTTGTCATATTCAGGACCGAGCGGCATGCGCCACAGTCGCTCCTGCGTCGACTGCCCGGCTGTCGCCAGGCGTTCCGCCAGTTCGTCATTGTTGGAGAACAGGCCGGCATAGTGCTGGCCGAGCGCGACCATGATCGCGCCGGTCAACGTCGCCAGATTGACCATGAACTTCGGCTGGAAGCGGTCATTGCAGTACCAGAGCGCATCGGCCAGCACCAGGCGCCCCTCCGCATCGGTGTTGAGCACTTCGATGGTCTGGCCCGACATCGAGGTAACGATGTCGCCGGGACGCTGCGCATGGCCGTCGACGGCGTTTTCCACCAGCCCGATGATGCCGACGACATTGGCCTTCGCCTTGCGGCCGGCGAGCGCATGCATCAGCCCGGTCACAGCCGCGGCCCCGCCCATGTCGCCCTTCATGTCCTCCATGCCGGATGCCGGTTTCATCGAATTGCCGCCAGTGTCGAAGGTGACGCCCTTGCCGATGAAGGCGACCGGGCTGTCCTTGGCCTTGCCGCCGTTCCACTGCATGACGGCCATGCGGGCGCCGCGCGGCGAGCCTTGCGCAACGCCGAGCAGCGACCCCATGCCGAGTTTCTTCATTTCCTTCTCGGCCAGGATCTCGACCTTGACGCCGAGGGCCTCCAGTTCCTTGGCGCGGGCGGCAAACTCGACCGGTCCCAGGACGTTTGCCGGCTCGTTGACGAGGTCACGCGCCAAAAGCACGCCGTCGATCACAGCCTCGGTCTCGGCGAAGGCCTTCTTCGCACCCGCCGGATCGGCGGTGTGGATGGTTATCTTGGCCGGCTTTTTCGGCTCGGCCTTGTCGCCTTGGCCATCGTCCTTGTCTTTCCTGGTCTTGTACTTATCGAAGGAATAGCTGCGCAGAAGAATACCCGCGGCAAGGCTGGCCGCCTGCGCACCGCTTGACGAGGCGCCGACCACGTCGAGCACCACCGCCACGTCCGTCGCCTTGCGCAGCGACCCCGCGATGGTGCCTCCAAGCTTCGTCCAGGCGTATTCGTCGAGCCCGGATACCTTGCCGACGCCGATCGCGACCAGCCTGTCGAGCGAGCTTGCCTGTGGCGTCAGCACTTCCACCACGCTGGCGAACTTGGCCGTGAATTCGGCCACAGGGAAGGCCCGTTCCAGCGTCTTGCCGGGATCATACGCCGCGGCGGTTTCGCTCAGGCCGCCATCATCCGCCGCCAGCACGAAGACCGTCCCCTTCCTGTTCGCGGCGGTCTGCGGCGCGGCGAATTTTGCGAAGGCGATCGAGGGTCTCTGGTTCATCATGTCCTGCTTTCGGGGAATGCGCGGCTCGCGCGAAGCGGTTGGAAGCGATCCGCGACATTTGGTCGTTTTCCGGCATTTGGCAAGACTTTGCCAAACGGGCTCCCCATATGGCACATGAATCGACGGCGATTCGTCGCGGCACGGCTCCGCTTTTTGGCCGCAACCTGTTGTTAACCATCGATGTTCGCCCTTTCTTATCCAATCCCGCCGACACTCCGGCCCAACGTGGCGCGCGATGTGGGACGGGAACCGGATCGTCTGCCTGACAGAGCCCGACGCAGCCAGTTGTGCGGGCGTCGCCGGACGGCTACCCTTATCCGGTGGCATGATGCCGTTCGAGAAAATTGAGAAAAGCCTTCATGAAGGTCGTTGAACGCTACATCATGCGCCGCGCTTTCGTGGTCTTTATTGCAGCGCTGGCCTGGACGCTGGCCATTGTCTGGACGACGCAGGTGCTGGCCAAGATCGACCTCGTCACCGACAGCGGCCAGTCGGCGCTGACCTTCTTCGAGGTTGCGGCCCTCATTCTTCCCTCGATCATTCCGATCGTGGTGCCCTTCGCGCTCGTGGTGGCGGTTGCCCAGACGCTCAGCGTCATGAATTCGGATTCGGAGCTTGCCGTCGTCAACGCAGCGGGCGCCTCGCGCTGGACCATCGTGCGGCCGATCATGATTCTCGCGGCCGCGGCCAGCGTCTTTTCCTTCGCCGTCGACAACGGCATCGACCCTTACGCGCGTCAGAAGAACCGGATGCTGGTGGCGGAGTCACGCGCGGATCTTCTGTCGCTGATCATCCAGGAGGGCACATTCCGCAAGATCGATGATGGGCTGTTCCTGCAGATAGGCGAGCGGCTTCCCGACAACCGGCTGGGCGGCATCTTCGTCGCGGATTCGCGCGAGGAAGGCGTCAACCTCGTCTACTATGCCAAGACCGGCAGCATCGTCGAACGCGGCGGCGAAAAGGTGCTGATGATGAATGACGGCGTCATCCATCGAAAGACACTGACCGGCGACCTCTCGGTCATCCGCTTCACCTCCTATGCCTTCGACATGTCGGCCTTCATGGCGGCAGCGTCGGAGGTGACGCTGATGCCAAAAGACCAGACGACCCAGTACCTGCTCAACCCGAGTGCCAACGACAAGGTCTACCAGCAGCGCCCGAACGAATACCGGGCGGAGGTCGACCAGCGGTTCTCGGAATGGCTCTATTCCATGGTTTTCGCCTTGATCGCACTCGCGGTCGCCGGAGACGCACGCTCGCATCGCGAGGCGCGCGTCAATCCGCTGATCACGGCCATCGCGATATCGCTGTTCGTGCGCTGGCTGGGCTTCTTCGCCGCCAGCAAGGCCGACGAGGTCCCGCAATATGCGTATATGGTCTACGGCGTGCCCATCGTGTCGTCGGCGGTGGCAATTTGGTTCATCGCATCCAACCGGACGATGGAACTGCCAGTGGCCTGGGCAGATTGGCTGACGAATCTCGCCAGCCGGATGGCTGACGCCTGGAATGCCGTCAAGCTGCGCCTGTCCCGGCGCAGCGCCTCGGGCCAGGGGGTCAGCTAATGGGCTGGACGCTGGGACGCTACTTCTTCTTCCGCTATGTCACGATCACCGTGTGGTTCTTCATCGGCCTGCTTGCGCTGGTGTTCCTGATCGATTTCACCGAGCTTTCCGGCCGCACGACCGGCCTGCCCGGCTTCACCTATGGAACGGCGCTGGCCATTTCCGGACTCAGGATGCCGATGATCATGCTGCAGACCGTGCCGTTTGTCGGTCTCTTCTCGGCGATGGCGACGCTGGTCTCGCTCAACCGCAGGTATGAACTGGTCATAGCGCGCTCAGCCGGCGTTTCGGCCTGGCAGTTCCTTCTGCCGTGCTGCATCGGAGCGCTGTTGTTCGGCGTCCTGTCGGTCGGTCTCATCAACCCGCTCGCAGCGCACGCCTTTTCCTGGTCCGAACAGATCGAAACCCAGTTGCGCTCGGGCAAGTCGAATACGGTGTCGGCCGACGCCGCGCCCTGGATCCGGCAGAAAACCAGCTCCGGAGACACCATCATCGGAGCGCGCGCCATCCTCAATCAGGGCCTGGAGATGGCTGACGCTGTCTTTTTCATCCTCGACCCGCAAGGCGATATCGTCGAGCGCAAGGATGCCGCGCGCGCCTATCTGCGGGACGGCTACTGGGAATTGCAGGACGTCAAGACCTTCAGGAACGGCACCATCCAGCCTGCGGCAAACGACCGCGTGCCGACCAATCTGAAGCCCGAATTCGTGCAGGAGCGGCTGGCGCGCCCGGAGACCATTCCATTCTACGATCTGCCGGGAAAAATCGAGGTTGCCCGTTCTTTCGGTCTCAAGGCAAATGCCTTTGCCATGCAGTTCGATTCGCTGGTGGCGTTGCCGTTCCTGCTCGTCGCCATGACGCTGATTGCGGCAACAGTTTCAATGCGATTTGCGAGGATGGGGCAATCAGCAACGATGATTCTGGGTGGCGTCGTTGCCGGGTTTCTGCTTTATGTCGTTTCGGTGCTGGTGAAGGCATTCGGCGTGGCGGGGTTCGTGCCGACTGTCGTAGCTGCCTGGGTGCCGGTCGTGGTAGCTATGTTCTTCGGGGTGACTTTCCTGCTATACAAGGAAGACGGCTAGTGAGGGAGGCCTTTTTGCCCAGTAACAGGCAGGCCGGTTTGGCGCGCCTTTATGCGGCGACCGCCTTGGCATGCCTGTTTGCATGCGCGGTTCCGCTGCCTGCGATCGCGCAGGATGTCGGCGACATGGCGACCAAGGTGCCGTCCGGCTCGCAGATGCTACTGGCGGCCGATACGCTGGTCTATAACAACGACAATCAGACCGTGACCGCCGTCGGCGGCGTGCAGATCGACTATGGCGGCAACCGACTTGTCGCGCAGAAGGTCGAGTACAACCGCAACACCAAGCGCATGGTCGCAAGCGGCAATGTCGAGGTGATCAACAGCGACGGCACCAAGATCAATTCGGATCATATCGACATCACCGACGACTTCGCCGACGGTTTCGTCAACGCGCTCCGCGTCGAAACCATCGACAAGGCCTATTTCGCCGCCGAAAGCGCCGAACGCATGGGCGGCGTGCTGACCACCTTCCACAATGGCGTCTACACTGCCTGCGAACCGTGCGAGGACAAGCCCGACAAGGCGCCGACCTGGCGTGTGAAGGCCAGGAAGATCATCTGGAACGGCGAAAAGAAGACGGTCCGCTTCGAGAACGCGAATTTCGAATTCTTCGGCTTCCCGCTCGCCTACCTGCCGGCGTTCGAGATCGCCGACCCGACGGTGAAGCGCAAGAGCGGCTTCCTGATCCCCGGCATCGTCTTCAAAAGCGATCTGGGCGTGGGGGTAAAGGTCCCCTATTATTTCGCGCTCTCGCCGACCTACGACCTGACCGTCACCGGCACCGGCTTTACCAAGCAGGGCTTTCTCGGTGAGGCCGAGTGGCGCCAGCGCTTCAACAATGGCGAATACAGCCTGAAGATCGCGGGGATTCAGCAGCGAGACCCCGATGCCTTCATCGACGCCGCCGGCCGCAATATCGATTCGGGCGAGGCCGGCGATCCCAACAAATTCCGCGGCATGATGGGCACACAAGGCCAGTTCGCCATCAATTCGCGCTGGAATTTCGGCTGGGACGTGCTGCTGCAGACCGACAAGAACTTCTCGAATACCTACGCCATCGACAAATACAACGGGTCCGTTCACCAGTCGTCGGTTTACCTGACGGGGCTCGACGGCCGTAATTATTTCGACCTGCGCGCCATGCATTTCGAGGTGCAGGAAAACACGCTCGACAGCAGCATCGCTGCGCGAAGCGGCCAGCAGCCCTGGGTGCTGCCCTCGCTCGACTATGCCTACATTCCGGATACATCGGTCGCAGGCGGCCAGCTGTCGTTCAACGTCAATTCGCGCGTCATCCGCCGCGATGACCTCGACGAGACCTATTTCACTCCCTACTTCCCCCCTTCAGGCACCCAACGTGTGCGCGGCATCGAGGGCGAATCCGGCCGGCTCACCGCCCAAGCCGAATGGAAGCGGTCATTTGTCACCGATGACGGGTTGGTGCTGACACCCTTGCTGGCGCTGCAGGGCGACGTCGACTATGTCAACGCGTCATCAGCTTCACTCGCAGCCGTCAACCAGATGGCGACGAATTTGGGCGAGCAGGACGATATGCGCTCGTCTTTCGCCCGCTATATGGCAACCGCCGGGCTCGAGATGAGCTGGCCGCTGCTGTTTTCGATGGCCAGCGGCTCCAGTCATGTGTTCGAGCCGATGGCGCAGGTCTTCCTGCGCCCGAACGAACAATATGTCGGCGGCCTTGCCGTCCCGAACGAAGATGCGCAGAGCATGGTCTTCGACGCGAGCACCCTGTTCGAGCGCGACAAGTTCTCCGGCTATGACCGCATCGAAGGCGGCTCGCGCGCCAATGTGGGCATTCGCTATTCCGGTTCCTACATCAACGGCTGGGGCACCAACGCCATCTTCGGCCAGTCCTACCAGATCGGCGGCGAGAACTCCTTCGACGCGCCGGACCTGGTCAATGTCGGCGCCTATTCGGGCCTCGAAAACACCAAGTCGGACTATGTCGGCCTGTTTGGCGTCAGCAGCCCGAACGGGTTCGCCGCCTCGGTCAGCGGCCGTTTCGACGAGCAGAGCTTCGAGGTTCGCCGCGCCGAGGTAAAGGCCGCCTATTCCGGCCTACCGGTGTCGCTGAGCGCCAAATACGCCTTCATCCAGGCTCAGCCGCTCTATGGCTTCACCACCGACCGCCACGAGGTCACGCTCGGCGCGTCCACGCATCTTGCCGAGAACTGGCGCGTGTTCGGGACGGGAACCTATGACCTCGAGGAAAGCCTGTTGGTCAAGGACGGGGTCGGTTTCGCCTACAATGATTCCTGCTTCACCTATCTGATGACGTACTCGCAGTCGCGCGACCTGAACACCAGGGAGGTGACGCAGAGCATCGGCTTCAACCTGTCGTTCCGCACCCTCGGCGATTTCGGATCGTCGAGCAGCGCCTTCGATACCACCCAGTAGCCCGCGACATCGTTTCGCCGCATAGGGCTGGCAGGGACTTCACAAACCCCGAAGAAGGATGAAGTTGGGCGGGACCGGGATAGAATTGGGATGTTTGCGATGAGGAAATACCTCTTTTCAGCAGGGTTGGCGCTGCTTGTGGCGGCGACATCCGTGTCGATGACCGTCATCACGCCGCCGGCTTTCGCCAGCGAGATCAAGTACGTCGTCAACGACATACCGATCACCAGCGGCGACATCGCGCATCGCGCCGCCTTCCTCAAGCTGCAGCGCAAGAAGGGCGACGCCGGCCAGGAAATGATCGATCAGACCTTGCGCATGGCCGAAGCCAGACGGCTTGGGATTCACATCAGCGACGCGCAGGTCGAGGCCGCGTACCAGCGCTTTGCCTCGAGCAACAAGATGCAGCTCAGCCAGCTCGACGGCGTCATGGAAAAGTCCGGCGTCAGCAAGGGCCATTTCAAGGAGTTCATCCGCGCCCAGATGGCCTGGAATCAGGCCTTGAGCGCGCGGTACCGTTCCGGCGAGGGCGGCAGCGTGACCGAGCAGGACGCGGTCAGGCGCATGCTCGACAAGGGCGGCTCCAAGCCGAGCGCCACTGAATACATGCTCCAGCAGGTCATCTTCGTCGTGCCAGCGGCCGAACGCAGCGCGACGCTGGGCAAGCGCAAGCGCGAAGCCGACGCCATGCGTGCCCGCTTCAATGGCTGCAACACGACGCGGCAGTTCGCCAAGGGCCTGATCGACGTCACGGTTCGCGATCTCGGCCGGGTGCTGGCGCCGCAACTGCCGCCGGACTGGGCCGAGCAGATCAAGGCCACCAAGGTTGGCGGCGCCACGCCTACCCGCCAAACGGAGCGCGGTGTCGAGTTCATCGGCATCTGTTCGTCGCGCGAGGTGTCGGACGACAAGGTCGCCCAGATGGTGTTCCAGAGCGAAGGCTCCAACGACAAGGCGGCCGACGATCTCAGCAAGAAATATGTCGACGAGCTGAAGGCAAAAGCCCGCATCGTCAAGCGCTGAGGTGGACAGGGCGATGCGCGCGCTGGCGTTGAGCGTCGGCGATCCTTCCGGCATCGGGCCGGAAATCGCGATTGCCGCGTTTCTGGCGCGTACCGCCGCGGCCCTTCCGCCCTTCTATCTCCTCGCCGATCCCGCGCTGATCGCCTCGCGGGCGCGCCGCCTCGGCGTTTCGCTGCCTATCGAGGAAACGACGCCAGCGCAGGCAAGCGAGGTCTTTGGCCACGCACTGCCGGTCGTTGCGCTGGCTGCCCGCTTCATCGACAGCCCCGGCCAGCCGGACCCGGCCAATGCGGCGGGCATCATCGAAGCGATCGATCGGGCGGTGGCCGCCAGCCTCGCCGGCGACGCCGCGGCCGTCGTCACCTGCCCGATCGCCAAGAAGCCGCTCTACGACGCCGGCTTCCGCTTTCCTGGCCACACCGAATATCTGGCGTATCTGGCGGCGCGCCACAGCGGCGTGGAAGCGATGCCGGTGATGATGCTGGCAGGCCCCGACCTGCGCACCGTTCCCGTCACCATTCACATCGCGCTGGCCGAAGTGCCGAAGGCGCTGACCACAGACCTGATCCTCGCCACGACGCGGGTCACCGCCGCCGACCTCAGGGACCGCTTTGGCATCGCCAACCCACGGCTCGCCATCGCCGGCCTCAACCCGCATGCGGGCGAGGATGGCTCCATGGGCCTGGAGGACCAGCGCATCATCCGACCGGCGATCGAGATCCTGCGAGCCGAAGGCATCGACGCGTTCGGGCCGTTGCCCGCGGATACCTTGTTCCATGCCCGGGCCCGGGCCGGCTACGACGTGGCGCTGTGCATGTATCACGACCAGGCGCTGATACCGGCCAAGGCGCTGGCCTTCGATGAAGCGGTCAATGTCACGCTCGGCCTGCCCTTCATCCGCACCTCGCCCGACCACGGCACCGCCTTCGATATCGCCGGCAAGGGCATCGCCCGGCCCGACAGCCTGATGGCGGCGCTGCGGCTTGCACGGCAGCTGGCCGACACCGACGCCAAACTTGTCACGCAATGAGGCTCAACTCATGAGCATGGATGGGCTGCCGCCGCTGCGCGAGGTCATCGAGCGCCACGGTTTGCAGGCAAAGAAGGCACTGGGCCAGAATTTTCTGTTCGACCTCAACCTGACCGGCAAGATAGCGCGCGCCGCCGGCAGCCTGGCGGAGACGACCGTAATCGAGGTCGGCCCCGGCCCTGGCGGGTTGACAAGGGCCCTGCTTTTCAACGGCGCGCGCAAGGTCGTCGCCATCGAGCGCGACGAACGCTGCCTGGCGGCCCTCGCCGAGATATCGGCCCATTATCCCGGACGGCTGGAGGTCGTTTCCGGCGACGCTCTGAAGATCGACTTCCCGACGCTTGCCGCGACCGCCGGAGACGGCGGTCCGGTCAGGATCGTGGCCAACCTGCCCTACAATATCGGCACGGAACTGCTGGTCCGCTGGCTGACCGTCGCGGATTGGCCTCCCTTCTATGCCTCGATGACCCTGATGTTCCAGCGTGAGGTGGCCCAGCGTATCGTCGCCGCGCCTGGCAGCGAAGCCTATGGCAGGCTCGGCGTGCTGGCGGGGTGGCGCACGCAGGCCAGGATAGCGTTCGACGTGCCGCCCCAGGCGTTCACACCGCCGCCCAAGGTGACCTCCTCCGTGGTCCATCTCGAGCCGCGTGTGACACCGCTACATGCCGACGTGAAAAAACTCGGCCGCGTCACGGAAGCCGCCTTCGGCCAGCGCCGAAAGATGCTGCGGCAGAGCGTTAAGAGCCTCGGCGGCGAAGCCCTGCTCGAACGCGCCGGGATCGACCCGACCCGGCGCGCCGAGACGCTCGATGTCGAGGAGTTCGTGCGGCTGACCAATGCGGTGTAGCGCCGCCGGCCGTGGAAGCGCCGCGCAATCCGATCCTTGTCGAGCGCACGCTTCGAACTAGACGCCCAACACCGCTTTCACGCGCTCGCGCGTGTAGGGCAGGTCATAGATGCGTTTTCCCGCCGCATGGCGGAAGGCGTTGGCGATCGCGCCGGCTGTCGGGCCCTGCGCTGCTTCCGCGACGCCGAGATAGGGCGTGCCGGGATTGTCGACGACATGCACTTCCACGCTGTCCGGAACGGCGCTGAAGCGCAGGATCGGATAGGCCGACCAATCCGCGCTCAGGATGCGGGTGTCGTCGAAATGGACGGCCTCGTAAAGCGTCCAGCTCAGCGACTGCAAGATACCGCCTTCGGTCTGGTTGATGATCGAATCCGGCGCCACCGCTTCGCCGCAGTCGACCGCCGAGACCACATGCGAGATAGCGATCGCGCCGCTGTCGCGATCGACCTCCGCTTCAAGCGCGACTGCGAGATAGGCGGCGTGGTTCTTGTACTTGGCGAAGGCGAACCCTCGACCGCGGCCCTCCGGCATAGGATCATTGCTCCAGCCGAATTTTTGAGCCGCAACCTCGATCACCTTCCTGGCGCGCGGGTCCTTCATGTGCCTCAGCCGGTATTCCACGGGGTCGGCGCCGGCCGCGAGGGCCAGCTCGTCCATGAAGCTTTCGATCGAGAAGACGTTGCAGTAGGCGCCGAGACCGCGCAGGGACGAGACGCGCACCGGCATGTCGGCGACGAAATGCCAGTTCACCCGCTGGTTCGGCACATCGTATAGCGGGATGGCGTTGCGGTCGCCATTGCCGAGCGGCGAGATCTGCAGCTTGGCCGGATCGGGCGGGAAATGCTTCGCCACCAGCCGGCCGGCGATCAGCGAACCTGCCGTTCCCGGCCGCGTGCCGTGACTGTTGCTCCACAGATCATAGTGCCAGTTGACGATCTTGCCGCCGGCGTCGAGCGTTGCGCTGGCGCGCGTCAGCATGCCAGGGCCATAGGGCTCCCACAAATGCTCCTGATCGCGCATCCACTGCACGCGCACCGGCGTGCCGGGCAGCGCCTGCGCGATCAGCGCGGCGTCGGCCGCCGCGTCGTCGGCGCCATTGTGGCCGTAGCAGCCTGATCCCTCGGTGTGGATGCAGCGCACCTTTTCCGGTCCGACGCCGAGCATCTCGGCGATCGCCTTGCGGTCTGGATAAACGCCTTGAGTGTGCGTCCACACCGTGATGAGACCCTTGTCCGACAGGGCAACGGCAGCCGAGGGGCCGATCGACCCATGCATCTGGTAGGCGCGGGTGAACTGCGCCTGCAGCGTCTTTGCGCCGGCTGCCGTGTCCGCGCCGACCGAAGTCACGGTGCCGACCTCGGCGACCGAGCGTTCGAGGAAGGCGGGGATATTGTCCTGGTCCGGCAAGGCCGGCTGCTCCTGCCACTTCGCCTTGGCGGCCATGGCGCGCATGGCCTGGACCGCCTGGAATTCCTGCCTGGCCACCACGGCCAGGAAGTCGCCGTCGCGGATCACCGCCACCACGCCCGGCATCGTCTTGATGGCGGCCTCGTCGACGCTGACGAGCTTGGCCAAATAGCTTGGTGGGCGAACGACGCGGGCATGCACCATGCCGGGAAGCCGCATGTCCTGGACGTAGGCCTCGCCGCCCGTCACCTTTGCCGGAATATCGACGCGGGCAAACGGCTTGCCGATCGCGTGATAGCTGTCCGGCGATTTCAGCGCCGTGTCGGCCGATGCGTCCACATGCAGCAAATCCGCTACCACGAGTTCGCCATAGCCCACGGACTTCCCGTCCGGCCCGGCGATCCTGCCGCTTGCCGCCTTGAGCTGGTCGGCCGGAACACCGAGCTTCTCGCTGGCCTTGGCGACCAGGATCTGGCGCACCTGCGCCGAGGCGTAGCGTATGGCGGTGCCGCTGTTCTGGATCGTCTGGCTGCCGGCGGTATAGCCCTCGTTCGGCGTCAGCGCGGTATCGGCGGTGATGAGCTTGATGGCCGCCGGCTCGACCTCCAGTTCTTCGGCGGCGATCTGGCGCAGCGACGTCCTGGTGCCTTGGCCGAGCTCGGCCTTGCCGGTGAAGACGGTGATCGAACCGTCGGCATCCAACCTGATCCAGGCGTCGAGCGAGGGGGTATCGGCAAGGCTGCCCGGCAGTTTCTTGGCCGGGGCCGGCGTCGCGGGCGTCTGTGCCGAGGGCGCCGCCTCCTGAGCCTGCACGGGAATGGTGAAGGACACGACCAGCGCGCCGGTCCCGGCGAGAAAGCCGCGTCGTGTCAGGTCGGGAAAGGTCGGCGCGTTCATCATGCCCTCCCTGCGGCCGCGGCCGGCGCGAGGCCGGCCGATTTCGATTTCATCAGGTCGCGCGCGCGACTCACTGCCCGCAGGATGCGCATATGCGTGCCACAGCGGCAGAGGTTGGGCTCCAGCGCCTGCCTGATATCGGCCTCACCGGCATCGGGTTTGGCCTCGAGCAGCGCTTGCGCCCGCATCATCATGCCGGCGATGCAATAACCGCATTGCGCCGCCTGCTCCTCGATGAACGCTTTCTGCATCGGACCCGGGTTCTCGATCGTGCCCAAGCCCTCGACGGTCTTGACCTCGCGGCCCTCCACCAGCATCGCTGGCGTCAGGCAGGAGAAGACGGGCTTGCCGTCCACCATCACCGTGCAGGCGCCGCATTGGCCAAGGCCGCAGCCGAACTTGGCGCCGTTCAGCTTCAAATCGTTGCGCAGCACGTAAAGCAGCGGCGTCGCGGGATCGACGTCGACGTGGTGGGAGATGCCGTTGACGTTGAGATTGATCATCTGTCCTTCGCTCCTACATTGTCCGGGCCGCGCTCGATGCCGTCCGAGGGCCGGACGCTGACTTGGTATTTTCCGCTCCTGGTGTCGGCGATCCTGGCGGCCGCATCCTGCCAGGCCGGCTTGCCGGCAAAGGCATCGCGCAGATAGGCCAGCAGGTTATTCACCTGGTCGTCCTTCAGCGTCGCTGCGAATCCCGGCATGATGGCGCTCGGGCGCCCACTCGCCGCCGGCAGGCCAAACAGCACCGTGTTGATGACGTTCTGCGGATCTGGCGCGTTGACCGCGCTCGACAGATGGAAATTGATACCGCCGAAAGGCGGCGGACGGCTGCCGTCGTGGCAGGTGGCGCATGCCGCCTGGTAGATGACGGCTCCACGCGCCGCCGGCGTATCGGCGGATGTCGGCGCCACGCCGGCGGTCGACGCCGGGTCGGCCGCGGCGCGGCCGCGGATGGCCCGCGCGGCGGCCGTCCGTTCGGCGGATGGTTCGCCCATGAGCGACATGACGTAAGTGGCCATGGCGTCGATGTCGGCATCGGGAAGCCGGCCGAGATTGCCCGTCACTTCGCCCATCGGGCCATTGGCGACGCCGTGGTCGGCATGCCAGCCTTGCCTGAGATAGGCAAACAGGCTGTCATGCGTCCACGGTATCGGCGCCGGTGAAGTGCCCTCGAGCGCAAAGGCCGTCCAGCCTTCGGCCTCGCCGCCGGCCATGTGCGACCCCTTCTCTTCCGCGCCGAACCGATTGCGCGGCGTGTGGCAGGCGCCGCAATGACCGAGCCCATCGACCAGATAGGCGCCGCGGTTCCACTGCGTGCTTTGCGACGCATCGTTTTGATAGGCGCCCCTGTCGAAGAACAGCAGCTTCCAGCCGGCCAGCACCAGGCGCATATCGAGCGGGAAAGGCAACTCGTTCGGAGGCGGCGGGTTGTTCACCGGCTGGCGCGTCATCAGATAGGCGTAGAGCGCGCGGTTGTCCTCATCGGAGACACGCGTGAAATGATCGAATGGGAAGGCCGGGTAGAGATGCCTGCCCTCGCGGTCGACGCCTTCGCGCATGGCGCGGTTGAAGGCTGCCTGCGACCAACGGCCTATGCCGGTCTGCGGATCTGGCGTGATGTTGGTCGAATAGATGGTGCCGAACGGCGTCGGCACGGCGAGCCCGCCGGCATAGGACTTTTCACCGGGCCTGGTGTGGCAGGAGGTGCAATTGCCGACCGAGGCCAGCACAGCGCCTTTCTCGATCAACGCCGGGTCGAACGACGAACGTTGCGGCGGCTCGACAGGATCGATTGCCGGCTTCCAGGCATAGGCGAAAAATCCGGCGCCGCAGACAATGATGATGGCAAGAACGCCCAGCCAGAAGCGTTTCAAGATCTGCTCTCCCTCATGGCGGTACGCTGAAACGCTGCCGCCCCGGCCGTTACCGGCGCCGCGGACGCGTTCGTGCGGGAGAAACTAGGGGCGCTGCCCTCTTCGTCAATTGTCTGATTTATGGCGCCGAAAAGCGCATCTTGCAGGCGCGACCTGCCCGGGCACATCGTTTGGTGCTGCCGGCCTTCGGCTTGTCCGCCGGCCCATCTTCGTGGGCAAAGGAAAGGCTAGCTCGTCTTCTCGTCCAAAAGTCCCGAGACGAAGTCGAACAAGCCGGGCCGACGATCGCGCCGCAACCGCTCGGCGACAACGATGCCGCGCACTTCGGCGAAGGCGCGATCGAGATCATCGTTGACGATGACGAAATCATACTCCTTCCAGTGCTCGATCTCGTTGCGCGCGTTCTTCAGCCGCGTCTCGATCACCGCTTCCTGATCCTCGGCGCGGCGCTTCAGCCTTGCCTTCAACTCCTTCATCGACGGCGGCAGGATGAAGATCGAGACGATGTCGGCGCGCATCTTCTCCTTGAGCTGCTGGGCGCCTTGCCAATCGATGTCGAACAGCATGTCGCGCCCTTGAGCGAGCGCAAGTTCCGCCGGTTCGCGCGGTGTCGCGTAGCAATTGCCATGCACCTCCGCCCATTCGAGCAGGGCGTCCGAATCGCGCAGCCGCTCGAACTCGCGCATGGTGCGGAAATGATAGTGAACGCCTTCGATCTCCGAGCCGCGGCGCGGCCTGGTGGTGACGGAGACCGACAGTTCGAGGCTGGAATCGCTCTCCAGAAGGTTGCGCGCAATTGTCGACTTGCCGGCGCCCGACGGCGACGACAGCACGAGCATCAGGCCCCGGCGGCGAATGCGGGACCCTAAATCCCTGGCGACCATCGGCTACTCCAGATTCTGGACCTGTTCACGGAACTGATCGACCACGGCCTTCAGTTCCAGTCCAATGGCGGTGACCGCGGCAGCGTTCGACTTCGAGCACAGCGTATTCGATTCGCGGTTAAATTCCTGTGCTAGAAAATCGAGCTTGCGTCCGATGGCGCCGCCGCCGGAAAGCCATGCACGACCGGACGTCACATGCGTCTTCAAGCGGTCGATCTCCTCGCGAATATCGGCCTTGGTGGCGAGGAAGGCGGCTTCCTGGTGCAAGCGGCCGACATCGAGGTTGGCCGAAGCATCCATCAAGAGCCGCACCTGTTCGGCGAGGCGCTCGCGGATGGCCGCCGGTTCGCGCGACGGATCCGCTTCAGCGCCCAGCGTCAGCGCCTCGATGGCGTCGATGTGGCCCAGCAGAAGCGTGCGAAGTGCCGCGCCCTCACCCTCGCGGGACCGCTCCAGCCCCTCCAGCGCCACATCGAGGGCCGCCATGACGGCGTTGTCGAGCGCCGTGCGCACATCCTCGGTTTCGGTGGTCTCGGGAATATCGAGCACGCCGCGCAGCGACAACAATCCGTCGGCGGTCGCAGGAGCAACACCAAATTGTTCCTCGATCCGCTTGGCGAGCCCGGCCAGGTCCTTGAGGAAGGCCTCGTTGACAACGGGCTGGGACTGCATTCCGGCGGCGCGCGTGATGGTCAGCGTCGCCTGAAAATTGCCGCGCGCGAAACGTTTCTGAAGCGTCTGCCTGATGGCCGGCTCCAGCCGCTCGAAGCCCTGCGGCAGCCGCAGCCGCACCTCGACGCTCTTGCCGTTGACGGATTTGACCTCCCAGGCAATCGAGGTGCCGTCATGCTCGGCGACAGCACGCGCAAACCCGGTCATGCTCTGCAAATTCATGGTGCCTGCATACCCCCTGGCGCGTATTACGGATACTGCTTGATCCGGCCTCGCGCACCTTCAGAAAGCCGAAATGCCCGCCTGCCAATCGGCTTACGAGGCGCCCCGATAAATCCAAACGCTCCTGTCTTCAACCGATAGCGTGGACGAGCTGGAAAAACCGTGCGCCGCTACTGGGCCGCCCCCGCGTCGCCGTCAATGGGCGCGTCGGTCTGCCCCTCCACCTTGGCATCAGCCTTGGCCGCGTCGTCGACTTGCTTCTTCTGCTGGGCTCGATAGCGCGCAACGTTCTCATTGTGCTCGTTAAGCGTGGCGGCGAAGACGTGTCCGCCAGTGCCGTCGGCAACGAAATAGAGGTCGTCGGTCTTTGATGGATTGGCTACCGCCTCCAGCGCCGCGCGGCCGGGATTGGCGATAGGCGTCGGCGGCAGGCCGTTGATCACATAGGTGTTGTAGGGCGTCGGCTTCTGGATGTCCGACTGATAGATCGGCCGGTCGGCGGGTTTGCCCTTGCCGCCGAACAGACCGTAGATGATGGTCGGATCGGATTGCAGGCGCATGCCCTTGGCCAGCCGGTTCAGGAAGACCGCGGCGACGCGCGAGCGCTCATCGCCCTTGCCTGTTTCCTTCTCGACTATCGAGGCCAGCGTGACGAACTCGTCAATGCTGGCGAGCGGCAGGTCGGCGGCGCGCCGCTGCCAGACCTCCTCGACCAGCTTCTTCTGGTCGGCCAGCAGCTTGTCGATCATCTGCTGGCGCGTGGCGCCGCGCGTGAAGCGCAGCGTATCGGTGGCGAGACTGCCCTCTGGAGGCACGGTGGCCGGCATGTCGCCGCTCAAGGCGGGCTCGCCTGCGATGCGCGCCAGCGCCTGCTCGACTGTCAGCCCTTCGGGAATGGTCAGCGAGTACATGACCGACTTGCCGCTCTTCAGCAATTCCATGATGTCGCGCATGGACGCCCGGGGCTTGATCTCGTATTCGCCGGCCTTCAGCGCCGAATCATTGCCGAAGGCCCTAACGCCAAGACGGAATATGCGGGCGTCGCTGATCAGGCCGCGCCGCTCGAGCTGGTCGGCGATATCCTGGACGCCGGTGTTGGGCTTGACCAGGAAGGTGTCGCCATTGGCCGATGGGCCGGGCTCGGTGAATTCCTGCTTGCCGAAGTAAAGCGCGATACCCGCCGCCAGAACCATCAGCATCACCAAGGAGATGACGAAGTTCATGAACACGACGACCTGACTGCGCGAAGCACGCGAGCGCTTCGGCGGCGGCGTGCCGGCCTCCGGCCGCAAGGCTTCGGCGGCTGTCTTCGGTACGATCGGCCCCGATGTTGCCTGCCCTTGCCCGAACTCTCCGTTGCCGGCCGGATTTGTGTTCATTTCGCCCTACCGTTTGATCTCTCAACGAATCCCCTGCGGCAGAGTAGGGGCGAATATGGCAAAATTGACGACACGCCGAAGCGCCGTCCGGCAGGCGGACGGTCAGCCATTGTAGCGCTGGAAGACCAGTGAAGCGTTGGTGCCGCCGAAGCCGAAGGAATTGGACAACGCCACGTCGATCTGGCGGGCACGCGGCTTGTTCGGCACCAGGTCGATCGCGGTCTCACGCTCCGGATTGTCAAGGTTGATGGTCGCCGGCGCGATGTTGTCGCGGATGGCGAGGATCGAGAAGATCGCTTCGGCAGCCCCTGCCGCGCCGAGGAGATGGCCGATCGACGACTTGGTCGACGACATCGAAATCTTCGATGCGGCATTGCCGACCAGCCGCTCGACAGCGCCGAGCTCGATCGTGTCGGCCATGGTCGAAGTGCCGTGCGCGTTGATGTAATCGACATCGGCAGGCGTCAGCTTTGCCCGGTTCAACGCCGCCGTCATGCAACGGAATGCGCCGTCGCCGTCTTCAGCCGGTGCGGTGATGTGATAGGCGTCGCCGGTCAGGCCGTAGCCGGTCACTTCCGCATAGATCTTCGCGCCGCGCGCCTTGGCATGCTCGAGTTCCTCAAGCACGACGACGCCGGCGCCCTCGCCCATGACGAAGCCGTCGCGATCGCGGTCATAGGGCCGCGAAGCCGTTTGCGGCGCGTCGTTGCGCTCGGTCGACAGCGCACGGCAGGCAGCGAAGCCAGCGATCGACAGTCGCGTCACCGGCGCTTCGGCGCCGCCGGCGACCATGACGTCGGCATCGCCCCAGATGATCAGCCGGGCTGCGTCGCCGATCGCATGCGCGCCGGTCGAGCAAGCGGTGACGACGGCATGGTTGGGGCCTTTCAGCCCATGCCGGATCGAAACCTGGCCGGAGACGAGATTGATGATCTGGCCGGGGATGAAGAAGGGGCTGATGCGGCGTGGGCCGCGCTCCTTCAGGATCATCGCGTTCTCGGCGATGCCTTCGATGCCACCAATGCCCGAACCGATCAGAACGCCGGTGGCGCACTGCTCGGCATGGGTCTTCGGCTGCCAGCCGGAATCCTTCAGTGCCTCGTCGGCGGCTGCGATCCCGTACAGGATGAAGTCGCCGATCTTGCGCAGTTCCTTCGGCTCGAGCACCGCCTCGGGATTGAAGGTGGCGTTGCTGCCGTCACCACGCGGAACGACATGGGCGATCTTGCAGGCAAGATCCTCCACCTCGAACTCGGTGATGCGCTTGGCGGCGCTGCGGCCGGTCAGAAGTTCCTTCCAGCTGTGCTCGAAGCCCATGCCGAACGGCGACAGCAATCCAAGGCCCGTGACGACGACACGCCTCATCGCAGGTCCTCCCCGGTGATGACTGCGGAAAGCGTCAGGCCGAAGCCTTGTCGATGTACTTCACGGCATCGCCCACCGTCAGGATGGTTTCAGCCGCGTCATCGGGGATCTCGACGCCGAATTCTTCTTCAAACGCCATGACGAGTTCGACCGTGTCGAGACTGTCGGCGCCCAGATCGTCGATGAAGCTCGCCTGCTCCGTCACCTTGTCGGCATCGACGCCCAGGTGCTCGATGACAATCTTCTTGACGCGCTCTGCGGTGTCACTCATTTGGGGCATCCTCGTCTTTTGGTTGTCTGTCTTCGTTAGCGGGCGGAATGCCGCTAATCAAGCTGAAAGATGGTCCCGCCGGAAACGCAATGGCCGCAGACCGGTTTTTGCCCGAACCGCCGGGTTGCGGGCCGCATTACACGAAAAATCGTGGGCGTCCAAGCCGAAATGGTCGCTTTTCACAGCCCGCCCAGGCGTTGCCTGTCGCCGTCTCAAAGCCACCGCGAATACCCGGGCCCGGCCCGAAATGCATGCTTTGGCCGACCCGATCAGATCATCGCCATGCCGCCGTTCACATGGATTGTTTGGCCGGTGACGTAGCCGGCCTCGTTGGAGGCAAGATAAGCGACGGCGGACGCCACTTCGGCGCTGGTGCCCATGCGGCGCGTCGGGATAGCGGCCATGATCGCCTCCTTCTGCTTGTCGTTGAGCTTGTCGGTCATCGCCGATTCGATGAAGCCCGGGGCGACACAGTTGACGGTGATGCTGCGGGTGGCGATCTCCTGCGCCAGCGATTTGGAAAAGCCGATCATGCCGGCCTTGGAGGCGCAGTAGTTGGTCTGGCCGGGATTGCCGGTGACGCCGACCACCGAGGTAATGTTGATGATGCGGCCGTGGCGGCGGCGCATCATCGGATGGGTCAGCTCACGCGTCAGCCTGAACACGGCCGTCAGATTGACTTCGAGCACGCTGTCCCAGTCGGCGTCCGACATGCGCACGAACAGCCCGTCCTTGGTGATGCCGGCATTGTTGACCAGGATATCGACGCCCTCGAGATCGGCCTCCGCTTTCTGGCCGAGCGCCTTGACCTCGTCGCGGTTCGACAGGTCGGCCGGAAACAGCTTCACCCGGTCGCCCAGGTCGGCGGCCAGCGCCTCCAGTTTCTCGACGCGCGTGCCGTGCAGGCCGACGACGGCGCCTTGCGCATGCAGCACCCTGGCGATCGCCTCGCCGATGCCTCCCGACGCGCCGGTGACAAGTGCCTTGCGGCCGGTCAGTTCGAACATGTGTTTTCCTCTTTGGTTTCGGAAGCTCAGCGAGCAACCTTATCTGTATACGTCTCGCGGGTATCCGATTGCCATCACCAACGGAATATCTTCAGCGATACAAGCCGCGCCAGAAATCATCAGCTTTCATAATATCCTCTTCCCCTCGCCCAATGCGTCCTGCAGCTTCGGCCGCCAAGTCATAATCTTCCACATCGTCCAGGCCGCGCTGGATGAGTTCGCACAAACAATCAACTTTGCTGCGGCCTGTCCTAGCGACAAAGGAGTCCAGGCGCTGTTCGATTTCGGCAGAAAGACGGATTGAGACAGGCATGCCAAACCTCGTGAGTTCGTCAAATTCAGTCGCGGCGCCTCACCCGAGCGCCGCCAGTGCGGTTTCGACCTCGGCCGCGGAACCGACCGATGCCGTGGCGATTTCGCGGTTGATGCGCCGGGCCAGCCCTGAAAGCACTTTTCCCGCGCCGACTTCATAGAGCGTGGTGACGCCGTTCGCGCCGAACCACTCCACTGTCTCGCGCCAGCGCACGCGGCCGATCACCTGTTCGAACAGACGGCGCGCAATGATTTCGGGATCGCTGGTCGGAGTGACCGTGACATTGGAGACGAGCGGCACGACAGGCGCGTTCTTGGTTACCCCGGCCAGCGCCTCGCGCATGATCTCGGCGGCGGGCGCCATCAGCGCCGAATGGAAGGGCGCGGAGACCTGCAGCATCAGCGCTCGCTTGGCGCCTTTTTCCGTGCACAGTTTGGCAGCCAGTTCGACCGCTGCCTTGGCGCCGGAAATCACCAGCTGGCCACCGCCATTGTCGTTGGCGATCTGGCAGACCGATCCTTTGGCAGCCTCGGCGCAGGCGGCTTCGACATCGGCCTGCTCCAGTCCGATGATCGCCGCCATGGCGCCTTCGCCGGCGGGCACCGCCGCTTGCATGGCATTGCCGCGGATGCGCAGCAGCCTGGCGGCATCGGCAACTGAGACGAAGCCGGCGGCGGCAAGCGCCGAATATTCGCCCAGCGAATGGCCAGCGACGTAGGTAATCTTGTCCTTCAGCGAGAAGCCGCGCGCTTCCAAGGCCCTGATCGCGGCCAGCGATACGGCCATCAGCGCCGGCTGCGCGTTGGCGGTGAGCGTCAGCGTCTCTTCCGGCCCTTCCCAGATCAGCTTCGACAGGTTTTCGCCGAGCGCGTCGTCGACTTCGCTAAAAACCCTACGCGCCTCGGGGAAGGCATCGGCGAGGTCCTTGCCCATGCCGACAGCCTGGCTGCCTTGTCCCGGAAAGGTGAATGCAACGGCCATGTGTGGGCTCCCAAAGCTCGGTTCTGCTTGCCTGATACACGAATTTTCCTGCCTGTGACGCAACGCGGCCTGCCAAGTCAAGCCCGGTTCGACCCGGCCCCTTGGCAGCTTTGCCGGCCGAGTGCCTGTTCCAAAAGGCTTTTTGGCGATCACTCCTGATGAAAACCGCTCACGAATCGTTTGCTGGCTCTTCTTATTTCCGCCACAGGCGCTAGCTTTGCGTGACAATTCCATGACAATCGAGTGACGGGTCTGTCGCTGGGTGGGGAAGTTAAAGTGGCTAGGATTTCGAAAGGCGCAGGCAAAGCCGCGCCACAGTTTCTGGAAGACGATCCTTCCACCGGCTACCTGCCGGGACGGAAGTGGCCGACCATACGCTATGGGCTGACCAGCCTGCTGATCGCGGCCATCCTGGTGTTCGCCATCGAATTGATCGTGCGCGGCGACTTCGCCGGCACGGTTTCCTTCTTCCTGCAGCCGCTCAAGCCGGGCTGGACCACGATCGTGGTGTTCGCACTGGTTCTGGTCGGCCTCGATGCCGTTTTCGGCCGCAGCTATCAAAGCCTGATGATCGTCGCGCCGCTGACGCTCTCGCTGGCTTTCATCGGTCACCAGAAATCGCATTATCTCGGCGATCCCCTCTACCCGACCGATTTCCTCTACTCCCGCCAGATCGTGGCGCTGCTGCCGCTTCTGGTGCGTGACCGTCCGATGACTGCCCTTGCCATGATTGTCGGCATCGTCGCCGGCCTGTCGCTGCTCATCTATGGCTGGCGGGTCTGGCGTCGAAAAGTGCCCATACTCAGCCGCAAGGGCCGTCTCGCCCGGCTGACGCTGGCCGTGCCGCTGCTCGCCTTCTTCGTCTCGATCATGGACTATGCCACCTTCTCCTGGACCCGGGACCGGCTGCAGATCATCCCGATCATGTGGGACCAGAAGGAAAATTACGCCTCCAACGGCTTTGCGCTCGCCTTCGCGCTGAACGTGCCGATGGCGCATGTCTCGGCGCCGCCAGGCTATTCGGAAAAGGCGATCGCGGCCATCGACAGGCCGCAGGTGACCGCCTCGGTGCCCCAGGAAAAGCCCGACATCATCGTCGTCATGAGCGAATCCTTCTGGGATCCGACCAAGCTGCCCGGGGTCACCATCACGCCCGATCCGATCCCCAACGTGCGGGCGCTGCGTTCGGGCTCCATGTTCTCACCCGAATTCGGCGGCATGACCGCCAATATCGAGTTCGAGGCACTGACCGGCTTCTCCAACGCCTTCCTGCCGGCCGGCAGCATCCCCTACCAGCAATATGTGCGCACGCCGACGCCGTCGCTGGCGACCTTCCTGAAGAGGGAGGGCTACAGGGCGCGCGCCATCCATCCGGGCACCAACTGGTTCTGGAACCGCGGCGCGGTCTATGCCGATTTCGGCTTCGACGACTTCAGATCGGAAGAGACGCTGCCGCCGATGCAAAAGCGCGGGCCGCTGGCATCCGACGCGGCGATGACGGACGAGATCATCAGCGAGGCCGATGCCAGCGATGCCCCGGTGTTCTTCTTTGCCGTCAGCCTGCAGAACCACGGCCCTTACGAGCCGAACCGCTACTATAATCCGACCCACACCGTGCAGGCCCCGATCAGCCAATGGGCGCGTGAATCGCTGCTGAGTTACACCGAGGGCTCGGCCGACGCGGACCGCGGTCTCGAACGCCTGGTCGAATGGGCAAAGAAACGCTCTCGCCCCACCGTCATCGCCTTCTTCGGCGACCATCTGCCGCCGCTTGGGCCGGTCTATGTAGAGACCGGGTTCATGAAGGACAATGTCGCGCCGCGCAAGGAGGCTTCCGCCGAGGCGGCGCTGGAGCATCATCAGACGCCACTGGTCATCTGGTCGAACCGCACAGGCCCTGCCAAGGACATGGGCGCCGTCAGTCCCGCCTTCCTGCCCTATCACATCCTGAAAACGGCCGGCATCACCCACCCCTACTATACCGGCTTCCTGGGCGAGATGCGCGAACGCTACCGCGTGGTCGACCGCAATCTGCTGCTGACGCCGGCGGGAGAAGCCACGCCCGATTGGGCGCGGCAAAAGCAGATCGACCCGGCGATCCGCGACTTCCGGCTGCTGCAATACGACATGATGTTCGGCAAACGCCACGCGGCGCCCGACTTCTTCCCCGAAACGGTGGACAAGGTCGTCGCCCATATGAGCTGAAATTCGCGGCATCCTTCCAGGATGCCGCCCAGCGGGGTCGAGCGTTCAATTCGTCAGTTGCAATTTCGAGAATTTGTTGGCGATCTGCTGGAACACGTTCGGCAATTTGTTTGGATCGTTGACGGCATAGTAGTCGCTGGGATCCGAGGCGCACGCGCTGTAGAGCGTGCGGTTGGCGGCGGTGTCGGATTGCAGCACCATCGTGTAGATTTCGGCGCCCTGCTTCTTCAGCTGCGTGCAGACGCTTTTGGTCCATCCGTCGACATTGCGCGCGGCGGTGGTCTGATTGTCCGATCCAAGCCGACCGGCAGCGCCATAGGTTGAGCCCGCGAGAAAACCATAGGACGTATAGTCTGACTTGGTCGTCTCGTTGCTGGCGCCGTAGACGACATTCTCGCCGTCGGTGAGCAACATGACGATCTTGCTCACCCCAGGCGTCTTCCAAGGCGTACCCTCGGCGTATGGCGCACCCGGCGACAACACCCGCTGGCCCCAGGCCAGGCCCTCGGAAACATTGGTGCCGGACCCCGCCCATGCAAGCATCTTGGCGGCCTCGTTGCGAAGTTTTGTAAAGTCTTCGGTCAAGGGGACGATTGGCGAGGGACAGGACCGGTTTGGCCCCACCGTCAATTGCAAGGCGTTTGGATCGTTTGTGACCGCGGTGGCAATGGCGGTGTTCTGCGGCGCCACATATTTGGCGACTGTTTCAAGATCACCCCGCAAAAGCCCGGCAGCACTTCCAAGCAAGCCGCTCAGGTCTATTCCGAGAATATTCAGTCCGCCATTCCGAGCAAGTTTGGCCTCATCAGGGGCGTCGTCGATAAAGGAATTGTTGTAGTGATAGGCATCGTTTGAATAGCCGCTGGAAGGTCTCGTCCCCTTTCCCGGACTGTCCGGCGCGAAATAAGGCACGAACAGAGTGTCAGGGTAACGTGGATCAGGCGGCGTATCGGCGATATTAAGGACACCAGGCCGCGCCTCGACGCAGCCTTTCCAACCCGTATCCTCCCCCTTGCCGTCCTTCCACCCCGTCAATTTGGCGGCAGAGGCCGGATCTTTCATCAACTGCCTGAACAGCGCCATATGATTGGGACGCTTGTCGTTGATGACGGGGAAATTGATTCCATTGGTGGATGACTTGCCGTCCATGTCGATCCAGGACGGGTCGAACCCGTCGCCGTTGACATTGACAGCCGTGACGAAGGGTACCAGCGCCACGCGGACCTTGCGCGTCGGTGATTGCGCCGCTTCCAGATATTTGAGCAGATTGTCCGTCGCTGTCTTGAGGGCAGCAATTTTGGCGCCGGCCATCGAGCCGGTGTTGTCCAGAACCAGCACGACTTCGAGCTGGTTGTTCGATTCGACCGCCGAGGCATCGACCACGATGTGCCTGCTCTCACCGAGCAGGAAGGCGAAGTTCAAATCGACGTCAGCCGAGGCGACGGCCTTCGTCTTGACGAAGTTGACGCCCCTGTCGACCGTCAACGTGGCCCGCGCATTTGTGAGTTCGCCATGTCCGGCTACGTTGGCCTGGAAATAGCGGTTGAAGGCGTCGGTGCGGGTGATGTCCAGATCGCCGAGATGCGAGGAGGCGAGATTTGCCGCGTCGAGCGCATTCTGCAGGTTGCTCTTGGCCCGCATGATGGTGGAGACATCGGCTGCGAAGGCCACCGCCGACAGGATGGCCGGCAAGCCGATCCCGAGCAAAAGCGCGAAGTTGCCGCTTTTCGAGCGCCAGAATTTCTTGAGAAGCATCCTTACCCCCGGAAATGCCTAGCCCGTTGCTGACAGCGGGATGCCGCTTTTTGCGCCAGACATGATGAATCGGCGGTTGATGCCGGGGCCGCAACCCCATACAACCTGTCATGGTGGTTAAGGCCTGGTTTCCGGGAACCACGGAGTCCTATCGCCGCACATGCCGGTTTTCCGGCCCTGCGACATCCGGGATTGCCGCCTGCTCTTGCCTTCCACGTGGATTGCTATATAGACGCCGCCAATCTGCCGGTCCCAGCTGGGGGCTGAACGGAGGGCCGGAGGTTTTCGAAAACCTTCGCGTGAAGCCAGAAGCGCTTCCGCCTCCCGTGTCTCCGCTCTCGACCGTCTCGTCATGCTCCTTTCTTCCCCGCTCCTGGCGGGTCAGAGAAGTTGCAGAGGCTTTTGCCGCCGGGAACCGGGAGAGAAACGAAGAAAGGCGAAAAGACATAATGGCTCTTTACGAACATGTGTTTCTTGCCCGGCAGGACCTCTCGCAGCAGCAGGTCGATGCGCTTGTCGAACAGTACAAGGGCGTCATCTCCGCCAATGGCGGGTCCGTCGGCCGGGTCGAGAACTGGGGACTGAAGTCCCTCACCTACCGGGTCAACAAGAACCGGAAGGCATACTACACGCTGATGGATCTTGACTGCCCGCCGGCAGCGCTCAACGAAATGGAGCGCCAGATGGGCCTGTCCGAGGACGTGCTGCGTTTCCTGACCATCAAGGTCGATGCGCACGAGGAAGGTCCTTCCGCCATGATGCAGAAGCGCGAAGAGCGCTCGGAACGCGGCGGCTTCGGCGACCGTGACCGCGGCGACCGCGGTCCGCGCTCGTTCGGCGACCGTGATCGCGGCGATCGTCCGCCACGCAGCTTCGGCGGCGACGCCGGTGGCGATCGTGGTCCGCGCCGTCCGCGCGAAGGCTTTGAAGGGGGTGCAGAATAATGGTCGACATCAACCAGATCCCGACCCGGCGCCCGTTCCATCGCCGCCGCAAGACCTGCCCGTTCTCGGGCGCCAACGCGCCCAAGATCGATTACAAGGACGTGCGCCTCCTGCAGCGCTACATTTCCGAGCGCGGCAAGATCGTGCCGTCGCGCATCACCGCCGTCAGCCAGAAGAAGCAGCGCGAGCTCGCCAAGGCGATCAAGCGCGCCCGCTTCCTCGGCCTGCTGCCCTACGTGGTTCGCTAATCCTTGACGCGGGCGGCTCCCCCCCCCGCTTCTCTTCCACGGCGACGGGCGCCGCTGGGTTGCGCATCAAATCCCGAGTTGAGGCCAAAAGCCTCTAACTGCCGCGACAGGCAGGACAGCGACACCGGCGGCAACGCCCTTTTGCTTCCTGACCTGTTCCAAAGAATTTCGCACCGATCCCGTGATTGGCGCCCTAACCAAAAGGAACAAAACCATGGAAGTCATTCTTCTCGAACGCGTTTCCCGCCTCGGCCAAATGGGCGACACCGTCAAGGTCAAGGACGGCTTTGCCCGCAATTTCCTGTTGCCGCAGGGCAAGGCGCTGCGCGCCAACGAAGCCAACAAGAAGAAGTTCGAAGGCCAGCGCGCGCAGCTCGAAGCCCGCAACCTCGAGCGGAAGTCCGAAGCCTCGCAGGTCGCCGAACAGCTCGACGGCAAGAGCTTCATCGCCGTTCGCTCGGCCGGCGAGACCGGCCAGCTCTACGGCTCGGTGTCGACGCGCGATATCGCCGACCTGCTGACGGCAGAGGGCTTTTCGGTCAACCGCAACCAGATCCAGCTCAACCAGCCGATCAAGACCATCGGCGTGACCAATGTGGCGATCGCGCTGCATCCGGAAGTCGAGGTCACGATCACGCTCAACATCGCCCGCACGGCCGACGAAGCCGAGCGGCAGGCCAAGGGCGAGACGCTGACCACCGCCGAGGCCATCTATGGCGAGGACATCAACGACAATGCCCGGCCGGAGAACTTCTTCGACCCGAACGCCGAGTTCGAGGGCGGCGAAGAGAACGCCTGACATCGGCGCGGCGCGCCTGCCGGCGCGCCGCATTCGGCTTCGGCCAATCAGCTCCGATCAGACTGGCAGCTCCGATCAGACTGGCAGTTCAAGCCAGACTGGACCAATGCCCGGGTTCACCACCTGGGCATTTTTGTGCCAAAAGGAACTTTTCGAAACCCTATATATTGATGCAGAGTAGGACAGCCTGTCTGACCGAGAGGGGACATTTGGGTCATGAATATTCTGTTGAAACGCGTTCTCGACCGCCTGGTGCGCACAGGCAATCTCAAGGTGACCGGCCCACAGGGCACGACATTCGTGTTCGGTGACGGCAGCGGCGAGCCGGTGCACCTGCACATCAAGACCAGGCACGCCGAGCGCGCCATTACCTTCGATCCGATGCTGGCCGTGCCGGAAGCCTACATGGATGGCGAACTCGACATCCTCGAGGGCGGCGTTCTTGGCCTGATGCGCATCGCTTTCCAGAACATGGGCAGCGGCGGCATCGACGCGACGTGGTCGAAAGCCATCGAAGGCCTGCGCCACGCTTTCCGCCGCCTGCAGCAGATCAACACCGCGTCGCGTTCGCGCCGCAACGTGCAGCGCCACTATGATCTGTCGGGCGACCTTTACCGGCTCTTCCTCGATGAGGACATGCAGTATTCCTGCGCCTATTTCGAGCAGCCCGACATGACGCTGGACGAGGCGCAGGCAGCCAAGAAGCGCCACATTGCCGCCAAGCTCAGGCTGAAGGCCGGGCAGACGGTGCTCGACATCGGCTCCGGCTGGGGCGGGCTAGGCCTCTACCTCGCCAAGGCCTTCGACGTCGACGTACAGGGCGTGACACTGTCGACCGAGCAGCACGGTGTCGCCACCGACCGGGCGCATGCCCAGGGCCTGGAAAACCACGTTCATTTCGAGCTGAAGGATTACCGCGAACTCAACGAACGCTTCGACCGCATCGTTTCGGTCGGCATGTTCGAACATGTCGGGGTCAACCATTACCGCACCTTCTTCGACAAGAGCGCGACGTTGCTGAAGCCTGATGGCGTCATGCTCCTGCACACGATCGGCCGCTCCGGCGTGCCGTGGGCGACCAGCGCCTTCATCCGCAAGTACATTTTCCCGGGCGGCTACATTCCCGCGCTTTCCGAAGTCATGCCGGCGATCGAGAAGTCAGGCCTCGTCGTCACGGACATCGAAATCCTGCGGCTCCATTATGCCGACACGTTGAAGCATTGGGGCCAGCGCTTCGCCGTCAACCGCGACAAGGCCAAGGCGATCTATGACGAACGCTTCTGCCGCATGTGGGAATTCTATCTGGCAGCCTCGGAAGCCGCCTTCCGCTGGCAGGATCTGGTCATCTTCCAGATCCAGCTTGCCAGGAAGAACGACACCCTGCCGATGGCGCGCGACTATATGGTCAAATGTGAAAAGGCGCTCGAAATGCGCGACATGGGCCATCGCGAAGCGGCTCTGGTCGAAGAGCCCGCCAAGCCCGCCCGGCGCCGCAAGGTAGCGGAGTAGGAACAGACCGCTTTGCCGCATTGGCGCTTGCCATTCCCGGCTCGTGCCCTGAAAAAGGCCTCGTGATCGTCGCGAGGCCTTTTTCATGACCTACCTCCTCTATGCAGCCGCGGCGCTCGCCGAGATCGCTGGCTGTTTTTCGGTGTGGGCGTGGTGGCGGCTGGAGAAATCGCCGCTGTGGCTGCTACCAGGGTTCGTTTCGTTGCTTGTGTTCGCCTGGCTTCTGGCCCTGGTGGACACCGGCGCGGCCGGCCGCGCCTATGCCGCCTATGGCGGCATCTACATCGCGGCGTCACTGGCCTGGCTTTGGCTGGTGGAAAGCGTGCGTCCCGACCGGTGGGACCTTGCGGGGGCGGCGCTCTGCATAGTGGGCGCCTCTGTCATCCTGCTCGCACCACGAGGGGCATGAGCCGTGGAACTGCCCGCCCCGCTTCGACAGGCCGTCGACCGTGCCCTCGAAAACGTGCCGCTGCCGGTGCTCAGGCAGGCGGCGAAAACCCTATCGGACCGTTACCGCGCCGAGATGCGCGACGGCCGCCTGCATATGGCGCAGGATATGGCGGTCAAGGCTTATCTGGCGACGCGGCTGCCGGCGACCTATGCCGCCGTCCGCGCCAGCCTTGACGCGGTGAACGAAGCCCAGCCGGAATTCGCGCCGAAAACCCTGCTCGATGTCGGCGCCGGCCCGGGCACCGTGCTTTGGGCCACGGCGGACCTGTGGCCCGATCTTCAGCATGCCGTTTTGCTGGAGGCCAGTGCTGCGGTGCGCAAGGTCGGCGAGGCGCTTGCCGCCGATGCAATCGCTGCCCGGATCGCCTGGCAGGCCGGCGACGTGACCATCGACCTTGACGGTTTGCAGCCGGCGGACCTGGTCACCTGCGCCTATGTGCTGGACGAGATCGCACCGGCATCCCTGCCCAAAATGGTCGATCGGCTGTGGCAGCTCACGACAGACACGCTGCTGATCGTGGAGCCGGGCACGCCGGCGGGCTGGCAGCGTGTTCTCGCGGTTCGCCGGCAACTGATAGAAGCGGGCGCGCATGTGCTGGCACCTTGCCCGCACGAAGCCCCCTGCCCGCTCATCGCGCCCGACTGGTGCCACTTTTCGCGGCGCGTCGCCCGCTCGCGCCTGCACCGGCTGGCCAAGGACGCCGAAGTGCCATGGGAGGACGAGAAGTTCATCTATGTCGCGGCTTCGAGGCAGCCGGCGCCAGTCCGCGCGGCGCGGGTGATCGCGCCACCGAAAACCGGCTCGGGCAAGGCGGCGCTCAAGCTTTGCCGGCCGGACGGCAGTGCCGGAGAGACGCTTTTCAGCAAGCGTGACGGTGAACTGTTCAAGGCGGCACGGCGGTCGGACTGGGGCGATGTGCTCGATACAGCGTAGGGATTCGGGTGACGATTGTTCTTGCTTTGTTCCAAACCGTCGCGTAGAATCAGCACCTTGTCGAGTCAATCGGAATCAGGGCACGGGAATACTGTCCTGTGGACGGTTTTTTGTTTCTGTGAACAGTGGGCATCAAATCTGCTTGGGTGATAACTGTTGCAGATAAGTCAGCACTCAATTTTCCGATTCTGATATCGAGAGACCGGGATCGAAATCGGGGACATCATGGCAGAGGCAGCGCGGAAATTCGGCGTGGCGGAGCAACCGCTCTATCGCGAGGCGCCGAACAACATCGAGGCGGAACAGGCGCTGCTCGGCGCGATCCTGGTCAACAACGATGCCTTCTATCGCGTCTCCGACTTCCTGAAGGCCAGCCACTTTTACGAACCCCTGCATCGCAAGATCTTCGAGATCGCGGCAGAGCTCATTCGCATGGGCAAGGTGGCAACGCCGATCACGCTGAAGACCTTCCTGCCGGCCGACGAGAAGGTCGGCGACATGACGGTAGCACAATATGTCGTGCGCCTGGCGGTCGAAGCCGTCACGGTCGTCAACGCCGCAGATTACGGTCGCGCCATCTATGACCTTGCGACGCGTCGCGCCCTGATCACCGTCGGCGAGGACATGGTCAACATCGCCTATGACGCGCCGGTCGACATGTCGCCGTCCGAGCAGATCGAGGATGCCGAACGGCGCCTGTTCGAGCTGGCCGAAACCGGACGCTATGACGGCGGCTTCGAGAGCTTCACCGACGCGGTCAAGACCGCGGTCGACATGGCCAACGCCGCCTACATGCGCGACGGCCACCTGTCGGGGCTGGCCACCGGCATGCGCGACCTCGACCGCCGCATGGGCGGCCTGCAATCGTCCGATCTGATCGTCCTTGCCGGCCGTCCGGGCATGGGCAAGACGTCGCTCGCCACCAACATCGCTTTCAACGTCGCCGAGGCCTATGTGCCGGCGCAGCAGGCCGACGGGTCGTTCAAGGCGGCGAATGGCGGTGTCGTCGGCTTCTTCTCGCTCGAAATGTCGTCGGAACAGCTCGCGACCCGTATCATCTCCGAACAGACGGAAATCTCCTCCTCGAAGATCCGCCGCGGCGAGATTACCGAAATGGACTTCGAAAAGCTGGTCGCCTGTTCGCAGACCATGCAGAAGATTCCGCTGTTCATCGACCAGACCGGCGGCATCTCGATCGCCCAGCTCTCGGCCCGCGCCCGGCGCCTGAAGCGCCAGCGCGGCCTCGACCTCATCGTCATCGACTATATCCAGCTGATGCAGGGCTCCAGCGCCAGGGCCTCGCAGAACCGCGTGCAGGAAATCACCGAGATCACCACCGGCCTCAAGGCACTGGCCAAGGAGCTCGCGGTGCCGATCATCGCGCTGTCGCAGCTCTCGCGACAGGTTGAAAGCCGCGACGACAAGCGCCCGCAGCTCTCGGACTTGCGCGAATCCGGCTCGATCGAGCAGGACGCCGACGTCGTGATCTTCGTCTACCGCGAGGAATACTACCTCAAGAACCGCGAGCCGAAGCTCGGCACCGACGAGTACATCAAGTGGGAAAACGAGATGAACGAGATGCGCGGCAAGGCCGAGGTGATCGTGGCCAAGCAGCGTCACGGACCGACGGGCACGGTCACGCTAGCCTTCCACGGCGAATTTACCCGCTTCTCGGATCTGGCGGAGGAACATCATATCGCGGAAAGGTTTGAGTAGCTTTTTTGACTCACCGTCACGCTCCGTCAAACCCCCTCTGTCCCGCCCACCTATCCAGCATCGGCGATCCCGAAGCAGGCCTCGCTAATGGCTAAATCCCGCGTCCAGTTCATCTGCCAGAACTGCGGATCGGTGCATCAGCGCTGGGCCGGAAAATGCGACGCCTGCGGCGAATGGAACACGCTGGTCGAGGAAGGTACGTCCGGCGGCATCGGTTCCGGGCCGGCCAATACGCGCAACGCACGCAAGGGCCGCGCGGTGGTGCTGACCACGCTTTCCGGCGATATCGAGGACGCGCCGCGCATCGTGTCGGGCATCGGTGAGCTCGACCGCGCCACGGGCGGCGGCTTCGTGCGCGGCTCGGCGCTGCTGGTCGGCGGCGATCCCGGTATCGGCAAGTCGACGCTGCTCACCCAGGCTGCTGCTGCCCTTGCCTCGAGGGGCCACCGCATCGTCTATGTCTCCGGTGAGGAGGCGGTCGCCCAGATCAGGCTGCGCGCGCAGCGCCTCGGCGTCGCTTCCACACCGGTCGAGCTTGCGGCCGAGACCAATGTCGAGGATATCCTTGCCACGATCGCCGACGGCAAGCGGCCGGACCTGGTGATCCTCGATTCGATCCAGACGCTGTGGACCGACCTCGCCGATTCGGCGCCCGGCACCGTCACCCAGGTGCGTGCGGCCGCCCAGGCGATGATCCGCTATGCGAAATCCACGGGTGCTGCGATCGTGCTCGTCGGCCATGTCACCAAGGAAGGCCAGATCGCCGGCCCGCGCGTCGTCGAGCACATGGTCGACGCCGTGCTCTATTTCGAGGGCGAAGGCGGCCATCACTACCGTATCCTGCGCACCGTCAAGAACCGTTTCGGCCCGACCGACGAGATCGGCGTCTTCGAAATGTCGGACAAGGGCCTGCGCGAGGTTGCCAATCCTTCCGAGCTGTTCCTCGGCGAGCGCCATGCGAAATCGCCGGGAGCGGCGGTTTTCGCCGGCATGGAAGGCACAAGGCCGGTGCTGGTCGAAATCCAGGCGCTGGTCGCGCCCTCCTCGCTCGGCACGCCGCGCCGCGCCGTCGTTGGCTGGGACGGCGCCCGGCTGTCGATGATCCTGGCGGTGCTCGAGGCGCATTGCGGCGTGCGCTTCGGCCAACAGGACGTCTATCTGAACGTAGCCGGCGGCTACCGCATTTCCGAGCCCGCGGCCGACGTGGCGGTGGCGGCCGCACTGGTTTCCTCGCTCACCGGTCTTGCCCTTCCCGCCGATTGCGTCTATTTCGGCGAAATCAGCCTTTCTGGCGCCGTGAGGCCGGTTGCGCATGCGCAGCAGCGTCTCAAGGAGGCCGAAAAGCTGGGTTTCGCAAGCGCGGTTCTGCCCTTGGGCAGCGAGGAACTTGCCGGAGGAATCGGGGCCGGCGCTTTCCAGCCCACCGAGCTCGCCGACCTCGTGGCGCGCATAGCCGGCTCACGGCGCAGCCGCGCCAACGACGAAGAATGACGGGCTCACCTGGTGGTGAGCGACAGGGAGTGGGGCGACAAAGATGCCGATAACGCTGCTTGACGGAATTCTCGTCGGCTTCACCCTGGTCTCGGCGATGCTCGCCATGGTTCGCGGCTTTTCACGCGAGGTCCTGTCCATCGTGTCCTGGGCGGCGGCAGCCGCGGCGGCGTTCTTTTTCTACAAGCCCGTGCTGCCCTACCTGAAACCCTACATCGACAATGAAAAGATCGCCATGGCGGCCTCCGCCGGCGTCGTCTTCATCATCGCTTTGATCGTCGTCAGCGTCATCACCATGAAGCTCGCCGACTGGATCATCGATTCCCGCATCGGCGCGCTCGACCGCACGCTCGGCTTCCTCTATGGCGCCGCCCGCGGCATTCTGGTGGTTGCCGTGGCCCTGCTGTTCTTCAATTGGCTGGCCGGCGCCAAGGCACCGGCCTGGGTCACGGAGGCCAAGTCGCGGCCGCTGCTGGAACAGATCGGCGCCAAGCTTGAAAGCCTGCTGCCCGAGGATCCGGAAAACGCCATCCTCAAGAAGCTCAATCCGAATCAGCCGGCCGCCGAAACGCCCGCCGCACCGGACGCACCGGCCACGGATGCCCCGGCGGGAGGGGACGATGCCAATGCGCCGGCTCCTGACGACAGCGATGCCGGAACGCCTCCCGCGGACAACGCACCGGCCAATCCGGCCCCGGCGGCGCCGGCGAATTGATGAGTGATCGGGCGCCGCAGAACAGGCGCCCGAGACTGGCGGTGATCGTGAACCATCGCCGGGCGCGTTGCTTTTACGACGCTGTCGCCTTATATGGCGATTTTAGCGGAGCTTGAGCCCCATGGCAGACGCAGACCACGTGCTTTCCGCGGAAGCTGACGATCACTTCCACGACGAATGCGGCGTGTTCGGCATTTTCGGCCGGCAGGACGCGGCGGCCATCGTCACGCTCGGCCTGCACGCGCTGCAGCATCGCGGCCAGGAAGCGGCCGGCATCGTCTCCTACGACGGCACCCAGTTTCATGTCGAACGCCATGTCGGCCTGATCGGCGACACCTTCACCAAGCAACGCGTCATCGACAGCCTGCAAGGCAATCGCGCCATCGGCCACACGCGCTACGCCACGACCGGCGGCGCCGGCATGCGCAACATCCAGCCCTTCTTCGCCGAACTGGCCGATGGCGGTTTTGCCGTGGCCCATAACGGCAATCTGACCAACGCCATGACCGTGCAGCGCGCGCTGCAGAAGCAAGGCGCGATCTTCTCCTCGACCTCCGACACCGAGACGCTTCTGCACCTCGTCGCCACCAGCAAGGAGCGCGATCTCAACTCGCGCTTCATCGATGCGGTGCGCCAGGTCGAGGGCGCCTTTTCGCTGGTGGCGATGACGGCCAAGAAGATGATCGGTTGCCGTGACCCGCTCGGCATCCGCCCGCTGGTACTGGGTGACCTCGACGGTGCCTGGATCCTGGCCTCCGAAACCTGCGCGCTGGACATCATCGGCGCGCGTTTCGTGCGCGATTTGAAGCCCGGCGAGATGGTCGTCGTTACCTCCAAGGGCATCGAGAGCCTGTTCCCGTTCGAGCCGCAGAAGACCCGCTTCTGCATTTTCGAATATGTCTATTTCGCACGCCCGGACTCTTCGGTCGAAGGCCGCAACGTCTACGAGGTGCGCAAGCGCATCGGCGCGGAACTCGCGCAGGAAAATCCCGTCGAGGCCGACATCGTCGTGCCGGTGCCGGATTCCGGCACGCCGGCGGCAATCGGCTTTTCGCAAGCCGCGGGCATCCCCTTCGAGCTCGGCATCATCCGCAACCACTATGTCGGCCGCACCTTCATCCAGCCCGGCGATTCGATCCGCCACATGGGCGTCAAGCTGAAGCACAACGCCAACCGCCGCATGATCGAGGGCAAGCGCGTCGTGCTGGTCGACGATTCCATCGTGCGCGGCACCACCAGCCAGAAGATCGTGCAGATGGTGCGAGACGCCGGCGCCAAGGAAGTGCATATGCGCATCGCCTCGCCGCCGACCAGCGCCTCCTGCTTCTACGGCGTCGATACGCCGGAAAAATCGAAGCTTTTGGCATCACGTATGTCGATCGAGGAGATGGCCGAATTCATCCGCGTCGATTCGCTCGGCTTCCTGTCGATCGACGGACTCTATCGCGCCGTCGGCGAGGCCAACCGCGACAACGAGCAGCCGCAATTCTGCGACGCCTGCTTCACCGGCCAGTATCCGACCCGCCTGCTCGACTTCGAAGGCCACGACAATGTGCGCACGCTGTCGCTGCTGGCGACGAGCGGCGCATAGGATTGCCGCACTGCCAGTTGCCATAGCCATATTTCCGGAATCTATCGCATGACCTTCGACCTTTCCGGCCGCGTTGCGGTCGTCACCGGCGCCTCGCGCGGCATCGGTTACTTCATCGCCAGGGAACTGGCTGCCGCCGGCGCCCACGTCATTGCCGTGGCGCGCACCGTGGGCGGGCTGGAAGAACTCGACGACCAGATCAAGGCCGAGCGCGACAAAACCGGCAAGGGCGAAGCGACGCTGGTGCCGCTCGACCTTGCCGACATGGCCGGCATCGACCGCCTGGGCGGCGCCATCCATGAGCGGTGGGGCAAGCTCGACATTCTCGTCGCCAATGCGGGCGTGCTCGGCGTGATCTCGCCGATCGGCCATGTCGAGGCGAAAACCTTCGAGAAGGTGATGACCATCAACGTCACCTCGACCTGGCGGCTGATCCGCTCGGTCGACCCACTGCTGCGGCTCTCCGACGCCGGCCGGGCCATCATCCTGTCGTCCAACGCTGCTCACTCGGCGCGCGCCTTCTGGGCGCCCTACGCGGCTTCCAAGGCGGCGGTCGAGACGATGATGCGCTCCTGGGCACATGAGACGCAGAGCCTGCCCTTGCGCGTCAATGCCGCCGATCCGGGGGCCACCCGCACCGCGATGCGCGCGCAGGCCGTGCCCGGCGAGGACCCGGAAACGCTGCCGCATCCCTCCGAGATCGCCAAACGCATCGTGCCGCTGGCAAGCCCCGATCTGAAAGAGACAGGATTGATCTTCCAGGCCAAGCACAACCGTTTCGTCGCCTACCGACAGCCGGAATAGCCGCATCTTTTTTATCGGAAGAATTCGGCTCCGGGCGGCGTTCCTCGAATGTACATTCGAAGCTCAAACCCGGAGGACCGACATGCGCAGACTTATTCTCATCGCCGCCACCGCCATTGCCTCAGCCTTGGCCGCCGGCACAGCCTTGTCACAAGATGCCAAGATGAGCTTCTTCGTCACCAGCGTCGGCTCGGGCAAAGGGGCAGACCTCGGCGGCCTGAAGGGCGCCGACGCGCATTGCGCCTCGCTGGCGGAAGCAGCCGGCGTCACCGGCAAGACCTGGGCCGCATATCTGTCGACCAGCACCGAGGATGCGCGCGACCGCATCGGCAAGGGACCGTGGGTGAATGCCAAGGGCGTCAAGATAGCCGACGACGTCGCCTCGCTGCACGGCGATGCCAACGGCATCACCAAGCAGACGGCGCTCACCGAGAAAGGCGAGATGGTCAACGGCCGCGGCGACACGCCGAACCGCCACGATATGCTGACCGGCTCGAAACCCGACGGCACCAGGATCGCCGACCAGACCTGCGGTGACTGGACGATGAGCGGCACGGAAGGGGCAGCCATGATGGGCCATCACGACCGCACCGGGCTCGACGATTCAGCTGCCGCCAAATCCTGGAACTCTTCGCATGCTTCGCGCGGCGGCTGCGGCCAGGAGGCGCTGAAAGGCACCGGCGGCGACGGCTTGTTCTATTGTTTCGCAACGAATTGACCAGACCCCGCCCGCCCGCCACATCACGCGGCTGTGATGTGGCGGCGGAAAGCTGAGTCGCGGTCATGCTTTCGTCATTTCCGCAGAGTTGATAGGATCGCATAGATTCCCACAACAAGCCCGGCTGGGCAGAGCAAGGAAATTCCCATGGCTTCGAGCGTAGCGTTGGTCTGGTACCTGGTAATCGCCGGCCCGCAAGGCGGCATGGTCGTGTTGCCCAGCACGTTCGACAAGCGCGAACAATGCACCGCCGCCATCACCGAATACCAGAAGCAGCCGGCCCCGACCGGCTGGTCGCTGCAATGCGTGCCGAGCGCGTCACCCTTCACCGATGAGGGCGACGCGGAGGAACCGGCAGCGCAGTAAGGCGCGATGCGGCGTCAGCGCCGTGCGCTGACCGTCAGTTCCGGCTTCTGGTTGATGGTCTGGAACACCACGCAGTAGCGTTCGGTCAGCTTCAGCAAGGAATCGATGCGCTCCTGCGGCTCATCGGTGTCGAGACTGAAATTCAGCCTGATGGCGCGAAAACCGACCGGCGCATCCTTGGCAACGCCAAGCGTGCCGCGAAAATCAAGGTCGCCTTCGGCCTCGACCGTGGCGGCGCCGAGCTTGAATTCGAGCGCCGTCGCCACCGCCTTGAGCGTCACGCCGGCGCAGGCCACAAGTGCCTCCAGCAGCATGTCGCCCGAGCAAAGCTCGAGCCCCGAGCCGCCCGTTGCCGGATGCAGACCGGCAATCGCGAGAGCCCTGCCCGTCTCGACCTTGCAGGCGATCGACTGGTCATCGAGACTGCCTCTGGCCCTGAGCGTGATGAGCGCGCGCGAAGCATCATCGCGATAGGTCTCTTTCAGCGGCGCCTGCATGGCCTTCAGTGCGGTGGCGTCCATTTCGCTGCCCTTTCGACGATTGTTTCTGGCGCTGGCATGCGCCAACCGACCGAGATTTGCCCCGATCACACCGGAAAGCAAACATAATCATCGCGTTGGAACACAGGCGCGCAACCACTTTCCCAGATGGACATTGACGGACGAGGTCTCAAAGACCGTCTGAGCCGTGCGAGTGCCGTCGTCCCATTTTCTGGTGACCGACTCGGGTCAACAAGGGCTGGCGATGGGCAGTCGGGTGTGCCAACGGTTTCTCCTGATAGGAATTTTTTCTTGACAGGGTGAAGGCCGCTATGGTACATTTCTGGTTATGGTGCTGAGTTGCGCCACGGACCCGCCGTACAGGCGGTTTTTTCATTCAATGCTCTCTCAATAGCGCGCCGAGAAGGCTTGCACGGAACCGTTGACCCGGATTCGTTGCCTGATGGCAGGCGATCCGTCTTCAGCCGGACGAGCCTTTCCTTTGACTTCGATCGCATCGGCCATAGCTATGCGACAAGCGTTCTCGCGGAGGCGTCATGCCGTTCAAGTTGAAACTGATCTCTCTCATCCTGCTGGTGCTTGCTGCCTTCGCACAGCCTGTCCTGGCTGAAACGCCGGAGAGGCCGGCACCGACCGGCGGTGTGCTGTCGCTGCTGCCGCCGCCGCAGGTCACCAGCCATTCGATCACGGTTGCCGGACGCAAGCTGGAGTATCAGGCCGAGGCCGGCACGCTGTCGCTGCTTTCAGGCAAGGCCGACGTCACGGCGGAGATCTTTTATGTCGCCTATACGCTGCGGCCACCGGCCGACGCGGCAAAAACGGCACCACGCCCCATTACCTTCGTCTTCAATGGCGGCCCCGGGGCGGCTTCCGCCTATCTGCATCTCGGTGCGCTCGGTCCGCGCATCATCACGACCGGAGCCGATGGCGAATTCCTGCCGCCGCCGCAAAAGATCATCGACAATCCGGACAGCTGGCTCGACATGACCGACCTCGTCTTTGTCGATCCGGTCGGCACCGGCTACAGCCGCGAGGCTCCCGGGCAGAACACCCACGACTTCTGGGGCGTCAACCAGGACGCCAGCTCGATCGGCGCCTTCATCCGGCTCTATCTGGCCCAGAACGGCCGCAGCAGCTCGCCGCTTTTCCTGGCCGGGGAAAGCTATGGCGGGTTTCGCGCGGCGCTGCTCGCCAGGACTTTGCAGGAAGATGTCGGCCTTAGCCCGAGCGGCATCGTGCTGATCTCGCCGGCGCTGGAATTCATGCTGGTGCAACCCGACGAATTCGAGCCGCTGCACTGGGCTCTCGAACTCCCCTCGCTGGCGTCGGTGCGGCTCAGTGCCGACGGCGTTACCGGCGAGGCGCTGCGGGCGCAGTTGGCCGCGGTCGAGCGCTATGCGCTTGGCGACTACCTCACGGCGCTTGCCAGCGGGCTGGAGCAAGGCGGGCGGCTGGCGAGCCAGCGGGTGGCCGAGATCACCGGCCTGCCCCTCGACCTCGTGCAGCGGAATTTCGCGCGTATACCGACCAGCCTTTTCGCGAGGGAGTTTGCCCGCTCGAAAAGCAAGGTGCTCAGCCCCTATGACGCCATGATCGGCACGGCCGACATCGCTCCTGAAAGCGCTCGCACCGCCGGACCCGATCCTGTGCTCGACCGCAGCGTTCCAGCATTGACCTCGGCTTTTGTCGGCTATGCCCGCGACGAATTGAACTACCACACCGATGTCAGCTACCGGCTGCTCAATGGCGAGATCAGCCGCAATTGGGACTACGGCACATCGCGGCAGGGCTATGCCGGCGTGATGAACGATCTGCAGCGGGCGCGCTCGCTCAATCCCGCGCTCGGCGTCGTCATCGTCAACGGCTACACCGACCTCGTCACGCCCTATCTGGCATCTCGCTATCTGGTGAACCAGGTACCGACGCTCGCCGGTGCAAAGCCCATCCGCGTCGATGTGCTGGACGGAGGACACATGATGTATTTCAGGCCGGACGGAAGGCGGGCGCTCAAGGCAGCGGCGGCGGAGCTTTACCAAGCGACGCAGTAAGCGTCGCTTGGAAACACCGGAGTGGCGGGCAGTCCGCGATACGCTGGCGGGACAGTTCGCTCCTCTGTCCTCCAGGCAAAGGAGCCGCGAAGGACATCGCAGTTCATCTTGGCCGCCGGCTGCCTTCAACCGGCCTGCGGCGCCGAAGCGATCTCACACCCGTGGCTGTGACTTCACATGGGCAATGTAGCCGCGCACGTCGCTGGCCGGGTCTGCATAGGCCTTGCCGAGCTTCTTCTCCATCGCGGCCATGTAGTCGCTGGCCCATTCGGGCAGGGCATAGTCGATGACGGCGAGAAATTCGAGTGTCGCCGCCAGGCGGATATCGGCGATAGACGGGTTCTTGCCTCCAATGAAGGGCTTGCCGTCCCTGAAGAAGGAGTGGAACACCTCCAGCGGTTCGGAGATGGCGGCGATCGCCGCCTTCTGGGCCTCGGCCTTCCTGTCGGGATGAGCGTCGCTGTGGCCGACCTCTCCGGCATATTGCGGGAAACCGAGCGCCGGATAGGTGGCGCGCGCCACATAGGGATAGAGCGTGCCGATCAGGTAGAACATGGCGCTGTCGATCATCGCCCGCTTGGCAGGCGCCTTGGGGTAGAATTTCTCCAGCCCGTGCTTGTTGGCGAGATACTGCATGATGGCGCAGCTTTCCCAAAGCACCCCTCGCGGCAGGCCCTTGTCCTCGATCATCGGAGTCAGATGGGCCGGGTTGCGCGCCATGAATTCGGGCGAACGCGTGCTGCCCCAGGCGTCGGCCTCGGCATGGTCCAGCCCGGCGGCGCGGGCAAACACCCGAACCGTCATGTTGTTGACGCTCGGCTTCAGCATGCTGATCATCAGGGCGGGTTTCTTCGCCGACTTCCCCTTGGTCCTGGACGCGGCTTTGCCGGCAGTTGCTGCTTTTGACGTCGCCTTGGCCGAAGGCTTTGCCGATATTTTTGGCGCCGGCTTGGCTGAAGCTTTTGCTGCTGGCTTTGCCATAGCCTTTGGTGTCGCCTTGGCCGCCGGCTTCCTCGCACCCTTCGTCGCTGTCTTTGCCATCTGTTCCTCCCTTTGTTTATTCAAAATCAATATGGATTGCGCGGCGCCCTGTCGGCCGACAATGTCGCGCGCAAGCGCTCGACCAGCGCCTGGATGGCGTCGGCCAGATGCGCCTCGGCGATGTTGTAGTCGCCACGCGCGACGCGGAGCTTGTGCGCTTCCATCAGCACGTCGGCATGGCTAAAGCCGGCCGGCGGCTCGAAACGGTAGGAAGCAAGTTCGATCAGCAGGCCAAGCGGATCCTCGAAATAGATCGAATCCATGAAACCGCGGTCCTTGACGCCACTGTGCTTGATGGCGCGCTCGTCAAGCCGGGCGACCGCCTGCAGGAAGGTCACGCGCGACACGGCAAAGGCGATGTGGTGGACGCAGCCCGTGTCGGTCGGCGTGCGGCGCTTTGCCGGCGTGCGGGTCTCGTCGGTAAAGATGGTGATCAGCCGCCCGTCGCCCGGATCGAAATAGAGATGGCTTTCGGCTGCCTTGTCGAGGTTGGGTTGCTCGAAAATGAATGGCATGCCCAGCACGCCTTCCCAGAAATCGATCGACGTCTGGCGACCGGCGCCGACCAGCGTGATGTGATGGACGCCTTGCGATTGCAGTTTCTGCATTGCGTTCTCCCCCTGATGTCGGCGTTTCGATATCCGTAAGTGCCGGCTGTCAGCCCGCCGCCATGATGCGAATGGCGTCTCTTATGCGAGCGCTGGCTTCCTGATCCGCGCCGTTCCCTTGGCTCGCCGAACCTTACGCGCCGGCTTTGTGAGACGATGCTAAACCAATCAGTCGCGCCGCGCCAGAAGCCGCATCCGGGATCGGCCCTGCCCCAACGCAAGCACGGCGCTGGAGCAGCGCCATGCAAGGTTTCGCCCCTATAGCTGGCGGGAGCGGAGCCGACAGGGGCCGGAGCCGTTTTCACACAAGGCCGCTTGTCGCATGGCCGATGTCGCCATTCTCGAAACACGCGAAAGGGTTCTCGCCGGTATCCTCCTGACCGGCGCCGCCTATTTGCTTTTTTCGACGCAGGACGCTTCGATCAAGCTGCTGGTAGCCGGCATGAGCGTCTGGCAGATCCTGTTCTTCCGCAGCATCACCATACTGACCGCCTGCGCGGCGATCGGCGGACGGCATCTCTATGCGGAGACGGCGCGGTCGCCGATCGTGTGGCCGATGCTGTTGCGCAGCGTCTTCACCCTGGCGGCGTGGCTTTGTTATTACAATGCCGCGCGCAGCCTGCAGCTCGCCGAACTGACCACCGTCTATTACGCGGCCCCGATCATCGTCACCGTGCTTTCGGTGGTGATGCTTGGCGAAAAAGTGCCAATGCTGCGCTGGCTGGCGGTGGCAATCGGCTTCGCCGGCGTCTTTGTCGCCTGTGACCCTGCCCATCTCGGGCTGTCCGTGCCGGTGCTGCTGGTGCTGGCCGCCGCTTTCCTGTGGGGCATCGCCATCGTGCTGTTGCGCAAGACAGCACTTGCCGAGCGCTCGATGATCCAGCTCATGCTCAACAATTTCTATTTCCTGATATTCTCGGCGGTGCCCGCGCTGCTCTGGTGGAAGATGCCCGGCTGGAGCGAACTGCTTCTGCTTGCCAGCGTCGGCGCGCTCGGCGGCTTGGCGCAGTATCTTCTCTTCGAAGGCATGAAACGGACGCCGGCCTCGATCATCGCGCCGCTGGAATACACTTCGCTGTTGTGGGCCTTCGCGCTCGGCTTCGCCATCTGGGGCGACGTGCCGCGTCGCGAAGTGTTTTTCGGCGCTGCTCTCATCATCACCGCAGGGCTCCTGATCGTCGGCGGCGAGCATTTCCGCAAACGGCTGTGACGGGCCAGACTGCTGACACTACGATGTCAGGACAGAACCACGTAAATTGGCTTTCATGACCGATGTAGCAGCCGCCACCGACACCGCAGAACGGACACTTGGCATCATCCTGGTGTCGTCGTCGGCGGCGGTGTTCGGATTGACCGGCGTGCTGACCAAATCGATCCATGCCGATCCGCTGACCATCACCTGCTGGCGCGGTTTCGTCGGCTCGATCCTGATCAGCCTCTATGTGCGGTGGCGCCGCCACCGCTCCGGCAACCGCGAAACGCTGCGGCTCGGCTGGCGCGGCTGGCTGCTGGCGGTGGAAGGCGCGCTGGCCAGCATCGCCTTCATCTGCGCCTTCAAATTCACCTTCGTCGCCAATGTCACGGTCATCTACGCGACGTCGCCTTTCATTGCCGCGCTGCTCGCCTTCCTGCTGGTGCGCGAGCCCTTCCGCCTTCAGACGATGTTAGCCGCCGCCGTCTCGCTTTGCGGCGTTGCGGTCATGGTCTGGTCGAGCTTCGGCACAGGCAATCTGTTCGGAGACGGGCTGGCGCTGCTGATGACGATCGGCAGCGCGCTCTACATGATCATGGTGCGCGCCTTCCGCGACACGCCGGCGGTCTGGGCAGGCGCGGTCTCGGCCCTGCTGTTGTTCATACTCGGCTGGTTCGTCACCGACCCGCTTGCCGTCTCGGCAAGGGATGCCGTGCTGCTCGTTGCCTTCGGCTCGAGCTTTGCGCTCTCCTCCGTCCTGTGGACGGAAGGCGCGCGGCTCATCCCGGCGGCTGAAATCGGCCTGCTCGGCTCTGCCGAAGTGCCGTTCGCGATCCTGTTTGCGTTCCTTTTCCTGGCCGAGATACCGCCCATGGCCAGCATGATCGGCGGCGCGATCGTGCTTTGCGCGGTCTTTGCCCATGCCGGCCGCGACTGGCTGTCGGCAAAGCAGCAACAAGCGCCAGGGCCGTTGTGAAAGCCGAGCCCAAAAAAATTTGCGCAGTCACGGAACCATCATCCCGTTCAGGCATTGTTGAGCCGACGGACCACCCCCCGAGTCCCCCCAAACCCCTCGGTCCGTCCTACTCCAAGCCGACCGCAAGGTCGGCTTTTTCTTTGGCCCCGCGCGGGACGACAGGCGACTGTCAGCCAAAAAGTCCTGGCACAGCCAGGCCGGTGCCGAGCAGTGCGGCCAGATCCCGCGCCGGGTTCTCGGCATCGGCGCGCAGCCGGATGGCGAATTCGGCAACGGGCACGGGCGGCAGGTCGAACGTGCGCGGTGCTTCGACGATGCCGGAATGGGCAAAGCGCGCGGTGCGCAGCGTCAGCGCGATGCCGGCCTTGACCGCCGTGCGCAGCCCGGCCAAGCTCGCGCTGCCGGCCGCGATGCGATAGCGCCGGCCGGCCGCATCGAGCGCCGAGATAGCCGCTTCGCGGAAGCCGCAATGCGGATCGAGCAGTGCAAGCGGCAACTCGTCCTGTCGCGCTGCCAGTCCTTTTTGCGAACAGAGCCACATCATCGGCTCGCGCAGCATGCCGATTTCGTCCGGCGTCGCAGCTTGCCGCATAACGATCGCCAGATCCAGGCTACCGCCCTGAAGGGCTTGCGCCAGTTCGGCGGAGCGGCCGACGCGCAGCTCGATCCTGACGCGCGGATGGCTTTCGGCGAAGGCACGCAGCAAATCGGGCAAGCCGCTGTCGGCGAAATCCTGCGTCGTACCGATCGCGATGCGTCCGTCGGCCCTTGCGCCCTTCAGGCCGAGCCAGGCTTCACGATGCGCTGCAAGGATACGCCGGGCATGGCCGACAAGCTCCTCACCGGTCGGCGTCAGGCTGCGGCCCCTGCCCTGCGGCGCCAGGAGCGGTTCGCCGACAGCCTCTTCCAGCCGCTGCATCTGCGCCGTCACAGCCGACGGTGAACGGCCGACGATAGAGGCCGCCTGCGCCAGCGAGCCGCCGTCGGCGAAGGCGAGGAATGTCCTCAAGAGGTCGGGATCGAGCGTTTTCATAATTCGATATTATCGAAGTATTCTCTGAAAACAATTCGATTTTCATGTTTCCTGGTTGGAGACAGGGTTGCATCATCGGCTGACAGAGGCCGCCAGAACCAAGGAGAAGGACAATGCCCATCATCAACGTCAGCGTCACCGGGAAGCCCGACGCCACGCTGTCCGCCAGGATCGCCAAGGAGGCGACCGAACTCACCGCCACGCACCTTCGCAAGGATCCGACCATAACGGCGGTTGCCGTCTCTTATCTCGATCCGCAGCACTGGTTCGCCGGCGGCACGTCGCTGGCCGAGCATGGGACCAATACGTTCTGGCTCGACATCAAGGTGGTCGACGGCACCAACACCAAGCTCGAGCTGGAAGCCTATCTCAAGGCGATCTTCGCCGCCTTCGGACGCCTGCTCGGGTCCGTGCACGAAGAAAGCTACGCCTTCGTCCACGAAGAGCCGGCCGCCGCCTACGGTTATGGCGGCAAAACGCAGGAATTCCGCTTCATCAGCGAGAGACTGAAGGCGGCGTAAAGGATGCCGCTTTTGCCCTTCCCTTCGTGAGAGGCGGCAAGAGGCCCTTGCGCATTGACCTTGCCCGCACATCGTCTAGGTTCTTGCCGAAGCGGCCGCAGAGCCGAGGTGCAAGGAACGTTGGGAGAGACGCGGCATGATCCTGACACTGGCGCTGCTTGCGGGTCTGGTCGTGGCCTGGCTGCTGATCGGGGTAGTGGAAAAGTTCCGCCTCGGCCTGCGCTTTGCCCAGGCGCTGCTCTACGTGCCGTTCAAGCTCGCCTACCGGATCAGCGACAGCCGCATAGCAATCGCGCGCGATGCGGTGGCGCCAGTCATCTATGTCATCTCACATCAGTCGCACTTCGAACCGGCGCTGATGCTGTCGCTGCTGCCTGACGACACGCTGCACATCCTCGACGGAGCCTCGGCCAGGGCACCATGGCTAGAGCCTTGGCGCGAGCTTGGCCGCACCATCGCCTTCAACGCCGAACACGTCTTCGTCAGCCGTAGGCTGGTGCGCGTGCTGAAGGGCAAGGGCCGGCTTGCCGTCTACCTGCCGGACGCGGTCGAGCCCGACGTCAAGTCGTTCCGGCTGTTTCGCGCTGTCACCCGCATCGCCATGCAGGCCGACGCCCGCATCGTGCCGATCTTCGTCGGCGGCGCCCGCGACCTTCCTGTCTCGCTGACGCCGGCCAGCATCGCGCCAAGGCGCTGGTTCCCTCGCCTGTCGATCAGCGCATTGGAACCAATGACCATCGCCGAGCTGGTGGCGCGCATTCCCGACCAGGCCTCGAACACCAACGCGCTGTTCGACCGCTTCGCCGAGGCGCGCTTCGCAGCCGCCGATCTCGATCGCGGCCTGTTCCTGGCCATGCGTGACGCCGCAACCAGGGTCGGCGCATCGCATCCGATCATCGAGGACGTCGTCTCGGGCGCGCTCAGCTATCGAAAACTGTTTATCGGCGCGCGCGTGCTGGGCAGGCGTTTCGAGACGGTGACGGCGCCCGGCGAAGCGGTCGGCCTGCTCCTGCCCAACGCCAATGGCGTGGTGCTGTCCCTGGTCGGGCTGCTCTCGGCCGGGCGGGTGGCCGCGATGATCAACTACACCGCGGGTCCGGCCAGCGTCACCGCCGCCATCCGCACGGCGGTGATCCGCACGGTCGTCTCCTCCCGCGCCTTCATCGAGAAGGCCGACCTCGGCGATATCGTGACGGCGGTCGAAAAGGGCGGCGCGAAATTTCTCTGGCTGGAGGATACACGCGCAAGCGTGACAGCGCTGGAAAAGCTTACCGCCGCCTTGCTGTGGCGCTGGCCGCTGCAGCGCCAGGACGCAGCCAAACCCGCGGTCATCCTGTTCACCTCCGGTTCGGAAGGCACGCCGAAGGCGGTGGTGCTGTCGCACAAGAACCTTTACGCCAACGCCATGCAGGCGGAAGTCCGTATCACCATCTCGCCGGCCGATATCCTGCTCAACGTATTGCCTGTGTTCCACTCCTTCGGGCTGACGGGCGGCACCATCCTGCCGCTGGTTACAGGCGTAAAGCTGTTCCTTTACCCTTCGCCTCTCCATTACAAGATCATCCCCGAGATCGCCCGTAAGGTGAAGCCGACGGTCATGTTCGGCACCGACACTTTCCTCGCCAATTACGCGCGCACCGCCAAGGACGGCGATTTTTCCAGCCTGCGCTTCGTCGTCGCCGGCGCCGAAGCGGTGAAGCCGGAAACCCGCCGCACCTATCGCGAGCGTTTCCAGGCCGAGATCATCGAAGGCTTTGGGCTGACCGAGGCCGCGCCCGTGGTTGCCGTCAACACCGCCATCCATAGCCGCGACGGCACCGTCGGGCGGCTGCTGCCGGCCATCCGCATGAAGCTCGAACCCGTCGACGGCATCGATGGCGCCGGCCGTCTGTGGCTCGACGGCCCGAATATGATGATGGGCTACATGACCGCCGACCGACCGGGCGAATTGCAGCGGCTCGAGGGCTGGCACGACACCGGCGACATCGTCTCGGTCGACCGCGAGGGCTTCATCACCATTCGCGGCCGGGCCAAGCGTTTCGCCAAGATCGCCGGCGAGATGGTGTCGCTGGGTGCGGTCGAGATGCTGGTGCAGTCGCTGTGGCCGGAAGAGCGCCATGCCGCCGTGGCGGTGCCCGACAAACGGCGCGGCGAGCGCATCGTGCTGGTGACCACCGCCGACGATGCGAGTGCCGAGGAACTGCGCCAATTCGGCAAGAAGGCCGGGGCGGCCGAACTGATGGTGCCCAACGACATCGTCAAGGTGGAAGAGATCCCGGCGCTGGGCTCGGGCAAGACCGACTACGTGTCGGCCCGCAGACTGGCCATCGATCGTCTGGGGCTGAGTGCGGCGGCGTAGGCGAACGGCCTGAAGGGTCGTCTCGCCTAAATCGCAGGCCCGGGCGCAAAGCGCTGGCCTTCAATGCACCCTCTGTCGCCTTCGGCGACATCCCCGCCTTCAAAGAGGGATAACAGCGTTATCCTATATCCGAAGGCGGCACCTGCTCGCCTTCCAGCCTGGCGCGCTTCGAATAGGCACGCACGCTGAAGGGCAGGAAGAGGAGATAACCGGCGACGGAGGCCGTCAGCGTGTACCAGGGATAGGTCATCAAGAGCAGGATGTAGAGCACGACCCCCAGGATGACCGGCAATACCTTGTCACCCGGCACCTTGACGCTCTTACCCGAATAGACCGGCAAACGGCTGACCAGCAGGAAGGCGACCAGTACGGTGAAGCCGGTGGCGATGAAGGCGGCCGGGCGGCCGGGCTCCAGCCCAAGCCGCAGGAAATACAGATAAAGCGGCAGCATCACCAGCACGGCGCCCGCCGGCGCCGGTACCCCAACGAAATATTCGGTCTGCCATGCCGGCCGCTCGGCCTTTTCCTCGTCAAGAACATTGAAGCGGGCGAGCCGCATGCCGCAGGCGATGGTGAACAAAAGGGCGGCAATCCAGCCCGGCGACCCCGCGCGGTCGAGCAGGAAAGCGTAAAGCACCAGCGCGGGCGCGACGCCGAAATTGACGATGTCGGCCAGCGAATCCATCTGCGCGCCGAATTTCGACGTCGCCTTCAGCATCCGCGCCAGCCGGCCGTCTATGCCGTCGAGAAACGCGGCGAGCAGCACCATGACCACCGCGGGCTCGAAGCGGTTCTCGAAAGCGAAGCGGATGCCGGACAAGCCGGCACAGATGGCGAGCACCGTAACCAGATTGGGCAGCACCATGCGCATCGGGATTTCGCGGATGCGCGGGCCGCCGCTGGCATGCGCCTCGAATTTCTTGAACGGCGCGCCCACCGGTCAGGATATCCGCACGAGAGGCGTGGCGGCGATACCGCCGAATTCCGCCAGCACCGTTTCGCCGGCGACCGCCGTCTGGCCGACGGCCACGCGTGGTGTCGCCGCCTCCGGCAGGAAGACGTCGACGCGCGAACCGAAGCGGATCAGGCCGAAACGCTCGCCGATGGCGATCGAGCCGCCGGCCTCGGCCCAGCAGACGATGCGCCGCGCCACGAGGCCGGCGATCTGCACCGCCGCGACGGTGCCGTTGGGGCTGTCGATGACCAGCCCGTTGCGCTCGTTCTCGGTGCTTGCCTTGTCGAGTTCGGCATTAAGGAACTTCCCGGGCCGATGCTCGATACGGGAAATCTTGCCGCGCACCGGGGCGCGGTTCACGTGGCAGGAAAAGACGTTCATGAACACCGATATGCGGGTCATTTCGGCATTGCCGAGGCCAAGCTCGCGCGGCGGCACGGCCGGGCCGACCGCCGAGATGACGCCGTCGGCGGGGCTCACCACCAGACGGTCGTCGACCGGCGTCACCCGCTCGGGATCGCGGAAGAAATAGGCGCACCAGGCGGTGAGGATGAGCCCGATCCAGAACAGGATCGAGGAGAAATAGCCGAGGAAAAGCGTGCCCGCGCCAAAGGCGGCGATGAACGGATAGCCCTCGCGATGGATCGGTACGAACGCGTTCTTGACCGTATCGACAAGGCTCATGGGATGGGGCAGTCCCTGTTTCAGGTCCGGCCTCAATAACCGAAACACCCTCTGCCCGCAACGCGACAATGGCGAGGGAGGGGCGCGCAGTAGCCTTTTAGAATTGTCGGCCGCCATGTCGGCAAGCCATACGCTCGCCCGTCCTTGGCAGGACAGTGCCCCGCGACGCCTTCGGAACGGTGACGTGGGTCACGCAGCCAAGGAGCCAGCCAATGTCATCCGTTGCCGAGAACGCCAAGATTATCGCCAAGGGCCTCGCTTTCGGGGAATCGCCGCGTTGGCATGAGGGACGCCTGTGGCTCTGCAACTGGGGTACCGGAGAGATCGTCGCCGTGAGCGAAGACGGCAAGAGCAGGGTGATGCTCACCGTGCCAGCGGTCCTGCCCTACTCCATCGACTGGCTGCCGGATGGCAGGTTGCTCGTGATTTCAGGCCGCGAAGGCCTGCTGCTAAGGCAGGAGGTGGATGGCAGGCTCGTCACCCATGCCGATCTGCGCGACCTCTCGAAAAGCCCCTGGAACGAGATCGTCGTCGATGGGCGCGGCAATATCTATGTCAATGGCGGCGGCCCGGCGCCGGCACCCGGCCAGCATTTCGGCCCGGGTACGATCGTGCTGATCACGCCGGACGGGACGGCCAGGCAAGTGGCTGGGAATATCGCGTTTGCCAATGGCATGGCTGTGACCCCGGACAACAGGACGCTGATCATTGCCGAGTCCCACTCCAACCGGCTGACCGCCTTCGACATAGCCGCCGACGGCACTCTGGCTAATCGGCGGGTGTGGGCCGATGTCGACGGCTATCCCGACGGCATCTGCCTCGATGCCGAAGGGGCGGTCTGGTACGCGGATGTTCCCAACAAGCGCTGTGCGCAGGTACGCGAAGGCGGTGAAGTGATGCAGACCGTGACCGCCGATCGCGGCTGCTTCGCCTGCATGCTGGGCGGTGTCGACGGCAGGACGCTGTTCATCACCGTCGCCGAATGGCGCGGCTTCGACCACATGTCGAGCGACGCCCGCACTGGTCAGGTGCTGGGCGTCGCTGTTTCCTCGCCTGGCGCGGGATGGCCGTCTTACATTTCGGGCACACGCTGATTGGCGAAAGCGACGGAGATAGCCAACGCCGCTACGACAGCTCCGACGTGCGCCTGCGCACCACCACACCCAGTTCGTCGCTTTCGCGGGCGATGCGCAGACGCTCCTCGGCTTCGGTCGCCTCGCGCTGGCGGTCCCACATCGAGGCGTAAAGCCCGTGCTTGCGCATCAGATCGGCATGTGTGCCGCGTTCGGCGATCTGGCCGTCCTTGAGCACGATGATTTCGTCGGCCGTGATCACCGTCGACAGCCGGTGGGCGATGACGATGGTGGTGCGGCCCCGGCTGACCAGGTCGAGCGCGGCCTGGATCTCCTGTTCGGTATGGCTGTCCAGCGCCGAAGTCGCCTCATCGAGCATCAGGATTGGCGGCGCCTTGAGGATGGTGCGGGCAATCGCCACGCGCTGCTTCTCGCCGCCGGAAAGCTTCAGCCCGCGCTCGCCGACCATCGAGCGGTAACCCTCGGGCAGCCGCTCGATGAAGGGGCCGATCTGGGCGAGTTCGGCCGCCTTGCGCACCTCCTCCTCGCTGGCGCCGATGCGGCCGTAGCGGATGTTGTAGGCGATGGTGTCGTTGAACAGCACGGTGTCCTGAGGCACCATGCCGATCGCCGCGCGCAGGCTCTCCTGCGTCACCTCCCTGACATCCTGGCCGTCGATCAGCACCTGGCCCGACTGGATGTCGTAGAAGCGGAACAGCAGCCGCGAGATGGTCGACTTGCCCGCGCCCGAAGGACCGACGATGGCGACCGTCTTGCCGGCCGGCACCTCGAAGCTGATGCCTTTCAGGATCTTGCGGTTCGGGTCGTAGGAGAAATGCACGTCACGGAATTCGACCTTGCCAGCCTCGATCGCGAGCGGCCTGGCATCAGATTTGTCGACGATCTCCTGCGGCACGTCGAGCAGGTCGAACATCTGCTCGATATCGGTGAGGCCCTGGCGAATCTCGCGGTAGATGAAGCCGATGAAATTGAGCGGCACCGAGAGCTGCATCAGCATGGCGTTGATGAAGACGAAATCACCGACGGTCTGCGTGCCACGTTGCACTTCGAGCGCGGACATGCACATCACGATGACCGTGCCCAGCCCATAGATGACGCCCTGGCCGAAATTCAGCCAGCCGAGCGACGTCCAGATTCTCGTCGCCGACATCTCGTAGCGCGCCATGGAGCGGTCGAAGCGCTCGGCCTCCATGGCCTCGTTGTTGAAATATTTGACCGTCTCGAAATTGAGCAGAGAGTCGATCGCCTTGGTGTTGGCGTCGGTGTCGCTGTCGTTCATGTCGCGGCGGATCGAAATGCGCCAGTCGCTGGCGCGAACCGTGAACCAGACATAGAGCCAGACGGTGACCGCCACCACGGCTACGTATTTCCAGCCATAGGTGTAGGCGAAGATGCCCGTGGTCAGCGCGAATTCGAGGATGGTCGGCGCCGTGTTGAGCATGATGAAGCGCACGATCGTCTCGATGCCCTTGGTGCCGCGCTCGATAATGCGCGACAAGCCGCCGGTGCGCCGTTCGAGATGGAAGCGCAGGGACAACTGGTGCATGTGGACGAAGGTGCGGAAGGCAAGCTGGCGCACCGCGTACTGGCCGACGCGGGCAAACAGCGCGTCGCGCAACTGGTTGAAGCCGAGTTGCACGAGCCGCACCACATTGTAGGCGACAACCAACATGACTGGGGCGAGCAGGAAGGCGGGCAGCGGCGGCGTCGATCTGCCGTCACCGGCCAAGGCGTCGGTCGCCCATTTGAAGAAATAGGGTCCCGCGACCAATGTCAGCTTGGCAACCACCAGCAGAATTGTCGCCCAGGTGACGCGCGCCCGCAGATCGGCACGATCCGCCGGCCACATATAGGGCCAGAGGTTAAGCAGCGTCTTGAAGGTCGGGGAATCGGCGGAGACGGTTTTTTCGGCCACTTTTCTTGCCTTTTGGGTGAGAGGGTCAGCGGCTGGTCGAGCAGGAAACGACGAGCGCGCTCAGCGAAGCCGACACGCCGGCAAGCGCGGCTTGGTCCACCTCGTAGCGCGAGCGCTGGCGGTCAGGCGCGAAGCGCACCAGCCCCGCCTCGACCAGGATCTTCAGATGCTGCGAGACGGTCGACTGGGCGAGATCGAGATGGTCGACAACGTCCCGACAGCAGCAGAAACCGCTGGCGGACAGGCGTTTCAGGATCTCGATGCGCGCAGGGTGCGAGAGCGCGGCGAAGCGGGCCGCGATGGAGTGGCTGTCGGTGGTGCAAGAGGTTGGCGCGCTCGTCGCGCGGTCCGGTTCAGGCAGGGATTCGGTCATCGTTCATCGGCGATAGACGATGAACGATGACGAGGCAAGCTGGCCGGATGGGGAGATTGCAGGCGGAGGGCTGCGAAGGATCGGCTTCGGAACGGCTTGCAGCCGCCCCGCTGACGCTTGCCTACTCCGTCTTCGCCGAATGCGTCGTCATCTGGTCACCCATCGCCTTGAGGTCGGCGGCCTCGCCTTCCTTCGACCGTGGCGGGACCTTGAACACCTGTCCCGGCCAGATGCGGTCGGGATTGCGGATCTGGTCCTGGTTGGCGAGATAGATGGTCGAGTAGCGCATGCCATAGCCGTAAACGCGCCGCGAAATCCGCCACAGCGTGTCGTGACGGCGGATGATCACGGCTCCATTGGCATGTTCGAGCTTGGGTGAAACGGTCTCGGCCACATCGGAAGGCGGCGTAGCCGCTGCATCGGCCGGAGCCGGTTCCGCCGGGTTGGGAGCGACAGCGGCGGGCGCGTCAGCGGCAGCCGACGGTTCGGCAGGCTTTGCATCGGCCGCTTTGGATCCAGCAGGCGCGACGGCGGCGACCGCCTCGCCCGGTTCGCGCTCGAACGGTACGGCGGCGCGGGCCACCACCTTCGCCCCGTCGGCATCGAGGCCATCGACACGGATGGTGTAACTGCCGACCGGTACGTCGCGCCTCGCCTCAACCAGGAAATGGCCATTCGGCGATGTCTGCGCCTCGCCAAGCAGGATGTCGTTGGCATAGGCGCGCACCTTGCGGCCCGGGTCGGCGAGGCCGGCGACAAAGATCTTGCTGCCGTCAATCTCGACCGCTTCGACAACGATCTTGGGTTCGGCCACGGATGGCGCGGGCGGCGTTGTCGGCGCCGCAGGAGCAGGCGTTGCTTCGATGGCGGCGGACGTGCCTGGCGCCGGAGCCGCGGCTGCAGGCGCTTCCGGTGTTGTCTGCGGCTGGGGCACGGTCAGCAGTTCGGCCGGCTTGCCCGGTTCCTCGACCATGGCCAGCACCTGGCCGCTCGCATTGGCGGGAATGGAGACGACGGCCGTCTGGGCGGAAGCGGTCGCGACATCGCCGGCGGTGGAGCGCAAGGCAATCGTATAGTCACCAGGCTTCAGCGGATCATCGAGCACGATGACGAAGGCGCCATCCGGACCGGCGACCGTCGAGCCGATTACGGTCGAACCGTTGAGGATCTCGACCTTTGAATTGGGCGCGGCATTGCCGGCGACGACGATCGAACCATCGCCTTCGACGCGCACCACGTCGAAGGTCGGGGCGATCGGACCCGCGACGGCAGGCGCGGTTGCCTCCGAAGTGGGGGCGGCCGGTGCCGCGGCCTGCGGCAGCCGCGCTTCCGTGCCCGGATTGGCCGGCTTCGGCGCCACAGGCGGAGCCTGCGCCGCGACGTCCGCCGGCGGCGTGCGATTGAAATTCGGGTCGAGCGCGCCCGACACGTAGGCGGTTCCCGCGACCGCAACGGTTCCACCCGCCGCGAACAGAAACGCCTTCAACGGATTGATCGCCATCTACTTCCCTGCCCCTTAGCCACCTAACGCCGGTCTAGCCTGTTTTACCATCACCGACAAGAAAAAGCCCGGACTTCGCGGCCCTTAGGGCTTGACCGCGCTTTCAGACCCAATCACCAATCATCGGCATGAATACGATTCGATCCGTCTGCGTGTATTGCGGCTCGTCTCCGGGCCGCGATGAAACCTATGCCAAGGCTGGTCACCTGCTCGGGCGATCGCTTGCGCGCTCCGGCCTCAGGCTGATCTATGGCGGCGGCACCAAAGGTATCATGGGCGCCGTCGCTGAAGGCGCGCTCAAGGCCGGCGGCAAGGTCACCGGTATCATTCCCCGCTTCCTGATCAACAGGGAAGCAACCGAAACCGCGCTAGACCGGCTCGACGAGCTCGTGATCACCGAAAACATGCACGAGCGCAAACATAAGATGTTCGAGAAATCCGACGCCTTTGTGGCGCTGCCGGGCGGCATCGGCACAGTCGAGGAGATCGTCGAGGTCATGACCTGGGCGCAACTTGGCCATCACCGCAAGCCGATCGTCTTCGGCAATGTCGGCGGATTCTGGGATCCGATGCTGGCGCTTATCGACCATATGGCAACCGAAGGCTTCATTCACACCGCACAGCGGGTCAAGCCGCTGGTCGTCAATGACCCCGAGGCAATCGTCGCCGCCATCATGGTGGCAGGCTCCTCGGTCGATGCGCCGACGGAGGGCGTGCAGTCGGTGATAGACAAGATGTAAGGCAGTAGCTGAAGACAGAACCTACTGCCCTACTGCCCTACTGCCCTACTGCCCTACTGCCCTACTGCCCTACTGCCCTACTGCCCTACTGCCGGCCAGCCGCAGATCATCGATTACCGCCCGCCGATCCTGGCGCCGCCAGGCGAGATGGATCGAGACCTTGCGCTCAAACCATGGCAGGTCCCGAAACAGGATCCCGGGCGGCGCGGCGATGCGCAGGCTCGACTGGACGGTGGCAAGGCCGAGGCCGGCGCTGACAAGGCCGAGCGAGGTCAACGGGTCCGCCGTCTCATAGGCGATATCGGGCAGGAAACCCGCCTTGGCGCAGGCGGCCAGGAACTGGCCGCGATTGGTGTCGTCGGGCTGGCGCACGACGGTGATCCAGACGCGGCCGTCGAGATGGTGCGGCTGGATATCGGCCACTTCGGCGAGCGGATCGCCTTCGGGCATCGCCAGCGCCAGCGGCTCGTGGCGCAGCGGCGTGCTGGCGATATCGGGATCGTCTGCGGCGGGCGGCGAATAGACCAGGCCCAGATCCAGCGACCGCTGCCGCAGCTCCTCGATCTGCGCCGCCGAGCGCAGGCTTCTCAACTGGAGATGAAAATCCGGCCGGTCGCGGCGGAATTGGCGCAGCATCGCGGCGACAAGCCCGGCGTGCACGGCGCCTTCGACATAGCCGATGGCAAGACGCCCGACAGACCCGCTGGCAAGGTTTCGACCAAGTTCCTCCAGCCGGCGCGCGTTCGACAGCAGCGCGCGGGCCTCGGCGAGAAAGGCGCGGCCCTCGGCATTGAGATGGACGCGCTGTTTTACCCGTTCGAACAGGGTTACGCCAAGCTGCTGTTCAAGCTGCATGATCTGCCGGCTCAGCGGCGACTGCGAAATATGCAGCAGCTCGGCGGCGCGACCGACATTGCCGGTTTCCGCGACGGCGACGAAATATCGGATCTGGCGCAAGTCGAACATTTTTTTCTCCGCGCGGCATCAAGTCTTCAAAAGTCTCAACTTTAGCCTAATCAGTCTTGGACAGTCTGACCATCCAGCGCGATACCTGCCGTCACCTACCGCTGACAAACAGGAGACCGACATGCAGTTCTTTGCCCTCCTCACCCGCAACACCGAAAAATTCGCCGATGCCGATTTCGCGCCGCTGCTGCCCGGCGAGGCCGAGCAGCGGCGCACGCTCTACGCCCAGGGCGCGGTTCGCCAGGTCTGGAACCGTGGCGACATTCCCGGGAGCGGCATGATGTTCGAGGCGGCCAGCGATGCTGACGTGCGCAATCATCTCGGCAGCTTGCCGCTGGTCAAGGCCGGCATGATGGACATTGCCGCAATCGTGCCGCTGAACCCTTATCCCGGTTTCGGTCCGAAGCGCTAAGTGCGGCAGTCGCAATGCGGTGGCGGCGAAAGGCGCCGCCGCACTGACGCGGCCGCTCGAGAGAGTGTGATCGGCTGTCAAGGAACCGTCACACGAAACCCCGCCGCCCATGCTAGATGTTGCAATCACGCGCCGCCAAGCGGTGCGATGCTCGAAATATGCATCCGGCACTACACCATGGATACTGCTCTCGCCCCGGAGGGCACCGACCTGTCGCCCTACCTGCCAGACGAGCATGGGCTGTTCTTCATCTATCATTTCACCGCCGACGGCCTGCGCACCAAGGATGCCGCCGGCGCGCAATGGACGTGGCGCAGCTACCAGCTTTCCGACATGCGCGCACGCCACGAGATCGCCGCCGAACAGGCCCTGCCGGCGCCAGTGCGCGAGGCCTTCCTGTCCGCCAGCCATGGCTGCCACATCGACCTCGAGGATGACTGGCTTTACAGCGACCTGCCGGACCTGCGTCACGACTATTCGGCGGAAGCCGGCGGGCTCGGCCATTTCCGTTTCGCCCTCAACGACACCATGCTGGTCGGCGCCCGCAAGCAGCCCTTGCAGTCGGTCGACAATATCCGCAAGGCGATCGAGAACGGCTCGCGCAAGTTTCGCTCGCCGGCCGAGCTGATCGAGGCGGTCGTGGGCCAGTCGTTCGACGGCATGGCGGTGGAACTCGCTGCACTTGGCGACAGTCTCGACGGCATCGAGGACCGCATCGTCTGCGACGCATGGCACAATGAGCGGCAGGCGCTCGTCGATGCGCGCCGGCACCTGGTGGTGATTCACCGGCAGATGGCGACCCTGACCAATCTGTTTCGCCATCTCGACCATTCGCAGCGCAACGACCTGCCCGATTCGATCAACGACATGGCAGCACGGCTTTCGCACCGCGCGCAGACGCTGCACTATGATGGCGAGCAGTTGCAGGCGCGCGCCAGGCTTTTGCAGGACGAACTGATGGCCAAGCTGACGACGCAGTCGAACCGGCTGCTCTACGTGCTGTCGGTGATGACCGCGGTGCTGTTGCCAATGACGATCATCTCGGGCCTGTTCGGCATGAATGTCGGCGGCTTGCCGCTGGTCAAAACGCCGATAGGCTTCTGGGTGGTGACCGCGGTTTCGATGCTGATCGCCGGAGCGACCTATCTCTTCGTCAGGCGGCTCGGGCAGATGTAGCCCGGCGCGCCGTCGCCAGCATCGACCAGGAATACATGGCCAGCGCCGCCCAGATCAGGGCAAAGGCGACAGCCTGGGTGGTGTCGAACGGCTCTTTGAAGATCAGCACGGCGATCAGGAACACAATGGTCGGCGCAATATATTGCATGATGCCTATGGTGGAGAGACGCAAAAGCCTGGCGCCGAATGCGAACAGCAGCAGCGGCACCGCGGTCACCGGCCCGCAACCGGCCAGCAACGCCGCATCGACGCCGTTGCCGGAAACGAAATGGTCCTGTCCGGTGGCGATCAGCCAGGCGATATAACCCAAGGCGGGCACCGACAACAGAAGCACTTCGAGCAGAAAACCCTGGCTGGGGCCGATCGGCAGCGTCTTGCGGAAAAAACCGTAGGCGGCGAAGGAAAAGGCCAGCGCCAGCGATACCCATGGCAACTTGCCAGCCTCGATCGTCAGCACGGCGACCGCGATCGCCGCAAGCACCACGGCCGCGATCTGCAGCCGATCGAGCCGCTCACCGAGCAGCAGGGCGCCGACCACGACGCTGACCAGGGGATTGATGTAATAGCCAAGGGCGGTTTCGACGGTGCGGTCGACGGCGATCGCCCAGACGTAGACGCCCCAATTGACCGAGATCAGCGCCGCCGTCAGCGCCGCCATGGCGATCGTGCGGGGCGAACGGATTGCCGCCTTGAAATCCGCCGTGCGGCCGGCCCAGACCAGAACCGCGGCGGCGATCGGCACCGACCAGACGATGCGGTGGGCAATCACCTCGGCAAGCGGCAGGTGCGCAACCGCTTTCATGTAGAAAGGCAGCAAACCCCACAAGAAATAGGCACCCAGCGCCAGCAGGAAGCCGCGGCGGGCTTTTGAAACTGCGTCCTGGGTAATTGCTTCAGCGGCCATGGCCCAACGCTATGGCCCAGTAACCTTGGCAAGACCATCGCAAAGTTCTGATGGATCAATGGACTTTCGCTGATGGTTCAAACTTACTCCGCCGCCACCAGACCCGCCATGTCCCGGTTCTTCATCAGCTTGTAGATGATGGAATCCATCAGCGCCTGGAACGAGGCGTCGATGATGTTTTCGGAAACGCCGACCGTCCACCAGCGGGCACCGGTCGCATCATGCGATTCGATCAGAACGCGAGTGATCGCCTCGGTGCCGCCATTGAGGATACGCACCTTGAAGTCGGCGAGTTCCAGATCGGCGATTTCGCCCTGGTATTTGCCGAGATCCTTGCGCAGTGCGATGTCGAGCGCATTGACGGGGCCGTGCCCCTCGGCCACCGACATCTTCTCCTCGCCCTCGACCAGCACCTTGACCACCGCTTCCGACACCGTCTTCAACTGGCCATTGGCATCGAAGCGGCGTTCGATCATGCAGCGGAACGAGGTGACATGGAAGAACTCGGGCAAACCGTGCAGCATCTTGCGTGCCAGAAGCTCGAAGGAGGCGTCAGCGCCCTCATAGGCATAGCCGGAGGCCTCACGCTCCTTGACCACCGATATCAATGCGTCGAGCCGGTGATCGTCCTTCGGCACATCGATGCCGCGCCGCTTCAGCTCGGCCAGGAAATTGGCCTTGCCGCCCTGGTCGGAAACCATGACGCGGCGGCGGTTGCCAACCGCTTCCGGCGGCACATGCTCGTAGGTCGCAGGTTCCTTGGCGAGCGCCGAAGCGTGGATGCCGGCCTTGGTGGCGAAGGCGGAAGCGCCGACATAGGGCGCCTGCGCCTCCGGAGCGCGGTTCAAGAGTTCGTCGAAAGCGCGCGACAAGCGCGAAATGCCGGTAAGCGCCTCGGCGGAAATCCCCGTCTCGAAACGGTCGGCGAAGGCCGGCTTCAACGCCAGCGTCGGCACGATGGAGATCAGATTGGCGTTGCCGCAGCGTTCGCCAATGCCGTTCAGCGTGCCCTGGATCTGGCGCACGCCCGCTTCGACCGCGGCCAGCGAATTCGCCACCGCCTGGCCGGTGTCATCATGGGCATGGATGCCGAGATGGTCGCCGGGAATGCCCGCGGCGACGACCCTTTCGACGGTTGCGCGTAGTTCCGAGGGCTGCGTGCCGCCATTGGTGTCGCACAGCACCACCCAGCGCGCGCCGGCATCATAAGCGGTCTTGGCGCACGCCAGCGCATAATCCGAATTGGCCTTGAACCCGTCGAAGAAATGCTCGCAATCGACCATCGCCTCCTTCCCCGCGGCAATGGCGGCTTCCACCGAGGCCTTGATGGACTCCAGATTCTCCTCATTGGTGCAGCCGAGCGCCACACGGACATGATAGTCCCAGCTCTTGGCGACAAAGCAGATGGCGTCCGACCGCGACTGGACGAGTGCGGCAAGCCCAGGATCGTTGGAAGCCGATACCCCCGCCCGCTTGGTCATGCCGAAGGCGACGAACTTTGCCTGCGCGGTGCGCTTCTCCCTAAAGAAGGCCGTGTCGGTCGGGTTGGCGCCGGGGTAACCGCCCTCGACATAGTCGAAGCCGAATTCGTCGAGCAGCTTGGCGATGGCGATCTTGTCCTCGACCGAGAAGTCGATACCGGGCGTCTGCTGGCCATCGCGAAGTGTTGTGTCGAAGAGAAACAATCTTTGTTTTTTCATGATGGCAAGGCGCTTGAGCACCCCCCTCTGGCCTGCCGGCCATCTCCCCCGCAAGGGGGGAGATCAGCAGCTTTGCCGACAGCGCTGATACGGCAACGTCGGCGATTGGCGAAAGCGAAAGCGACATCCAATCTCCCCGCTTGCGGGGGAGATGTCCGGCAGGACAGAGGGAGGTGTGACGGAACGCCGTACATAGACTAATTCTTCCCCACAAACCGATCCGTCGCCCGGATCAGCCGGTCCAATATCCCTGGCTCGGAATAGGCATGGCCGGCACCCTCGATCAGGTGAAAATCCGCCTTCGGCCAGGCCTTGTGCAGCGCCCAGGCGTAGCGTGCCGGGCACGGCATGTCGTAGCGGCCGTGGACGATGGTGCCGGGAATGTCCTTCAACTTCCAGGCATCGCGCAGCAACTGTCCCTCCTCCAGCCAACCGGCATGGACGAAGTAGTGGTTCTCTATGCGGGCGAAGGCGACGGCGTAGTCGTCCTCACCAAACGGTCCGCTGGTCTCCGGCTCGGGCAAAAGCGTGATCGTCTCGCCTTCCCACAGGCTCCAGGCGCGGGCCGCCTCGATCTGCGCGTTTCTGTCGGACCCTACCAGCCGCTTGCGATAGGCGGCCATCATGTCGCCGCGCTCGGCCTCGGGGATCGGCGCCAGGAAGCGCTCCCACTTGTCGGGAAACATCTCGGAGACGCCGAACTGATAGTACCATTCGAGTTCGGGGCGGGTCAGCGTGTAGATGCCCCGCACGACGAGCTCACTGACGCGTTGCGGGTGCGTCTCGGCGTAGGCGAGCGCCAGCGTCGAACCCCAGGAACCGCCGAAGACCAGCCATTTGTCGAAGCCGGCTATTTCGCGCAAGCGCTCGATATCGGCGACCAGGTGCCACGTGGTGTTGGCCTCCAGCGAGGCATTCGGCGTCGACTTGCCGCAACCGCGCTGGTCGAACAGGATGACGTCGTAGAGATCGGGATCGAACAGCCGCCGATGCTTTGGCGAGATGGTGCCGCCCGGCCCGCCATGCAGGAATACCGCCGGCTTGGCGCCTTTGGTGCCGGAGCGTTCCCAATAGACCTGGTGGCCGTCGCCGACGTCGAGCATACCGCTCTCGAAAGCTTCGATCTCGGGATAAAGCGTGCGCAGTTCAGAGCTCATAGTTGCAAACCTTTGGACGGCCAGTCCGTCGTTTCATGGTCGGGATGCTGGAAGGAGATGATCTCCTCCTGCCTAGCGTAATAGTCTGGATCCTGGTGGACGGGCTGTTCGAAGATCGTCTCCACCCAAGGCAGCCGCGCGGCGTAATTGACCTGGATCTGCGGCGCCAGGTCGGAGCGATCGTCGAAGGCGCCGATGGCGATCTCCAGGCCGCCGGGCTGGCGATAGGTCAGCGGCGTGCCGCAGCGAGCGCAGAAACCGCGATCGATGTTGACCGAGGACTGGAAATAGCTCGGCTCCTCACGGATCCATTCGACGCCGTCCTTCGGCGCCGTCACCAGGGCGCCGAAAAAGGAACCGAACTGTTTCTGGCACATGCGGCAGTGGCAGATGGACGGGCGTCCAAGCTTGCCCTTGATGCGGAAGCGCACGGCGCCGCACTGGCAGCCGCCGGTTCGAATGGTCTCGCTCATGATGTTTTCTCCGGCGGCCATTGCTCGGTGTCGTGGTCGGGATGCTGGTAGGAGACAAGCTCTGCCAGATAGGGGGCCGAACCCATGTCCGCCATCGTATCCTCGCCCGGCAATTCTGGAATGGAATCGACGTAAGGCAGCTTTGCCTCGGTGCCCCATTGGATGGTCGGCGCGATATCAGCCGGAGCGTCGAAGGCGGCAATCGCCAGCGCCATGCCGTCCGGCGCCTCGAAAGTCAGCGGCGTTCCGCATTCGGCGCAGAACCCACGCCAGGCAGCGTTCGACGAGCGGAAGCGCTTGGGCTCGCCGCGCGTCCAGTCCACCTTGGCGCCGCGCACCGAGACCAGCGGAAGGTAGAAATTGCCGCTCGCCTTCTGGCACATGCGGCAATGGCAGACCGAGGCATCGCCGAGTGCGCCCTCGACGCGAAAGCGCACGGCGCCGCACTGGCAGCCGCCGGTGTAGATCGGCCGGTTGTCGAGGCTCATGGCAGGTCACTCCGCATCATGGCAGACGGCCTCGACATTGTTGCCGTCGGGATCGAAGACGAAGGCGCCATAGTAGTCCGCATGATAGTGCGGGCGCAGGCCCGGCCCGCCATTGTCCTTGCCGCCGGCGGCGAGAGCGGCAGCATGGAAAGCATCAACCTCGGCGCGGCTGCGCGCGGTGAAGGCAACGTGCTGGCGGGCCTTTTGGCCCTCCTTGCCTTCCTGGAGCCAGAACACCGGCCGATCGCGGCCGTAGCCACCGACCTTGGCGCCGCCGGCGTATTCCAGCGGCACCATATGGAGCAGCGAGGCCCCAAGCGGCGCCATCGCCTTGTCATAGAAAGCCTTCGAAGCGTCAAAGTCGGCAACGTCGATGCCGAGATGGTCGATCATGGAACGAACTCCTCCGTTGCTGGTTCCGGCATTTCCGCGCCAGCCAGGCCGGCCGCAATCACGATGTGCTGACAGACATTGTCGATATCCCGGATCACGTCATCATTCCAGAAGCGCAGGGCGGTCCAGCCGAGCGCTGTGAGCTTGGCTGTTCGCGCGGCGTCAGACGCCGAGACCTCATGAGAGGCGTGCTGAGAACCATCCAGCTCAACGATCAGCTTCCTGTTAGGGCAAGCAAAATCGACGATGTAGCCCGCTATTGGCATTTGACGTCGAAACGCCAGCCCCATGAGTCGGTGTGCGCGTATCTCATTCCAAAGCTTCAGTTCGGCGTCGGTCATAGCCTTGCGCATCTTGCGCGCATTGCCTCGATTGACAGGAGACACACGATAATGGATCACGGCGAGGCGCCCCCCTCTGTCCTGCCGGACATCTCCCCCTCAAGGGGGGAGATCGGCAGTTTCGCTGACGGTACCCAACCTCCAACGTCAGCGATTGGCGAAAGCCTCGGTGATATCCAATCTCCCCCCTTGAGGGGGAGATGTCCGGCAGGACAGAGGGGGGTGCTTCGCGCCAACCTCTCCATTCCCGCCACAAGAACAGTCGCCCTCACCGCTTCACCTCCCACGTCGTCACACGCGCGCCGGTGACCGGGTCCTTGCCGTCCTTCAGTTGCACGCCTTGCGCCAACAACTCGTCGCGGATGCGGTCGGCTTCGGCCCAGTTCCTGGCGGCGATCAATTCCAGGCGCCTGGCGATCGCCTTGGCGAGCGCGGCTTCGTCGACCTTGGCCGCCCCGACATCGAAACCCAGGAAGGCAAGCGCACCCTTCAGCGAGGCCGCTGCGGCGTTTTCGCCATCGCCGCTGAAGTCGACCGCCTCGCCGGCCAACTGGGTCAAAACCTGGAAGGCGGCGTAGGTGGCGAGATCATCCGACAACGCCTGCACGACCTCGTCCGGCAATTGCCCGACCGCCGGCGCCAGATCGGCCGCGCGTTTCCACTTGCGCAGCGTGTTCTCCGCTTCCTCGAGCTTGCGCACGGAAAAGTCGATCGGTTCGCGATAATGGGTCATCAGCATAGCCAGCCTGAGCACCTCGCCGGGCCATTTGCGGCCGCCGAACGTTTCGGTCTCCAGCAGCTCGTTGATCGAGTAAAAATTGCCGAGGCTCTTCGACATCTTCTGCCCTTCGACCTGCAGGAAGCCGTTGTGCATCCAGATGTTGGCCATCACATCGGTGCCGTGCGCGCAGCGTGACTGGGCGATCTCGTTCTCGTGGTGCGGGAAGATCAGGTCGAGACCGCCGCCATGAATATCGAAGACCTCGCCCAGATAGGCGGCGGACATGGCCGAGCATTCGATGTGCCAGCCCGGCCGGCCCCTGCCCCATGGGCTCTGCCAGCCCGGCTCCTCCGGGGACGACAACTTCCACAGCACGAAGTCGCCAGGATTCTTCTTGTGCGCGTCGACTGCAACGCGAGCACCGGCCTGCTGCTCGTCGAGATTTCGCTTCGACAACTGGCCGTAGTCGGGCATCGAAGCGGTGTCGAACAGCACTTCGCCTGCGGCAACATAGGCATGGCCGCGTTTGATCAGGCTTTGAATCAAGGTGATCATGTCTGCCTTGCCGTCGGCACGGGGCTCGACGAACTCGGTGGCGCGCGGCTCGACTGTTGGCTCCAGGCAGCCGAGCGTCGCGACGTCCTTGTGGAATTGGCCCGCGGTCTTCTCCGTCACCCGCCTTATCGCCTCGTTAAGCGACAGTCTGCCGGCTGATATCTCGCTGCCGAAATCGCGCAGTGCGCGTGCATTGATCTTGTCGTCGACATCCGTGATGTTGCGCACATAGGTGACGTGCGTCTCGCCATAGAGATGGCGCAGCAGCCGGAACAGCACGTCGAAGACGATTACGGGCCTGGCATTGCCGATATGGGCGAAGTCGTAGACGGTCGGACCGCAGACATACATGCGCACGTTCAGCGCGTCGATCGGGACGAAATCCTGCTTCGCGCGCGTCAGCGTGTTGTAGAGGCGCAGGCCCTTCGGTGCGTCAGACATTCCATGCCTTTCCGGTTCAGAACTTTTGCCTGGATGAAGCCAGCTCCGCGCCGAGGCGCAAAACGGACTCCAGCCTGCTGGCCGGGGCGTTTGTCCAATCTAGGGGAAGATGAGGCGAAAACGTCCGGACCAGCGCGAAGCTAGCCAATAATGCAAATGCCACAAATGGCGAAAGACGTTTTCATAGGCGGCTTTATCGCCTTGGCCAGTGTTGCCGTCAAGTCGCTTATCCCGAGAAAAACGACGCCAGAACTGGCAAATGCGTCGCCCGATCACACGGAATCAGCCACTGAAACATTTTATTAAACATGTCGGCACAGTCATGAAACATACGCCGGCTAGATCAACCTGCGTCACGATTTGGTCGGATTCGGCCGCCAAACGCAGACACGGAAACGTTATCTGGGAAGAGACACATGCCTCGAAGCAAGCAGGAAGCCAACCGCGCCAAGCAACCAGCGCTGGCAAACCATTATCGCGCAATCGGCCCGGCCGCGATCGTCGCCGCCCTGCTCCACACTGCGAAGAAGAAAAAGCCGGTGCAGAAAATCGTATCGCCCCGCGCTGCCTGAAGCAGTGCGCGATCGGCCCAAGGGTCGGAACGAGGCGCCAAACCGCACCTCGAACAGAGTTCCTGCTAAAACAGCGTCATCTGACTGTCGTCCGCGCCGGGTTTCCGGCGCTTGACCTTCTCGGGCTCGGGCCCGATCTCCCCCTTCTCCTGAATCTCCGGCCCGGTGTTGGCGACCTTGTTGACGAGGTCGGAGACCGGAATCGCTTCGAAGAAGTCGCGTTGCGCCGGCCGCAACAGGTCGGCGACGTCGCGCGGCTCAAGTCCGCGGCAATCGAGCCAGCGGGTGAAGTCTTCAGGTGCGATCACCACGGGCATGCGGTCATGGATATGCGCGATGTCGGCATTGGCCTCGACCGTCAGAATGGCGCCGGTGTCCAACTCCGAGCCGCCCGGTTCCGCATAGGTTTCAACCAGCCCGGCAAAGGCGACCAACTCGCCATGCCGCGGCCTGATCCAGTAAGGCTGCCCCTTCCTGCCGCCCGCCTCTCCGGGCCGCGCCTGGCGCCATTCGTAAAAACCTGATGCCGGCACCAGCGCCCGGCGATGGCGCATGGCGGCTTTGAACGAGGCCTTTTCGATCACGCCTTCGGAGCGTGCGTTGAACAGCAGCGGAAATTCGCCGACATCCTTTACCCAGGCGGGGATCAGGCCCCAGCGCACCAGCATCGGCCGGCGGTCCGGCAGGTTGGAACCCGGCGCCCGCGGCGGGCCTGAGATCGCCATCAGCACCGGCTGCGTCGGCGCTATATTGTAGCGCGTAGGAAACTGCTCCACCTCCGCCAGCCCGAGGAAAGCGGCTGTCTGGTCCGGTGTCGCGGTCAAGGCAAAACGTCCGCACATGTCTATTGGTCCTGATGTCCGGTTTCGAAAGTGGCGATGGAACAGCAGCACTGCAACCGCTAAAGCTGTCCGGCGTCGGCCGGTCCACAACAGGCTGCCGTAAATCAGGGCGATCGGATATCCATGGACGAAGTGCGAAAAGTCATTCCCGCGGTCTCGGTCGCCGTTGTGCGCGGCGACGCCGTGCTTCTGGTCAAGCGGGCGCGACAACCCTCGCAAGGGTTCTATGCATTCCCGGGCGGCAAGGTCGAAGCCGGTGAGACGCTGGAACAGGCGGCACGGCGCGAATTGCTGGAGGAGACGCAATTGCAGGCCGAAAACTACCGACGGCTGCGCGAAATCCTCATCGACGGCACGCTCGACGGGCATCCGGTCGATTACCTGCTGACGGTATTCGGTGCGGCCCATGCCGGCGGCGAGGCCGTGGCCAGCGACGACGCCGAGACCGCCGCCTTCTACACGCTGGCCGAAATGGCTGATCTGCCGCTTGCCGGTTCGGTGCTCGCGGTCGCCGAGGAACTGCTCGGACGGCCGTCGCAAACCCCTGAGCGACCCTGAAATCCGGAATTCGCCCGGCACAATCGCCTTGCAGGCGGCAAATTGTTTGGCCAGATTGACTTATGCGTTGCCTTCCTCTCCTTCTCGCGACATGCCTTGCCGTCAGCCCTGTGGCGGCACGACCGGCGTTCAGCGCCGAGGCACCCTTCGAACCGGGGCTGATGCGGCTGGCGGAGGTTCTGGGGTCGCTGCATTTCCTGCGCAATCTGTGCGGCGAAAAGGGCGACCAGTGGCGCGGCGAGATGCAGAAGCTGCTCGAATCGGAGAACCCGGATCCGCAACGGCGCGCCCGCTTCATCGCCAGCTTCAATCGCGGCTACCGCTCATTCGGCGGCACCTACACGCAATGCACCGCGTCGGCGACCGAAGCCATCGGCCGCTACATGAAGGAAGGCGAGACCCTGTCGCGCGACATCGCCTCGCGCTACGGCAACTAGCGCATATCGCCCAAAGTGCCCTCGCAAGAGCGCATCCGGCCTTCATCAACAGATATCCGGTCCATTGGCGACGACTGCGGGCATATCCAGCTTGTGTCGAGAACTGTCATGGTGCAATCCTTTTGTTGCGCTTATGCAACAGCGTTAATGAAACGTTAGCGCGCGGATGTGGAATTAACTCAAACTGAAGGTTTTCACCCCGCAGGCACGCCTAATCGGCTAAGTTTGACCAGGATTGAATGCAGCTTCGCAAGCGCAACCGGCCTCCTGTAAAGAACGATCAAAAAAATGTCGTATTTACAAAGACTTATTTGCGGCTGCGTGTAAACGGAACAGATCAAGCCTGATCCATCGACGGATCGCTGCTTGCAAGGGTGGACATCGCTTATGGAACATGGTGTCAACGACATCGACGCGCTGGTCAGGGAAGAAAAGCGCCTGACCGCGGTGGAGAGCCACAGCGAGGCCTGGGCCGAAGGTCTTTCGGCAGGCATAGAACCCGAGATCATCGCCGAAGCGGCGCTTGAAACCGCGTTCGGCGAAATGCTGCGCGCCAACGGCGAGACATCGGCCCTTGCCCTGCTCGACCGCATGCGTGAAAAGGTCATTGCTGGCGCCTTCGAACCCGAACGGCTGCGGCACTGAACCGACGTCCGGTTCTTTGACGGCAAATGCCGCTCGGGCATCATGCCCGGAAGCAGGGAGAAACGGGCAGTGGATTTTTCGATGTCAGGCAAGCCGCGCGGCTTGGTCCTTTGCATCTGTTTCGCCGCGTGCAGTGCCGCAATTCCCTTGGTTGCGTGTCTGGCAAGCAGCCCCGCTTATGCGCTGAGCGAGATCAAGCGCGAAGAATTCCCGTCGCCGGTCCAACCGATGGTGGACGACGACGTGTCGTCGCCGGGAAGCACCGTGCCGATACCCGATCCGGTCGGAACGCCATCTTCGACCAGCCAGCCAACCACTCCGGACAAGGCCGAGCCGGTCACCCCGCCGAACGGCGACGGTGCCACCAACAGGCCGCGCGTCGATCCCGACGCGCCCACGCCGGAGGTCGTCTACGACCTCGGCAAGCTGCCTGAACCGGTGCGGCGCATGCATGACCTGATCATCGAAGCCTGCGAGAGCGGCGACGTCGAAAGACTGAGGCCTTTGATCGGCAAGGGCGACGGCATGACCCAATTGTCACTGACCGACATAGATGGCGATGCCATTACCTTCCTCAAGGGGCTCTCCGGCGACCAGGATGGCCAGGAGATTCTTGCCATACTGGAGGAGGTGCTCAATGCCGGCTATGTCCATGTCGATGCCGGGACGCCACAAGAGCTCTATGTCTGGCCGTATTTCTTCGCTCTACCCCTGGACAAGCTCGACGCCAGGCAACGGGTCGAGCTGTTCAAGATCGTCACCGCGAGTGACTTCGACGACATGAAGCAGTTCGGCGCCTACATCTTCTACCGCGTCGGCATCACGCCCGCTGGGCAATGGACGTTTTTCGTCGCCGGCGACTGAAACTCGGACACGCGAGTGCCTATTCGTGCGGATCGCCTCGTCGAATGGCTGCATCGGGCCCGTTAATATTCCAGTTGCGGAGAAATCAGGAAGGAAACGAAACTTCAGCCAGTGGTCAAAAGAAGCCCTGGCCGAATTTTTCCGTCAGGTTCTGGATAAGCAGCCTTTCAGATGTTGTAAGGCGCTCTTGATCGACAAACCGCCAGTTGCGCTCGTAGATGGCGAAAGCTTCCTCGGCAGGAATCGGGCGCGTTGCATCGCGGCTCCAGACGAGTGCGTGTAGCTCCGGAAACTCAGCGGGGACAATCATTGGCGTGATATCTGTGCGCATAACCCACTCAACTTAGTGGATCGTGCCTAAGAAATCCAACGATGTGAAATGCCTATGCGGGCGGCGCTTCGGAGAACTCCACTGCCCTGCCCTGGCCCGGCGTCGCGATCTCGCCCTCCCACATGATGCGCTGGCCTCGAATGACAGTGCCGACCGGCCAGCCGGTGACTTCCTTGCCGTCATAAGGCGTCCAGCCGGCCTTCGAGCCGGCTTGTGCATTGGTGATGGTCTCGCGCCGCTTCATGTCGACAATTGTAAAATCGGCATCATAGCCGGCGGCGATACGGCCTTTCCTGGCCATGCCGAAGATGCGCTGCGGGCCGTGGCTTGAAAGATCGACGAAGCGCTGCAAGGTCAGCCGACCGGCATTGACATGGTCGAGCATGATCGGCACCAGCGTCTGCACCCCGGTCATGCCCGAGGGCGATGCCGGATATGGTTTTGCTTTTTCGGCCAATGTGTGCGGGGCATGGTCGGAACCGAGTACGTCGACAATGCCTTGCGCGATTCCGTGCCAGACGCCGTCGCGATGGCGCGGGGCACGGACGGGCGGGTTCATCTGGATCAGCGTGCCGAGCCGTTTGTAGTCGTCCGCCGACAGTGTCAAATGGTGCGGTGTCGCCTCGCAGGTGGCGACATCCTTGTGCTGTTCGAGGAACAATATCTCCTCGGCCGTGGAGATGTGCAGGACGTGGATGCGGGCACGGGCGGCCCGCGCGACGCGCACCAGCCGCTCGGTGCAGCGCAAGGCGGCGATCTCGTCGCGCCAGACCGGATGCGATGAAGGATCGCCCCCGATGCGCTCGCCAAGGCGTTCGCGCAGCCGGAACTCGTCTTCCGAATGGAAAGCGGCGCGGCGGCGGGTGTTCCTGAGGATCGAGGCGACGCCTTCATCGTCCTCGACCAGCAGGTCGCCGGTGGACGAGCCCATGAAAACCTTTATCCCGGCCGCGCCCGGCAGGCGCTCGAGCTCGGCGACATCGTTGGCGTTGTCGCGGGTGCCGCCGACCCAGAAGGCGAAGTCGCAGTGCATACGGCCGGTGCCGCGTCGGACCTTGTCGGCAAGCGTTTCTTCGCTGGTGGTCAATGGATTGGTGTTGGGCATTTCGAACACGGCGGTGACGCCACCGAGCACCGCCGCCCGAGATCCAGTCTCCAGATCCTCCTTGTGCTCCAGTCCCGGCTCGCGGAAATGCACCTGGCTGTCGACGACGCCCGGAAGGATATGCAGGCCCCGGCAGTCGATCGTCTCGCCGGCCGAGGCCTGGCGCAGATCGCCGATGGCGGCGATGCGCCCATTCTTCACGCCGACATCGCGTTGCCCCTCGCCGTCATGGTTGACCACCATGCCGCCTGTCAGGATGAGGTCGTAGGTGTTGGCCATGCTGATCGATCTCTTGCGGGGGGAGTGTCAGCGGCTTACGTAATGGCCAACCGTTTTGCAAGATCAGGCTTTTATTCGTCCCATGCCCTTTGCCCTGCTGAAAGACCGCGCGCTCATCTCCATCTCCGGCCCTGATGCCGAACACTTCCTGCAGAACATCCTGACCACCGACCTCGACGCGCTCGGCGCCGGCGAGGCAAAACCGGGCGCGCTTTTGACACCGCAAGGCAAGATCCTGTTTGACTTCCTGATCTCAGGGGCCGGCGAAAACGCGTTCCGCCTCGAATGCCGCGCCGACATCGCTGACGATTTCGTACGCCGGCTGATGCTGTACAAGTTGCGCGCCAAGGTCGAGATTGCCAAATCCGAACAGACGCTTGTCTCCATTGCCTGGGGAAATGAGTCAGCTCCCTCACAAAAGGATTCAACCGTGCTGGCCGACCGGCGCTTTCGCGATGAAAGCGTCACCCGCTCCTATGGCAGCGCTCAAGAGACTGACGACGGTGCCGCATGGCAGGCCTTGCGCATCGCGCATGGCATTGCCGAGAGCGGCACCGACTACCAGCTCGGCGACGCCTTCCCGCATGACGTGCTGCTCGACGAGACCGGTGGCGTCGGCTTCAGGAAAGGCTGCTATGTCGGCCAGGAGGTCGTCTCGCGCATGCAGCATCGTGGCACGGCAAGGCGGCGGGTGCTGATCGTCAGGGCCGAACGGGCCTTGCCTGAGGCCGGCGCCGAATTGACCGTCGACGGGCGATCGGTGGGCACTCTCGGCTCGAATGCCGGCACGATCGGCCTCGGCATCGCCCGTATCGACAGGGTCAAGACAGCGCTCGACGCCGGCCAGCCGATCCTGGCCGGAGACGTGCCGGTTACGGTGGCCATTCCACCTTTCGCCAACTTCAGCTTTCCCCAGGAAGCCGCCGGCACGGAGGAGGTCTGATGGCGGCCGACCGCATCGGTGCGCCGCCACGCGCCTGGCAGCGCATGCTGTCCGGCCGCCGGCTCGACTTGCTCGACCCCTCGCCTCTCGACATCGAGATATCGGATATCGCCCATGGGCTCGCCCGCGTCGCGCGCTGGAACGGCCAGACCAGCGGTGAGCACGCCTTCTCGGTCGCCCAGCATTCGCTGCTGGTGGAAGCGCTGTTTTGCGACCTGATGCCCGATGCGCCGGCGGACGCCCGGCTTATGGCATTGCTGCACGATGCGCCCGAATATGTCATCGGCGACATGATCTCGCCGTTCAAATCGGTGATGGGCGGCAGCTACAAGGACTGTGAACTGCGCTTGCAGCGCGCCATCCATCTGCGCTTCTCCCTGCCGCCGGAACCAGGCGCCGGCCTGCGCAAGGAGATCAAGCGCGCGGACCAGATCGCCGCCTATTTCGAGGCAACGCTGCTCGCCGGCTTTTCGACCGCGGAGGCGACCGAGTTCTTCGGTCGTCCACGCGGCTTCAGTGCCGAGCGCTTCGATTTCACGCCGCGCTCGGTAACCTGGGCACAGAATGCCTTCCTGAAGCGTTTTTCCGCGATCGAGAACTCGCGGCGCAAGGTTGCTACGGCGGTAGGATAGAAAACGCTAAATTAACCGGAACAGCCGACAGTGCGGTGTTCGATCACGAGCCGCAGGCACGCCTCATGCCCGTCGTTGACGACAAGGATGGTTCGACCGTCCCTGAACAGGGGGCCGAAGGCGTGGATCGTCGTGATATGGAAGACGAACTGCGCGAACAAAACGAACGCTTTTCGGCCGCCGTCGAGAACATGTCGCATGGTCTTTGCATGTTCGACGCCGACGAGCGCATGATCATCTGCAACGGCAACTATATCAACATCTTTTGCCTCGACGCCAACGTGGCGCAGCCGGGGATCCGTTTCATCGACATCCTGCGGCACAGCGTCGATGTCGGCATCGCCTCGCAAAGCGCCGAAGAACTTTACGCCATCCGCAAGCCCTATATCGATGGAGCGAAACCCTCGACCTATGAGGAGGCGCTCTCTGATGGACGCATCATCAGCATCTCGCACCGGCCATTGGCATCGGGCGGCTGGGTTTCGATCTACGAAGACATCACCGAGCAGCGGCGCGCCGAACAGGATCTCAAGGAACAGCATCGCCGCTTCGACGCGGCGCTCGAGAACATGTCGCAGGGCCTGCTGATGTATGACGCCGGCGGCAGGCTGATCGTACGCAATCAGCGCATCCTGGAGCTTTATGGTGTGACCGAGGTGGATCTGCCGCTCGGCATGACTCACCGCGAACTCCTCGAACGGCTGGTGCGCCTTGGGGTCTATGCGCCCATAGATGTCGAGGACGAAGTTTCGAGGACCGAGGCTCGCGTGCTGGCCGGCCAGACGCGGTCGACCCCCCGCCGGCTCGCCGACGGACGAACGCTGATGGTTGCCCGCCGGCCGATGAGCGGCGGCGGCTGGGTCGCCACTTTCGATGACGTGACCGAGAGCAGGCTTGCCGAGGAGCGCATGACCCATCTTGCGCATCACGACGTGCTGACCGGGTTGCCCAATCGCTCGGTGTTTCGCGACCGGCTCGACCGGGCACTGGAGGATGCGGCCGCGGGACCGCTGGCAATCTTCTCGCTCGACCTCGACCGCTTCAAGGTCGTCAACGATACGCTGGGACATCCGGCTGGCGACCGGCTGCTGAAAGGCGTGGCCGCAAGACTGCTGCGCTGCGTGGACAACGATGCAGATATCGTCGCCCGTTTTGGCGGCGACGAGTTCGTGATCGTCCAATTCAACGTCGAGGGCCTGGCGAGCGCGGAAAAACTGGCGAAACGCATTGTCGAGGCCATCGCCAAACCATTTCATGACAAGAGCCGGGACATGCATGTTGGCGTCAGCGTTGGCATCGCGCTTTCTCCCGGCGATGGCAGGGACGCCGATACATTGCTGACAAACGCCGACATGGCGCTCTACCGGGCAAAAAGCGAAGGGCGCAACCTGTACCGTTTCTTCGAGCCCGGCATGGATGCCACGGTGCGCGCGCGCCGGGCGCTCGAAGCCGATCTCGATACGGCGCTGCCGAGCCGGGAATTCGATCTCGATTTCCAACCGATCATGGCCATAGCTTCGGGCGAGATTGTCGGCGCCGAGGCCCTGATGCGCTGGCATTCGCCGTCGCGCGGCACTGTGGCGCCGGACGAATTCATTCCGGTCGCCGAGGAAACCGGGCTGATCGTGCCGCTTGGCGAATGGGCGCTGCGAAAGGCCTGTGCGACGGCGGCAGCCTGGCCACCTGGCCTGCGCATTGCGGTCAATGTCTCCGCCGTGCAGCTCAAAAGCGGCGGCTTTGCTCGCAGCGTCATCTCTGCCCTGGCCTTTTCGGGCGTGCCGGCCAGACGACTGGAACTGGAGATCACCGAAACCGTGCTGATGGACGAGAGCAAAGCCGTCCTGAAGACGCTGCGACAGTTGCGTGAACTCGGCATCCGCATCGCGCTCGACGACTTTGGCACCGGCTATTCCTCACTCGGCTATCTCAGGCGCTTTCCCGTCGACAAGATCAAGATCGATCGTTCCTTCATCTCCGACATCGGCAATCTCGATACCGCAGCGATCGTGCGCACCATCATCGGGCTGGGCGCCGAACTGGGCATCACCGTCACCGCCGAAGGCGTGGAAACCGAAGCACAGCTCGACATGCTGCGCCGAAACGGCTGCGTGGAGGCGCAAGGCTATCTGATCGGCGTGCCGTCAAAGGCGGCGGAGATTCAGCACCTGTTGAAATCGAGCGCGGTGCGCAGCCAGACCGGCTGACGCCATAAATCAGCGCAGCGTCTCGATGTATTTTTCATGGAAGCCGATATAACCCGGCTCGACAACCTTCAGATGCCGCTCGATCAGCGCGTGAAACTCCGGCAACCGGTGGAAGGGCACGCCCGGATAGGCGTGATGCTCGGCATGGAAGGGCATGTTCCAGGCAAGCTTGCGCACAGCCCAGTTGGTCAGCGTCGTCCTGGTGTTCTCCAGCATGTTGGCGACGAAGGGGCAGCGGCCATGCTCGGCCAACAGGTAGAGCCGCAGGAACGGCTGGCCGAGCAGCGCGGGAAAGATCCAGACATGGAGCAGCACCGTCGCCTTGAACCACAGCGCGAGCACCAGCACGACGGCATAGAAGGCAATCATCGCGCGTGCCTCGGCGCGTACCTTCGGACGCCCCTTGGGGGGCACGTAGCTGTCCTGGCAACGTCCCATGGCATTGGCCTGGAGCGTCTTCAAATGCCCCAACCACACTGGAAGTCCGGAAACGTGGACCAGGTACTGCCGCCAGGTTTCCGGCTTCGGGAAAGCCAGCTCCGGATCGCGTTCGGGATCCTGTGTGAATCGGTGATGGGCGAAATGGAAATAGCGGAACCAGTCGGCCGGCAGCGCGATCGCCAGGCTGCAGACACGCGCGACTGCGTCGTTCAGCCATTGCCTTTCGAAAGCCGTGCGATGCACCGTCTCATGCAGCAGCGTGAACAGGAACACGATCAGTATGCCTTGCGGCAGCATCAGCAGCGGCCAGAACGGCACCTTGGCGGCGATCAACGATCCGAGGAGCAGGATCGCGCCGAGGTGGAAAGCGAGCTGAACAAGGCCGGGCCCATCCGACTTGCCGGTCAGCCGGCTGCGCTCCTCGTTCGTCAGCGAGGCGATCACGTCACGATGATCCATAGGGGCATTCCGGCCGATTGAATTCATTCGGTCAGCATACCCCAGCAAGAAACCTTTCTAACAACGAGGATTTCTGCAATATAGATAAGCTGAACTTATCTTTTTGGTCACCGCCATGGTTGCAATGCCATCGTTGCGAGGTCTTCAGGCCTTCGAGGCGGCTGCGCGCACCGGCAGCTTCGCCGCGGCGGCGGAAGAGCTTTCGGTCTCGGCCGCCGCAGTCAGCCAGCTCATCCGCATCGTCGAGGAGCAAGTTGGCCGCAAGCTCTTCCACCGCGCCAACCGGCGTGTCGTCCTGAGCGAGGCTGGCGTCGAGATGCTGCCTCGATTGACCATGGCCTTCCAGGAAATCGGCAGCGTCTCGCGCCAGCTTGCAGGCGATGCGTTCCGCCCGCGGCTCGTCGTCTCGGTCCCTCCGTCCATGGCCATGGGCTGGCTTTCCGAGCGCCTTGCCGGCTTCATCGCCATCCACGGTGCCGTCGACATATCTCTCAGGGGCGATGACGACCCGGTGTCGTTCGACCGCGACCTGATCGACCTCAGGCTCTCCTACGGTCCGCACTATCGTGAGCACCCGATCGAGGACATTGTCCAGGACGCGGTCTATCCCGTCTGCGCGCCAAAGCTCGCCAGCGTGCTGGAGGCGGATGGCGGTCCGCTCGCCGGGCTGCCCCTGATCCACACCGACTGGGGACCGACCGGCGCATCCTTTCCCTCATGGCGCAGTTGGTTCGAGGCGGCCGGCATAGCGCCTGGGCGCGGCATTCAGCGCGGCCTGTCGGCAAACTCCTCGCGCGCGGCGCTCGACCTCGCCATTTCGGGACTGGGCGTGGCGCTGGCGCAAGGGATCTATTGCGCCGAGGCCGTGGAGGACGGCCGGCTGGTCCGGCCTGTCGCCAAGGCGATTGCGCTGCGCCAGCCCTATTGCCTGACAATTCCGCAGCGGAGCGCAAGAAGGGACGTCGTGGCGGCGTTCCGTGACTGGCTGGTCGATGAATGCCAGCGCGTGGTGAACTCGCCGGCGCTCCGCTGAGCCAGCAAGCGGCGATGGTCAGAGGTGCCCGCTCAATGCCTCGACCATGTCCTTGTTCGCCGCCACGGGCACGATCTCCAACTCCACCAGATCCGCCCACTCGATCACCCAGCGCTGCAGCAGCGTGACGTCGTCGGTCTCCACCAGCAGGAAACAGCAGCTCATGTCCGCCGCGATCCAGCTATGGTGCACCAGAAGCTCCTCGGGCTTCAGGCGACCGTAATCGCGGAAGCGGCGGTAGATCTCCTTGCGGTCGCAGCCGCGAAAATCCTCGGTCACCAAAAACAGCATCTCTGCCCCAATCGGATAATTATCGGCCCGGCCGCTCCAAACGTTCCAGGAACCATTGCGTCAGCCGTACCCAGACCTCGTCCTTCTCGCCGGAGTCCTCCCAGCCATGATCGAGGTTGGGATTGTCGTTGACCTCGATGACGAAGACGCCGTCCTTGGTCTCCTTGAGGTCGACGCCGTAGAGGCCGTCGCCGATGCAGCGCGCCGCCTTGACTGCCGTCTCGACGACATGGGGCGGCGTCTCCTTCAGCGTGAAGGTCTTGATGCCGCCCTGGTCGGGCTTGCCGCTGGCCTTGTGGTTGACGATCTGCCAGTGCTTCTTGGCCATTAGGTAATGTACGGCAAACAGCGGTTGGCCGCCGAGCACGCCGACACGCCAGTCATATTCGGTCGGGATGAATTTCTGCGCGATCAGAAGATCGGAATCCTCCAGCCATTCGGTGGCGAGTGTCTTCAATTCCTCGAAATTGGCGCATTTCTTGACGCCGCGCGAGAAGGAGGAATCCGGGATTTTCAGCACCAGCGGAAAACCCAGCGTCTGCGCCGCCAGTTCAAGGTCGGAAGTGCCGGCTATCATCACGGTCGGCGGAACCGGCACCTTGTTGTAGGCCATCAGCTCGTTGAGATAGACCTTATTGGTGCAGCGGATCATCGACAGCGGGTCGTCGATGACCGGCATGCCTTCCTGCTGGGCGCGGCGCGCGAAACGATAGGTATGGTTGGAGATCGAGGTGGTCTCGCGGATGAACAGCGCGTCGTAATTGGCGAGCTTGGCGAGGTCCCTCTTGGTGATCGGCTCGATTTCGACGCCCATCTTTTCGGCGATCCTGGCCCAGTAGCGCAGCGAGGAGATTTCCGAGGGCGGCAATTCCTCATGCGGATCGACCAGCGTGGCGAAAGTGTAGCGCGCCGGCGTGCGGCCCTTGGTGTCGCGCCATTCGCGATTGGTATAGGTGTCCAGGCATTGCAGGAAGAAGCTCTCCTCCTCCTCGGTCATGCGCGCCAGGGGATGAAAGCCGATCTTGCGGATCGAGGCCCATTCGGCACTATCCTTGATGTGGACCTCGAGCGCCGGCGCGCGGAACCAGTCGAACAGGAGCTTGGCGAATCGGTCCCACACCTTGGACGGGCCAATGCCGAAGAAGATGCAGACCTTCGCCGGAAAAGCGCCGCCAAGATCCTTACGGCACTTGTTGAGCGCCAGTTCCAGTTCGGGCAGCGCATGTTCGTAAAGCTTGCGCTCCGACAGATCGATCATGGTTTCGACGGTCGGGATGACCTTGTGGCCGCGCGAACCCGCCAGCAGCGAGGCATAATAGCCGCGGCTCTGGTAGCCGTAATTGTTCGACAGGTTGATGACTTTGGGACGCTGGCCGCGAAACAGCGCCGGATGCGCGAGATAGTCGCGGTTCGTGATAATCTTGTGCGGTGTCGCCACCTGGTCGAGATCGCTCTGCCGGCCAGTTAAGATAACCCAGGTCATTGTTATCAGCGCTTCCCCAGAGTGATGGCGGCGCGCAGTCCGTCGCGGCCGAACTGCGCCATGTTCATAAAGATGCCGTAAGGCACGGGAATGTTGGCGGCATCAAGGATGGTCTCCTGCCTCTCGTCCTCAACCCAGGGATCGTGGATCAGGATATGGTCGCCGTCGTCGCCGATGGCCAACACCCAGTGCGGCACCTTCTTGCCGAACATCAGGAAGCCGCTGATCAGCACCAGCACCAATTTTCCTTTCGCGATCGCGGCGCGAATGTCGTCGATGGTGAATGAACGGTAATTCACCGGGATGCCGTAAAGTTCCGCGCGTCGGCGAAAGTCGACCTGGGCCAGTTCCATCACCCGGCGCTTGTCCGCGCTGCGCACCGACTGGAGGAACAACGCGCCGTAGAACGACACGTAAATCTCGGCCGCAAGGCCGCTCTCATAGCCGGCGACCGCGAGGCCGAACGGCTCGCAGCCACCCGGGCCCGACATCATGAAGACGGTCGTCGCTTCGCGCCAAAGACGAATTTCCCTGACCGGGTCCGGTACGAAGTCGTGATCGAAATTGCCCATGGCCATCATCAGGCAGCAGGGACCGCAAGTGAATTCGCAGGTCTGCTGGTAGAACGGCACGCTGGTGGCGGCCGGAAGTTCGCCGCGCAAGGTCTTCTCGTAGCGCAGTGCCGTGGCGCCGTCCTCGTAGTAACCGGGTTCGCGGCCGATCTTGCGGTAGCCGGCCTGCTCGTAGATGCCGATGGCGCGGGCATTATCCTCCCGCACTTCTAGGCGCAGCATCATGCGGTCGTGTTCGAAGGCCGCCTCCTCCGCCGCCGTTAGCAACCGGCGGCCGATGCCGAGGGCGCCAAAAAAGGGACTGGTGGCGATCGAATAAAGGCGCGCCACGCCGCTGCCCTTGCGAAACAGCACAATCGCATAACCGGCGACGCGGCCATCTCTTTCGGCGACCAGCGTCTCGGCGGTCTCGCGCTCGATGAACTGTCGGAAGGAGCGACGGGAAATGCGGTCGCTGGAGAAAACAGCTTTCTCGATGGCGGCGAGATCATCGACGTCAGTCGCGCGGGCCGTGCGGATCTCGGCAGGCATGCGGGCTTGGAAAACCTCGATTGGGTTGTGATGAAGGCCCTATTCGAAACGTCCAGACACCAGCCCAAAACGGCAGCGCCCATCCAGCGCTATCGCACCTCGATTAGGGCCGAATTGTGACAGATTCGGCGCCAGCCCGGGAGGACAAAGGCTTTGAACCAGGTCACCGTTTTCGAGTAGGCGGCGGCGCCAAAAACGATGCTGTTCAACTCGCCAGGCCGGCCAGAAGCTGGCTGTAGGCGCTCTTGGCCACGATGGCCAATTGCTCGCGCGGCACTGAGCCGACGACAGCGCAGCCATAGCCCTTGTCCAGCCAGTAGACCGCCTGCGGGCCGGCTTGCGCCGAAGCGTAGGTCCCCCTGGCGTTCTCCACCGATTCGGCCGTTACAAAGAGCGATATGCGCTCGCCCTTGTCGTCTTCATAGAGCAGCATTGCCGCCTTGCTCTCGCCAGCCGGTAGCAACCTGCCGCCGACCAGTTGGAACCCGCTGCCGGTCAAGTCCGGCGCAACCAGCTTCAATCCGACCCGGTTGGACAGCCAGGTCAGCAGATGGTCCCTGTCGCTTGCCGGCACTTCCACCGCATGCCGCTTCTCGGCGGCATAGATGACATGCGCGGCGATCGCCTGCTCGGCCAACTGATCCTCGGCCTGATCTTCCCGGCCAATACCGTCGCTGCCGGCAAAGTAGCCGCCAAACCCGCCCGCGGCCAGTAGACCGGCAGCGGCGGCAGCAAGCCACCAGCGCGAGCGTGGCATTGGCGTCCTGGCTGGCGTCTCGCCAAGCACCACCTTGCGCAACCGCACCGGCACCGGCTCGTCGATCACGCCAGCGAAGGCATCTCGCAATGCCGTCCTGTCGGCGATGAAACGGGCGCTTTTCGCCTTCATCTCGGGAGTGGCGTCGAGCCATGCGTCATAGGCGGCGCGCTCATCGGCCGGCAACTCGCCGTCGAGTGCCATGTGGATGTCGCGTTCGGAGAAATCGCGGCGGATCATTTCTAGACGATCCTTATCGAACGGCGGCGTGCCGTGTCGTCCAGCAGTCCGCGCAACTCCTCGCGCCCGCGCGCAATGCGCGACATCAGCGTTCCGGCCGGCACGCCCAGGATGTTGGCGGCCTCGGCATAGGAAAAGCCTTCGATCGCGACCATAACGAGCGCTGCACGGCGGTCGGGGCTGATCGCCTGCAATGCGTCAACGATCTCGCGCGAGGCGATGCTTTCCACCTGCTCGGCCGGCTGTGCAATCGCCTCGCCCGCTTCCAGCGGCAGCATCGCGGCTTCGCCGCGCCGGTTCACTTTGCGCATCTGGTCAATGAACAAATGATGCATGATCGTAAACAGCCACCTCCTGGGGCTTTCTCCCGTCTGCCAGTTGTCGAGCCGGATGAGGGCCCGTTCGAGACAGTCCTGGACGAGATCGTCGGCGGCATCGCGGTCGCGCAACAACGAGCGTGCGTAGCGGCGCAGGCGCGGTATTTCGCCGAGGATTGCTGCCTTCTTTTCGTCCATGACCGCTGGTTTTCGGAATTGCCCTATTCATCAGATTGAACGCGCCTTCGCGGCGCGACGCAAGCAGCCAGTGCGAAGCGGTCCACCGCCCCGGTCACCCAAGCAATGATGTAACGATGGGAGCGGCGGGTTTATTCCCGCAATCAACAGGAGGCCAACTACGCCAAATCGGTCTTGAGAAAGTCATTGCCTTTAAAGAGCAACGGAACATCAAGAGCCTTGGCGCAGGCGTAGGAAAAGCAATCACCAAAATTAAGGTCGGCCGGATGACCGACCGCTTTGCTGTACCGGATGCTGGCATCAATGGCGCGCCCACCGATATCCTCGTTGATGGTTACATTGCGAGCGTCGATCTCAACAATGAACGCATCGACCAGATTGCGCGCCGCAGACAGCATTCCGGGAGTCGGCTTTTTGGCACCGGCATTCACTCGCCCGAGGGCAAGCGTAGCTTCGAGCCGAACAAGCGCTGAAATGTACAGCTGACCGTCGACGTCGGCGATCCGCTTCAGCAATTCCTCCCAACCCGATTCCTTGGCGAGAATTGCAACGACAACCGATGCGTCGACAAACATCAGTCTTCCCACATCTCGTCCATGAATGCCTTCATATCGAAGGTGGTGTCGGACGGCCCCAACGCCGCTGCTTGCGCTTGAAGAACGGCAATCCTCTCCCGCAGCGGTTTGCGGGCGCGGCTTCGTTCAAGTTCGTGCAAAAGCGCGGTTCGCACGGCTTCCGTTTTGCTCGGCGCATTCGTCTCGCGCTGCAATTTCGTCGCCAGCGCATCTACCTCATCGTCGCGGATATAGAGCGGCATATGAATATCTCCGTGAATATTCATATATTCCATTTTGAATATTCAAACAATCCTAACCCTCACGCCCCTTCGCCACCCTGGTCAAAAGCCGCTGGTAAAACAGCCCGATGCCAATCAGCACGGCGCCAAGGCCGATGAAGGACAGCGCGCGAAGCACACCCTCCAGCTCCGACATGTCGAAGAGGAACACCTTCAGTACGGCGACCGCAATCAATGCGGCCGAGGCGATGCGCAGCACCTGCGATTTCAGCCAGACGCCGGCGGTCAGCAGCGCCACGCCGATGATCAGCCAGAGTGCCGAATAGGTGTAGGTTTCCAACTGGCCAAGGCCGCTCCACAAGCCGATGAACTCACCCTTGAACAGGCGCCGCACCGACAACGTGGCATAGGCGAAGGCAAGCAGGGCCGCCACCAGCGCCAGCATGGCGGCATACCATTTCGGCCGCTTGTTGCGGGCATAGAGCGCAAGCCCGCCGGCTGCGACCGCCGGCAGGAGATAAGCGAGGAACAACAGGTTGAAGGCCGGGATCTGCCCGGTCGACTCGTCGGTGAAGAGCGGGTTCAGCACCAGGAAATGCTGCACGACGATGAAGGCGACCGAAATCACGCCCGCCGCCATGGACCCGTAGCGTAGCACGGAACTTGGCGAGCGCCTGTCGATGGCCACGAGTATGGCGCCGGCGCCGATCGCGATCAGCGTGTAGATGGCCTGTTCGGCAAGTGTGGGCGCATCGCTGTTGAGGACACCGCCATGCATGGCGTGGCGCACCAGCATGGCAAGCGTCAGCAGTGCAAACAGCGCCGCCGAAGCTTCCATGGCCAGGCGCGGCCGGCCGTCGGTGGTGCGGGCCAGTTGCCAGGCGGCGAAAGCGAAGGCGAGCGCCGGCACGCCATAGCCCGGCAGCAGCCAGTTGAAAACCGGGGTCGTCGACAGGAACTCGGGGCCAACGACGGTCGGATCGAAGATGACACGACCAAGCACCGCCGCGACCGCGCCGACGGAAATCCAGCCGAGCACCGGATAGGAACGCCAGCGCGTGGCCAGCGCCGGCACGATTGCGGCCGCACCAAGCAGGATGGTTGTCCAGCCGGAACTGAAGGCCATATGCAGCATCAGCAGGCCTGCGAGCGCGGCTCCGCCGAGCGCGAAGGATACGGCCGCCCTGCCCTGCAACGGCGGCTGCTCGCCGCGCGCGATCCACTCGCCGCCGGCAGCGAAAACCACGACCAGCAGCGCCGCCACGGCGGCGTAGGCAAGATCGCGGTCGAGATTGCCGAACGTGAACCAGAGTGCCAGCAGGACGACCAACGGCACGATGACGCCCCACGCCGCCCATGACGCAGCGCGGAAGTGGGTCGCGGCGGCAAATTTGCGGGCGGCCCAGAAACCGGCGCCGATGAAGACAAGGCCAAGCGCAACACCGATGCGCAAGGTCAGTGCGTTCGATGTCGCCAGGGGCACGGCATCGATGCCCAAGACGTCGCCTGAAAAATCAGAAGCGATCGAAGTCGGCGGGATGATCCCGAGATAGATCAGCACGGTCACCAGTCCCGCCGCATAGAGCAGTGGCAGCGCCGGGGGGCGGTAGAGCGCGACGGCCACCATCGCGGCGAGCACGACGGCTCCCGGCAAGGCATCGCCGGCAGCGACGAAGGCCGGATCGACCGAAAGGCCCAGCGCCGAGAGGGCAACAAACAAGCCCGGCGCGACGGACGGCCAGTCGAAAGCCGTGGCTGATCCGCCTTCGTCGCTGCGGCGGCCGAGCCAGACGAAGGCGAGCACGGCCAGCGTGACGGTGTTCACGAACAGGATCACGGATAAATTCGCGCCCGGCGCATCGGTCATATAGAGGATCGTCCAGATGCCGGTACCGACAAAGGCCGCCGTCATCAGCAACTTCCAATCGCGCATGCGGGCAATGACGCCGCTGGCGGCAAGCACGATCGCCAGATAGCCGAACAGGGCCCAGGGATTGGGCGCCTGAGAGGCAATCAGCATCGGCGTCACCATGGCGCCGACGAGGCCGATACCAGCCAGCGCCTGGCCGTGGACAAGGGCGGCGGCAATCGTCGCTATGCCGATGGCGCCGAGCAGCGTGAAGGCGAGCGCCGGCCCGATAAATCCGTAGATGCCATGTGCGGCATAGACGGCGCCGAACAGGATGAAGGCGCCCGCCGCAGTCAGGATCGCCGGGATGTAGGCGCCTGCGGCGCCTTGCACGGGCACCCTGAAGCCGGTGCGGCGAATGAATTCGCCGGCTGCAATCAGCACAAGGCCGAGCAGCCCGGCCATGGTCAGCCGCACACCGGGGCCGAAAATTCCGGCTTCGATCGTGTAGCGGATGAGAAACAGGCCGCCCAGCGCCAGTGCCAAACCGCCGACCCAGACCGCCCAGCGGGTGCCGAGCGCCGTTTCGATATCGGGTTTGCCGGGCGCTTTCACCGCTGCGACAGGCTCGGATTCTGCTGCCTTGGGCGCCGCCTCGCCTGGTGTCCATGGTCCCGGCTTGACCTCGTCCGTCGCGGCGTCGGTTTCCAGAGCCGGCAGCGCCTGCCCGGTGGCTGCCTCGCTGGCCGTTGGCGAAACGACCACGGCCGCAGCAACAACGGCTTCGGCCGGCTGGCCCTCGGTCGCCGCCGGTTCGGACTGCTTGGCGAGAGGCGGCACGGCGCCGGAAAGGACGAGGCTCCGCAGTGCGCCTAGCTCACGCTCGATCAGTCCGATGCGGCTCTGCTGGCGCGAAATGATGACGAACAGCGCGATGATGGCGACAAGGCCGATCAGGCTTTCAAACATGGCGGCTCCCCCAAACCAGACCAGTTGCTACTGACAATCAAATGTGGCCTGCAAACGACCAGCCAACGGCCGTCGGATCGGCGGCTGGAAAGATCGAGCATGTTTCGGCGTCGAAAGCCAGCGGCTTGCGCCCATTGGCCCTCGGCATCGCTTGCGAATGGCCGGTTTCCGGAACATTGCCTGCCAAACCCGCAGCCGATGGCCTATGATACCTTGGCCGCAAAGGGTTCTCCAAGCGATGTCATGGGAATACGTATGCCGCAACGAAGCGCAGGACTGCTGATCTACCGGCGAAACGCCGGGGCCCTCCAGTTCCTGCTCGTCCATCCGGGTGGACCGTTCTGGGCAAGAAAAGACGAGGGGGCATGGTCTATCCCCAAAGGGCTCGTCGACGAAGGCGAGGACGAGTTGAAAGCCGCCCAACGTGAGGCGGAAGAAGAACTCGGCGTCGCCATCAGCGGCGACTTCCAGCCTGTCGGCAGTTATCGGCAGCCTGGCGGCAAGATCGTGAGTGCGTGGAGCGTCGAGGCCGACGTCGACACCGATGCCATCAAAAGCAACATGTTCACCATGGAGTGGCCACCACGGTCGGGATCCATGAAGGCATTTCCCGAAGTGGACCGGGCCGGTTGGTTTTCAGAGTTGGAGGCCGGTCTCAAGATACTCAAAGGCCAGCGCGCGATCCTGGACGATTTCGTGGAACGGCAAAATGCCGGATAACATCCGCTGTTATCACCGCTCGCCCAGTGCGCCTTAGGACGATTCCTATCGTGCCGCCAGATTGGAGGCCGGGAAGATCGAGCATGTCTCGGTGCCGAAAGCCAGCAGCTTGCCGCCGGCGTCCTTCAGCGTCGCTTCCGAAACGGCCAGCGTGCGGCCCTTGTGAATGACCTTGCCCTCACAGACCACCTCTCCGGTCCTGGGCGTGATCGGCCGCGTCAGGTTCACCTTGAATTCCGCCGTCGTATAGGCCTCGCCTTTTGCGAGCAGCGTCTGCACGGCGCAGGCAAGCGCCGAATCGAGCAGTGTCGCCGCCCAGCCGCCATGCACGCCCCCCAACGGGTTCAGGTGGCGCTCGTTCGGCACACCCCGAAACACGGCACGGCCTTCCGAGACTTCGGTCAGCGCGAAGCTGAGCTGGAAGGAAATCGGCGGCGCCGGATATTTGCCATCGATGATGCGCTGCAAAAGTTCCAGGCCGGTGTAGGCAAGCATGTCGGCATGCGGAATGGTGCCGAGGCCGAGCGGCGAGACCCGGCCTGGATAAAGTTCCACTTCGCTCATGTGATGATTTCTCTCGCGGCGGTTTCTCCCGACAGGCCTTTTGTCGTGTGGTGCTTGCGCAGCGCGGCGAGGAAGCCGGAGCGCGCGTCCGGCTGCTCGATGCCGCGCGGCTCGTAGACGTGACGGGTGAAGAAGAATCCGGTGAGCCGGAAGGCATCCTGGATCGCCGCCGGATCGGCGCGCAGGCCGGAGCCACGCAGGAAGGCCGGCAGCGCCAGCATCTTGTCGCGCCAAGGCGCGCCGGCTTCCCGCGACACCGCTCGGCCCGATTTCGGCGAGACATAGGCAAGATCCTGCCGCGTGCCGGTCGCGGCGCACTGGCTGAGATCGAGACCGAAACCCAGTTCGTCGAGGATCAGGAGCTCGAAACGGGCCACCAGTTCGCCGGCCGCATCGACGTCATCGAGATGCACGATCATCACCGACAGCGCCTCGTAGAGGCCGCCATGGGCGTCGCGCTCGGGCAACAGGCGCAGATGCGCGGCCATGGTCTGCAGGCCATACACGGAGACCGCACTCTCCATCAACCTGGCCGCATTCATCTCGATCGCTTCGGCCTGGAACGTGCCGAGGTGCTCATCAAGGCGCGCCCGCCAAAGCAGGTCGACACGGTTGCCGGCCTGGAGAACAGGCTGCTGCTTGCGCGAGCGCCCGCCACGCACGAGGCCGAGATGGCGGCCATGCGCACGCGTCATCACCTCGAGGATGGCGCTGGTTTCGCCATGCTTGCGGGTGCCGAGAATGATTCCCTCGTCGCGCCATTCCATGCCTGGAGCATTCACCGATCGGGTGGCGAAATCAAGGTACGGGCTTGGTGCCTGGGCTGGCTCTCGCAAGGGTGCATAAAAAGCCGCCCGCAGCATAGCTGCGGGCGGTCTGGTGGGGTCAGTCGATCCGTTAGAACGAGCGCTGGAAGCGGAGGATGCCGCCGACGCTGCTCTTCTTGTCGGCCTTGGTCCAGTTGTTGAAGTCGGCGTCGTCGAATTTTCCTGCATTGAGGTAATCGACTTCAGCCGTGATCGTGTAACCGGGCACAATCGTGTATGCGACGTTGGCAGCGACGCCGAGGTTCTTCCAGTCGTCATAGGAGATCTGGGCGTTGAACGAGGTCTTGTCGTTGAACTTGTAGGTGCCGCCACCCCAGATCGCCCAGTTTCCGCCCCACGGCTTATATTGGGTGCGGCCCGTGCCGAAGTCGTTGATGTTGTCGTTGGTGCCGTAGCCGCCCATGACGAACAGCGTCAATTCTTTGCCGACATTGACGTCCAAGCGAACCTTGCCGGCCACTTCCTCGTAATTGCTGTCATAGGCGACGACGCCGGTGACCGCACCCCAGTCGCCCTTGTACTTCAAGCCGCCGACGACATGCGGAACATAGCTGTCGATCGTGTTGACGCCGGTACCTTCTTCGAGCGAGACCACGGCCGAGAAGCCGCTGCCAGCGTCGAAATAGTACTGCACGACGTTGGTATCCTTGATACCGTACGGGATGATCGTGTCCTGGATGACGTTGCCGGCATAGCCGATAAACGAATCGTATGCCGTTTCATCCTTACCGACGCGCAGGCCGCCGAGCTGAATCCAGGCGAAGTTGAGGGTCGTCGCCTTGTTGCCGGCCTGCCAGCCAGTGCCGCCAGTCTCATAGTCGCCGCTGCTGTTGCCAAATTGAAAGCGAGTCTCGGTGTAGGTCTTCAACGTACCGAGCTCGGTTTCCTGGCCGGTCCAGGTCTTCAGCGCGAAGCGCATGTTCTTGTAGTAGGTGTCGTGGCTATCGCCGTCCATGTGATCGGCAACGTTGTTGACGCCATCCAGCGTGCCGCTGTCCCCGACGCCTATGTCATAGCGGAGATAGCCGCCGATGCGCAGGCAGGTCTCGGTGCCGGGGATATAGAAGTAGCCGGCGCCGTAGACGTCGCAGATCCTGACGTATTCAGCGGGTTCCGGCTCGGCGACGACGACAGCGTCGGCGGCGCGAGCGCCGGAGACCGCGATCAGTGCCGCGGCTGAGCCGAGAAGAAGGCTCTTGATGTTCATTTTCTGACCTCTCCAGTCAAAGTTAAAAATGGCTTCGGATTTTGGTTGGCGGATATATTTTCCCGCCTCACCACAACGAAAAAGGCCCGCACCGCGTCCCCTTTTCGCGGCGAACATACCCATCAATCTTCCGCCTTCAATGACAATTCCACAAACATTCGGGATTGATGACATAGATTAAATCCGTGTTGCAGAAATATCACTGGAGAATTCACTTCAAATTACGGAACCGCACAAGTGGAACATTGTCATATTTCCGTAATAATTCCCTGTATGCTCAAATTTTATGATGATATTCCACGGATACCGATTGTTTGAGAAATTTCGCTTAAATAAATCCACTTCCATGGTCGTTTCTACCTAGCCATTCCCCAGCCACGTGAAACCGAAGCCGATCCCCTCGAAGGAGTCTTTTCAGCGGGTCACGGGCACGCCGGGACGGACCACAGGCCATGATGGGAAGATCAATCCGACGTCGGCGGACTCGTCTGCAAGAATCCGCGCTGGCCAACTGAGAAGTCGACCCAACGGAACCTCGGCGTCCCTGGTCGATAGCCACCAGCCAACGGTTTGAGTCATTATTACCGGCGCTTGTGGTCGGCCAACACCGCGTCGATCACGCGCCAGGATTGTTCGATCTCGGCCGAGTTGACGTCTATCTCGCCGGCGGCGGTGATCAGCGCCTTCCACAGTGCCCAGCCGCGGCCGCGCGCCCAGGTCGCGTCGTCGACGCCGAGGCCAGCGCGGAACACTTCACGGCTTTGCCCCTCGAACAACGTCCAGGCAATCGCCAGATCGCATGAGGGATCGCCGACGCCGGAGGTGCCGAAGTCGATCACCGCGCTTAGCCTGCCGTGTTCAACCAGAAGATTGCCCCAGCTGACATCGCCGTGGAACCAGACGGGCGGGCCTTGCCAAGGGGCGGCAAGAGCCGTTTCCCAGACAGCGCTTGCCGCGCCGGCGTTGATACGGGTGTCGAGCGCCGCGATCGCTTGTCTCGTCTCCCCGTCATAGACGTTCAGCGGCCCGCCGCGAAAGAAATTGTGTTGGCCCGGCCCCGGTCCGCCAGCCGGGTCGATCCGCTTGAGCGCAACCAGAAAGCCGGCCAGGTCCGCCGCGAATTCCGACAGGTTGGCGATACGCTCCCGCTTTGCAGTCTCACCTTCGATCCATCTGTAGACGGACCAATGCCACGGATAGCCCTCGGCCGGGGCTCCCATCGCCAGCGGTATAGGGATGGGCAGCGGCAACAGCGGCGCCAGCCTCGGCAGCCAGCGATGTTCCTTCTCCACTTGCAGGGAATAGGCGGCGGCACTGGGCAACCGAACGGTCATCTCGTCGCCGAGACGAAAGCTTCTGTTGTCCCATCCGCCAGGTTCAATCGGCCGAACCGCAAGATCCCTCCAGCGAGGAAATTGCGCCGCGATCAACCGGCTGACCAAAGCTGCGTCGATGTTCGACTTGCTATCCATCCATCCTAGTGCGGAAACTCGAGCCCCATCTCGCGGTAGCGCTCGGGATCGTCGCCCCAGTTCTCGCGCACCTTGACGAACAGGAACAGATGCACCTTTTGCTCGAGGATGCCGGCGATTTCCATACGCGCCGCCTGGCCGATGGCGCGGATGGTCTCGCCCTTGTGGCCGAGCACGATCTTCTTCTGGCTGTCGCGTTCGACATAGATGACCTGCTCGATGCGCACCGAGCCGTCCTTCTTCTCTTCCCATTTCTCGGTTTCGATGTGCGAGGAATAGGGCAGTTCCTGATGCAGCCTGAGATAGAGCTTCTCGCGAGTGATCTCGGCGGCGAGCTGGCGCATCGGCAGATCGGAGATCTGGTCTTCCGGATAATACCAGGGCCCCACCGGGAGCGCCTCGGCAAGGTAATCGAGAAGGTCCTTGCAGCCAGAGCCGGTCAGCGCCGAAACCATGAAGGTGCGCTTGAACGGCACTCTTTCGTTCGCTGCTGCCGCCAGCGCCAACAAGGCCTCCGGCTTGACGCGGTCGACCTTGTTGAGGATCAGCGCCATCGGCTGGCGCACATCCTTCAGGCGTTCGAGAATGGCGTCGGCATCACCTCTAATGCCACGCTCGGCATCGATCAGGAGCAGCACGATATCGGCATCCTTGGCGCCGCCCCAGGCTGTCGTCACCATTGCCGTGTCGAGACGCCGCTTTGGCTTGAAGATGCCCGGCGTATCGACGAAGACGATCTGCGCGTTGTCGTGCGTGGCGATGCCTCTGACGATGGCACGCGTCGTCTGCACCTTGTGGGTGACGATTGACACCTTGGCGCCGACAAGCTGGTTGACCAGCGTCGACTTGCCGGCATTGGGCGCACCGATCAGCGCTACGAAGCCGGAATGCGTAACGGCCGCAGGCGCGGCCGGAACCGTGTCTTCCGTGGCTGTCATGCCGCGTCTCCCTGATCGATCCAGACACCTTCACGAATCAGAAGGGCGGCGGCGGCGGCCTGCTCGGCCTCGCGTTTGGAGCGGCCGCTGCCGACAGCCGGCTGGAACCCACCAACCATGACACTGACGGTGAACAGCGGATCGTGATCCGGCCCCTCGCGGCTATCGATGCGGTAGACGGGCACGGCGCTTGCCGCCTGATGCGCCCATTCCTGCAACTCGGTCTTGGCGTCGCGTCGGCCGGCACCCGACGCCTGCGAGCGCGGCTGCCAATATTTGTGGATGAAAGCGCGCGCCGCTTCCAGCCCTCCGTCGAGGTAGAGCACGGCGATCAGTGATTCCAGCGCGTCGGCGCGCAGATTGACGCGCTTGCGTCCCTCGAGCCCTTGAACGTCGGATCCGGCGCGGATCAGCTCCGGCAGACCAATATGTTCGGCGATCTCCGACAGCGCCTCGGCATTGACCAGCGCGTTGAACCGCAGCGACAATTCGCCTTCCGCCGCATCGGGAAACGCGGCCAGCAGCATATCGGCCACCACGAGGCCGAGAACCCGGTCGCCCAGGAACTCAAAGCGCTCATAGTCGGTGCCGGCATTGGCGCCGCGGGCGCTGGCATGGGTCAAGGCACGCTGCAGGCGCCGGCGGTCGGCAAAGGCATGGCCCGTGCGCTCCACCAGCGCTTCGGCGAGCGCGTCGGCGGTCAGCCGTCTTGTCGCCGCCATGACCCTAATTAACGAAGTGGAAGAGGCGCGAAGCACGCATAAGCGACGGCCACTTCCAGATTTCGAGCGGGCTCGCCTTGCCGGCGATCGAGAAAAAAACAAGGTTGGCCCGGCCAACCAGGTTTTCGGCCGGAACGTAGCCGACGGAGAATCGGCTGTCGGCGGAGTTGTCCCTGTTGTCGCCCATCATGAAATAGTGACCGGGCGGAACATCGAACTCGCGCGTGTTGTCGCCGATCGAGTTCGGCGACAGATCCAGCGTGTCGTAGCTGACGCCGTTGGGCAGCGTCTCACGATAGACGTCGATCGGATAATCCTTTTCGGTGATGTCGGGATTGTCGATCTGTCCGGTCTTCACGCGCGGCACGCCGACGCCGTTGATGAACAGCTGGCCGTCCTTCACCTGGATCTTGTCGCCAGGCAGGCCCACCACACGTTTGATATAGTCGACGGACGGGTCTGGCGGGAACTTGAACACAGCCACATCGCCGCGCTTCGGCTCGGAGCCCCAGATGCGGCCCGAGAAGATGTCCGGGCCGAAGGGCAGCGAATAACGGGAATAGCCGTAGGACCATTTGGTGACGAAGAGATAGTCGCCCTCGAGCAGCGTCGGCCGCATCGAACCCGACGGGATGGAAAAGGGTTGGAACAAGAGCGTGCGAATGACCAAGGCAAGCAAGAGCGCCTGGACGATGACGCTGACGGTTTCGCCAAGCCCGCCGGATTTCTTCTGGGGTTTTTCAGCCACGCTCATGTCGTCCTCGATTGTGCGTTGGATGGTATAGAGTCTCGGCGCGCGCTGGGCAACGTCATGCCGGTGGTCAGATGCAATCAATGTGGCGCTTGTTCGACGGGCAACGCTTCGATGATCACAAAGGCTTGAGCAAGCGGAAAATCATCCGTGATGGTGAGATGGATCATCGCCCGATGGCCCTTTGGCAGAATCGCGTTCAGCCGCGCCTCGGCGCCACCGGTCAGTGCCATGGTGGGCGCGCCGCTCGGAAGATTGACGACACCCATGTCGCGCCAGAACACGCCCTGCGCCAGGCCGGTGCCCAGTGCCTTGGCGCAGGCCTCTTTGGCTGCGAAGCGCTTGGCGTAGGAGGCCGCCCGCGCCCGACGGTTTTCGGAGCGGGCTTGCTCGACCTCGGTGTAGATTCTCTGGATAAAGCGCTGGCCATGGCGCTCCAAGGACTTTTCAATGCGTCTGATATCGATCAGATCGCTGCCGATGCCGATGATCATCGCGCGGTGGAACCGATGCTTGCGTTTGGGTGAGACGACTGCTCATGGCGGGCCGCGCGCTCTGCCAGCCGTTTACGCCGCTGCTCGCGAAAGGCGTTCATGCCCCAGCGCGTGATGGCGTAGAACAGAAGCCCAAACGCCAGTCCAAGCGGTATCGCACCGATCAGCATCGGCTTCAGCACCGGGGCCCACAATTGCGCGAAGGAAAGGTTGTGCAGCATCTCGCCCAGATGCGCGGGCGGGCCGTGCGCCGGCAGGCGGTTGTGCAGGATCAGCTTGCCGGTCTCCCAGGAGGCGCCCCACAGCAGCGGGAACGTCAGTGGATTGCCGAAGAATACGGCGCCAAGTGCGGCCGCCACCAGATTGCCGGCTATGAGCCAGCACAGCACCGCGGCAATGGCGAAATGGAAACCCACCGGAAAGAACGAAGCAAAGACGCCAGCGGCGACGCCGGCCGCCACCGCATGCGGCGTGGCCTTCAGCCGCAGGATGCGCTTGGAGAAGTACTGCAGCGAGCGCGAAAACGACCGGCGCGGCCATAGATAGGTACGCACCCGCTCCAAGAGGCCATCAGGCTCGCGGCGTCGAAAAAGCACTCTATTCCAATTCCTGATCTACCAATACCCGCCGTCCTGCCACCCAAGCCAGGTCACAGCAACTTATCTTGCGCTTCCGGGGCGCAGAAAGGCAACAACGACTTTGATATAGCGACAGGCTGCCTTCGGAACAACGAAACGCTGCCGCGATGGTCTGCCGCAGGGGGTAACAAGATCGCCATTGAGGCGAAACTGAGGAAAAGAAGGACGGCCGGCATGGCCACCATTCGACCAGCGCGCGACGACGAGGCGAAAGAGTTGCCCGATATCGAGCAATCCGCCGGGCTGGCGTTTCGTTCCATACCGGACCTCGCCTGGATCGCCGAAGACGGCAATATGAGCGTCGAGCGGCACCGCGCGCTGACCACGGAGGGCACATGCTGGGTCGCCACGGACAAGCGCGACCGCGCCATCGCCTTCTTGAGCGCCAGCGTTGAGGACGATGCATTGCATATCCTGGAATTCGACGTTCGTTTTGAGTGGCAAGGCTCGGGCATCGGCCGAGCCCTGCTGGAGACCGTCATCGAGGAGTCCAGGCGGCGCGGCCTTGCAACGATCACGCTGACGACATTTCGCGATGTTGCTTGGAACGTGCCGTTCTACCGAAAGTTCGGATTCCGCGTCCTGGAGGATGCGCAGATCGATGCGCGGCTCGCCGGGTGGCTGAGACAGGAAGCCGCGCACGGCATGCCGGTGAGCCGGCGCTGCGCAATGCTGCTCGATCTCGCGCGGATTTAACGGCGGCTATTCCAGATATTCACTGACCTCGATCAGATTGTCGTCGGGATCGCGGAAATAGACAGACATCATGCGGCCGCGTGCGCCGATCCGCTCTACTGGTCCAAGTTCCACCGCCACACGATCGGCTTCGAGACTGGCGAGGAGTTCGCCGAGCGGCCGATCGGTGATCAGGCAGAAATCACCGGCTCCGGGCGTCGGCGACTTCGCCTTCGGCTCGAAGGTGCGGCCGACCTCGTGGACATTGATCTTTTGGTTGCCGAAAGCCAGGGCTGTCGGCAGGCCCGGCGTATCGATGCGCTTAAAGCCCAGAACGCGCTGGTAAAAGGCGCAGGTCGCCTCGAGTGAGGCCACCGTCAGCACGAAATGATCGATACTGATGATCATCCCGCCCCTCTCAGATATTGCGACTGCCCGGCTTGATCGCCGGTATGGCGGCGAGTTCCGGCGGCAGCCGATCGGCCGGATAGGCCGGCACCTCGTACTCGGCGAGGGCGATCAGCGGCACGCCGACATCGGTCTTGCCGGCGGAGCGGTCGATGATGCAGGCCGCCGCCGTGACCTCGGCGCCAAGTTCGCGCAGGCAGTCGATGGTCTCGCGGATAGACAATCCAGTGGTGACGATGTCCTCGACAATGACGACACGCGCGCCGCGCGCGATCTCGAAGCGGCGCAGCCGGAACTCGCCCCCTTCCCGCTCGACCCAGATCGCCGGCACGCCAAGATGGCGCGAAGTCTCGTAGGCCGGGATCAGCCCGCCGATGGCCGGGCCGACGACATAGTCGATTTTGCCCGGCACGGCGGCGCGGATCTTTTCGGCCAGCGCCTTGCACAGCCGCTCGGTCTTATCGGCATGCATGAACACGCGCGCCTTCTGCAGGAAGACCGGGCTGCGCAGACCCGACGTCAGAATGAAATGCCCCTCCAGGACAGCACCAGCCTGGCGAAAAATATCCAGCACTTCGTCCGTATTCATCCGTCTATCCCCATGTAGATCAGTCACGTTAGCCATTGACACGCCGTGCATCGCTAACGCTCGAATTGTCCTTGAGCTGCGACAGCAGCCGGTTGAGATGCTTCAGATCCCAGACTTCGAGATCGATCAGCATTTCGGTGAAATCGGGCGCGGTGCGCACCATTGACAGCGTATGGATGTTGGCATCGTTCGAGGCAACGACCTGAGCGATGTCGGCGAGCGATCCCGGTGCATTGATGGCGGTGACGGAAACACGAGCGGGAAAGCGTTCCTTGGTGCGCTCGTCGATGTCCCAGCGCACGTCAATCCAGCGCTCGGGCTGGTCGTCGAAAGCCTGCAGCGCCGGCGACTGGATCGGATAGATGGTGATGCCGGTGCCCGGCTGTACGATTCCGACAATGCGGTCGCCAGGCACCGCCCCTTCCGGCGCGAAACGCACCGGCAGGTCGCCGCGCACGCCACGGATCGGCACCGCGCCGTCGCGCGGCTGGTCCTTGTCCTTGCGCGCGGCACGGCCCGGGATCTGGAACAGCATGCCGGCGGCGTTGCGAATCTTCGACCAGCCTTCCTCGCGCTGCTTGGGCGCCGCCGGCGTGACGCGCTCGTCCTTGTAATCGGGGAAGACGGCTTTCATGACGTCGGTGGACGCCAATTCGCCGCGGCCGACGGACGCCAGCACGTCCTCGATGTCCTTGCGCGCCAGCCGGTGCAGGACGGGCTTCAGGTTTTCCTTGGTGAAATTCTTGCCGGCCCGCTCGAAAGCCCGTTCGAGAATGCGCGCGCCGAGACCCGAATACTGCTTGCGGATGGCGTTCTTGGTGGCGCGGCGAATGGCGGCGCGCGCCTTGCCGGTGACGACGACGGATTCCCACGCGGCCGGCGGCACCTGCGCCTTGGAGCGGATGATCTCCACCTCGTCGCCATTCTTCAGCTCCGTCATCAGCGGCATGATGCGGCCGTTGACCTTGGCGCCGACGCAGGTGTCGCCGACATCGGTGTGAACCGCATAGGCGAAGTCGATCGGCGTGGCACCTTTCGGCAGCGCGATCAGCATGCCCTTGGGGGTGAAGCAGAACACCTGATCCTGGAACAGTTCCAGCTTGGTGTTCTCGAGAAAATCCTCGGGATTGTCGCCCTCGGCGAGTTGTTCGATCGTGCGCCTCAGCCAGGCATAGGCATTGGTTTCCTTCGAGATCGAATGGGCCGTGCCGTTCGCCTTGCCGCCGGTATCCTTGTAGATCGAATGGGCGGCGACGCCATATTCGGCGATCTTGTTCATCTCGCGGGTGCGGATCTGAAGCTCGACGCGCTGACGCGACGGCCCGACGATTGTGGTGTGGATCGAGCGGTAGTCGTTCTGCTTCGGTGTTGAGATGTAGTCCTTGAAACGGCCGGGCACCATCGACCAGGCGGTGTGGATGGCGCCAAGCGCGCGATAGCAGTCCTCGACATTGTCGACGACGACGCGAAAGCCGAAAATGTCGGACAATTGCTCGAAGGAGAGCGCCTTGGCCTCCATCTTGCGGAACACCGACCACGGCTTCTTCTGCCGGCTTTTGACGCCTGCATTGATCGCGTGTTTCTCGAACAGAGCCGACAGCGCTTTCTCGATCTCCGACAGCACACCCTTGTTGCGCTCGAAAATCTCGGCGAGCCTGGCGGTGACGGCGCGATAGGCTTCCGGATTGATGTAGCGGAAGGCGATCTCCTCCAGTTCCTCGCGCATGCCCTGCATGCCCATGCGCCCGGCCAGCGGCGCATAGATATCCATCGTCTCCTCGGCGATGCGCAGGCGCTTGGCTTCCGGCACATGGTCGAGGGTGCGCATATTGTGCAAGCGGTCCGCGAGCTTGACCAGAAGCACGCGCACATCTTCCGAGATCGCCAGCAGAAGCTTGCGCAGGTTCTCGGCCTGCTCGGCCTTCTTGGAGACGAGGTCGAGCTTCTTCAGCTTGGTCAGACCCTCGACCAGCTTGCCCATCTCGGGCCCGAACAGTTCGTCGATCTCGGCCCTGGTCGCCGTGGTGTCCTCGATCGTGTCATGCAGCAGGGCGACGGCGATCGTCGCCTCGTCCATGTGCATTTCGGTGAGGATGGCGGCGACTTCGAGCGGATGCGAGAAATAGGGGTCGCCGGAAGCGCGCTTCTGGTGGCCATGCTTCTGCATGGCATAGACATAGGCCTTGTTGAGCAACGCCTCGTTGACGTCAGGCTTGTAGCGCTGGACGCGCTCGACAAGCTCATACTGACGCATCATGGGCGGAATCTCTCGGCGATGAAACGAATCATGCGCCGCACAGCTGCACGGCGCATGTCATAGATAGCCACGAAACTGCCGGGACGGAAGTGCCGGAAGATTGTTCCAGGCGCCTCCGCAAAGCAGTCTTAGTAGTCGTCGCTCTTTTCCGGCGGCACCAGGCCTTCGATGCCGGCCAGCAGGTCTTCCTCGGTCATGCGATCGAAGGCGATGTTGTCCTCCGCATCATCGGTATCGGCGGCCGTGACGGCTGCGCCGGTCTGATCGGCGATCGCCTCGCCATCGGCTTCGGGCTCGTCGACCTCGACATGCTTCTGCAGCGAATGGATCAGGTCTTCCTTGAGGTCGTCGGGCGACAACGTCTCGTCGGCGATCTCGCGCAGTGCGATGACCGGGTTCTTGTCATTGTCGCGCGGGACGGTGATCTGCGCGCCTTGGCTGATCTGACGAGCACGGTGGCCGGCCAGAAGCACCAGCTCGAAGCGGTTGTCGACCTTGTCGATGCAATCTTCAACGGTTACGCGGGCCATGGATTGCCCCTTTCATGCCTGGATTTAATGGAAAACAGGCGCGGTCAATAACCCGAACGCCGCCGAAATACAAGCATTATGGAATGCCGGGCCGGAGAACGCAGGATCTGTCATTGCTTTGTCGGATTTCCCCCAAAACCGGTTTCAGTCGAGCTCCGGTGCGCCCGGTACCAAGCCGGCGATCACAATTGCTTGCAGTGCGGCAACGCACCCTTGGATTGCCACAAAACTGGCGTTATTTCGAAAAGCGTAAGGTCAGCCGGTTTATTGCGAACCCTACTGATAGTCGCATTTCGTTTTGACGGCCGCTTATTTCGAAAAGGAATTTTTCCATGTTCGACCCCCGTGAAAAGATCGCCCTGTTCATCGACGGCGCCAATCTCTACGCCACGTCGCGCGCGCTCGGTTTCGACATCGATTATCGCAAGCTCCTGTCGAGCTTCCAGAAACGCGGTTACCTGCTGCGCGCCTACTATTACACCGCCCTGGTCGAAGATCAGGAATATTCCTCGATCCGGCCGCTGATCGACTGGCTCGACTATAACGGCTTCAAGGTCGTCACCAAGCCGGCCAAGGAATTCACCGACTCGACCGGCCGCCGCAAGATCAAGGGCAACATGGACATCGAATTGACCGTCGATGCGCTGGAACTGGCCGATGTCGTCGACCACTATGTCATCTTCTCCGGGGACGGCGATTTCCGCACGCTGGTCGAGGCGCTGCAACGGCGCGGGCGCAAGGTGTCGATCGTCTCGACCATGGCCTCGCAGCCGCCGATGATCTCCGACGATCTGCGTCGCCAGGCCGACCATTTCATCGACCTGATGACGTTGAAGAACGAGGTGGGCCGCGATCCCTCCGAAAGGCCGGTGCGCCGACCCGAACCGGCCGAGACGGAAGAGGACGAGTACTGAGGGCGGCTGCGTTGGCCGCACATCTGGCCGCCTCCCCGGAACCCGATCGCGATTGCCCGCTCTGTCCGCGGCTGCACGGTTTCATTGCCGAGTGGCGGCAACGCGAGCCATCGTGGTTCAACGCGCCGGTTCCGACCTTCCTGCCGCCCGAAGGCGACGATTCGGTCCGGCTGCTGATCGTCGGGCTTGCGCCCGGCCTGCGCGGAGCGAACCGCACGGGCCGGCCTTTCACGGGCGACTATGCCGGCGACCTGCTCTACGGCACGTTGATCGCGCACGGCTTGGCGCGCGGCGAGTTCAAGGCACGGCCTGACGATGGGTTGGAGCTCGTTGGAACGGCAATCACCAACGCCGTCCGCTGCGTGCCTCCCGAGAACAAGCCTGTGGGCGCCGAGATCGCCACCTGCCGGACTTTCCTTGTGCCGACGATCGCACGGTTTCCCAATTTGCGGGCCGTGCTGACACTTGGTTCGATCGCGCACCAGTCGACCGTGCGGGCACTGGGCCAGCGCGTCGCCGCCTATCCCTTCAAGCATGGCGGGCGGCAGGAGGCCGATGGCATTACGCTGTTTTCCAGCTATCACTGCTCGCGCTACAACACCAACACCGGCGTGCTGACCGAAGCGATGTTCGTCAGCGTTTTCAGGGAAATTGCGGCGTTCCTGGATTCGTAGGGTCTGGAATTGCCTTACAACGCCGGCGCGAACAACGCGGCCAGCGTCTCCTGACCGCCTTGCAGGACGTTCAGGTCGACGTCACCGACGATGCCCTCGACGCGGCCCCTGTTGTGGTACTGCCAGTAGACCCAATCGTCGCGACCCGGCTCGAGCAGCAGTGAGCGAAGCCAGAGCGGACGGGCGGCGATCTGTCCTGCATAGGCCGTTGCTGCATCGTCGGTCAGATAGATGATGGCTTTCTTGCCAAAGGCGGCTTCAACGGGACCGAGGAAGGCCTGGAGTTCGGTGTCGAGTTGTTCGGGCGAAGGACGCTGCGGGCAATTGCCGCCGAACTCGATGTCGACAACCGGCGGCAGCAAAGGCTGGTCGTGCGGCACCACGGCGATGAAATTCTTCGCCTGGTCGGCGCCCGGCCGGCAGAAGGTGAAAAAGTGATAGGCGCCGACAGCGAGCCCGGCAGCACGAGCCTCGCGCAGATTGATGGCAAAGGCATCGTCGACATGATCGCCGCCCTCGGTCGCCTTGATGACCGCAAAGGCGACATCGGCGGCGGCAACGCGTCGCCAGTCGATCCGGCCCTGATGATGCGAAACGTCGATGCCCCTGACATGATATTTGCCGCGATCCGGAGAAAACGCATGGAAATAGAAGAAGCCGCCAGCGACCATGAGGATTGCAAAAACCAGGCTGACCGATCCCCAGAGGATGATCCGGTTCTTCAAGACTGTGCCCTCCGGTATTCTGGCTCGTTGGCTAGAACCCTGAAAGCCAAACACTTATCCGCTTGGCTACCGCCTGATGGCTGTCACCCGCGCTCTTTCAAGAGCCTGCCCTTCTCACGCGACCAGTCGCGCTGCTTTTCCGTCTCGCGCTTGTCGTGCAGCTTCTTGCCGCGACCGACGGCGAGCAGCAGCTTGGCCCGGCCCTGGTCGTTGAAATAGATCTTCAGCGGCACCAGGGTCATGCCTTCGCGGTCGACGCTCTGCGACAGCTTGGCCATCTCGCGCTTGTTGAGCAGCAGTTTGCGGCGCCGGCGCGGCTCGTGGTTGAAGCGGTTGGCCTGCAGATATTCTGGTAGATAGGAGTTGATCAGCCAAATCTCGCCGCCCTCGACCGAGGCATAGCTGTCCTGGATGTTGGCCTGGCCCTGGCGCAGCGACTTGACCTCGGTGCCGGTCAGCACCAGGCCGGCCTCGATCGTGTCGAGCACCTCATAGGAAAATCGCGCCTTGCGGTTTTCCGCAACGGTCTTGTTGTTGGGATCGGCTTTTCTGACTTGATTCATAATGCGGAGAGGTGGCGCCTCATCCCTAATTTATCAAGCCGGCGTGCTTCATCGCCGCGTCGATCTTTTCGGCCGTCGATTGTTCGACCGTGACCAGCGGCGAGCGCAGCACGTTCTCGACCTTGCCGAGCTTTGAAAGCGCATATTTGGCGCCGGACACGCCGGGTTCGATAAAGATCGCCTTGTGCAGCGGCAGCAAGCGATCCTGCAATTCCAGCGCCTTGGCGCTGTCGCCGGACAGCGTCGCCTCCTGGAATTCGGCACAAAGCCGCGGCGCGACGTTGGCCGTCACCGAGATACAGCCGACACCGCCATGCGCGTTGAAGCCGAGCGCGGATGCATCTTCGCCGGAAAGCTGGATGAAATCCTTGCCGCAGGTCATACGCTGCTCGGAAACCCGTTCGACCTTGCCGGTCGCGTCCTTGACGCCGACGATATTCTTGAAGTCGTGCGCCAGCCGGCCCATCGTCTCCGGCATCATGTCGATGACCGACCGCGGCGGGATGTTGTAGATGATGATCGGCAGCTTGGTTGCCCTGGCGACGGCGGCGAAGTGCTCATAGAGGCCGCGCTGCGTCGGCTTGTTGTAGTAGGGAGTGACGACAAGTGCAGCATCGGCGCCTGCCTGTTCGGCATATTGGACCAGGCCGATCGCTTCCGCGGTGTTGTTGGAGCCAGCGCCGGCGACGACCGGAGCGCGGCCCCTGGCCGCCTCGATGCAGACCTTGACCACCTGACGATGCTCGTCATGCGACAGCGTCGGCGACTCGCCGGTGGTGCCAACGGGAACAAGGCCTGTCGTGCCCTCCGCAAGTTGCCAGTCGACAAAGGCGCGAAAGGCTTTCTCGTCGAAACGCCCGCTCTTTTCGAACGGTGTCACGAGCGCGGTCAGCGAGCCTCTCAGCATGTTCGTCCAACTCCTTGGGACTTCTTGTTCACGCATATCGTTATCCCAAAACCGGTAGCCACTTCTGGGCGATATGCATGGGTGTTTTCGTCTCTGGTCTTAATGTCGCGCCTTCTAACCGAAAGCGAGGCGGCGCACCATAGTCTCGACATGGTTGCGCGGCAAGCATTGCCATGCTGCCAGCAAACGCAATTCGAACGGCCTCGATAACCTTTTGTTAACTGGCCCTTCATGACCTAAGTTTACGGTCTGGTCCGGGTCGCGAAGCTTTCGCGCCTGCTGGTGATGTGTAAAGGCTGAACGATGCCGACTAGGCGGCCTCATCTTTTCGCGCTCCTGGGCGCGGTCGTCGCGCTGATGCCGGAGATGGCGATCGGCGGCAGCGTCGACGTGCAGTTGATATCGGCCATTCCGATGCCCGGCATGCAAAGCTCGCAAGATGCGGGTCCACGCGATACGGCCCCCTCTGCCAGCATCGTGCAGTTGAAGAGCGGTCTGGACGCACTGGCGGCGGGCGACATTCCCGGTGCCCGCGCCGCGCGCGATGCCCTTCCCGCCGGTTCGCTCGACCAGCACACCCTTGCCTGGGCAATCGCGCTTTATGGCGGCGACAAGGTGCCGAGCGGCGACATCGCGGCCGCAGCGAAGATGTTGCCCAACTGGCCGGGGACAACCGCGCTGCGCAAGAACAGCGAACGCGCACTCTATCGCGAGAACCCCGCCCCCGACATCGTTGTGCAGGCGTTCGACGGCAGCCAGCCGCAGACATTCGAAGGCGTGATGCTTCTTGCCCGCGCCTATGTGGCCCTGGGCAAGGCAGAGGCGGCGCGTTCGGTGCTGGTGCCGTTCTGGCGCACCGCAATCCTGGAGGCCAAGAACGAGACAGCGCTGATCAAGGAGTTCGGCGGGCTGATCCCGGCCCCCGATCACCGGTTCCGCATGGAGCGCATGTTCTACGCCGACCGGGTCGGCGCGGCGCAGCGCGTCGCCGGCCTGGCGCAAGCGCAGCAACTGGCCACCGCCTGGGCGGCGGCCGACAAGGGCGACAAGAACGCTCCCAAGCTGCTCAAGGCGGTGCCGGCTTCACAGCATTCGGCCGGCTATTTCTTCGCGCAAGCCGAATATCTGCGCAAGCAAGACAATATTGCCGACGCCGCCGCCATCGTGATGAAGGCGCCGACGGATCGCGAAGCGCTGGTCGACCCGGATGCCTGGTGGGTGGAGCGCCGGGTACTGTCGCGCGAGCTGGTCGACAAGGGTGACATGAAGGCCGCCTACAAGATCGTCGCCATGCATGCGGCCGAAAGCACCGCGAACGCCGCCGAAGCCGAATTCCATGCCGGCTGGTACGCGCTGCGCGGCCTGAACGATCCCAGGCTTTCGGCAACCCATTTCGCGCGCATTGCCGACCTTGCGCAGGGGCCGATGACATTGTCGCGCGCCTATTACTGGCTCGGCCGCGCCGCCGAAGTTGGTGGTCCGGGTAACGCAAAGGATTATTTTGCGCGCGCGGCGGCCTACGGCACGACATTCTACGGCCAGCTCGCCGCCGAGCGCATTGGTCGTCCGGCGCTGAACATCGCCTATCCCACGCCGAGCGCCGCCGATCGCCAGAGTTTCGCGGGCCGCGAGGCCGTCGCCGCCATCAAGCGATTGCAGGAGGCGGGCTACGACCGCTATGCCGAGACGCTCTATCGTGACCTTGCAGGACAGTTGACCAGCCCGGGCGAACTGGCGCTGCTGGCCGTGCTGGCGGAAAAGCAGGGCAACCACTTCATGTCGCTCAAGATCGGCAAGATCGCCGGCGCGCGTGGCATCGACGTCGGAGCGCTGTCGCATCCTTTGGGGGTCATCCCCGACAGCGCCGATATTTCCGGTTCGGGCAAGGCGCTGGCCTATGCCATCGCCCGCCAGGAAAGCGAATTCAACATCGGCGCCATATCGAGCGCCGGCGCGCGCGGGCTGCTGCAGCTGATGCCGGCAACCGCCAAGCAACTGGCGAAGAAGGCCGGGCTGCAATTCTCTCAGGCACGCCTGACCACCGATGCCGGCTACAATGCGACGCTGGGCTCAGCCTTCCTCGGCCAGCAGCTCGATCGCTTCAACGGCTCCTATGTGCTGACCTTCGCCGGCTACAATGCCGGCCCCAGCCGCGCTGCCCAATGGGTGGCGAAATACGGCGATCCGCGCGGCAAGGACATCGACGCCGTCGTCGACTGGATCGAACGGATTCCTTACACGGAAACAAGGAGTTATGTGCAGCGCGTGATGGAGAACTACGAGGTGTACAAGATGCGCATTTCCGGCAAGTATGACATTGTGGGAGATCTTGTGAACGGGCGAAGTTGACGGCTTTCGTTTCCTTGCGAGAGGAGTTGGCCTCGCGCGGATCCACTCGCCTTGGCTGAGTGAAGGGCCTCGCCACCTTCGGCCCGCAAGAGGAGAAGTAACTGCTCCATTTGACCATCCCTTCCCTCGCCTGTAGCAGACGGACCATCCGGCGAGAGCAAGGGGCAGCATTCCAATGGCGAGCGAAGGTTTCTCCGATTTCTTCTACGCGGGACCCAATGGGCTGAAGCTCCATGCCCGGATCTATGGCGACGCAAATTCGCGACATTGGCCAGTCGTCTGTCTGCCCGGGCTCACCCGCAATGCACGCGACTTCCACGAACTCGCGCTCTATTTGGCCGGCAAAGCGGGGAGCCCACGCAAGGTCGTCGCCTTTGACTATCGCGGCCGCGGGCAGTCCGATTATGATCCCGATGTCAGCCGCTATAATGTCGGCGTCGAAGCCGGCGACATTCTTGCCGGACTGGCGGCCTTGGGAATCGAGGAAGCCGCCTTCGTCGGCACCTCGCGCGGCGGCCTGATCATTCACGTCCTGGGTGCGCTGCGGCCGGCCATATTGAAAGCGATCGTGCTGAACGATATCGGACCGGTGATCGAGCCGGCCGGCCTTGCCCATATCCAGTCGTATCTCGAACGCAAACCGAAGCCGAAGACCTTCGCCGAAGCAGTGGCAGCCCAGCGCCGCGTTCACGGCCGGGATTTTTCAGCGCTCGCCGATGCGGACTGGGAGCGCATGGTGCTGGCGCTCTACCGCGAAACGGATCAGGGCCTGCTGCCGGATTTCGACCCGAAGCTGGTCGACACGGTTGCAAATCTCGACCTGACGCAGCCGCTGCCGGCGCTGTGGCCGCAATTCGACGCCCTGTCGGCCCTTCCCATGCTCGCCATACGCGGCGCCAATTCGAGTTTGCTGTCGGTGGGCACACAGCGGCAGATGCGGGAGCGCCATCCGGCAATGCAGACGATCACCGTCGAAGGCCAGGGTCACGCCCCTTTTCTCGAAACCGGAACCTTGCCGGGCGACATCGCCGCTTTCCTCGACAGAGCCGAGCGGCTGCCGACTCGCCTTTAAAAACCGTTGCCGGCGAGGCAAACGACAGCAGGGCGACCAAGGTAGGTTCCGAAGCCGGAATAGCATGCCTGAAATAACCCGCAGATCGGGGGATCCACGGAATTGGTTGTCCACAGCGTCTTCAAAGCGTGAACTTATCGGGACTTTGAGGCCTTCTTCATTGCCTTAGCCGTGGTCTTCACGGCTGCCGGCTGGTCTGCCGCACCGCGCGCGGCAGCGCGCGGGGACGGTTCGGGCGCTGCCTTCACGCTGTCGGCGCCGCCAGACCGGGGTACTTCCAGCACGGTGACGCAGCCGTCGAGGTCATTGGTGGCCAGATGCGCATAGCGCATCGTCATCGACAGGGTCTGGTGGCCGAGCCACATCTGCACGCGCCTGATGTCGATACCGCCCTGAACAAGACGCGAGGCGCAGGTATGGCGCAGAATGTGCGGCACCACCTGGTCGTCGGCGGCCAGACCGACTTCGGCCTTCGCATCGTTCCAGATGGCACGGTATTGAGCCTGGCTGAATGTGGTGAACGGGCCTTTCGGCCGACGGCCTTCGCCGGGAGGCAGCTTGATCACTTCCTTGACACGCTCGGTCATCGGAATGGTGCGGCTTCGGCCGGACTTGGTGATCCAGAAGGAGACGCGATGCTCCTGGATGTCGTTCCAGATCAGCCCGAGCGCCTCGCCAAGGCGGCAGCCAGTGTCGACCAGGAAGACGGAAAGCCGGTAGGCATTCTCGCTGCGGCTCCTGATGGCAGCAAACAGCCTGGCCTCCTCGTCCCTTTCAAGGAAACGAATCCGTCCCGACCGCTCCTTCTGGCGGCGGAACTCGGGCAGGCTGTGGATATCTCCCATCTTGTAGGCCTTGCGCAGCAGTTTGCTGAGGGCAGCCATCTTCCGATTGATGGTTGCGTTGCTGTTGCCGCGCTGGCGCAAGGTGCCGATAAGGTTGTCCAGGGTACTCTGGTCAAAGGCGCTGAAACGCTCCCCGAGCAGAATCTCGTCTATCTCGCCGATGAACGAGCTGACATTGTATTTATGTCGCCCATCATCCCACAATATATCTCGATATGCCGAAAAAAGATCTCCAACCCTATGCGATTTTACTTCTCGTATCCTATTGTAGGTGTAGTTAAACTTTGAGTTCTGAGAAGAAAACATCGAAAAATGATCGGAGGGCTCGCCCTCTTGAATCGCTTCGGTCGTCATCATTTGCCACACCCCCGAGTGGGATAGATTCAGCCCTATCCGCTTGGGAGCGTCCTTTCAAGAGATTTGAATCACGCAGTTGTGATTTCATCCGCCATCAGCGGATCCCACGAAACCATCCCACGGACTCTATTCAGCTACCGTTACCCCCTGTTCCTTCTGTTTGCCTTGATCCAGTCACGAAACAAAAACAGCCCGGGCGTTGATGCGCCCGGGCTGGATTTCACCTGTATGGAACCAGCCCTTAGAACGAGCGCTGGAAGCGGAGGATACCGCCGATGCTGCTCTTCTTGTCGGCGCCGGTCCAGTTGGAGAAGTCGGCGTCGTCGAACCTGCCTGCATTGAGGTAGTCGACTTCGGCCGTGACCGTGAAGCCCGGGACGACGTCGTAGGCGATGTTCGCCGCGATGCCCAGGTTCTTCCAATCGTCATACGACACCTGCGCGTTGAACGAGGTCTTCTCGTTGAACTTGTAGGTACCGCCGCCCCAGACAGCCCAGTTGCCGCCCCACTGCTTGTAGAAACCGCGACCATGGGCGTCGACAAAATTGCCGGCGTCGTCGTTGAGGTTGTCATCGGTGCCGTAACCGCCCATGACCCACAGCGACAGTGCGTCGTTGACGTTCACGTCCAAGCGAACCTTGCCGGCAACTTCTTCGTAGTTGCTGTCATAAGCGACGACACCGCTGATGGCGCCCCAGCCCTGCGTCCACTTCAGACCGCCGACGACATGCGGAACGTAGCTGTCGATCGTGCCGACAACGCCCGCGCCTTCTTCGAGCGAGACCACGGCCGAGAAGCCGTTGCCAGCGTCGAAGTAGTACTGGACGACGTTGGTGTCGAAATCGCCGTAAGGAACAAGCGTATCCTGGATCACGTTGCCGGCGTAGCCGACGAACGTATCGAAGGCCGATTCGTCCTTACCAACGCGGAGACCACCGAGCTGGATCCAGGCGAAGTTCAGCGAGACGTCCTTGTTATGGGCGGTGTTGAACGGCTCGATTGCGTTGTCGTTGCCGAAGTTGAAGCGGGTCTCGGTGTAGGTCTTCAAGGTGCCGAGCTCGGTTTCCTGGCCGGTCCAGGTCTTCAGCGTGAAGCGGGCATTTTTGTGCCAGGCATCATTTACCGAGCCGTCCTGGTGGTCCGCAGTCTTCGAACCGTTGAACGTGCCGACGTCGCCGCCGCCGATGTCATAACGGATGTAGCCGCCGATGCGCAGGCAGGTCTCGGTGCCGGGGATGTAGAAGTAGCCAGCGCCGTAGACGTCGCAAATCTTGACGTATTCAGCGGGCTCCGGCTCGGCGACGACGACGGCGTCGGCGGCGCGCGCACCGGAAACTGCGATCAGGGCCGCAGCGGAGCCGAGAAGAAGGCTCTTGATGTTCATTTTCTGACCTCCAGTCAAAAGTTAAAAAACGGGTCTGGGTATTCTTTGCTGAAGGACAGCGTTCCCTGCCCCATCCCCACTACCGAAAAAGATGCGCACCGCGCCGCTCCTTCGAAATCGACATTACCCATGAGCAGACGGGGTTCAACCACGATCGTACCGGCGAAAGGGCTGTGCGGCTGCTATCCCCCAGCGTTGTTGCACAAATGACACGATTTGGCCTCACTCAGAAAGCTCTCATTAACCTTCGGCCCGCCCCAGCCCCTTGTTTACGGGCGAATCCGGCGATCGGCTGACGGAATCATGGCGAGGCCTTGAGCCGCCAGCCAGGGAATCGCCGCAGAACCGCCGCATCGCGGAAGGCCGCAGGCCGGTGCGTTCTTATTTTTCCGTATAATGGCTTCTTTTTCCGAGATATTGGCTGGGGCTTGTTGATTGTGCCGGCGCTTTTCTTTATCCAGCGGCGCAACGGAGAGGTGGCCGAGTGGTCGAAGGCGCTCCCCTGCTAAGGGAGTAGAGGTCAAAAGCTTCTCGTGGGTTCGAATCCCATCCTCTCCGCCATCCTGCTTCGCTCTTCGAGCTTCGCAGGACAAGCCCAGACCAGACCTCAGCGCGAAGCAGGATGCCCTCCGAAGCCTTGGCAAAGGAGGGCCGGTCGTGTGGTATGTATACCTGCTGGAAAGCAAGACTGCCGACGGTGAGCGTTATGTCGGCATCACGTCCGACTTGAAGCGACGGCTTGCCGAGCACAATCACGGAAAATCCAGTCACACATCCAAGTTCCTGCCATGGCAGATCGTCACCTATGTGGCGTTCTCGAATCAAGCCAAGGCGACTTCATTGAGCGTTATCTCAAATCCGGTTCCGGGCACGCCTTCGCCAGCAAACGTCTGTGGTGAATGCCCCTTCCTTGTGAAAAAACCCAGGGATTCCCGGAAAAACGCAGCAATACCAATTGTTTGCTGCAAAAACACGCACCACCAAAACGGTTGTTTCGTTCGATTCTGACTGGAGGTCAGAAAATGAACATCAAGAGCCTTCTTCTCGGCTCCGCTGCGGCCCTGATCGCAGTTTCCGGTGCGCGCGCCGCCGACGCCGTCGTCGTCGCCGAGCCGGAGCCCGCTGAATACGTCAAGATTTGCGACGTCTACGGCGCTGGCTACTTCTACATCCCCGGCACCGAGACCTGCCTGCGCGTCGGCGGCTATGTCCGTTACGACATCGGCGTGGGCGACACCGGCTCGTTCGACGGTGCGAAGGCTGCCGATCACCAGGATGGCGACGACCACAACACCTACTACAAGAACACGCGCTTCACGCTGAAGACCTGGACCGGCCAGGAAACCGAACTCGGCACGTTGAAGACCTACACCGAGACCCGCTTCAACTTCGGCGACGACAATGCCTTCGACGAGCCGATCAACGCCGCCCACAACCGGGACGTCTCGCTGAACTTCGCCTGGATCCAGCTCGGTGGTCTCCGGGTTGGTAAGGACGAATCGGCCTTCGATACGTTCGTCGGCTACGCCGGCAACGTCATCCAGGATACGCTGGTTCCTTACGGCGATTTCGACACCAACGTCGTCCAGTACTACTTCGACGCGGGCAATGGCTTCTCGGCCGTGGTCTCGCTCGAAGAAGGCACCGGTACCGACACGATCGACAGCTATGTTCCGCATGTCGTCGGCGGCGTGAAGTATACGCAGGGTTGGGGCGCCATCACCGGCGTCGTCGCTTATGACAGCAATTACGAGGAAGTCGCCGGCAAGGTTCGCTTGGACGTCAATGTCAGCGACGCACTGTCGCTGTTCATCATGGGCGGCTACGGCACCGATGACAACCTCAACGACGACGCCGGCAATTTTGTCGAAGCCCATGGTCGCGGCTTCTACAAGGCGTGGGGCGGCAACTGGGCAGTCTGGGGCGGCGGCACCTACAAGTTCAACGAGAAGACCTCGTTCAACCTTCAGGTGTCTGCTGACGACTGGAAGAACGTCGGCGTTGCGGCGAACGTTGCTTATGACGTCGTTCCCGGCTTCACCGTCACGGCCGAAGTCGACTACCTCCATGCCGGCCGGTTTGACGATGCTGGCTTCGTCAACCCATCGTTTACGCCTGCCGATAAGAAGAACAGCGTCGGCGGCATGCTCCGCTTCCAGCGCTCGTTCTAACAGCTATCGCTTCGAATATAGAAACCCGGCGGGCAACCGCCGGGTTTTTTCATTGGGAGTTTCGACTGCGCGATTCCGCAGCGGACGATGATTGCTCTGGGATGCATCAGGTGTTTGGATCAGGCGGGCGGCAACGATTGCTCATTGCGCGCAACTTGCACCCGCCTACTGACCGCGCTAGCAAGAAGCCCCTTCCCTCACGCGAGCTTTTGCCATGCGTCTGCGCCCTCCCCTTATGCCGCTCGTTGCAGCGCTTCCGTCGACCGTGCCGTTTGTCGGCCCCGAAGCGCAGGAGCGCGAGCGCGGGCGTGCATTCCGCGCCCGCATCGGCGCCAATGAGAGCAGCTTCGGACCCTCGCCGCGCGTCATCGCCCGGATGGCCGAGATCGCGCGCGACATGTGGATGTATTGCGATCCGGACAATCACGACCTGAAGGTGGCCGCGGCAGCGCATCATAATCTCAAGGTCGAGAACGTCGTGGTCGGCGAAGGCATCGATGGCCTGCTTGGTCTGGTGGCGCGCATGTATGTTGCGCCTGGCGATGCGGTGGTCACCTCGCTCGGCGCCTATCCCACCTTCAACTTCCACATTGCCGGTGTCGGCGGAAGGCTTGTCACCGTGCCCTATGCGAACGACCACGAGGATTTGGAAGGGCTGCTGGCTGCGGCCGCCAGGGAGAAAGCGCCGCTGGTCTATCTGTCCAATCCGGACAACCCCATGGGGAGCTGGTGGGAAGCGGCCGAGCTGACGCGCTTCATCGAAGCGCTGCCGGAAACCACCATGCTCGTGCTCGATGAAGCCTATGGAGAATTGGGGCCGGCCTCCGCACTGCCGCCCATCGACGTCTCGCGGCCGAACGTCATCCGCATGCGCACCTTTTCGAAAGCTTACGGGCTTGCCGGCATACGCTGCGGCTATGCGGTCGCCGAGGCCCAGGTGATCAGCGATTTCGAGAAGATCCGCAACCACTACGGCGTCAGCCGCATGGCGCAGGTGGCGGGCGTCGAGGCGCTCGCCGACCAGGATTATCTGGATTCAGTGGTGGCGCGGGTGGCGGCAGGGCGCCGGCGCATCGCGCAGATAGCCGAACAGAACGGGCTGACGCCGCTGCCGTCGGCGACCAATTTCGTTACCATCGATTGCGGCCGCGACGGCGCTTTCGCGCTGAAGATCCTGCAAGGCCTGTTGTCGCGCGACGTCTTCATCCGCAAGCCGATGCCGCCGGGGCTCGATCGTTGCATCCGCGTCAGCGTCGGACTGGACCACGAGCTCGACATTTTTGCCGAGGAACTGCCCGGCGCACTGGCCGCCGCCCGTGGAAACTGAACGAGTGTTGCCATCGCGGCGACACTTGCCGGCCCGTCAGAGCTCGAGTTCCCAGTTCTGGCCGGTCAGTTCCTTGTCGAAACTGTGATGGCGCTCCTGTGAAACCAGTCTGAATCCGGCGCGCTCATAAATCGCGCGGGCGGCGACCAGAATGTCATTCGTCCACAGAACGAGCTTGATGTAGCCGCAGGCACGCGCCTGGTTCACGCATTCCGCGACCAGCCGTTTGCCGATACCCAAACCGCGCGCCGCCGCCTCGACATGCAGCAGCCGCAGCTTCGCGACCTCGTCGTCCTGGTGAACCAGAAACACCGCGCCGAGCGGCAGGCCGGCGCGTTCGGCGATCCAGCAGAAATCGCGCCCTGGCTTGAAATTGCGGATGAAGTCGGCCCCGATTTCGGCGACCAAGGCTTCGAACTCGATGTTCCAGCCATATTCCTCGGCGTAGAGCTGGGCCTGACGCTGCACCACCCAGCCAATGTCACCGACGCGATGCGGACGCAACGTCACCGCCGGGGCGGCCGCCTCGCCTTCAGCCGCCGGATCGCCCAGCAGCTCCGCCGCCTTGCGCAAGGCGTCGCCGAGTTCGGCCAAGCGGTGGTCGGGCAGGTTCTCGATGAGCCGTGAGGTGTCGCGGTCCGCCGCGGCCTGCAGACCGGCAAGGGCGGCCTGCCCCCTTGCCGTCAGCGACAGGATACGCCTTCGCCGGTCGACCGGATCGGTCCGGGTCTCGGTCAGGCCTTCTCCGGCGAATTTTCGCAGGATGCGCGTCAGATAGGCGGGGTCGAGACGCAGCTGCCTGGCGATGTCGGAAGCGGCCGGGCCGATATCGATGTCGAATGCTTCCGAAAGGAAGCCGCGCTCGCCGGCGATTTCCGCCGCTGCCGGGCGATCCCGGTGGCCAAGCTCGAACAGAACACGCGCCTCGGTGAGCGTGAACGGGCTCTGCGTCAAGGTCTCGTCGAGAAGACCGACAGTGCGGGTGTAAAAACGGTTGAAGTGCCTGATATCGGCCACCAAAGCACTGCGTTGGTCCAGCATCTGCGTTCAGCCCTGGATTATGATCGTCGCAGTGTGAGAAATTTAGTGGACTGAGTCAATTAAATTCGAGTTCGACTCGGGCCCCCTCCATCCTCGTTTCGACCGGCCTGTTGCATTCCCCGTCGCCTGCGCCAGATTCCAGCAGACGAGCCTCGGGAGAGACGCAATGGCTGACGATCGCAAGGCAGTGCGTGTGCGGGCCCACGGCAAGGTGCAAGGCGTCGGCTACAGGATCTGGGTCCGAAGCCAGGCCGCCAGCCTTGGGCTTACGGGCTGGGTGCGCAATGAAGCGGATGGCTCGGTGACCGCCGAGATTGCCGGCACAGGCGAAGCCGTCTCGACCATGATCGGCCGGCTTTGGAAAGGACCGCCGGGAGCGTCCGTTTCCGGGATTGACGTCGAGGATGCGGTATCCAGCAATCCTGTTACCGGCTTCCGGATCGATGCCTGATGCGGCTTCGGCATACCTCTTGAATTAATTGAACGTTCGTTTTATTAATTCGCAACAAGGGAGGCTCTTTTGGCGCGCACGACAGGATCCGATGGCGGGAAGACCGAGGCGGCAGCCCGCGAGGCGGCGGTCAACCTGATCGCACAGCTCGGCTATGAGGCGATGTCGATGCGCCAGCTGGCGGCCGAAGTCGGCGTGCAGGCGGCCGCGCTCTATCGCTATTTCCCGACCAAGGAGGATTTGCTGTTCACGCTGATGCGCGAGCATATGGAGGAGCTGATCGCAGCCTGGAACGCCGCACGGCCAGCCGATGCCGATCCGGCAAGCCGGCTTTCGGCCTATGTCGAGAACCACATCGCCTTCCACATCGCCCGCCGCCATGCGACGCATGTTTCGAACATGGAGCTGCGCAGCCTGTCGCCCGAAAGACTGACGCAGATACTGCGGATGCGCACGGCCTATGAGAAGGAACTGCGCACCATTCTGCGTGACGGCGCCGAGGCAGGCGTGTTCGTCGTCGAAGATACCGGCCTCACCGCCATGGCGCTGATCCAGATGATGACCGGTGTCATCGTCTGGTTCCGGCCGGGCGAGCGGCTGTCGATCGCAGAAGTCACGGCGACATATCTTTCGATGACGATGCGGCTCGTCGGCGCGAGGATCGACACGTACAGCGCCGCACGTCCGTTTGGACGCGCAAACGACGCCGTGGGATTTTAGTTTCGCGCATGATCCTTTCCGAAAATCCAAGTCGATTTTCGGGGGTCATGCGGCAGGAGGAACCGGATGTACACGAACACGCTCAGCTTCGGGCATGACGAGGATATCGAGGCATTGCGCGAGCTGGTGCGGCGCTTCGCCCAGGACAGGATCGCGCCGATCGCGGCGGAAATCGACCGCTCGAACGAATTCCCGGCGCATCTGTGGGCGGAACTCGGCAATCTCGGCCTCCTCGGCATCACCGCCGATCCGGAGTTCGGCGGCGGCGGCATGGGTTACCTCGCCCACGTGATCGCGGTCGAGGAGATCTCAAGGGCCTCGGCCTCGGTCGGCCTGTCCTACGGCGCCCACTCCAATCTCTGCGTCAACCAGATCAACCGCTGGGCAACGCCGGCGCAGAAGGAGAAATTCCTGCCGCCGCTTTGCTCGGGCGAGCGCGTCGGCGCGCTAGCCATGTCGGAGCCCGGCGCCGGCTCCGACGTCGTCTCGCTCAAGCTGCGCGCCGAAAAGCGCAACGACCGGTACGTGCTCAACGGCACCAAGATGTGGATCACCAACGGCCCGGACGCCGAGACGCTGGTGGTCTATGCCAAGACCGATCCGGAGCGCCATGCCCGCGGTATCACCGCCTTCATCGTCGAAAAGGCCTTTGCCGGATTTTCGGTCGCGCAAAAGCTCGACAAGCTCGGCATGCGCGGCTCCAACACCGGCGAACTGGTTTTCGATAATGTGGAGGTGCCGTTCGACAACGTGCTGCACGAGGAAGGGTGTGGCGTCGAGGTGCTGATGTCTGGTCTCGACTATGAGCGCACGGTGCTGGCCGGTGGCCCGATCGGCCTGATGGCCGCGTGTCTCGACGTCGCGGTGCCCTATGTGCATGAGCGCAAGCAGTTCGGCCAGGCGATCGGGGAATTCCAGTTGGTGCAAGGCAAGCTCGCCGACATGTACACGACGATGAACGCCGCGCGCGCCTATGTCTACGCGGTCGCCGCCGCCTGCGACCGCGGCCAGACCACCCGCAAAGACGCCGCAGGCTGCATTCTGTTTGCCGCCGAAAAAGCAACGCAGATGACGCTTGACGCACTCCAGCTTCTGGGTGGCAACGGATACATCAACGACTATCCGACCGGCCGGCTGCTACGCGACGCCAAGCTCTACGAAATCGGTGCCGGCACCAGCGAAATCCGGCGATGGCTGATCGGCCGCGAGATCATGGCGGAGGGGGTATAGCATGGCCGTCCTCCGGACCCAGATCTCCCCTTCCTCCGATACCTTCCACACCAATGCCGAACGCATGCGGGCGCTGGTCGGCGATATCGCCGAAAAGGCCGCGAGCGTCGAGCGCGGTGGCTCGGAAGAGGCGCGCGAGCGACACGTCGCGCGCGGCAAGCTGCTGCCGCGCGAGCGGCTGGCGCAATTGCTCGACACCGGGTCGCCCTTTCTTGAGATCGGCCAGTTCGCCGCATGGTCGATGTATGGCGAGGACATTCCCTCCGCCGGCATCATCGCCGGTATCGGGCGCGTCGAAGGCACGGAAGTGATGGTCGTCGTCAATGACGCCACGGTGAAGGGCGGCACCTATTACCCGCTGACGGTGAAGAAGCATCTGCGCGCGCAGGAGATCGCGCTGCAGAACAATCTGCCTTGCGTCTACCTGGTCGACAGCGGCGGCGCCAACCTGCCCAACCAGGACGAGGTGTTTCCCGACCGCGAGCATTTCGGGCGCATATTCTACAACCAGGCCAACATGTCCGCCTCAGGCATCCCGCAGATCGCCTGCGTCATGGGTTCGTGCACGGCGGGCGGCGCCTATGTGCCGGCAATGTCGGACGAGACGATCATGGTGCGCAACCAGGCGACCATCTTCCTCGGCGGTCCCCCGCTGGTGAAGGCCGCCACCGGCGAGGACGTCAGCGCCGAGGATCTCGGCGGCGCCGACGTCCATACACGGCTCTCCGGCGTCGCCGATCACTACGCGCTCGACGACGAGCATGCGCTGGCCATCTGCCGGCGCATCATCAAGAACCTCAATCGGAACAAGACCGTAAGCCTTGCCGTCCAGAAACCGATTCCGCCGCTTCATCCGGCAGATGAGATCTACGGCATCGTGCCGACGGATCTGCGCCAGCCCTATGACGTGCGCGAGGTGATCGCGCGCCTCGTCGACGGTTCGGAGTTCGATGAGTTCAAGCAGAATTACGGCACCACGCTCGTCACCGGCTTTGCCCATCTCCACGGCATGCCGGTCGGCATCATCGCCAACAATGGCGTGCTGTTTTCCGAAAGCGCGCTGAAGGGCGCGCATTTCATCGAACTGTGCTGCCAACGCAAGATTCCACTGGTGTTCCTGCAGAACATCACCGGCTTCATGGTGGGGCGCAAATATGAGGCAGGCGGCATCGCCAAGGACGGCGCCAAGCTGGTGATGGCAGTCGCCACCGCCCGCGTGCCCAAGGTCACCGTGATCATCGGCGGCTCGTTCGGCGCCGGCAACTACGGCATGTGCGGGCGCGCCTACTCGCCCCGCTTCCTGTGGATGTGGCCGAACGCCCGCATTTCGGTGATGGGCGGCGAGCAGGCGGCGACGGTGCTGGCCATGGTCAAGCGCGAGGGTATCGAGCGCAAGGGCGGCGAATGGAGCGCTGAGGAAGAAGCGAAGTTCAGGAAGCCGATCCTGATGAAATACGAGCATGAAGGCCACCCGCTCTATTCCTCCGCAAGGCTATGGGACGACGGCATCATCGATCCGGCCAAGACGCGCGAGGTGCTGGCGCTCAGCCTCTCGGCCGCGCTCAACGCGGAGATCGAGGAAACGCGCTTCGGCGTGTTCAGGATGTGAAATGGGCGAGGTGCAGGACAGGATCCGCATTAACGTCGGCGACATCACCAAGTTGGATGTCGACGCCATTGTCAACGCGGCCAATTCCTCGCTGCTCGGCGGCGGCGGGGTCGACGGCGCCATTCACCGGGCGGCGGGGCCGGAACTCCTCGCCGAATGCCGCACGCTCAACGGCTGCAAGACCGGCGATGCAAAGTTGACCAAGGGCTATCGGCTGCCGGCCCGCTACGTCATCCATACGGTCGGTCCAGTCTGGCAGGGCGGCGGCAAGGGCGAGGCGGAGTTGCTCGCCTCCTGCTATCGGCGTTCGCTCGAAATCGCCGCCGAGAAGGAATGCCGCTCGGTCGCCTTTCCGGCGATCTCGACGGGCATCTACCGCTATCCGAGGGATGAGGCGGCAGCAATTGCAGTCGGCGCCGTAAATAGCTTCTTGAGCGGAAATACGACGCCGCAGACCGTCATCTTCTGCTGCTTCGACGAACAAATGGCCGAACTATACCGTGAGGCCGTTGCTTCCTCGAGGCGAACGCAGTCTACGGAGGTTTCATGTTCACAAAGATCCTGATCGCCAACCGAGGCGAGATCGCATGCCGGGTGATCCGCACGGCGCGCAGGATGGGGGTGCGCACGGTTGCCGTCTATTCCGATGCCGATGCGAAATCCCTGCATGTCGAGATGGCCGACGAGGCGGTACATATCGGTGCCTCGCCTGTCAGCGACAGCTATCTGCGCGGCGACAAGATCGTCGCGGCCGCCTTGGCGACAGGCTCGCAAGCCGTTCATCCCGGCTATGGCTTCCTGTCGGAAAATCCTGATTTCGTCGACCAGGTGGCGGCCGCGGGGCTCACCTTCATCGGCCCGTCGGCGGCCTCTATCCGCGCCATGGGGCTGAAGGATGCCGCCAAACGGCTGATGGAAAAGGCCGGCGTGCCCGTCGTGCCGGGCTACCATGGCGAGGCACAGGAGATCGTGGTCCTGGCCTCCAAGGCACGCGAAATCGGCTACCCCGTGCTGATCAAGGCGCGGGCCGGCGGCGGTGGCAAGGGCATGCGCCGGATCGAGCACCCCGACGAGTTTTCCGAAGCGCTGTCGAGCGCACGACGCGAGGCGAAATCCGCTTTTGGCGACGACCGTGTACTGGTGGAAAAATATATCGACAAACCGCGCCACATCGAGGTGCAGGTTTTCGGCGACAATTTCGGCAATGCCGTCCATCTGTTCGAACGCGACTGCTCGGTGCAGCGACGCCATCAGAAGGTTATCGAGGAAGCCCCCGCCCCCGGCATGACGGAGGCGTTACGCAAGGCGATGACCGAGGCGGCGGTGAAGGCCGCCAAGGCGATCAGCTACTGCGGTGCCGGCACCATCGAATTCATCGTCGATGCCTCGCAAGGCCTGACGCCTGACCGCTTCTGGTTCATGGAGATGAACACGAGGTTGCAGGTCGAGCACCCGGTCACCGAGATGGTCACCGGCACTGATCTGGTAGAATGGCAGTTGCGGGTCGCATCCGGCGAGAAGCTGCCGAAAACGCAAGGCGAGATAAAGCTAGCCGGCCACGCCTTCGAGGCGCGCCTCTATGCCGAGGATGCCGCAAGGGAGTTTCTGCCTGCGACCGGCACGCTGCATCATCTGAAATTTCCCGACATGGTTCCCCAAGGGGCCGCCATGCGTGTCGAAACCGGGGTGCGGGCCGGCGACGCCATTTCTCCCTATTATGATCCGATGATCGCCAAGCTGGTGGTGCATGGCGGGGACAGGCCGGCTGCGCTGGAGGCACTCGGCGCGGCGCTTGCGCGAACCGAAGTCGCCGGTTCGATCGTCAATACCGCCTTCCTCGCCGCGCTGGTGACCGATCCGGACTTTTCGGCGGGCGACGTCGATACCGGCCTGATAGGCCGCCACCAGCAGGCGCTGACCGAGATTGCGCCGCCGAGCGGCGAAACGGTCGCGGCCGCGGCCATAGCGGCCTCCGGGGCGGGCGCGCTGCCGGCATCGGATGATCCATGGTCGTCACTTGCCGGCTACACGCATTTCCATGGCATGGCACGACAGATCCGGCTGAAGTTTGGCGAGGACGATATTCTGGCAAGGGTTTCGGTACGACCAGACCGGCGTTCCCAGGTGACGCTCCATGCACCCTATGACAGCGCCAATTCGCATGACCTTCGCGCCGTTCCTCGCCTCGCCCGCTGGCCAGGCCACATCACGATATTCGAAGGCGCGGCCGGCTATACGTTCGCGGTGCCGGACCCGTTGGCCAGAGGCGATGATGCGGCGGCGGCGTCAGGCAGTTTGCGCGCGCCGATGCCGGGACTGGTCAAGCTTGTGCGGGCGACAAAGGGCGATACGGTGATGAAGGGGCAACCGCTGCTTATTCTCGAGGCGATGAAGATGGAGCACACCATCGCCGCGCCGCATGATGGCGTGATCGCCGAGATCGCCACCGAGGGCGCGCAGGTTACCGACGGCACTGTGCTGGTGCGGTTCGAGGATATGCAAGGCTGACAGCCTCGCTGCCGGATGCCAAGCGTCCCTGTCCTGCCGGACAGAGAGAGGCGCCGTAGAATGTCGACCGCCGTTATATGTCCATGGCAAGACACACAGGCAGAAATGAAATGGCCGGGACGAGCCCGGCCATTTCATCGATATAGGCAGCGATTACGGCTGGATCGGCGCATACTTGCCGTCGTGCCACTGGTTGATGTCGTAGCTGGCGTTCTTGAGGTCGCCCTTCTCGTCGAAGGTGACATTGCCGACAACCGTGCTGATTGGCTGCCCGTTCTTCAGCGCCTCGGCGACCTTGGCCGGATCATCGCTGCCGGCACGCTTGATGCCTTCCGCAAAGGCCTGGATCGTGGCGTAGGAGAATAGCGTGAAGCCTTCCGGCACGAAACCGCCGGCTTTGATCTTCTCGACGGCTGCCTTGGCTTCCGGCTTTGCCTGAGGATCCGACGGGAAGACGAACATGGTCCCTTCGCCGGCCGGGCCGGCAACCTGCCAGAATTCCGGCGAGGCTATCGAATCCGGCATGATCAGCTGGAACTTGATGCCCTGTTCCGCCGACTGGCGCAGGATCAGGCCAGCCTCCGGGTGGTAACCGCCGAAATAGACAACGTCGGCCTTGAGGTCCTTGAGCTTGGTGACGAGCGCCGAATAGTCCTTTTCGCCGGCATTGATGCCTTCATAGTCCACTTCCTTCAGGCCGCCGGCATTCATCGTGGCCTTGACCGCATCGGCAACGCCCTGACCGTAGGCACTCTTGTCATGCAGGATGACGACGTTCTTGCCGGCATACTTCTTCGCGATCCAGGGGCCGATGAAGGCACCCTGCGCATCGTCACGCGTATAGAGGCGCATGATCGTCGGCCAGCCGGCCTTCGCTGCGGCGTCGGTCAGCACCGGGTTCGAGGAGGCCGGGCTCATCATCAGGGCACCGGCTTCGGCATAGACGGCGGAAGCCGGAATGCTCGAACCCGAGCAAGCGTGGCCGTCGATGAACTTGACGCCATTGGCGACGATACGGTTGGCGACCGAAACCGCCTGCTTCGGGTCGCACTGGTCATCCTCGATATCGAGCTTGATCTGGCGACCGTCGACACCGCCGGCGGCATTGATCGCGTCGGCGGCAGCCTGCGCGCCCTGCTTGAACTGATCGCCAATGGTGGCGAGCTGTCCGGTCATCGGACCGACCACCGAAAAGGTGATGTCGTCGGCATAGGCGACCGGCGCGCTCATCATCAGGCCGAAGATGGCCGCGTTCAAAATACTTAATTTTTTCATTGCGGTATGACTCCTCCACTCACGCGCGGCCGCCCCGGCCACGCTTCTTCCAGAGAGGCCGGACAATTTCATCCTTCGTGTGGCCTGTCTAGGCGCATTGGCGGCGCTCGATTAGGCCTGCGGAGCATCTCTGGAGCAAAAAGGCAAAAGCCGCGCCGGCCTTGTTCCGGCCGGTCGCGGCTTTGCCTGTCGAGCTGTTTCTCAAGCGCCCCCGCACTCGAACCCAACTCGCCTTCCCTGTCTTCCTGCTGGCCCTGATCTTTCCGAAAACCGGATCATGGCCGCCGCGCCGCTGGCCCTGTCGGGCGTGCCGCGTTCTTGGTTTTGTCGCGTGGCCGTCTTACCGCGGCCTTGTCCTTGCCTGGCGGACCAGAAGGCCGCCCTGCCTTATCTCTAAATTCAGTGCATCGTCATCCATTCGCGGGCTTCGCGCAGCGCCTTGGCGATCTCGACCTTCGACATCGCAGCCGACAGTTCCGAACGCAATTCCGCAGCGCGGGCCGAACCCTTGATCGCGGCGATGTTGAACCATTTGTGGGCGGCGACGACATCGGTCTCGCAATCGCGGCCCGTCGCATACATCATCCCCAGTTCGAAAAGAATGTCGGCCTGGGCAGTTGCCCCCATGGCGCCGAAGCCTGCTTCAAGCATTTCAAAACGTGCCATTTTCAATCCTCTCTTCCGGCCCTGTCTGGCTCCCGAGAGCTGCCTCCGTTTGTCTGCCCGGGCTGCTCTTTCGATGCTTTCGAGAATGCCGCGCAGGCTTGAATCCGTCGTTAAATGGCGTGCTTAATTTGAGGAAAACAAAGCTAAAACAATAGGTAAACGTGGAAATTCGTTAAGGATACAAAGCCAGCGATTCAGCCGGATAGCGCCAAATTTGACGAAAATTTTCGCGAGCGGAATCAACACTCCGCTAACCACGCGAAACAAACGCCGCGCATGCATACATTCATTTCCCTGCCGACATTGCTTCCGTCGGCGCTTCTGAATTGCCAAAGCTTCCGCTGCGGCACCGCTTTTGTTTTGCGGGGAGCTGGATTAGCTTACGTTTGCGTAAGCGGCAGACCGGCGAGGCGGAGCCTCCTGCCGGGTATCCAAGGGAGGAAAGATGTTTCGAAAAGCAAGCCTGGCCCTGGCGGCCACTTTGATCCTGACCGGTGTGGCCTGGGCCGATCCGATCGAGGGAAACTGGAAGACGCAGGCCGGCGATACCGCGGCCATCGGGGGCTCGGGTTCATTTTCCATCACGCTGAAGTCCGGCAAATATGCCGGCAAGACCATCGGTTCGCTCAAGGCGTCCGGCGACAACAAATACGCCGGCAGCATAACCGACCCGGCAAACGACAAGACCTACTCCGGCAAGGCGACACTGTCGGGCACCTCGCTGAAAATGAGCGGCTGCGTGCTCGGCGGGCTGATCTGCAAGAGCCAGACCTGGCACAAGCTCTGATCGACCCCATCCTTGCGACATGAAAACGGGGCCGGCAGGCCCCGTTTTCATTTCATGATCCTGGCATGCTGTGCCGGCGGCCATGCTCCTTATAGCCAGCCCCGCCTCAAAACCCATCAACCAATTTGAACGGCAGATGAACGTCGGCATCAGAGCCGGTTCAGTCGTGCCCGGGCATTCTCCTGCGTGTTGAAGGAGACACGACCAATGCTCGCCCGCCGCTTCACCATCGTCTGCCTGCTGGTGAGCCTGTTTGGAATGTTCTTCGCCATCCTCGTCGCCGAAGCGGGCCGTCCGGCCCGTTCCTGGAACGAGGCCAGTTCCAGAACCTGCCGCCTCGCCTGCCCGGCCACCCTTCGCCCCTGAGACAGAAACCAAAGACCTGACCAAACCAAGACCTCGAAAGAAAAGCAAAGACCATGAACCGCATCGCCGCCAACCTCTTCAAAACCGTTCGGCTTCTGCCGCGGGCGGCGCTCATCCTGGCGTTTCTTGCCGCGCCGGTCCTGGCCGTACCGATGATGCGTGCCGATGCCGGTTCCACGATCGACGCGCCAGCACTGAAGAAGTCGGGCGTCGGTTTCGTGCTGCTGGTCAGCCTGCAGCGCGGATAAATTGCGCCTTCGATCGGGACACCCCTCCCAACCGCCTTTCCAAATCTCTATATTGAGCCATGGAAAAGCGAATCTATCCCCAAGCCATCGAATCTGTCGTCATGCCCGAGCCTTTTGGCCGGCAAAGCTTCGACACCGCAGAAAAGGCCGTCGCGGCGTTGCAAGCCCTTTATGACCGCAACACCAAGTTCCTGCGCGACTCCTTCGCGGCGCTTGCTGCCGGCGGCGACAGCAGCAAGCGCTACCGCGCCTTCTACCCGGAGATCGGCGTCACGACCAACTCGTTCACCCAGATCGATTCGCGCCAAGCCTATGGCCACATGCCGACGCCGGGGCATTTTTCCACCACCATCACCCAGCCGAGCCTGTTCGAAAGCTATCTGGTCGAGCAATTGCGTCTGATCATGCGCAACCACGGGGTCGCGGTCACGGTCTCGGAATCGACAACGCCGATCCCGCTGCATTTCGCCTTTCTCGAAGGCACCCATGTCGACGGAACCGCGGCCGAGCGTATCCAGCGGCCTATCCGAGACCTGTTCGACGTGCCAGATCTCGACGGTACAGACGACCAGATCGCCAACGGCACGTTCGAAGTGGCGTTCGGAGAACCAAGGCCGCTGGCGCCCTTCACCGCGCAGCGGATCGACTATTCGCTCCACCGCCTGTCGCACTATACCGCGACCACGCCGCAGCATTTCCAGAATTTCGTGCTGTTCACCAACTATCAGTTCTATATCGACGAGTTCGTGGCGCGCGCCCGTGACCTGATGGAGGATGGCGGCGGCGGATATGCCGAATTCATCGAACCGGGCAACGTGGTCACCAAAGCCGGGCAGAGCGCCCCGAGCGAAGGGGTGGCGCCGCAGCGCCTGCCGCAGATGCCGGCCTACCACTTGAAGAAGCCGAACCATGGCGGGATCACCATGGTCAATATCGGTGTCGGACCCTCCAACGCCAAGACGATCACCGATCATATCGCTGTGCTAAGGCCTCATGCTTGGGTGATGCTCGGCCACTGCGCGGGCCTGCGCAATACGCAGGCGCTGGGCGATTATGTGCTGGCGCATGCCTATGTGCGCGAGGATCACGTGCTGGACGACGACCTGCCAGTCTGGGTGCCGATCCCGCCGCTGGCCGAAATCCAGGTGGCATTGCAGGAAGCGGTGGCCGAAGTCACCGGCCTGTCGGGGTACGATCTCAAGCGCATCATGCGCACCGGCACTGTCGCCACCATTGACAACCGCAACTGGGAACTGCGCGACCAGCGCGGACCGGTGCAGCGGCTTTCGCAGTCGAGGGCGATCGCACTTGACATGGAATCGGCAACGATCGCGGCCAATGGCTTCCGCTTCCGCGTGCCTTACGGCACGCTCTTGTGTGTCTCCGACAAGCCGCTGCATGGCGAACTGAAGCTGCCCGGCATGGCGACCGAATTCTACAAGCGGCAGGTGGCGCAGCACCTCACCATCGGCATCAGGGCGATGGAAAAGCTTTCGGAAATGCCGATGGAGCGGCTGCATTCGCGCAAGCTCAGAAGTTTTTCGGAAACGGCCTTCCAGTAGCCGATCTGCGCGCCGCCAGAGCCATTCGCCGTCTTGCCGGCGATTCGCCATCTTGCCGGCAATTCGCTATCTTGATTGAGCCGCATTTTTGCCGATAACCGGGCGGGGACCATCGCAGGCAACTCATGCAGATCTGATCCGATGAAACGCAGTCGAGACATGGCGGCTTCACTGGTATTCATCGTGATGATGACGCTCTCGGTCGCGCTGGTGGCCGGCTTCTTAGGCGCGTTGCACCCGGCGCTCGATTCCTTTTCGCATTTCCGCATTCACCTCGCCGTGCTGATGGCGCTTTGCGCGCTGCCGCTGCTGGCGACATCGTTTCGCCTGCAAGCGGCCGCGGCCCTGGTTTTTGCCGTGGCCGCTCTTGCCACCGCTTCGACCGCCTTGCCCCGGCCGTGGCCGGTTCAGGCGGTCGCCAAACCCACCGACCAGGTAGTCTACAGCCTGCTGCAGATGAATCTGCGCTACGACAACCCGACGCCGAAAAAAGTGCTGTCACTGATCGGCCGGACCAATCCCGACGTCATCACCCTGGACGAGGTGTCGGCGATGTGGGCGACGGAGCTTGGCTACATCGCCAGCGCCTATCCATACCGGATCCTCTGTCCCTATCCCAACGGCGTATTCGGCGTCGCGCTGCTCTCGCGGCGGCCCTTTCTCGCCGGCACCGCGCCACATTGCGAGCGCCGGGGCGCAATGGCCGTTGCGACCATCGATTTCGGCGGCAGGAGCGCCGACGTCGCCGCCATCCATCTCAGCTGGCCGTGGCCGCGGGAACAGTATTGGCAGATCGGCGAACTCTCGGAGCAGCTTTCATCGCTCGGCCAAACCGCCATCATGGCCGGCGATTGCAACGCGGTGCCATGGAGCGCCGCGGTGCGGCGCGTCGCCGCTCTCGGCGGACTGACGGTCATGCCGTCGGCCGGGTCGACCTGGATTCACCGGAAGCTGCCCGACTTCCTGCGCCGCTATGCAGGCCTCCCGATCGACCAGGCGTTCAGCAAGGGCGGCGTGACCATTCTGTCGTCAACGCGACTGGAAGATACCGGCTCCGACCATCTTCCCGTACTCGTGGAGTTCTCGCTTCGCCCCGACGACAGGCTGCCCCATGACGAGCATGAGAGCGCGCTCGCGGCGAGCGACCTTGAAAACAATCCCCGCGGTTGATGCTTCGGCATTCTCAGGGTTTGGTCAACGCTTCGACAAGGTGCTCGACAGGCCCGCCGCCGCGATGCTCGCGCGCATCGAAAGCGTTCTGCTTGGCTTCGTATTCGACATAGATGGCCTTGATCCGGCGCCGCGCCTCGAGATGCGTGCCGGTGCAGAACCAGTTGTCCGGGCGCCGCAGGCCGGCAAGCGCGGTCTCGGTGGCCCGCATCATCCGCCTCGCGATACCGCCATGCGTCTGCTCGTGCTTGCGAACGCCGATCATGAAACGGTCCCAACGCTTGCGCAGGACAGGGCTTGCCGACGAGAGCCGCGGGAAAGTGTAGGTCAGGTTGAGCGTCCCGTTGGCCTGCCGCAGATGGCAGGCACCATCCTTCCGGACGATATCGAGATCCCAATGCACGGCGTAACCGGTTTCGGCGATGGCACGCGCCATATAGCCGTGCTTGGGTCCCAGCCGGTCCATTGCCTCGACAAGGGCGGCTCCGGTATTTCCAGCGACATCATAGGTGCGGATGTGAACGGTGAGCTTTGTGCCCGCCGACGCGGCTGATGCGCAAAGCAGCATGAAGGCCATGGCGAGCATCGTCGGGCTGGTCAGGCGCATGTCCGCCTCCTTTGTCGGAGCCGAGCAGACCACACTCGGCGGAAGGCTTCAACGGGCTTGATCGAGGCAGGCGGTCGACGGCGACAGACAAGTCCGCCGCCGCTCGCATGTTTTCGTGACGGCTTGGCCCGGCACGGCTCACATGTTCTGATAGACTGGGCCTTCGCCACCTTGCGGCGGCACCCAGTCGATATTCTGGTTCGGATCCTTGATGTCGCAGGTCTTGCAGTGGACGCAGTTCTGCGCGTTGATGACGAAGCGCACGTCCTTGGCCGCCGGATCGGCAGCGGCATTGCCGTCCTTGTCGACCCATTCGTAGACGCCTGCAGGGCAGTAGCGCGTCGAAGGTCCGGCAAAGACGTCATGCTCGGAACGCTTCTGCAGCTCCATGTCCGCCACCAGCAGATGCACCGGCTCGTTTTCCTCATGGTTGGTGTTGGACAGGAACACCGAGGACAAGCGGTCGAAGGTCAGCACGCCATCGGCCTTGGGATAGTCTATTTTCTTGTGCTTCGCGGCAGGCTCTAGCGTGGCATAGTCGGCCTTGCCATGCTTCAGCGTGCCGAAGGGCGAGAAGCCGAACAAAGTGTTCAGCCACATGTCCAGGCCGCCGATGGCGACGCCGGCGATGGTGCCGAAGCGCGACCACAGCGGCTTGACGTTGCGCACCTTCTTCAGATCCTTGCCGATGTCTGTCGCCCGCCACGCGGCTTCGTAAGCGGAGAGCTCGTCATTGGCGCGGCCGGCGGCGATTGCCTCGGCGACATGCTCGGCCGCCAGCATTCCCGACAACACGGCATTGTGCGAGCCCTTGATGCGCGGGACGTTTACGAGGCCGGCGGCGCAGCCCATCAACGCGCCACCCGGGAAGCACAGTTTCGGCACCGACTGCCAGCCGCCTTCGGTAATCGCGCGCGCGCCATAGCCCAACCGCCTGGCGCCCTCGAAAGTACCGCTGATCGCCGGGTGGGTCTTGAAGCGCTGGAACTCCTCGAACGGCGACAGCCAGGGGTTCTTGTAATTGAGGTGGACGACGAAGCCCACCGCCACCTGATTGTCGTCCAGATGATAGAGGAAAGAGCCGCCGCCGGTCTTGAGATCGAGCGGCCAGCCGAAGGAGTGCTGGACGAGACCCGGCCTGTGCTTCTCCGGCTTGACCTGCCACAGTTCCTTGAGGCCGATGCCGTATTTGCCCGGCTCGCGGCCATCGGAAAGCCTGAACCTGGCGATCAACTGCTTGGCGAGCGAGCCGCGCGCGCCCTCTCCGATCAGCACATATTTGCCCATCAGCGCCATGCCCGGCGCGAAACCCGGGCCGTGTGTGCCATCCTTTTCGACGCCCATGTCGCCGGTGACAACACCGGTGACGGCGCCTTCCTCGTTATAGAGCAGGCCGGCCGCGGCGAACCCCGGATAGATTTCCACGCCGAGCGCCTCGGCCTTGGCGGCCAGCCAGCGGCAGACATTGCCAAGCGAGACGATGTAGTTGCCGTGATTGTTCATCAGAGGCGGCATCATCATGTTGGGCAGGCGGAAAGAGCCGGCGGGGCCAAGCACCAGGAAATGGTCCGCCGTGACCGGCGTTTTGAATGGATGGTCTTGTTCGTCGCGCCAGCCCGGCAGCAACCGGTCGATGCCGATCGGATCGACGACGGCGCCTGACAAGATGTGGGCGCCAACCTCACCGCCCTTTTCCAGCACGACCACGGAAAGCTCGGGATTGACTTGCTTCAGGCGGATGGCGGCGGCGAGGCCGGCCGGGCCCGCACCGACGATCACCACGTCGAATTCCATGCTTTCGCGTTCGATATCGCTCATCAACCCCTCCGCACTGGCTTGTCGCTATTGCGCGTATCTTGCTGGCTCATGCGCTGCATAGCGCATCAAGTCGCGACAGGAAACCGGCGCGTCTGTGACAACGCGGATTTGGCCAAAAAGTCGCGCATCGTGCCGAAGGACACCCGTTTTGCGCCGGCCTGCCCGCAACGCGTACGTTTCTAATTGTTCGACGGCTTGCTTATCGGCCATACTTCGCACCATGCGCATTCCTGGGCCAGCCGGCTTCTCATCAACGCGCTTCCCATCGACGCCCGGCAGGGCCTGCCGGGCGTTCCTTTCGGCCCTCCCCCTGCTGGCGCCGGTCCATGCCTTTGCAGACGAGGTGAAGGTCTGGGCCACCGGTGCCTACTCCTTCTCCGACGAGCTTGGCGGGTTCGAAATCACCGGCGCTTCCGGCACCGGCACCAAGGACGATCCGCTCGTCATCACCGAAGAGCTGAATTCAGCGACGCCGGTGACGTTGACCATCCGTGCAACCAAGCCGATCCAGGCGTTCGGCAAGGCGGGCGAGTTCGCCAACGGCATCATGTATTTGCGCTTGGACGTGCTCAACAACAGCGGCCAGGCCTGGATCGAATTCCAGTTCGAGCTTCAGGAGGTCCTGAATCAGCCGAGCGTCTTCGGCGACGGGCTTTCGTTCGACCAGCGCAACAAGACGCCTGACAATATCTGGTCGAGCAATTTTGCCGATTTCGACCGCGATTTTGAACCGTATGACCGTCTGCTGTTCAAGAACGGCAAGGTCGACCCGCTAAAGACCGCCAGGTTCGAATTCCTGATCACCGACTATACGCCGCGCTGGACCTTTTATCTGGTGCAGGACCCGCGCATACCGACGGGTTAGGTTGCGGTGAGCGTATGACGCTGCCACAGACAGGCCGTCATTGCCCGGTTGTGCCAATGTCCCCAATCACCAACTTGCAATATGCGACCAGTCGAACGATGGTGGCGCCATGACTGCCGCTTCCCCAAACAGCCGACCTGATATCGCCGAGCTGCTCGCCTTCTATGCCAGCGCGGGCGTCGACGAGGCGTTGGAGGACGCGCCGGTGAACCGCTTCGCGGAAGCCGCGCCCAAGCCGGCGGAGCGGATGCCGGCTGCCGCGCCGAGCGATAGCAGAGCACCGGAGCGGCCCGCCCAACCGCGTCTCGATGCGAGCGCCGTGCCTAACGCTCCGCCGGCGCGCCCGCCCATTTCGGCGGTACCCGACGAGGCGCAGGCGGCGCTGGCGCGTGAATTGGCCTCGGCTGCCTCGACGCTGGACGAGCTTCGCCAGCACATGTCGACTTTTGACGGCTGCAACCTGAAGTTCACCGCCAAGAACCTGGTCTTTGCCGACGGCAACCCGGATGCATCGGTGATGCTGGTCGGCGAGGCGCCCGGCCGTGACGAGGATATAGAAGGCCTGCCCTTCGTCGGCCGCTCCGGCCGGCTGCTCGACCGCATGTTGGCCGCGATCGGGCTAGACCGGACATCCGTCTACATCGCCAATGTCATCCCCTGGCGGCCGCCGGGAAACCGCACGCCGACGCCGCACGAAACCGAGATCTGCCGGCCGTTCATCGAAAGGCAGATCGAACTGGTCAAGCCGAAGGTGCTGGTCAATCTCGGCGGGCCCTCGGCCAAAACCCTTCTGAATACGAGCGAAGGCATCTTGCGGCTGCGCGGCAACTGGCGCGCCCACACGACAGCGTCCGGCGTCGTTATTCCGGCGATGCCGACGCTGCACCCGGCCTATCTATTGAGGACGCCGGCGCACAAGAAGCTGGCTTGGCGGGATTTTCTCGAGGTGAAGGCGAAGCTAAGAGCGCTCACCTCTCCATGACCTCGCGGGTAATTGAAATGCGCCTGCCGTCGCCCTAACCATGCCCTCATGATATCTCCTCAAACCTCCGCCGGCAGCCTCATCCGTGAATGGCGCACGCGACGCCGGATGAGCCAGCTCGACCTCGCCACGGAAGCCGATATCTCGCAGCGGCATCTGAGCTTCGTCGAGAGCGGGCGGGCCGCGCCGTCGCGCGACATGGTGCTACACCTGGCCGAGCAGCTTTCGATCCCGCTTCGCCAGCGCAACCAGCTCTTGCTGGCGGCGGGATTTGCGCCGAGCTTCAGCGAAAGGCCGCTGACCGACATTTCGCTGGCACCGGCCATGGCGGCGGTCGAGACGGTGCTTCGAGGGCACGAGCCGTTCCCGGCGCTCGCGGTGGACCGGCACTGGAACCTCGTTTCGGCAAACACTGCCATTGGGCCGTTCCTGGCCGACGTTTCCGAGCCCTCGCTGCTCAAGCCGCCAGTCAACGTGCTGCGGCTCAGCCTGCACCCTGGAGGTGTCGCGCCGCGCATCGTCAATCTCGCGGAGTGGCGGGCGCACCTGCTGGAACGCCTGAAGCACCAGAACGACGCGTCAGGCGATCCGGTGCTGATCGAACTGGAGCGTGAGTTGCGCGGTTATCCCTCCGGCCTGAAGAGTGGGCGGCCGGCGCGGGTCGAGCCGAGCGGCATCGTGCATCCGCTGCGGCTTGCCCATGGGGATCAGGTGCTGTCGTTCATCAGCACCATCACCGTGTTCGGCACGCCGCTGGACGTGACGCTGTCGGAGCTGGCGATCGAGTCCTTCTTTCCGGCCGACGAGCAGACGCGGACGGCGCTGGTAAGATTGGCGAAAGAGCGGGCCTAACGGTGCTGATCACTCCTGCGGCGGGGCGGCCTTGCGCGTGCGGGTGCGTTCCAGGCCGAGTTGACGTTCGCGCCAGATGATGAAGATGCCGGCGGCAACGACGATCAGACCGCCGGTCAGCGTGTTCAGCGTGGCGACATCGCCGAAGACGAGATAGCCGACCAAGACGCCGAGGATCATCGAGGTGTATTCGAACGGCGCCACCACCGATGCCTCGGCATGGCGGTAAGCCGAGGTCATCAGGATCTGGCCAAGGCCGCCGCAGAAGCCGGCGGCGACAAGAAGGACCGCCTGCCCCGGCGTCAGCGCCTGCCACCCAAACGACAGCGACAGCAGCGCCATGACGCTCGCGGTGACCGAAAACCAAAGCACGATCGTGGCGGTGCGCTCGCTTTGCACGAGATTGCGCACGAGCAGCATGGCGACGGCCGAAATCGCCGCCGCTATCAATGCGGCGATGACGCCGAGCACCTCCTGGTCGTCGAGCGCCTCGCCGGAACTCAGGAGCGTCAGCTCCGGCCAGGAGATGATCAGCACACCGACGAGGCCGACGGCGACCGCGCTCCAGCGATAGACACGAATGGCTTCGCCGAGGAAAATCGAGCTGAACACCACCACCAACAGTGGCTGGGCGTAATTCAGCGTGATTGCTTCTGGCAGCGGCAACCGCGTCAGCGCGAAGAAGCCGAGCCCCATGGCGCAGACGCCGACGACGCCGCGCGCGATGTGGTTGAACGGACGGCTCGTACTGAAAGCCGTGCCGAGATTTCCCTTGAAAGCCAGAAAGGCAATGATCGGAAAGATAGCGAAGAAGGAGCGGAAGAAGACGATCTGTCCCGCCGGCACAGTGCCCGCCGCCTTGATGCAGGTCGACATGCCGACGAAGACCGCCACCGAGACGATCTTCAGCATAATGCCGGTGAGCGTGTTGTGCCCTACGGTATTGTCACTGTTGTCGCGGCCTGCTGTCACGCTCCCGCCGCTTCCCGCGTGGTTGCCCAGGTGCGCGCCGGCGTTGCCGGTCTCTCGATATGCCTGACGTCGTAGACGGCGGCCATGACTGCCTCGCGATGCTGGAAGGAAGGTCTGAATAGACCTTGTCGCAGTTTTGTCGAGCCGCCGGTTCGTGTAAAGAGCGCGGACTTCAAAATTTTGGACGGGCAGGACAGGCCCGGAAAGACAGGAACCAAGGAATGCGCACCGACACTGGCCAGGTCTTCAAACTCGAAGACTATCGCCCCAGCGACTATCTCATTCCGGAAACGAACCTTGAATTCCGTCTTTCGCCAGGCGCGACGATCGTCACGGCAATTTTGACCGTCGAGCGCCGGGATGGCGTCGCGGCCTCTACGCCGCTTGTGCTGGATGGCGACGGGCTGACGCTCAGGCGCGTCGAGATCGACGGCAGGAAAGCCAAGCCGACGGATTTTGCCGTGACGCCCGACCGACTGACCATCCTCAGGCCCCCGGCGGCGCATCGCTTTCGGCTGTCGATCGAGACCGAGCTGGCGCCGTCGGGCAATGAAGCGCTGATGGGCCTCTACCGCTCAAGCAACGTCTATTGCACGCAATGCGAAGCAGAGGGCTTCCGCCGCATCACCTATTTCCTCGACCGCCCCGACATCCTTTCCGTCTACACCGTGCGAATCGAAGCCCGCCGCGACGAGGCGCCGCTGCTTCTGTCCAACGGAAACCGGGTCGACAAGGGCGATCTCGGCGATGGCTGGCACTATGCCATTTGGCACGATCCCTTCCCCAAGCCATCGTATCTGTTCGCGCTGGTCGCCGGCAATCTCGGCCGGGTCGCCGACAGTTTCGTCACCATGTCCGGCCGCACGGTCGAGCTCGGCATCTATGTCGAGCCCGGCAAGGAGAAGCTCGCCGGCTACGCCATGGATGCCTTGAAGCGATCGATGCAATGGGACGAGGAGGCATTCGGCCGCGAATACGACCTCGATGTCTTCAACATCGTCGCCGTGTCCGACTTCAACATGGGGGCGATGGAGAACAAGGGCCTCAACGTCTTCAACGACAAATACGTGCTGGCCGACCGGGAGACCGCGACGGACGCCGATTTCGCCAATATCGAGGCGATCATCGCGCATGAGTATTTCCACAATTGGACAGGCAACAGAATCACTTGCCGCGACTGGTTCCAGCTTTGCCTGAAGGAAGGGCTGACCGTTTATCGCGACCACGAATTCTCCGCCGACCAACGTTCGCGTGCGGTCAAGCGCATCGCCGAGGTACGCACGCTGCGCGCGCATCAATTCCCCGAGGACCAGGGGCCGCTGGCGCATCCGGTCAGGCCGCGCCGCTATCGCGAGATCAATAATTTCTACACGGCGACCGTCTACGAAAAAGGCTCGGAGGTGGTGCGCATGATCCGTACCATCCTCGGGCCTGATAGCTTTCGCGCCGGCATGGACCTCTATTTCGAGCGGCACGACGGCACGGCGGCGACGATCGAGGATTTCCTGGCAGTGTTCGAGGAGGTGTCCGGCCGCGACTTGTCGCAATTCGCGCTCTGGTACCATCAGGCCGGCACCCCTAACCTGGCGGTGAGCTCGACCTATAACCGGGCGGAGCGGGAATTCACTCTGGAAATCGAGCAATCGGTGCCGCCGACCCCGTCGGAAAGCCGCAAACGACTGATGCACATACCGCTCGCCTTCGGTCTGATTGGCGCCGGTGGCGAGCCGGTCGCCTATGACACGGTCGACGGCGCCAGCGTCGAGGACGGCATCATCCACATCCGCAAGCGCCGGCATGTGGTGCGCTTCTCAGGCGTCGCCGAGCGTCCGGCGGTTTCGCTGAACCGTGGCTTCTCGGCGCCGATAACGCTTGCCGTCGAGCAGAAGACCGATGACCAATTCTTCCTTGCCGGCCACGACAGCGACAGCTTCTCGCGCTGGCAGACCTTCAACACGCTGCTTACGGATGCATTGATCTTGGCCTTCCGCCAGATTCTCGACGGCGCCGAGCCTGGCTTCACCGCGCGGCTGACCGAGCTTGCCGGCAGGATCGCGAGCGACGAGACGCTGGAGCCGGCCTACCGGGCGCTGGCGCTTTCGCTTCCGGGCGAGACCGACATAGCGCGCGACATCGGCAAAAACATCGAACCCAACGCCATCTTCGCTGCGCGCGAGGCGCTGGCGCTGGCAATCGCCAGGGCTAACCGCGACGCGTTCGCCGGCCTCTACGAGCGGCTTGCCGACGCCGGCCCGTTCAGCCCGGACGCAGCTTCCGCCGGACGGCGGGCGCTGCGCAACGTCATGCTCGATTATCTCTCGCTGCTGTCAGATGGCGCCGGGCTTGCGGCGGAGCACTTCCGGTCGGCCACCAATATGACTGACCGCGCGGCGGCACTGACCGTGCTCGCGCACCGCCACCATGGTTCGCCGGAGGCAAACAAGGCACTGGCGGCTTTCGAAGCGACATATGCGTCCGACCCGCTTGTGATGGACAAATGGTTCCAGATTCAGGCCAGCGTACCCGGTCCGCAGGCGGTGGAGACGGTTCGCGCCCTGACCACGCATCCGGCCTTCTCGATGGCCAATCCGAACCGGGTGCGCTCGTTGATCGGCACATTCTCCAGTGCCAACCAGACCGGATTCCACCGCGCCGACGGCGAAGGCTACCGATTCTTCACGCAGACCGTGCTCGAGGTCGAAAAACGCAATCCGCAGGTGGCGGCAAGGTTGGCAACGGCGCTCCGGTCGTGGCGTTCGCTCGAACCTGGCCGGCAGGCCAAGGCCAGGGAAGCGCTGCTTTCGATTGCCAATGCCGAAAACCTGTCGGCGGATTTAAGCGATATCGTCGAGCGTACGCTGGCGTGAGCCAGACCCAAGCGGCCACCATGGTGGTCGGCGGCAATGCGAAGGCAACGCCACTGGCCCGTCAGGCTGTGCTTCTGCTGCTCGAACGGATTCCCGCCTCCCTACGCGGGTATCAACATGGCGATGCGATGCACGCCGACCTCGGCGCTCGTATTCGTCGCCTCGTCGGTCTTGCCCTTGGCGCAAGTGTATATGTCGCCTTCCTTGAGCTTGAACTCCTTGTCGGCCTTCTTGATCGTGAATTCGCCCGCAGTGATGGTGCATACCATGTCGTTGTCCATCACCATCGCCGGCGCATGTGTGCCGGGCTGAAACACGACATCGACGATTGAGATGCTTTTGTAGGCAGGAATGTCTGAGTTTCCCGTGCCTACCTCCACCACTCTGATGCCGGGCGCAATCTCCTTGCCCTCCTTCGGGCCGTATGTCCTCGTTTTTACCGACGCCGCCAGGGCGAACAAAGGCGTTACCGCTGCCGCTGACACGCCGAGAGCAATTGCAGATCTGCGATTCATGCTTTCCTCCCAATGTGCAATCCCGCACGGAATATGCGTGATTTCTAATATTATTCCCTTTCCACGGTAATCGCCATCGCATGCCTCTGCTCGGTTGGCGGAAAAGCCGCTATTTTAGTCGATTTTTAATCTTTTTTCGCCGGACCACTGGACAAGGCGAATCACCTTTGATTCTTTAATGGCGATTCGGAAGTGCGGCGTTTGCCGGATCATCAAGCATAGGCAAATCGGGGAGTGCCATTTATGGCGAAGGCGGACGCGTGGGGCGCGCCCGGAGGGATAGCTTTTGCGCGTCGCGAGACGCCGCGAGGCGACGGCCTTGCCGGGAATACGCGGCTCATCGCCGAACCGGCCTACAAGCGGCTTCTGGCGGCGGAGCCATTGCTGCGCCGATCGATACCGGCTCTCATCGTCATCTTCCTGATCGCGATCGCGGCGCTGCGCGTCCTGTCGCTGATGAACGAACGCGACGATATCGAGCGCAACGCCAAGGCGATCCTGATGCTGGCGTCCGGTCAACTGGCGAGTTCGCTGGCCACCACGTCCGACACCGCGCCGGGCGCCATCCAGGACCTGTTGGAAACGACCAGCCGCCAGGGCGCGATGAGCCGCGGCCACGTTCTTGTCATCACCGACAGCGCCTTCAAGATCACCGCGGTGACGCCGCGCTCGATGTCCTGGCAAGGCCGTTCGCTGGATAGCCTCGTCCAGGGCGGCCAGCCTCTGTTCATGTTCGGCGACCGCGCCGGAGTGATGGAGGTCGATATTGGCGGGCAGGACTGGTATGCAGCGGTCAGCCTGACGAACGGTCGCAAAGGCGCGGCAGCGGCGCTGGTGCCGCAGGACGCGGTTTTCGACGCCTGGCGCAAGACAGTCTCGCTGAATGTGACGCTGTTCGTACTGACGGCCGGCGTGCTGATCATCATCCTCTATGCCTATTTCGGCCAGGCGGCGCGCGCGCAGGCGGCCGACCGCATCTATCTCGAAGCGCATCAACGCATCGACATGGCGCTGGTACGCGGCCGCTGCGGCTTGTGGGACTGGGACATGGTGCGCGGCAAGATGTATTGGTCGCGCTCGATGTACGACATGCTGGGCTACGAGCCATGCGACACGATGCTGTCCTTCGGCGAGGTCGACGAGATCATCCATCCCGATGATGGCGACTTGTTCCAGCTCGCCAACAAGATCGTCGCGCGCGAGATCGATCATATCGATCAGGTGTTCCGGATGCGGCATGCCGACGGGCAGTGGGTATGGATGCGCGCAAGGGCGCAGGTCATGGATCCGGAAGCACCCGAAATCCAGTTGATCGGCATCGCCGTCGACGTCACCGAGCAGCGTCACCTGGCGCTTCGTTCCGAGGCAGCCGATTTGCGCCTGAGGACGGCGATCGAGAACATCAACGAGTCCTTCGTGCTGTGGGATGCCGCCGAGCGGCTGATCATGTGCAATTCCAAATACCAGAAGGACAATGGCCTTTCGGACCGTGACGTGATGCCAGGCGCCGTGCGCGCCACGCTGGAAGAGCGCATGCTCGCTTTCGCTTCCGATCGGCGGCTTGCCAACAGCAATGGACCGCAGGGCGGCGCGACGTTCGAACGGCAGCTGGCCGACGGCCGCTGGTTGCAGGTCAACGAACTCAGAACCCGCGACGGCGGCATTGTCTCGGTTGGATCCGACATCACCCAGATCAAGCTGCATCAAGAAAAGCTGGTCGACAGCGAGCGCCGGCTGATGGCGACCATACACGATCTCAGCCTCGCCCGCCGGGCCGAAGAGGAGCGCGCGCGCGAACTGGTCGAGCTCAACCGCAAATACATGAAGGAAACCGAGCGCGCCGAAGCGGCGAACCGGGCCAAGTCCGAATTCCTGGCCAACATGTCGCATGAACTGCGCACGCCCTTGAACGCCATCATCGGCTTCTCCGAGTTGATGGAACAGGGGCTGTTCGGCCCGCTGGGATCGGAGCGCTACGAGGAATACGCCACCGACATCAACAGCAGTGGCAAATATCTCCTGGGCGTCATCAACGACATTCTCGACATGTCGAAAATCGAGGCCGGCCAATTCTCGCTCGACCGCGAAGAGATCGATCTCGGCCCGCTGATCAGCGAGACGGTCAGGGTCGTCTCGCTGCAGGCCGCACAGAAGGCGATCACCGTGGAGACCCGCATCGCCGACGCGCTGACGCTGTTTGCCGACCGCCGAGCGATCAAGCAGATCGTCATCAACCTTTTGTCCAACGCAGTGAAATTCACCGGCCAGGGCGGCCACATATCGGTCAGGGCCCGCAATACCTCAGGGGCGCTGGTGCTGACGATCGAGGATAATGGCTGCGGCATCCCGAAGGAGGCGCTCGGCAAGCTCGGACGGCCCTTCGAACAGGTGCAGAACCAGTTCTCCAAGAGCCATGCCGGGTCCGGCCTCGGCCTCGCCATCTCGCGCTCTCTGGCCGAACTGCAAGGCGGTGCCCTGAAAATCCGCTCAACCGAAGGTGTCGGCACGATCGTGTCGGTGCGCATTCCGGTGAAGAAGGCGACGCCCGTGGTCAAGGTCGCGGCTTAAGCAACGGGCTCCGGCGATGTCGCCGAAGCCCGTGCCGGAAGGCGTTATTGCATGCTGCCGTCGTCGCCTTCGTCATCCCACTGACGGTGTAAGCCAAAGCGGCCGCCCTTTGGCAGTTCGCCCTTCTTGATCTTTCCGTCGTTGTTCTTGTCGAGCAGGGCAAAGAGCTTCTTGTCGCGACTGGCGATGTCGTCCGTCGTCAGCGTACCGTCGCCCTTGTTGTCGTAACGCGCGATGATGCGCCTGGCCATGTGCTCGAAGCGGGCCTTTTCCAGCGCTGCGGTGAGCTGCTCCACCGTGAGCTTGCCACCATTGTCGGCGACCAGCTTCTTCAACCGCGAATCCATGACGCTTGAGAACTGGTCGAAGCTGATGGTGCCGTCATTGTCCTTCATCGCCTTGTTGAGGCGCATCATCGTGCGCTCACGCATGTTTGCGCTGTCGATGTTCTCGGCATAGGCCGCAGTGCCGACGGCTCCTGCCAACGCGATGAAGGCGAACGCGAGCTTGGTTGTCTTTCTCATGGTCTTCTCCTGTTGCATCGTCACCCCCGATGCGATCCGCACGGCCGTTGATCACGGCCGCCCGGCACGAAGCAGAAGGTTGAAATCCTTCCTGACCTTCCGCGACGTCTCCTTGAGATGTGCTTCCAGCACACCGAAATCCGGCAAGTCGGTGACCGCCAGAAGCAGATCCGAAAGCCCCGGCGGCACATCGTCCCGCTCGAACTGGCCGGTGAGGCAAAGCCTGATCATCTGGGTCAGCGCCAGATAGAGGCGGTAGGCCTCGCCAAGCTCCTCCCTGACATCGGCGGCTGCGAATTGTGGCGCAAGGCGCGACAATACCTCCGCGGTTGCCGTGACCCTGCGGCCGGACTCGACATTGCCCGTGACGACGGCCACCTGGGCGATGAATTCGAGATCGATCAGGCCGCCGGCAATGAGTTTGATGTCCCAGAGGTCGCGCGGCGGCTTTTCCTTTTCGATCATGGTGCGCATGTCGGACGCTTCCGCTTTCACCTTTGCTGCGTCGCGCAATTGCCCGAGCACCGCCGCAACGTCGGCTTCGACCTCGGCACAGAGCCTGGCATCTCCGGCAATGGCGCGCGCCCGCGACAGCGCCATGTGCTCCCAGGTCCAGGCCTCCTGGCGCTGGTATTTCTTGAAGGCGTCGACGTGGGTGGCCACTGGCCCCTTGTTGCCGGACGGCCGCAGCCGCAGGTCGAGTTCATAGAGCACGCCTTCCGCGGTCGGCGCGGAAACGGCCGAGATGAGGCGCTGCGTCATCCTGGTGTAGTAATGCGAGGGCGCCAGCGGTTTTTCACCGTCGGATTCCTCGGCGTCCGCATCGTGATCGTAGAGCAGGATGAGGTCGACATCCGACCCCGCCGTCAATTCACGGCTGCCGAGCTTACCCATGCCGAGCAGCGAAACCACGCCGCCGGCGATTGTACCATGGCGCGCCTCGAATTCGGCCATAACCGCGCGCAACGCGGCCTCAATGGTGAGGTCGGCCAGGTCAGAAAAGGCGCGGCCTGCGCGGGCCGGATCGATCGAGCCGGCGAGCAGCCGCACGCCGATCAGGAATTTCTGCTCGGAGGCAAAGATGCGCAAACGATCGAGAACGTCCTCATAGGCGCGGTCGCCTTCGAGGAAAGCGGTAAGCCGTGCCGATAGATAGCCACGATCCGGCAATTCGGTGAGAAGAGCGGGATCGAGCAGGCCATCGAACACATGTGGCCGGCGCGTGATGATCGCGGCCAGTCGTGGCGCGGCGCCCATGATCGTCGCCATAAGCTTCAGCAACGCCGGATTGGACTGGAGCAGCGAGAAGAGCTGGATGCCTGCAGGCAGGCCGGCGAGGAACTCGTCGAAACGGATCAACGCCTCATCGGCCCGACGCGTCTGGCCGAAAGCCTTGAGCAGCGCCGGCGTCAGTTCCGTCAGTCGCTCGCGCGCCTCAGCCGACTGGGTGACGCGGTAGCGACCGAAATGCCAGCCACGGATCACGCGGCAGATGTCGCTCGTTCGCTGGAAGCCGAGACCGTGCAACGTCTGCAGTGTATCGGGGTCGTCGACGTCGCCGGTGAAGACCAGATTGCCGATGCCTGCCGAAAGCTCCGGTGCGGTTTCGAACAGCGCCGCGTAGTGACGTTCGACCTGCTGCAGCGAGGCGCGGAAGCCCAGGGAAAAAGCAGCCGCATCGGCAAAGCCCAGCATGCGCGCGATTCGCTCCAGCCCTTCATCATCCTCCGGCAGGGTGTGCGTCTGCTCGTCGGCCACCATCTGGATGGCATGCTCGACCCGGCGCAGGAACCAATATTGCCGGGCCAGTGCGTCGCGTGCCTCGGCGGTGATCCAGCCGCGCGCGGCCAGTTGGCCGAGCATCGGCACGGTCTCGCGGCCTCGCAGTTCCGGGAAGCGGCCGCCGGCGATGAGCTGCTGCGTCTGGACGAAGAACTCGATCTCGCGGATGCCGCCGCGCCCGAGCTTGACGTTGTGGCCCTTGACCGCGATTTCGCCATGCCCCTTGTGGGCGTGGATCTGGCGTTTGATCGAGTGGACGTCGGCGATCGCGGCATAGTCCATGTATTTGCGCCAGATGTAAGGTTGGAGCTCCTTGAGGAAAGCGGTGCCGGCGTCCAGATCGCCGGCCACAGGACGCGCCTTGATCATGGCAGCGCGCTCCCAGTTCTGGCCGCGCGCCTCGTAGTAGCGCAGCGCCGCCTCGACCGGGATCGCCAGCGGGGTCGAACCGGGATCGGGACGCAGCCTGAGGTCGGTGCGGAAGACATAACCATGTTCGGTGCGGTCCTGCAGGATGCGCACCAGACGGCGCGTCAGCCGCGAAAACAGCTCCGTCGCATCGAGCGGATCGACGACGGCCGACGCTTCCGGGTCGAAGAAGACCACGAGGTCGATATCGGAGGAAAAATTGAGCTCATGCGCGCCAAGCTTGCCCATGCCGAGCAGGATCCAGCCCGACCGGTTCGAGGGATTGGCGGGATCCGGCAACTTCAGCTTGCCCTGGCCATGCGCGTCGCGCAGCAGAAAATCGACGGCGGCGCGCGTGCACGCATCGGCAAGGTCGCTCAACCGCCGCACCGTAAGCGAGGTCTCGGCCTCGGCGGCCAGATCGGCCAGCGCGATCAGGAAATGCGCATCGGCCTTCCATTGCCGCAGTTCCATCATCAATCTGGATTCGGAGATCGTCTCGGAGAACGATGCCCGGTCGATCGCCACGATGATCGCCTTCAGCCGGGCCTCGACCGGCTGGTCGAAAAGCCCATCCAATATCTGCGGCCGGCGACGCGCCATGTCACGCAGGAACGGCGAGAGGTCGAAGACAGCGGCCAGGAAGTCCTGCGCCTCACCCGTTCCAGCCAGGAATTTCGCCAGCCGTGTCAATCCTTCTTCGCGTGCCAAGGTGGCGATCTCGGCCAGCTCCTGCCGGGCCCGGCTGTCGTCCAGAGGAGCAAGCCTTGCCGCGGGCTTCAACAGCCAGTCCTTCGCCGTCCGCTTTGCAGCCGCCGTCATCAATGATCCTCCCGCGCGGGAAAACTCATGACCACGGATAATCCGGGATTACCAGGCAACAGATCAAGCCGGCCATAGTGGAATGTCATGACCGCCTTTGCGAGGCTGAGGCCAAGCCCGGAACCTGGCTGGGAACGGCTCTTCTCGAGCCGCACGAACCGTTCCGTCGCCCGGGCGCGATCGGCATCGTCCGGAATGCCCTGGCCGTTGTCGGCGACGACAAGCCTGATTTCGCCATGCGCGCGTTCGAGCGTCACGCGGACAGTCGGCTTGGAGGTGGAATCGGTCGAGTACTTGATCGCATTGTCGACGATGTTAGACAGCGCCTGGCCGATCAGCTCGCGGTTGCCGTCGACAAGGAATGCGCCATTGACCGCGGCTTCGAGCGAAACGCCAGCCTCTTCCGCCACCGGCTCGTAGAGTTCGACGACATCGCGCACGGCTGCGGCCAGATCGACGCGACTGGTGCTTTCGGAGGAATAACCCGCCTCCAGCCGGGAGATCATCAGGATGGCGTTGAAGGTCTTTATGAGCTGGTCGGACTCGGCGATGGTGCCTTCCAGCGCCTGGCGGTAGTCCGATGTCTTGTGCTTGCCCGAAAGCGTCGCCTCGGCGCGGTTGCGCAGCCGGGTCAGCGGCGTCTTCAGATCATGCGCGATGTTGTCGGAAACCTGCTTCAGTCCCTCGTTAAGCATGGCGATCCTGGCCAGCATGGCGTTGAGGTTCTCGGAAAGCCGGTCGAATTCGTCACCGGCACCGGTCACCGGCAGCCGGCCCGAAAGATCGCCGCCCATGATGCGGCGGCTGGCTTCCGAAACGCCATCGATGCGCTTCAGCGCGGCGCGGCCGACGAAGAACCAGATCAACAGCCCGCCCAGCCCCATCATGCCGAGCGCCAGCATCAGGGAGCGGCGGATGACGGCGCGGAACCGCTCAGGTTCGCCGAGATCGCGGCCGACCAGCATGATCATCTGGTTCGGCAGGCGCAGCACCAGCGCGATCGCATTGTGGCCCTTCTCACCTTCGGATCGGACCGCCGTATCGCCGGCTTGGGGCGTGGTCTGGTCGGAAGGTGTGCTGCGCTGCCGGTCGAGCTCGCCTTCGCCGAAACGACGGTAGGAGAACGGCTCGGTCGTCCAGCCTTCGGTTTCGATGACCCCCGGCTCCAGGCTCTGCACGTTGCCGGTCAGGATCTGGCCGTTGGCGTCGGCGATCAAATAGAGATTGGCGCCGGGCTGGCGCGAGCGCTGCTCCACCACGCGCACCAGGACCGGCAGGCCGCCGCGCTGGTAGGCGCGGGCAAGGCCGAGCACCTCGTCGTTGATGGTCTCCTGCGTCTGCGCGGTCAGCATGCGCGCCGAAAGCGAGGTCATGTAGAGGACAAGCAGCACGGCGCAGAGTGCGAAGAGCAGGAGATAGAGCGCCGAAAGCCGCGCAGCCGTCGTCTTCATGATGGCAGGCACGGAAAGGGCCATGCCGCCGCCTAACCGGCCCTAAGCATGTAGCCGGCGCCGCGAATCGTATGCAGGATGGGCTTGTCGAAGCCTTTTTCGATCTTGCCGCGCAGTCGCGAGACATGGACGTCGATGACGTTGGTCTGCGGATCGAAATGATAATCCCAGACATTTTCGAGCAGCATGGTGCGCGTCACCACCTGACCGGCATGGCGCATCAGATATTCAAGCAGGCGGAACTCGCGTGGCTGCAGCGTGATCTCGCGTCCGGCGCGCCTGACCGAATGCGAAAGCCGGTCAAGTTCGAGGTCGCCGACGCGGTAGACGGTTTCGGCCTCCTTGGCGCTGGCCCGGCGGTTCAGCACCTCGACGCGGGCGAGCAGCTCGGAAAAGGCATAGGGCTTGGTCAGATAATCGTCGCCGCCGGCGCGTAGGCCGGTGACCCGATCGTCGACCTCGCCCAGCGCCGACAGGATCAGCACCGGCGTGGCGTTGCCCCTGGAGCGCAGGCCGGCGATGACCGACAGGCCGTCGCGGCGCGGCATCATCCGGTCGATGACCATCACGTCGTAGTCGCCGGCATCGGCGAGCGCGAAGCCGGTCTCGCCGTCACCCGCGACATGCGCGGTGTGCCCGGCCTCGGTAAAGGCTTTCTGCAGATAATCCGCAGCCTCGCGATCGTCTTCTATGACGAGAATCTTCATAGGACCGTTATACGCGATTTCGCTGGAAGATTGAGTAGCCGGCATCTGCATTTTAGCCTTCGCCAAAGCGCATCGCGATCAAGATGATCCAGGCCGCGCGCGATAAAGTCTTGGTTCTCTGGTGTTACTGGCCCAGACATGCTGCCGGCATGCCGTTGCCACCAAAGCGCTCCGCTTGTTCACTCAGCCTGAGCGCATGGTCCGCGGGCGGAGTGCGGCAGCGGGCGATGGGAAGCCCGCTGCCGCCGGAGGGGAGCACGATGACTGACTAACGTGCTCGGCTCCATACTTCCCGTGCGGCGGCTCGGGGGTGTTTGAAACCACCGCACTGGAAAAGTGGTTGTCAGCCCTTGGCGACGGGCAGCGCCACGAAGCGGTTGTTGTCGTCGCGGGTAATCTGCATCAGGACGGCCTTGCGCCCGGATTTCACCGCTTCGTCCATGGCCTTGGTGACGTCGTCGGTGCCGTTGACTTCCATCGAATTGACCGCGGTGATGATGTCGCCCGGCTGGATGCCACGGTCGGCGGCATCGCTGTCGGGATCGACATCGGTCACCACCAAACCCTTGCCGTTCTCGGATTTGGTGACGGTCAGACCGAGATCGGCGAGCGTATCGGCCTTGGCCGGAGCCGCAGGCTTGTCGTCGGCCGAGGCCTGCTTGTCGCTTGAAGGCAGCTTGCCGAGCTCGACCTTGACGCTCTGGCTCTTGCCGTCGCGCCAGACCGTGACGTCAACCGACTTGCCCGGCGAATAGGCGCCAATCAGGCGGGCGAGCTCCTTCGGCGAAGCAACATCCTTGCCGTCGACCTGGGTGATCACGTCACCTGCGGTAATGCCGCTCTTCTTGCCGGGGCCGTCGTCCTGAGCGCTGGATACCAATGCGCCGTTGTTGGATTTCAGGCCGAGCGATTCGGCGATGTCTGATGTGACCGGCTGGATCTCGACGCCGAGCCAGCCGCGCTGCACGGCACCGCTCTTCATCAGATCCTCGACGACCTGCTTGGCGGTCGAGGCGGGAATGTCGAAGGCGATGCCGACGCTGCCGCCGGAAGGCGAGAAGATAGCGGTGTTGATGCCGACCACCTGACCGCTGAGGTTGAAGGTCGGGCCGCCAGAATTGCCGCGGTTGACCGACGCGTCGATCTGGATGAAATCGTCATAGGGGCCGGCGCCGATGTCACGGCCGCGCGCCGAGACAATGCCGGCGGTGACGGTGCCGCCGAGACCGAACGGGTTGCCGACGGCCACGACCCAATCGCCGACCCGAACCTTGGAGTCATCGGCGAAGTCGACATAGGTAAATTTGCCGCCACCCTCGACCTTGAGCACCGCGAGGTCGGTGCGTGGGTCGGTACCGACCAGCTTGGCGTCGAGTTCCTTGCCGTCATTGGTCACCACGGTGAAGGCGGTGCCCTCTTCGACGACATGGTTGTTGGTGACGAGATAGCCATCCTCGGAAATGAAGAAGCCCGACCCTTGAGCCACCGGGCGCGGCTCGCCATTACCGCGGTCACGATGCCCGAACCGGCGGTGGCCATCGTCGTTCTGGCCGCCCTGATCGCCGAAGCCGCGGAATTCCTTGAAGAAGCGGCGCAGCTGCGGATTGTTGGGCAAATTGTCGAAACCGTCCTGGTCGTCGGAGCCGTCATCGGCGGTGGGCTGGACCTTGGCCTTGACTTTGACGCTGACAACGGCGGGCGAAACGCGCTCGACGACATCGGCGAAGCTGGGGACCTGCGGCGCCTCGACGCGCACGGCATCGGCCAAAACGGGGCTGGTTCCGCTGGTCAACGCGCCAACGCCGATCGCGCCGGCAACGGCGACGGAAGCGACGGCAGCCAGGAGACGCTTGCGGGTGCGGGAATATGAATTGGGGGCAATATTCATGGGGTCTCGTATCCTCTTTTCGAAGGGACGCGCCTTGTCGGCATCCTGAGGAAGAGAATTAGAGCGGCGTACATTACGACGCCATTTCCGACGCATGAAACTTTGGTAATGTTGGCGAACGATCGCCGCCTGCACTCAATCGCGGCGCAGGATCGCCTCCAGTGCCGCCCGCTCGTCGGCGGAGAGGGATTTTGTCGCCAGTGTCCGGCGCGATCTCGCGCTGAGCACGACGAACAGGCCACCGGCCAAAAGCAGGATCACCGGCGTGCCCCAAAGCAGAGCGTTGCGCAGGTCGAAGCGCGGCTTCAGCAGCACGAACTCGCCGTAGCGCGAAACCACATAGTCCATCACCTGCTTGTCGGTATCGCCAGCGACCAGGCGCTGGCGCACCAGAACGCGCAGGTCACGGGCAAGATCGGCATCGGATTCGTCGATCGACTGGTTCTGGCAGACCATGCAGCGCAGCCCTTCCGACAGCGCTCGCGCTCTCGCTTCCAGCGTCGGATCGGCAAGCATCTCGTCGGGCTTCACCGCCAGCGCCGTGCCGGCAAAGGACAGCGCCAGCACCATCACGAGCGACGCGATGGACAACTTCGCCTTCATGGCAGGCCCGCGGGGCTCATGGCGCCGGCCTGCTTGCGGCGGCGCGAGGGTGCGCCGACGCGCAGGCGCCTGTCCATCAGCGACATGGCCGCACCAACCATCATGACCAGGCCGCCGCCCCAGATCAGCGTCACCAGCGGTTTCCACCACAGGCGCACCACGACCGATCCGTCATTGCCCTCGTCGCCGAGCGAAATATAAAGCTGCGAAAGGCCCATCGTCCTGATGCCTGATTCCGTCGTCGTCGTCTGGCGTACCGGATAGAAGCGCTTGGCCGAGCTGATTTCGCCAACCGGACTGCCGCCGACACCGATCAGTTGGAAGCGACCGCGATCCTCGCTGTAATTCGGTCCCTGCGCCGGATGGAGCCCGACGAAACGCAGAGTGTGGCCGGACAATTCGACGGTTTGCCCGGCATGCATCGACAGGATCTTCTCGGTGCCGAAGCAAAGCGTGCCGACGATGCCAAGCGTGGTCAGGCCAAGACCGAGGTGGGCAAGCGCTGTGCCGAAGACCGAGCGCGGCAGGCCGAGCAGGCGCCTGACCATGACCCTCGCAGCCACATTGCCGAACCCCGCCTTGACAGCGAGGTCGGTGAGAGCGCCGAGGATCAGCCAGACGGCAAGACCCACGCCAAGGGCTGCGAATACCGAAGCGCCGTTGATGAACAGGGCGGTGACCAGCGTTGCCAGAAGCGCCGCCGCGAAAGCTGCCATCAGGCGCTGCGCGACGGCGAAGACGTCGCCGCGCTTCCAGGCCAGCAGCGGCCCGAACGGAACCATGGCCAGCAACGGCACCATGAGCGGTCCGAAGGTGAGGTCGAAGAACGGCGCGCCGACCGAAATCTTGTCGGCCGAAAGGGCCTCGACGGCCAACGGATAGAGCGTACCGACGAGTACGGTGGCGGTGGCCGTGGTCAGGAACAAATTGTTCAGCACCAGCGCGCCTTCGCGCGAAACCGGATGAAAGAGGCCGCCGGCCGTCAGCCTCGAGGCCCGCAGTGCAAACAGCGTCAATGATCCACCGATGAACAGCGTCAGTATGCACAGGATGAAGATGCCGCGCGTCGGATCGGTGGCGAAGGCATGCACCGAGGTCAGGACGCCCGAACGCACCAGGAAGGTGCCGAGCAACGACAGTGAAAAGGTCAGGATGGCGAGCAGCAGCGTCCAGATCTTCAGCGCCGAACGCTTTTCCATGACGATGGCCGAATGGAGCAGCGCGGTGCCCGCGAGCCAGGGCATGAAGGAGGCGTTCTCGACCGGATCCCAGAACCAGAAGCCGCCCCAGCCGAGCTCGTAATAAGCCCAGTACGAGCCCATGGCGATGCCGCCGGTCAGGAACATCCAGGCGACCAGGGTCCACGGCCGTACCCATCGCGCCCAGGACGCATCGATGCGTCCGTCGATGAGCGCGGCTACCGAGAAGGAGAAACAGATCGAGAAGCCGACATAGCCGAGATAGAGCAGTGGCGGGTGCACTGCGAGGCCGAGATCCTGCAGGATGGGATTGAGATCGCGCCCTTCGATGGGCGCCGGCGAAAGCCTGGCGAAGGGATTGGACGTTGCCAGTATAAACAGGAAGAATGTCGCGCCGATCGCACCCTGCACGGCAAGCACGTTGGCGCGTAGCGTCGCCGGCAGGTTGGAGCCGAAGGCGGCGACCAGCGCACCGAAAAAGGTCAGGATCAGCACCCAGAGCAGCATCGAGCCTTCGTGATTGCCCCAGGTTCCAGTGATCTTATAGATCATCGGCTGCAGCGAATGGGAATTTTCCCAGACGCTGGCGACCGAGAAATCGGAACTCGCATAGGCGCTGAGCAGTGCGGCGAAGGACAGCGCCGTCAGGGCAAAGCCGGTGATCGCGACAGGAGCGCCGACCGCCATCAGGCGCTGATTGTTGGTGCGGGCGCCAAACAGCGGCACCACCGTCTGCACCAGCGCCAGCGCGAAGGCCAGGACCAGCGCGAAATGTCCGGTCTCAACCATGATCGCCAACCCGGCTATATCGAGCCTGCCTATTCACTCTTGCTCTCCTGCCAAACGCCCTTGGCCTTCAGCCCATCGGCCACTTCCTTGGGCATGTAGCGCTCGTCGTGCTTGGCCAGAACGCTGTCGGCCACAAAGACGCCATCCGGGCCGAACGTGCCCTCGGTGATGACCCCCTGCTCCTCGCGAAATAGGTCAGGCAGGATGCCTGTATAGGTGACCTTGACCGATTTATGGGTGTCGGTCACAGAAAACGCCACTGTCGCCCCCTGCCCGCGCTGGATCGTGCCTTTTTCCACCAGGCCGCCCAGCCTGATGCGCTGGCCCGGCTGCACCGTCGCCGTGGCCAGATCGGCGGGCATGTAGAAATAGGACGCCTTCTGGCCGAGCGCATAGAATGTCAGGCCGGTGGCGGCGCCGAGGAAGGCCAGGCCGCCCGCGATCACCGACAATCGTTTCTGTTTGCGTGTCATTGTCCGGTCCAGCCCTATTGCGTCGCCGTCAGGCCGAGCGAAGCGGCAAAAGCGGTGAATTTCCTGGCTTCGTCACTGTCGGCTCCAAAGACGGCAATAGCTCGGCTCAGCGCCTCGCGCGCCTGGTCGGCCTTGCCCAGCACGATGTAGGAACGAACGAGCCGCATCCATCCTTCCGGGTCGCGCGGATTCTGCCGCAGCTTCTCGTCGAGCCCGGCGACCATGGTGTTGATCATGGCTTCCCTGTCCTGCGGCGACATCGATGAAGCGGCATCGATATCGCCCGCGGTCGGTCCGTTTGCCGGCTCGCTCGAAGCGACGCCTGCATTGCCGGCGCCGGAACTATCGGACTTGGCCAGCGCCTGCTCGATCGCGCCGCGCCATGGCGAATCCTTCGGCAGCGTGCCCAGCATCGCCTGCCAGGCCGCGGCCGCCTCCTTGCTGCGGCCCTCCTGCGCCAAGGCCATAGCCAGGTAGAAGCCGGCCTTGGCATTGGCCGGGTCAAGTTTCAGGGCCGCCTCGAAGGCCTCCTGGGCATCCGCCGAAACGATGCCGCCGGCCGCGCTGGCGATCGCCTCGCCGAGACCGGCCCGGCGAACAGCGCTGTCGCCGTCGAGGCGAATGGCGTTGCGATAGGCGGCGACCGCGTCGGAAAAGCGCTGCATGCGCAGATAGACCGGCGCCAGCACGTCCCATCCCCTGCCGTCGGACGGATTGGCGGCAAGATGGGCTTCGGCGCGAGCCACAAGTTCGTCGACCGAGCTGTCGGCCGGATTCTTGGCCAGCCGCTCGCTGAGCGGCTGCGAGGGCAGATCGGGCGAGCCTATGTTGATGTAGAGGCCCCAACTGACCAGCGGCACCGCCAGCACGGCCGCGGTGGCGACAAGCCGCGTCGCGACGGATGTACGTCCGACGGATGCGCTGCCGGTCTGGTCCGCATTGTCGAGGCGAAGGATGCGCCGGGCGATCTCGGCGCGCGCCTCATCGGCTTCGGCAGGCTTGATCAGGCCACGGGCGGCGTCGCGGTCGAGTTCGGACAGTTGGTCGCGATAAACTTCCAGATCGTGCTCGCCGCTCGAAGACGCGCTTCTGGCGCCACCGGCCAGCGGCAGCAGCACCGCCAGGCTGGCGCCCAGCGTTAGGATTGCGGCTATGACCCAGAACAGCATGGTTCTTCCAATAACGGCAGAGCCTTGCCCTGCCAACACAAGCATACTGCGACGCTTTGACGGCGGGCGCGCCGCATATCCTTCATCGACATCAACCGGCCGGGTCCGAAATGGACCGGCTAGCCTGTCAGGTGAGCGGCGTCCAACTGCCATCGGCGTTGCGGCAAGCCGTTCCACGCGCCGTGACGCCTGCCCCGCCGGTAAAGACGGTCTGCGTGTACTGGCGGCAGTCCTGTGAGCCGACGCGGTAGGGCTGAGCCGGAACCACTTCGCCATAGCGGGACGCCTGGGTGCCCTTCCACGTCACCTTCTGGCCGCTCGTGGTGTATTCGAGCGCCTTGTATTCAGCCTCCAGCGCGCTGCGCTTCTCGGCTTCGCTAAGGCCGCTGCCGACCGACCCGCCGATGAGGCCGCCGCCCATCGCCGAAATGATCGTCGTGGCGACTTTGCCGCTGCTGGGTGGCGTGGAGGCCGGCGTCGCAGCGATGGTGGGAGCCTTGCCGCCCAAGGTGGTGCAGCCGGAAACGGCCATCAATGCGGAAACAAGCGCGACGCGAATCTTCATGCCAACAACCGGTTTTCTTGAGCTGGAGCCTGTCATGGATGAGCCGGGGGCCGCGTCATCGGAGAAGTCGGCGAGCCTATAATGTTGATATTTGTCGGAAATTTGGCCGTTGGGCCGGCTACGGAGCCAATCGGTGCGCCGCCATAACATGCCCAGTCCGTCAATGTCGATCGGCCGGGGAAAGGCATCACTGAAGGCTCCGCAATCGCACTACCGCCTTCAATCCGCCCATGCCGGACCGTTCGAGCAGCAGTATGCCTCCATACTCGTTGACGAGGTCGGCGACAATGGCCAAGCCGAGACCCGTGCCCGGCTTGGTCTCGTCCAGGCGTCGTCCGCGTTTCAACGCTTCGCGCGCTTTTTCCTCGGGTATGCCCGGTCCGTCGTCTTCGATGGCGATCTCGAACATGTTGTCGTCCTTGTCACCCACGGGAACGACGGAAACCGAAACCGCGCTCTTCGCCCATTTCATCGCGTTTTCGAGCAGATTGCCGAGCAACTCCTCGAGGTCCTCGCGCTCGCCGGCAAAGACGATCTCGATCGGCGGCAGCGACAACGACAGGTTGGTCTGCGGATTGAGCTTCTGCAAGACCCTGACCATGCGCTGCACCAACGGCGCTATCGGCGTGCGGTAGACGACGCTGTCGCGCTGCGCCGCGACGCGGGCGCGCTGGAGATAGTGATCGACCTGCTTCTGCATGGAAGCGGCCTGTTCGGCGATCAGTTGCCCCTTGGCGCCACCAAGCGCCCGCCCCTCGTTGAGCAGCACCGCCAGCGGCGTCTTCAGGGAATGGGCGAGATTGCCGACCTGAGTCCGCGAGCGCTCGACGATACGCCGGTTGTTCTCGATCAAGGCATTGGTTTCGTTGGCAAGCGGTTCAATCTCGGCTGGAAACTGGCCGTCAAGTCTTTGCGCGGTGCCTTCGCGCACCATGGCGAGCGCGTCCCTGACCCTTCGCAGCGGTTGCAGGCCGAGCAGGATGGCGATGGCGTTGATGGCGATCATGCCGACGCCGAACAGGGAAAGGTAGGTCAGGAGGCGGCGCTGGAAGGTGGCGATCTCCTGTTCCAGTTCGGTCTTGTTGCCCATGACGCGAAAGCGGGCGGCGCGGTTCTTGGCATCGAGAACGAATTCGCTCTCGAACACGACCAACTCCTCGCCATCGATGCCTTGCGCCGCGTAGCTGCGCTGGAAATTGGCGTTGAAGGGAACGTCCGCCACATCGGGCGACGGGATCGTCCTGGTCATCGACGATGAGTGGAGATTGCCGTGCACGCCTTCCGAAGCGGGTTCGACGGACCAGTACCAGCCCGAATTCGGTTCCGAGAAGCGGAGGTCGCCGAGATCCGGAGCGCCGGTGAGCGCGCCGGTATCGGAAATGCCGATGGAGCCGATCAGGTTGAACAGATGCGCAGAAAGCAGGCTGTCGAAACCGCGCTCGCTGGCCTGGCGGTACAGCGTGGTAATGAGGGTGAAAATGACGATGAGGGTCAGGATCGCCCAGACCGTGGAAAAGGCGATGACGCGGAACGTCAGCGAGCGCGGCCACAAGCGCAGCGAGAGCCGCTTGCTCACGGTTGGGTTGGTAGGGAGCGGTTCCGCCTTACGCCTCCGGCTCACGCATGCGATAACCCATGCCGCGCACGGTTTCGATCATGTCGATGCCCATTTTCTTGCGGAGCCGTCCGACAAACACCTCGATCGTGTTGGAATCGCGGTCGAAATCCTGGTCGTAGAGATGCTCTACCAGTTCGGTCCGCGAGACGACCTCGCCCATGTGATGCATCAGGTAGGCAAGCAGGCGGAACTCATGCGATGTCAGCTTCAACGGCACGCCGGCGACATCGGCCTTCGAGGCCTTGGTGTCGAGGCGTAGCGGCCCGCAGGTCAGTTCGGATGAGGCGTGGCCGGCGGCGCGGCGGATCAGCGCCCTGACCCGCGCCAGGACCTCCTCGATGTGGAACGGCTTGGTGACATAGTCGTCCGCGCCGGCGTCGATGCCGGAGACCTTGTCGCTCCAGCGGTCGCGGGCGGTCAGGATCAGCACCGGCATCTTGCGGCCGCCGCGCCGCCAGCGCTCGACCACGCTGATGCCGTCCATCTGCGGCAGGCCGATGTCGAGCACGACCGCGTCGTAGGGCTCGGTGTCACCGAGAAAATGGCCCTCCTCGCCGTCATATGCCCGGTCGACGACATAGCCGGCGTCGACCAGCGCATCCGATATCTGCCGGTTGAGATCCTTGTCATCCTCGACGACCAGTACGCGCATGCGAAAACCACTGCCTGTTGACCGATTGCTTCAGCTATAGGCCGATTCCGCCGGCCTGGGAAACGACGGGGGGTCAGTTCTGCGGGACGACGATCTCGGAGCGGCGCGGACGCTGCCCGTTCTTGCCCGGAACGAGCACGACGATGACGCAGACCGGCTGCCCGCCTCGCGTCGACTGCGAGGCCTTGGCAAGCGTCCCGCCATTCTGCTCGGCCACCTGCTGGCCGATCGCGTAGCAGTCGGCCGCCGCCACGACAATCGATTCATCCTGCGCGGCTGCCGGCGCAACGCTTGCCGGCACCGCAAGCAGCCCCGCGCAGAGCGCCAGGGTCGCGGTTCGGAAATGGGAGCGAAGCGTTCTCATGGCCAGCGTTGTAACGCATCGGCGCTGAACGTGAAATGAACGGTGATCGCCGCTGAAACCATGCTCGCCACCCCTGCAATGCGAGACAAACAAATTGAGATTTCACCGCCCAACCCGATGAAACCCATGAAGTTCCAGTCTAGACTCCGTTTCGTTCATATTGAAAGCGCGCGTCAGGCGTTTTCCTGGGTCAGCGCCCGAAAACGCAGCAGGCCGTGATGGACAAGCAGTTCCTCGTCATACCGCGCCTCGCTGAATTCGAGCGACAGGCGTGTCTGGCCGCGAGCGCCGACCTCCAGCCCCGCGTCGGCAAGGCGCGCCTCGATGGCATCCATGATGGCCCGCGTTTCGGCTTCGCCATGGGCCTTCGACCAGACATGCAGCGTAATAAGTTGATCGTCGCGGTTCTCGGCCCCGGTGTCCCAGTCAAAGGCGCAGGTCTGGCCGCATGTCACATAGGGAAAGGCGACGTTGTCGGTTGGTTGTTCGCGCAGTCCGGCGCCGCCCAGCAGAGCCGACAGGGACGGATCGCTTTTTAGCCTCAGAAACAGTGCCTGTTGCAAATCGCCGGGCGCCGTCATCGTTTCTCCCTCACCCGGTGCGCTATCGACCCTGCTCGCCAGAAGCTCTTCCGCACTCCAGACGCTTTGCCATATATAGCCATTTACCGAACGAACACGATTGCCGATTCGTTGTCACGATGATGAATGTCGATGATCTCGAAAATACGACTTCCCGACAATCTCGTCAGCGAATAGCGGGTACCCTTTGCGAACCGCAAGCATCAGCAACGCCCGGCAGCGCCGCATTTCCTAATTTCAGGAGCTGACCATGCTCGATCCAGAAAAGGCCAGGGCCGCGTCGCGCCTCCTGGTAGGCCATTGGGACAAGGGCACCCGCCTCGACGCCATACCCGAGGAATTGCGGCCGAAGACGCGGGCCGAAGGCTACGCCATCCAGTCGCACGTCATGGATCGCTCAGTGGCTCCGCTCTTCGGCTGGAAGATCGCGGCAACCAGCCTGGCCGGCCAGCGGCATATCAACGTCGACGGCCCGATGGCCGGGCGCCTCCTCGCCGAGAAGGCGGTCGAGGTCGGTGGCTCCGTTTCCCTGGCGACAAGCAAGATGCGTGTCGCCGAGATCGAATTCGCCTTCCGGTTCGGCCGTCAGTTGCCGCCTCGCCCGGGGCCTTATGAAATCGGTGATGTAGTGGACGCCGTGGCGAGTTTGCATCCGGCGATCGAAATACCGGACTCCCGCTATGACGATTTCTGCGCTGTCGGCGCGCCGCAGCTCATCGCCGACAGTGCCTGCGCCAATCTGTTCGTCATCGGCGAGGCGGTGGAAGACGATTGGCGCGACGTAGATCTCGCGAAGCACCCGGTGGCCGCTTTTGTTCCCGGAAAATCGCAGCATAACGGATCAGGAGCAGCCGTGTTGGGCGATCCTCGTATTGCGCTGACCTGGATCGTCAACGAATTGTCGGGCCTGGGCATAGCGCTCCAGCCGGGGCAGATCGTGATCACCGGCACTTGCGTGACGCCGATCAGCGTCGAGGCGGGCGACGAAGTCATCGGCGATTTGGGCAGGTTCGGCCGGGTCTCGGTGCGCTTCTGCTAGCAGTTTTACCCCTGTGACAATCCCCTGAGGCAGACAGGCCCCCGGTCATTGTCCTCCACGCAGCCGCACCACAACGCTGCGCACTGCAAGCACCAGCACGGTGATGACGATCAGGATCACTGAAAGTGCCGCGATCGCGGGGTCGATATTGTCGCGCAGACCCATCCACATCAACCTGGGCAGCGTGATGGCGTTGACCGAGGTGATGAACAGCGTGACGCCGATTTCCTCCCAGGAGAGCACGAAGGACAGCAGTGCCGCGGTGACGATGCCGAATTTGATGTTGGGCATGATGATGCGCGTGGCGCGCTCCCAGACGCTGGCGCCAAGGCCACGCGCTGCGAGGTCGATACGGCGGTCAAGCTGGCTGAGGGAGACCAGGATCAGCACCGTGGCGAAGGGCACCGTCATCACCGAATGCGCCATGGCCACACCCAGCCAGGTGTCGTAGCCGAAAAAGGAACTGACGCCGGAGATCGAGGTGAGCAGGAAATAGAGCGTCACCGCCGAGACCACCGGCGGCACCACCATCGGCAACAGCACGAAGCCGACCAGAGCCGCGGTGAAGCGCGGCTGGAACATCCACACGCCAAGGCTGAAGCACAGTGCCAGCACCGTCGAGATGACACTGCTGACGATGCCGATCCTGATCGAGAGCAGGATGGACTGGAGCCAGCGCGGATCCTCGACCAGCGAGCGGTAGTGGCGCAGCGACAACTCGCCCGTCGGCATCGCCAGCATGCGGCTGGGCGTCAGCGAGACCGGGATCACGGCCAGCAGCGGCAGGAGCAGGAACAGCGCCACCAGGACGGCGAGGGCAAGCGAGACGGGACCGGGGCGATAGGTCGGCATAGGCTACACCAATTGCTTCGGTCTGACGTAGCGGAAGAGCAGCGCCATCAGGATGCCGACGAACAACACCAGCACCACGCTGATGGCAGCACCTAGCCCCCAGTCCGGGCTCTGGAAGATGCGGAGATAGATCAATTCGGCGATCATGACGCTGCGGCCACCGCCAAGGATCGCCGGCGTGACGAAGAAGCCGAGCGAGAAGACGAAGACGATCAGCGCGGAGCCGATGATGCCGGAGCGCGTCATCGGCACGAACACCGTCCAGAAGGTGCGCATGCGGCTGGAACCCAGCCCGCGCGCGGCGAGCAGCACACGCTCGTCGAGGCTGCGCATGGAAGACGCCAGCGGAAAGACGGCGAAAGGAATGAGGAAGTGCGTCATGCCGACGATGACGCCGAATTCGTTGCGCACCAGCGTCAGCGGTTCGCTAATGAAGCCGATCGACTGCAGCCAGGTGTTGATCAGGCCGCGGTTGGAGAGAAGCGCCACCCAGCCGAAGGCGCGCGTCAGCACCGATATCCAGAACGGCACCAGGATGCAGAATTCGGCCAGCACCCGCTGCGCCGGGCTGCCGCGCACCCAGACCACGGTGATGGCGTAGGCAGCGGCAACCGATACAACGGTGACGATCGCCGCGATGCGCAGCGTGCGGACGAACACCGACTGTACCAGCGGGTCGGTTATCAGCGCGCCGTACTGGCCAAGCCCCGGCGTCGGCAGCGTGAAGCTCCACTTCACCACGCCGAGGAACGGCCAGGCATAGGCGAGGCCAAGGAACAGGAGCAGCGGCGCCATCAACAGCGCCGCGCCCATCCTATCCGAGAGAACGCCTCTCATGTCAGCCCAGCGCCGGTCAGGCGGAGATGATCTTGGTATATTCGTCCAGCGCCGCCCCGTAATTCTTGGCGTACCAGTCCATGTCGAGCGGGATCTGCTTCTTCATGTTCTCGGGATCGACCGGGTTGATGCGCTTCTTGTCGGCGGGAACCAGAGCGTCGGCAGCCGGGTTGGCCGGGCCCTGACCGAGCTTGTCGAACATGACAAGCTGCTTTGCAGGGTCCTGCGCGCTGCCGATGAACTTCATCGCCGCGTCCTTGCCGCCGGGGTTGTTCTTCAACACGGCCAGTGCGCCGGGCGAAATCAGGCCCTGGTCCCAGATGAACTTGATCTGACCGCCCGAATCCTGCTCGATCAGCGAGGCTCGCGTCGACCAGACGATCGCCATCGAGGCTTCGCCGTTGAGCAACACGCTCTGGCTTTCCGCGCCGCCGCCCCAATAGGCGACGACGTTCTCCTTGAACGCGGCGATCTTGTCATGCGCGCGCTTGAGGTCGAGCGGATAGAGCGACGCCGGCGCGATGCCGTCGGCGAGAAGAGCCGCCTCCCAGCTCGACACGCCCCATTTGTAGAGGGAGCGCTTGCCGGGGAATTTCTTCACGTCGAAGAAATCGGCCATGCCGGTCGGGGCATTGCTGCCGTATTTCTGCGAATCGTAGGCGATCACATAAGAGAAGAAATAGGTCGAGGCGGCGTAATCCCAGCCGAAACCCGGCCGCATCTTCTTCTTGTCGACTATTGTGTAGTCGATCGGCTCGAGCATGCCTTGCGCGCCAAGCGTGATGGCCGAGAACGGGTCGACGTCGACAAGATCCCAGGTCGGCGCACCGCTTTTAAATTGTGCCGCGATGGCCCCTTCGGTCGGGCCGGAGCCATCCATCTTGACGGTGATGCCGGTGTCCTTGGTGAAAGCCTGGCCATAGGCGGCGTCGTAAGCCGTGATGGCGTCGCCGCCCCAGTTGACCAGCACCAGTTCCTTCGCGGCGGCGAAGGACTTGGTCGAGCGCAGCAGCAGCGGCGTGCCGGCAAGCACGAGACCTGCAAGTTGCGTGAATTGCCGGCGCGAGATCTCACCGCGCCTTGTCCTTTCGGAGAGCGTTTCGATGGCCTGTTTCTTGGTATCGTTCATGTTAGTTCCCCTTTGTTTTCGTTGATCGAATCCGGAATCCGGTGCGGCGAATTCAGGCCGCGCCGGTGCTCATTGCCCTCCGTCCGGAAGGAGGAAACCCTTTTCCGCCGGCCAGGTCAGCCAGACGGAATTGCCTTTGCTGAGTGCCGCGGCCGCGACCTCGTTCGGCACCGAAACGGTCACCTTCGCACCTTGGCGTGTCGTAAGGTCGAGTTTGGTCGCCGCGCCCAGATAGGTCGATCCGATCGCGGTGGCAGCAATGCCGTTCTCGCCTGCGGCTGCCTCGCGCGCTATCGACATATGTTCTGGCCGGATCGCCAGGATGGCATTGCCATCCACTGCTTCGGCGTTGCCGCGCAGCTTGATTGCCCGGTCTTCGCAGAGCGCGGTCGCGCCATGGTCGGCGACGCGCACGCCCTTCAGCGGCAGCATATTGATCTCGCCCAGGAACTCGGCGACGAAGCGGTTGGCGGGCCGGTCATAGACCTCGTCAGGCGCTCCGACCTGCAACAATTTGCCATGGTTGAAGATGGCGACACGCGAGGACAGCGCCAGCGCCTCGCTCTGGTCGTGGGTGACGAAGACGAAGGTGGTGCCGGTCTCCTGGTGCAGGCGCTTCATCTCGGCCTGCATCTGACCGCGCAGGCTCTTGTCCAGCGCCGAGAACGGCTCGTCGAGCAAAAGCACGCCCGGCTCGAACACCAGCGCGCGGGCCAGCGCCACGCGTTGTTGCTGGCCGCCGGAAAGCTGCGCCGGCAGCTTCTTCTCGTGGCCCAGCAGACCGACGCGCTCTATCATCTCGCCGACGCTACGCTTGATCTCGACGGCAGATTTCTTGCGAACCTTGAGGGGAAAGGCGATGTTTTGCTCGACGCTCATATGCGGGAAGAGCGCATAGCCCTGGAACACCATGCCGGCGGCGCGCTGCTCGGCCGGCCGGTCGGTAATATCGACGCCGTCGCTGAACAGGCGGCCCTCGCTGGGCTGCAGGAAGCCGGCCAGGATCATCAGGAAGGTGGTCTTGCCGGAGCCGGAGGGGCCGAGCAGCGTCAAAAACTCGCCGCGGCCGATATTGAGCGTCAGATTGTCCAGCGCACGGAACGAGCCGAAGCTCTTGCCGATCCCGTTCGCCTTGATCTCTGCGGCCCGGCCGGGTTGCTGCATCCTGCCTCTTCCTTGGTGGCTGGGGAAATCGTAGGCAGCGCGAAGGCTCACCGCAACCGAATAGTTTTCGCCTGATCGGCAAATTTGATTCATCTATGGCGAATGCCGGCGACGCTGGAGCCGCGAAATTCACCTCTCCTGGGGGAGATCAGTTGATCTCAATATGTCCGCAACCTGTTCTCCGATAGCTTCGACCTCAACCATCCCCCAAACGCCTCCAGCACAGGGTGACCCGCCTTGGCGTGCTCGGAAACCAGGAAATAGGAACGCGGCGACGGGATCGAGGTCTCGAACGGCTTGACCAGCCGGCCCTCACTCAGCGCCCGGCGGCTGGTCAGCTCGTCCCCCATGGCGATGCCCTGGCCGGCAATCGCCGCCGAGAAAACGAGGTTCATGTCGGAAAAGAAGATGCCGCCCTCGGTGTCGGGGTTCTCGACCTTGGCCAGCGCCAGCCAGCGCGCCCAGTCCTCGGTATCGCCAAGATGCAGCAGGTTGGCGCGCAGGACGTCGGCGGGCTTGGAAAAGCCGCCCACTTTGTTGAGTAGCGTCGGGCTGCAGAGCGGCGTGAACGAGATATCGCACAGCAGTTCCACCACGCGGTTCGGCCAGTTGCCGACGCCAAAGGCAATGAAGGCGTCGGCGTCCGGATTGCTGACGTCGTCGAGCCGCCGGGGCGTCAGTATGCTCAGCGCCACATCAGGATACATCTGCCGGAACTCGCCGATATGGGTGCACAAGAACAGCGAGGCGAAGCCTGGTGTGCATGAGACTGCGAAGGAGCCGCCGACCCCGGTGCCGGCGTTTTGCGCCACCGCGTCGCCGAGCACGGTCAGCGCCTTGCGCACGTCCGCGGCATAGCGCTGGCCGCGCGGTGTCAGCGCCACGCCCTTGCCGATGCGCTCCAGCAGATCGAAGCCGAGGTCGCGTTCGAGCAAGCGCAATTGATGGCTGACCGCACTGCGGGTGAGGTGCAATTCGTCGGCGGCGCGCCAGACGCTGCCATGACGGGCGAAGCTGTCGAGGGCGCGGAGCGCCTGCGTCGATGGAATTCTCAAGAGGTGAACCGAATTTGCACGAACCGGGAAAACATATCACTTTTTGGGAAGCCGCTTCACTGCTTTCTTTGGCGCATGGAAAAACCGGTGACGACATCGGCGCAAGAAACCGCTCTTGCCTGCCTCGACGGCATCCAGCCGCTGCTGTCGGCCTGGACGCGCACCATCTTCGACTTCGGCGAAACCGCCTGGCGCGAGTACCAATCAGCAGATTGGTATGTCGATCGGCTGAAGCGCGAGGGGTTTGCGGTCGAGGAAGGCTCCGCGGGCATGCCGACGGCCTTCTGCGCCCACTGGACCAATGGGGACGGTCCGACCATCGGCATGTATGCCGAATATGACGCCGTGCCCGGCAACTGCCAGGACGCTGCCACGGTGAAGCGGCCCCGCCCAGGGCTCGGCTCCGAAGCCGGTGGCCATACCGATCCGCACTCGGGCCTGGGCATGGCCAGCCTGGGCGGTCTGCTCGCCACAAAGGCCGCCATGCAGCGCCACGGCATTGCAGGCACGCTGCGCTTCACCGGCGAGCCGGCGGAGAAGGTGCGCGGCTCGAAACCGATCCATGCAGCCAAAGGCTATTATGACGGCCTTGCCGGCATGATCTCCTTCCATCCCTTCTACATGCTGCCGCTCTGCAACACTGCGCGCTGGGACACCCATTGCGGCGCTGCCTACGCGATGATCTATCGCTTCATCTGCGATGAGCCCGAGAATTGGGCACGCGCCGCCGGCGACGGCGCCCCGATCCCGCAGGCACATTCGGCGGTTCGCGCGCCCGGCGCCAACGACGCGCTGATGACGATGTACATAGCCTCCAAGGCGCTGCGCGATTCCATGCTGCCGCACCAGGGCGGCTGGTCGATCAGCGAGGCGATCCTGACGGCGGGCCAGGCCACCGCCGACAATCTGCCGGCAGGCCTTGCCGAGATCCAGTACATGATCCGTGTTCCGACCATCGCCATGGCCGAGCAGGTCACCGCCGTGCTCGACCGAAACGCCTCGGCCGCCGCCGCGATCAGCGGCTGCCGCTACGAACGGCACTGGGTTTCGAAGTCGCGGCCGGGGCTGGCCAATCATGCCATGGCCGGGATCGCCTATGAGGCGTTGGCGAGCGTCGGCCCGCCCCGCTGGGACGAGGCGGCGAAGAAGATCGCCCGCGAGATCCAGGTCAATGCCGGTGGGGTGGCGAGCGAAAACCCCTTCATCGACGAGCTGGAGCGGCTGATTGCACCACAGGAGGCAGAGGCGATCCTGCGCCGCGACCTGCCGCCGTCGCAGGTGAACTCGACCTCGGACGACTACACCGACATGAGCTGGCACACGCCGACGGCGCGTTTCTATGTCGCCCGCCCTGCCCTGCGTTCGGCAAACGGTCATGTTTTTCCAGCTTGGGCGATGAACGCGCTGGGTGGCATCCCGGCGACCATCGACCCGATGGTCATCTGCGCGGCGAAGACCGTCGCGCTATCCGCCCTTCGCCTGCTGGAAGACAAGGCCGCGCGCGACATGGCGATGGACGAGTTCGTCACCCGAACCGGCGGCGGCATTGGCGGTTCGACCTGGATCGCCCCGCTCTGCGACTACGATCCGCCCATCAACTTCCGCTGGCCGGAATATGTCACCACGCCGCGCGGCCGCGACTGGTGGATACCAAGCAAGCAATGACCGCAAACGCCCATACGAGGAGAACCGCATGACCGTTCATGACCGCATCATCGCCGAGCCGTTTTCGCTGCAGCGCCGCAACCCAGCCGGCGGCACCAAGCCGCTGACATCATGGGGTTTCGCCAACGAGACCGACGTCTTGACCGATGTGCTGCTCGGCTCGCCCAATTTCCTGCGCCATCTCTCGACCAGCTCCCTGTCGCGCAAGCACCTGCGCGAGGCGCCCTGCAACATCCAGATCGCGCAGGCACAACACAAGGATCTGGTCGCGGCCTACGAGCATTTCGGCGTCAACATCCACTGGCACGAGCCGACGCCGGAGCTGCCGATGCAGGTCTACTCCCGCGATTCCAGCGTAATGACGCCCTACGGCGCCATCATCACCGCCATGGCCAATTGGTGGCGGCGCGGCGAGAATTACGCCGCCATCCGCACCTATGAAAAACTCGGTATCCCGATCTACGACATGGTCACCGCAGGCACCTTCGAGGGCGGCGATTTCAACGTCATCGAGGACGGCGTTGTGCTGATCGGCTGCGGCGGCGCCCGCACGCAGGAAGAAGGCGCCCGGCAGGTGCAGGCCTGGTTCGAAAAAGAAGGTTGGGAAACACGCATCGCCTTCATCGACGAGTACTATGTCCATATCGACCTGATGGTGGTGCCGATCGCCGAAAAACTCACCGCCGTCTGCCTCGCCTGCACCGAGCCGGGGATCGTCGACTGGCTGAAGGGCAAAGGGCACGAGATCATCGACGTGCCGTTCCAGGACACGATGGCGCTCGGTTGCAACTTCATGTCGCTTGGCAAGGACAGGGTGATCGCGCCGACATCCAGCCAGTCGCTGATCGGTCAACTCAAGGCGCGCGGCTTCGAGGTGGCGGCCGTCGACATGAGCGAGATCTCCAAGACCGGCGGCGGCATCCACTGCATGGCGCAGGCGCTGAAGCGCGAGGCGGCCTGAGCCCGGAACGGCAACCCCCATCTTCGCCGGCCTGATCAGCGTCAGGCGGGTGAATGGCGGTTTGTAACCGCCCCCATCAACAAACCCCGCAGGTGTGTCCTCGCCACCCTTGTGGGCGTCCGCAAATGGATGAATAGTCAGGGCGGCGTCGCCCTGAAACTGCCCGCTTGGTTTTCAGGCCGTGCCATAGCCGTCCGGGTTTTTGAATGGTCAGTCCTGAACCACGCAAGAGAAGAGGTGCGATCGCCGCTCGGCTGCTGGCGCTCGACGCATGGATCGATTCCTCTCTCTACGAGATCGGGTTCAAGGCGCGCCAGTTCTGGGAGGGCGCGACGATTTTCTCGCGGCGCTTTCGCGTCAACGGCTGGCGCCGTGGCATCGTCGAGCTGTTGAGCGAAGGTTTCACGCTTGGCGCCGGCGGCATCGTCGTCATGCTGGCGCTGGCTATTCCCGCCTTCCAGGACACGGCCGGCGACTGGCGCGCCCAGGGCGACTTCGCCGTTACCTTCCTCGACCGTTATGGCGACGAGATCGGCCAGCGCGGCATCATCCAGCGCGATTCCGTGCCGGTCGACGAAATGCCGGACCACGTCATCAAGGCGGTGCTTGCCACCGAGGACCGGCGCTTCTTCGACCATTACGGCATCGACGTTCTCGGCCTGTCGCGCGCAATCTTCGAAAATGTGCGGGCAAACTCGGTCGTCCAGGGCGGCTCCAGCATCACGCAGCAGCTGGCCAAGAACCTGTTCCTGACCAATGAGCGCACCTTCGAGCGCAAGATCAAGGAAGCCTTCCTGTCGCTGTGGCTCGAAGCCAATCTGTCGAAGAAGGAAATCTTGCAGCTCTATCTCGACCGCGCCTATATGGGCGGCGGCACGTTCGGCATCGAGGCGGCGGCGGACTTCTATTTCGGCAAGAGCGTCAAGGACCTCAATCTCGCCGAGGCGGCGATGCTTGCAGGCCTGTTCAAGGCGCCGACCAAATACGCGCCGCACATCAACCTGCCAGCGGCGCGCGCGCGCGCCAATGTGGTGCTGTCCAATCTCGTCGATTCCGGCTTCATGACCGAGGGCCAGGTGCTGCAGGCAAGACTGCATCCGGCCGATGTCGTCGACCGCGGCGAACAGAAGAGCCCCGATTATTTCCTCGACTGGGCCTTCGACGAGGTCAAGAAGATCGCCAAGCCCGGCCAGCACTCGCTGGTGGCGCACACCACCTTCGACGCCAACATCCAGAAGGCGGCGGAAGAGTCGGTGGAGTTCCACCTGCGCCAGTTCGGCAAGGAGTACAACGTCACCGAAGGGGCCGTGGTGGTCATCGAGACCAATGGCGCGGTGCGCGCGATCGTCGGCGGCCGCGACTATGGCGCCAGCCAGTTCAACCGCGCCACCAAGGCGCTGCGCCAGACCGGTTCCTCCTTCAAGCCCTATGTCTATGCAACGGCTATGGAGCACGGCTTTACGCCGAACTCGATCGTATCAGGCGGGCCGATCAGCTGGGGCAACTGGTCGCCGCACAATTACGGTGGCGAGTCGGCGGGCAAGGTTCCGCTCATCGTGGCCATGGCCAAGTCGATCAATACCGTGCCCGTGCGGCTTGCCAAGGATTATCTCGGTATCGGGCCGATCAAGGCGATGGCGGAATCGTTCGGCGTGGAATCGCCGCTCGAAGCGCACAAGACCATGGTGCTCGGCACCTCGGGCATGACAGTGATGGACCAGGCGACGGGCTACAGCGTGTTCGCGCAGAACGGCTTTGTCGGCTCCAGGCATGGGATCACGCAGCTCGTCACCCGCACCGGCGAGGTGGTCTACGATTTCGCCAAGGATGCGCCGCCGCCGCATCGCGTGCTGTCCGAGCAGGCGCTGAAATCGATGAACACCATGCTTGTCGCGGTACCGGCGATGGGTACCGCCAGGCGCGCGCAGATCCCCAACATCGTCGTCGCCGGCAAGACCGGCACGACGCAATCCTACCGCGATGCCTGGTTCGTCGGCTTCACCGGCAACTACACGGCGGCCGTCTGGCTGGGCAATGACGATTTCACCCCGACCAAGAACATGACAGGCGGCTCGCTGCCGGCGATGGTGTGGCAGCGGCTCATGGTCTATGCGCATCAGAACATCGACCTCAAGCCTATCCCCGGCATCGACAAGCCCTTCGTCGACGAGGAGATCGCGGCCAGGGCCGCGGAAGCGCAGAAGAAGAGCGAGGAACAGGCAGCGGCCGATGCCGCCGCCGAACGGCCGCCGGTGCTGTCCAGCCGGACGACACAGACGCTCAGGGACATGACCCACCTGTTCGAAACGGCGCGCAGGCTCGGTGCATCTGCTCCGCCCGAAACGCTGTCGGCGCTGTGATCGCGGCGCCTCTTCCCTTCTGTCTTCGGGAAGATGGAAAAGCCACACCTTGCGAATCCGCGTCCTGCGGCTTGCCACACGACCCCGCGCCGCGATATCCCCGAGCGGCAATTCTTCATGCGCCCGGCCTTTCATGCTCAAGAACGCCTTCCTGACGCTGCTTTCGCTTGCCATAGCCATCGGCGGCGGCGGCGCCAGCGTCTGGTATGCGCTGAAAATGCAGGACGGCGTCGGGGCGATCAGAATCGGCCAGTGGACCGCCTTTCCCGACATCGGTACACCCGCAGCCGACCCCTATTCCAAGGCCCGCGTGGCGCGCGAGGGCGTGCTCGCGCTTGGCCGCGCCGAAGGGCTGTCCTTTGTCGCCGAGGACGACGCAGCTGGCGGAGAGCTCAGGCGCGAATGTACCTACACGATCGAAGGCGGATTTCCGACCGCCCGATTCTGGACCCTCTATGCCGCCGACCAATCGCTCGGCGTGGTCGAGACCGGCAAATCGCGGCTTGCCGCACTTCAATCCTATGGCGTGCTGCGCCGATCCGACAATTCGGTGCTCATTTCCGTCGGCCATCAACCGATGCCCGGCAATTGGCTGCTGACCGACGGTTCCGGCAGGATGTATTTCGTCTTGACATTCTACGACACGCCGATCGCCAGCAGCACCGGCCTGTCGGATGTTTCGCTGCCCAAGATCACCAAGGTCGGCTGCGATGCGTAGTGTCTACGCCGCGACGCGCAGACTTGTGCATGCCGTCCTTCTCGGCCTCGTCGGTGCCGGTATCGTGCATATCGTCGTGCTGCTTCTGGTGCCTGAATTCTCGGAACGCGATGCCTGGTCGCGGCTGTCGATGGCATCGGATCTGTACCGGATGACCCGGCTCGATGCCGAGGCGGGCGGCGCGCCGGTGGTGAAATCGGTCGACCCGTTGTTTTATGCGACGGCTTGCCGGTTCGACCTCGAGGAGGGAATGGTGAGGATCAGAGCGCCGGGCAATGTGCCCTTCTGGTCGGTGTCGGTCTATGACCGCAACGGCCACAACATCTATTCATTCAACGACCACACGGCGACCGGGAGCAAGCTGGATGCCGTGGTGCTGACGCCGGCGCAGATGATCGACATACGCAGGGACCTTCCCGAGGAGCTTCAGGGAGCGATCTTCGTCGAAGCGCCGATCGACGAGGGCATATTCGTCATCCGCAGCTTCGTGCCGGACGACAGCTGGAAGTCGATCGTGTCGCGCTTTCTGGAGCAGAGTTCGTGCGAGCTGCAGGACTTTTAGACCGCGGCCCGGACAGTCAGCATCACAACAATCAAGGGCGGTGCCGCAGGGATGATTCCCGCCTCGGCCTCAAGAACGTTCAGTGGTGCGGCACTGGCGTGCGTGGCGATCCCGGCTTGTCAGGGCCGGCAGGCCGCGCTTCCCCCGCGGCGGACCGCTCATAGCGGATACCGGGAAAGATGATCACCGCCGCCGGTATTTCGGTGGTTTGCTTTGCTCGATTGGTCGGTGCCGTTCTCGGCACGAAAGACAGTACCATGCCCATGGTTCGCGTATTCCTCTCGGTTGCCCCGGAGCACAACGCAACGCCTCCAAATATCATTAAGGCCGGCAGAGGGTTAACGGAGCGCTAACGGATCCCAGCTAACTTGATCTTTGTTTTTGGCAATCGCGAAACCGACATGGTTCCGAGCATGGTCAAGCGTGTATAGAGTATCGGGCGTATCCCTCGTGTCATCTTCGGACTTCAGGCAAATCGCGGCAAGGACGGAATCAGGAAAGGCCGAAAGGCTGTTCCGCGCAGCGGTGTCTGCGTTCTGCTCGCTCACCCGGCCATCCCGCCGTGAAATTGGCCAGCTCGAAGATCTGACGCTGCCGCTGTTCGACAACGTGTCCGCCGAATCGCGCCGCTACGTTGCGGCGGCCCTCTCTGAATGCGAATATGCTCCGGCCGGGCTGGTGCGGCGCCTGTGCGAGGAGCCGGTGGGCATCGCCGCCCCCTTGCTCATCCGCTCGCGCGCAGTCAGTGACATCGACCTCATTGCGCTAATCGGCCGGCACGGACTGCCGCATGCGCGCGCGATCGCGCGCCGCAAGAACCTTAATCCGACTATCGCCGATCTGATCAGGGCACTGGAAAGGCCGACGCTGGTGCGGGTGCGCGATCCGGAAGCGGAGGCCTCTCCGGCACAAACCGCTCCCTCGAAGGCGCCGGCCGCCGACAGCGCGGCGAAGCAGCAGACGCCGGGCGTTGGTGCCGAAAATGCGCGGCGCAGACTGCGCTCCATGATGCGGACCGGCGAGGAGGCGCAGGCGGCGCAGGTCGATCCGTTCACCGGAGCCGACACCTATGCCAAATTGCGCGAGACGGCGCTGACCGGAAACGCCGCCTTCTTCCAGACCGCGCTCGCCGATGCGCTCGATATCGATTTCTCGACGGCCAGGTTGCTGACGGCGAACCAGAATTACATGCCGCTGCTGGCGGCGCTGCGCTCGCTCGACCTCAGCGAGGACCGGGCATTCCTGATCACGGTTGCCGTCTACTCCCGCGAGTTTCCGCATCCGCAGGCGATCCGCACCTTCCTCGATCGCTACCGGCTCCTGCACCGCGACGCAGCGCTGGACAAGGTGCGGGAATGGAAGGCCGTGACCCTGTCCGATGTGGTTCGCGACGCCGCCCCCACCAACAGCGCCAGCCGCGAGGCGTCGAACAGTGACGATGCAGCGGCCTTCCCTGGCCTCAGGACATCTTCACGGAAATAAGCTCCTCGACAGGAACAGCGCCGGCCTCGATCTCAACCACCCAGATGTCGGGATCGAATTTCTTCTCGCGTTCCAGCCTGGCGTCCAGCACCGAAGCATCGGCGGCGGTGGCGAGAAGGCTAAAGAAACGGTCGTCGGGCTTGGCCGAATCGTAGCTCGTCTGTGGCGCCGGCCCATAGAGAGCGATTTCACCAAGCCGGCTCCGCGTCAGGACGAACACGGCGCCGGCTTCGGTCGCGCCGCGCTTGACCACGGCGGCAAACCCGCCCGCGCCGAAAACCCGACGCAACAGGGCCGATACCCACAGATCCGTGGTCACGCGCATGAGAAAAGTCCGGACAGCATGCGGGCTATCTATCGGTATTTACACCGCTGGGCGAGCCGTTATTTGCGCCGTCAGTTGGTCAGGCCGATCTCGCGCATCTTGACATAGACCAGTTCGTCGGGCTCGCCGGTCTGCGGCAGGCCGAACAGCGACTGGAATTCCTTGATGGCCGCCTTGGTACGGGCGCCGACGACGCCGTCGAGCTGCATGTCGTCATTGCCGAAGGCCTTGAGCCCGGCCTGTATCTTGACAATGCGAGGATCCGGCGCTTGGGAAGCCGTATCGGTCTGCAGCGACACTGGAACCGCCTGCGACACTTCGGGACGCGGTTGCGGTTTCGGCACGGCGGGGGTTTTCGGGGTCGCGCCCAGCTGATCGAGCAGCAGCGCGTCGATCTCGCCGGACGTGTTGAGCCCAACCTTCTGCTGATAGGCCTGGATCGCCTTGCGCGTGTTGGGTCCGGAAATGCCGTCGACCGTGCCGGCGTAGAAATCGAGATCCTTCAATATGCCCTGCACCTGCTCCACCACCGGATCGCCCTTGACCGGCGCCGGCGCGGTACCTGGCCGCACGATGTTGAAGGTGGTCTCCGGCTCATCAGCGGCCGCGTGCGGAACGCCCTGCATGCTGCGGGTCGCGAAGAAGGCGCCGGCATGCGGAAAAGGCTGGTACCACAGCGCATTCGCCGAAACGTAGAACAGCGTCACCAGGAATGCCGTCGACCCTCCCGCCAGGACGGGATTGCGCGAAATCATGCCGCCGATGGCGACGGCTCCGTCCTGAAAGGCGTTGCTGCGGCGCTTGGCCGCCTTAGGCTGTTTTGCGGAGCGCGCCATTTCCGTCCCCTTTCGCCCTGGCCAGCGGCATCGTCAGCACCCCGGCCTTGTCCGCCGGCCGCCCTTTCGGCCCGTTCACCGGCAGGCTGATGGTGACCGTGGTGCCCTCGCCCGGCATGCTTTCGATCGACATGGTGCCTTCGTGCAGCGCCACCAGTCCCTTGACCAGCGACAGGCCAAGGCCGGTCCCCTCGAAACGACGGGTATAGTCGTTCTGGATCTGCATGAACGGCTTGCCGAGATTGGCGAAATCTTCCTCGGCGATGCCGATGCCGGTGTCCCGCACCCAGAAATGCAGGCGCGAACCGATCCGCTTGGCGCCGACGACGACATCGCCGCCATCGGGCGTGAACTTGATCGCATTCGAGACGAGATTGATGAGGATCTGCTGCACGGCGCGCCGGTCGGCGTTGATTTCGCCGGCGTCCGGCGCGATCTGCGCCTTGAGATCGATGTTCTTGGCCTGCGCCTGGAGCCGCATCATCTGCTGACACATGTCGACGGCTTCCATGAAGCGGAATGGCTCCGGTTCGGTCGCATAGACGCCCGATTCGATCCGCGATACGTCGAGAATGGAGGTTACGACGGCAAGCAGATGCTGGCCGGAATCGCGCACCAGACCGACATATTCCTTCTGCCGTGGATCCTTGAAGGCGCCGAACATCTCGTGCAGCAGCATGTCGGAGAATCCGATGATGGCATTGAGCGGCGTGCGCAGTTCGTGGCTCACCACCGCCAGGAAGCGCCCTTTCGCCACTTCGGCGGCGGCCGCGGCGTCAGTGGCGGCGCAGAGGTCTTCGCGCAAGCGGGCGACCTCTTCGTTCTCGCGCAGCACAAGCGTGAAAACGTCGCCCTGCTCCTGAGCGCGCATCAGTTCGAGCGAAAACGGCCGATAGTTGTCTGCCGGGCCATTGCCATTCTGTCCATTGCCGTCCTGCGGCAGCCTGACGCGCAACTCCAGCCTGCGCGACAGCGCCCCGTCTCGCATGTCGGCCAAGGCACTGAGATAGGAGACGCGATCCGAGAGATGCACGCGATCGAAAAGCCCGGTTCCGCAAAGCAGTTGCGGGGGCAGTTTCAACAGCGTACGCGCCTTTGCCGAGGCATCGATAACCTCGCCATGGCGGGCGACGCGCAGGACCACCGCGTCGATCATGTCTTCCAGACGATCGCCGGTGTCCCCTACGTCGGCCGCAGCCGCCGTATTGCGAACCGCCGATATACGCGGCACCAGCGTCAGCGCCCAGGCCAATGGCAGCAGCCAGTGCCACGCGGCGATCGGCACCGCGGCGTGCGGGAGGACGGTTGCCGTCACAGGCTGCAACAGAATGGCGACGACGGCGCAGACGGCTCCCCACAGCGCCGCGCGGCGCGAGGCGCCGATCCACCAGGCTTCGAACGGCAGCGCCACGAAAAGCATCGCGACCGGAGAGCTCAGCCCGCCGGCAGCGGCAACAAGACCGGCGAGCGCAAGTCCCGCGATCGCCAGCGCGGCCCGGCCGGCCAGATCCATCCTGCCGGTCGCGGCCACCAGCAAGGCGATGAACCAGCAAAGACCAAAGGCCGCGAAGATGGCGGCCACGGTGACGGCTGCGCCCATGCCTGACGTGACGAGCGTGACGGCGGCACCGGCGGCAAAGAACGGAGCGGCCAGCATGGCGCCGATAAAGCGACGCTGACGCTCGCGGTCGTCCAGCCCAAGAATGGAGGGATGGACCATACGTTCACAACCGGCGGCCATTGCCCCAGGCAATTCAACGTATCTGGCCTTGATCGGCATCAACTCAACGCACCCGCACTCGTCGTGAACAGCTCTGCTTTTGCAGATCGTTTTGATTGACTCTGAAACTCGCACCCAGCCTTTAAAGAATGGATAAGGCAGGGCCGACCCAAGGCCCGGCCCACGGCGAATATCGGGATGGGAGCGCCCAAAAACGCGGGCAAATGCCACCATAGTAAACGGAGGGTTATCCGCAGGGACCGCCCGCGGCGTGGCCAGCGGCAGTGCACCGACCGCCTGATTTTGTGGAAAACGCAATAGAAACAAAGGGGTGTATGGCTAATGGATGATAAGAAAAATGGTCCCAATCTGAGACAAATCGACAGCAAAACGCTTCGTTTCGAATTTGCCTCAAATTTGAAGAAAATTCTCGGCTAACCCGCAAGCCGTCCTTTGCGCCTGTGTGCCAATATCCCGCCCACAAAAGAGGTCATGCTCATGGATGCATGATCCGGTCACGACAAGAGGCGAGCATGTTCTTCCTGATGAGAATGGCTTTCTGGTTTTCGCTGGTGCTGCTGGCACTGCCGCTGGGCGTCGGTTCCGAGCCGGGTCAAGAAAGCGTGGGCCCGATCCAGGCTTTGTTCGCGGCCCGCGACGCGGTCGGCGACATCGCCGGCATTTGCGAACGCAAGCCCGATGTCTGTGAGACCGGCAAGTCGGCAATGCACACCATCACCGCAAGGGCCAAGGAGACCGCCAAGATCGCGGCCGCCATGCTGGACGACAAGTCCGCCGGCCCCGACATCTCCACAATGACCGGCAGCGTTCCCGAAGAAGTCGTCTTGCCCGAGACAGTCAACCTGCCGGTAAAGAATTAAGCCGTTTCGACGGCGCACCGCGGGCAGTCTGCCTCTCGACGCCCGCGGTGTCCTTGTTTTTCCGTGACGCGGCGACGGTGGATGACTATATCCCTGTCATGACGACCACGATCCAGACGATCCGCGACGACTTCTCATTCCTTGACGAATGGGAGGACCGCTATCGTTATGTCATCGAACTCGGCGAGGCGCTGCCGCCATTCCCGGATGAGGAACGCACCGCCGCCAACAAGGTGCCGGGCTGCGTCAGCCAGGTCTGGCTGACCACCGAACGGGGACCGGGCGGCGATCCGGTCATCACCTTCAGGGGCGATTCGGACGCCCATATCGTACGCGGGCTGGTGGCGATCATGCTGGCGCTGTTCTCCGGCAAGACCGCCAGCGAAATCCAGAAAATCGATGCGGAAGCGACGCTGAAGGCGCTCGGCCTGGACGAGCACCTGTCGCCGCAGCGCGCCAACGGCCTTCGCTCGATGGTCAAGCGCATCAGGCGCGACGCAGAGGCCGCGCTCGAGCAGACGGCCTGATACCGCCTCCGCGATCAGCCGATCGCATCGTACCGCGCACTGTTACCAGCTCTGTCCCGGCCCGGCCGGCAAAGTAAAACGGCGCCCGAAGGCGCCGATATCGATCCGGTTGAACTGTCCGTCCGGCTCTATCTATCGTTTGAGCCGCATTCCGCGATACTAAGTGTACTCACCTGGCAGCAAATGCTTAGCGGGCCTTGCGCTTGCGGCCGAGGCCCATCTTCTTGGCGAGCTGGGAGCGGGCGGCCGCGTAGTTCGGGGCAACCATCGGGTAGCTCGGGTCGAGGTTCCACTTTTCGCGATACTGATCCGGCGTCAGATCATAGTGGGTCATCAGGTGACGCTTGAGCGACTTGAACTTTTTGCCGTCTTCAAGGCAAACGATGTAGTCGTCATGAACCGAGCGCTTCGGGTTCACTGCCGGCTTCTGCTTGTCGGCGGGCGGCTGTTCGGCGGTTCCGCCCACACGCCCGAGAGCAGCATGGACATCGGAGATGAGGTTCGGCAGTTCGCCGACCGGCACGGGATTGTTGCTGACATAGGCGGCCACCACGTCGGCGGTCAGCTCGATCAGCGCGTCGCTGTTTCTGGAAGGTGTTTCGACAATATCCATGGTCTTCAGGCCCCAACGAGAGTTAGTTTAGTGCGCCCTTTTTTACAGGCAAGGCATTGCACGAATTTTGTGCAGACAGAGCTTCTGCGATTCGTGTCGCGGGGGCATCAATGAACCTACCTAGCAAGTAAGTCAATTCGATCCTTGCACTATATTGAACGATGTTGATCAAATATTTTCGGATCAGCTTCAATCTTTCGTGCACGATGTAATTTTTCGATATTTCGCAGGCGAAACCAGCGACCGGTGACGCAGCGTTAGCTAACCGTTACATTCGCGCTAACTCACAAAGCATCTCCGAGTGCTTCGCTTTGCTTGGCGATCGCGCCGGCAATCTTGGTTGCTCACCCCCTTTCACAAAACCATAGGTTGCCCCACCTCGGCCATTGCCGGCCCTCACGCGTCGTGCAGCCGACCAGCTCGGATCACTCAATACGGGGCGATGTATTTGCCATAGGCCCACCCGGTGACAAAACCGCCGTTCTTCGCCGGATCATGCCAGACTTCGCACCAGCGATAGCGAACCGCCTGCTGCTGCTTCCATGCCGGCTGATTGGCGATGTCGAGCAGGTTCGTCCCGCCAGTGCATCGTCCGGTCATCTGCAAAACGGTGCCGTTCGGATATGCGGCCTGTTTCTGGGACGTGCCCGAGGGATATTTGCGCACGTTGAGCGTGTCGCCGAACGGCACGTTGGCCACTTGCCAAGCGGCGAATACGGTCGCATGAGATTGGCCGGCGATGGCCATAGTCGCGGAAACGACGGCGAGAGCCGCGACGGTGCGAGCATAGATATACATTATTTCTCCTCCCGGCCCGCTTTCTGGAGCCCGGCGCAGCAATAAGACCCGGCTCTTGAACCCGCGCTGATCGGCGTGTTCATTGGCCATTCAGGACATTTCCAAAGCGAGACGCAATGACCAAAACTTCTGCATTCCCGGATGTCACCCCGCCAACGCCCGAGAAGCGGCCGGTTTTCGACACGCATCACGGTATCACGCGAACGGACGACTATTCCTGGCTGCGGGCCGACAATTGGCAGGAGATGTTCAGGGACCCCGCATTGCTCGATGCGGGCATCCGCGCCCATCTCGAAGCCGAGAACGCCTACCAGTCGAAACTGATGGCCGACACGGCCGATTTGCGGAAGCGGCTGTTCAAGGAGATGAAGGGTCGCATCAAGGAGGACGATTCTTCCGTGCCGATGAAGGACGGACCCTACGCGTATGGCTCCTCCTTCAAACTCGGCGGCGAGCAGCCGCGCTATTTTCGCATGCCGCGGGACGGCGGCGCGCAGCATATCCTGCTCGACGGCGATGCCGAGGCCGAAGGCAAGGCCTATTTCCGGCTTGGCGGCGTCGATCATTCGGCCGACCATGGCAAGCTTTTATGGGCGTTCGACGACAAGGGCTCCGAATTCTATACGCTTCGGGTGCGCGACCTCTCCGACGGCAAGGAACTCGCGGACACGGTTCCAGACACTGGCGGTTCGGGGGTGTGGAACGCCGCCAATGACGGGTTTTTCTACACCCGGCTCGACCCCAACCACCGTCCCTCCAAGGTGCTGTTCCATGCGCTTGGGCAGGATCCGGCAAGCGACCGGCTGATCTATGAGGAAAATGATCCCGGCTTCTTCATGAATGTCGGCGGCACGCGCTCCAATGAATGGATCATGGTTGCCATCAACGACCACGAGACATCGGAATACCGGCTGCTGAGCGCGGACGAGCCGTTTGGCGAGCCGAAGTTGGTGGCGGCGCGCGAGACCGGTCTTCAATACGAGATGGAGGAAGGCGGCGACATTTTCTTCATCCTGACCAACGCCGATGGGGCCAAGGACTTCAAGATCATGACGGCGCCGGCGAGCGATCCGATCCGCGCCAACTGGCAGGAACTGGTTCCGCACGAGGCCGGCCGGCTGATCCTGTCGGTGATCGGCTTCAAGAACCATATGGTCAGGCTGGAGCGCAAGGAGGGCCTGCCGCGCATCGTCGTGCGCGACCGTGCAACCGGCGAGGAACACCTGATCTCCTTCGACGAGGAGGCGTTTTCGCTCGGCCTGTCGGGATCCCTGGAATACGACACCGAGATCATGCGCTTCACCTATTCATCGATGACGACGCCGGCGCAGGTCTTCGACTACAACATGCGCACCCGCGAGCGCGTGTTGCTCAAGACCCAGGAGGTGCCGTCCGGCCACGACCCGGAGCGCTATGTCACGCGTCGGCTGATGGCGCCCGCGGCTGATGGCGAATTGGTGCCGGTCTCGCTCTTGTACCGCCGCGATACCCCGCTGGACGGCTCCGCGCCTTGCCTGCTTTACGGCTACGGTTCCTATGGCATCACGGTGCCGGCGGCCTTCAACACCAACTGGTTCTCGCTGGTCGACCGCGGCTTTGTCTTTGCAATCGCCCACGTCCGCGGCGGCAAGGACAAGGGCTATGGCTGGTACGATGACGGCAAGCGGGCGCACAAGATGAACACTTTCACCGATTTCATCGCCTGTGCACGCCATCTGGTCGCCGAACGCTACACTGTGCATGACCGCATCGTCGCGCAAGGTGGATCCGCCGGCGGCATGCTGATGGGCGCGGTCGCCAACATGGCGCCGGACTGTTTCGGCGGCATCGTTGCCGAGGTGCCTTTCGTCGACGTGCTCACCACCATGCTCGACGCCAGCCTGCCGCTGACCCCGCCGGAGTGGCCTGAATGGGGCAATCCGATCGCGTCGGCGGACGATTACCGGACGATCGCCGCCTACTCGCCCTATGACAATGTCGCCGCGCTCGGCTATCCACCGATCCTGGCGCTAGCCGGTCTCACTGACCCGCGCGTCACCTATTGGGAACCGGCCAAATGGGTGGCGCGGCTGCGCGAGCGCAAGACGGGCGACAATCCGGTCCTGTTCAAGATCAACATGGAATCGGGCCATGCCGGCGCGTCCGGCCGGTTTTCCCGGCTGGAGGAGATCGCCTACACATATTCATTCGCCTTGAGAGTGACAGGCAAGGCAACAGGGCCGCAGGGCTGAAGCGGTCATTGCCCTTCGGCCCCTGGCGTGACTTGATTGGCGACGAACGCCGAGGAGGATGCGAGCAATGATCGACCTGGCCACATTGACCACCTATGTCGCCGTGGTGCTCGGTTTTGTGTTTATTCCCGGCCCCGCCACGCTGCTGACGGTCGCGCGGGCAACGAGTTCGGGAACCAAAGCCGGCATCGCAACCGGCGCAGGGATCGCGGCCGGCGACGTGTTTCACACCTTCACGGCCATGGTCGGCATCTCGGCGATCGTCGCCGCATCGGCGGTGTTGTTCAGCGCCGTGAAGTATCTCGGTGCGGCATATCTCGTTTATCTCGGCATTCGCGCGATCATGGAAAAGACGCCGGCCGATCTCGCCGCCGGCAGGTTCCCAATCTCAGCGGGCAAGGCGTTTCGGCAAGCCATACTGACTGAGATGCTCAACCCCAAGACGGCGCTTTTCTTCCTCGCGTTCCTGCCACAGTTCGTCCGGCCCGAAAACGGATCGGTCATGCTCCAGCTGGCGGTATTGGGGATCATCTTTGTTCTGCTGGGCCTCTTCAGCACAGTGGTTTTCGCGGTGAGCGCAGGCGGGCTTGGCACTTTCCTGCGTCGAAATCCCACGGTGTTAAAATGGCAGGGCAAGATTGTCGGCGGCATCTATTGCGGCCTGGGCGTGCGGCTGGCGCTTCAGCAGCGCTGACGCGAAACGGTGACCGGCGCGGCCTTCTCGGCGAGCCGGGCAATCATTGGTTTTTGAATTCCGTGTTGCTGGTTTTCGCTCGCAATTGCGATGCCCGCGCGCTACCCAAGGCGCGTTTTGTCCCGGGCCATGACAGCCCACAATCGCACAAGGGCCTGCCATGCTGCTCGTCGACGTCTATCTCGACAAATCCCCCATCCAGGGCATTGGTGTCTTTGCCAAGAATCCCATTTCCCGCGGCACGATGATCTGGAAGCTGGATCCGAGATTCGACCGGCTCATCGAGGTCGAGACCTATGAGAGCCAGACAGGACCGGTGAAGAGCTATCTCGATCGCTATGCCTATCCGGACAGGCGAGATCCGAACTACATCGTCTTCGAGGCCGACGATGCACGCTACATGAACCACGCCGACGAGCCGAATTGCGACGTATCCTCGCCGGAGGAAAGCTTTGCGTTGCGCGACATCGCGGCCGGCGAGGAACTGACCTGCAACTACAATCATTTCTTCGCGGCGGGCTTCGACTTCCTGGGCGATCGCCACCCGTAGTCAGCTCGCCGGTTTTTTGCGCGCCGGATAGCCGTTCGGATGCGGCGGAACCGCCTTGAGATAGGCCGCGATCGCCGCGCGGTCCTCGGGCGCCAGTTCGGCCATGTTCCTCTGCACGTCGACCATGGCCCCGCCAACGGAATCGAAATCGGGCGTGAAGCCGGTTTCGAGATAGTTGGCGATATCGGCCTGCGACCAGTCGCCGATGCCGCCCTCCCCGGAGGTGACATTGGGGACGATGCCGCTGCCTTCGGCGGCTGTGGCTCCAGCCAGCCACTCGCTCTTCTTTGTCCCCCCCGCAAGGTCACGCGGTGTGTGACATTCGCCGCAATGACCCGGTCCCTCGACCAGGTAGCGACCGGCAATCACAGGACCAGGCGCGCCTTCGGGCAGGGACACAACAGGCTGCTCGCTGAGATAGAGCCGTTTCCACAAGCCGATGCCGCGACGGATGTTGAACGGGAAACTCAATGAATTGGCCGGCGCTCGGCCGGCAACCGCCGGCAGCGTCTTCAGGAAGGCATAGAGATCGGCAATGTCGGCGGGCTTCATGCGCGCGTAGGACGTATAGGGAAATGCCGGATAGAAATGCTCGCCCGACGGCGAGACACCCTTCAGCATGGCATTGGCGAGATCCTCGGCCGACCACGCGCCGATGCCGTCCTTCGGGTCTTGCGAAATGTTGGGCGGCACAAACGTGCCAAACGGGGTCTTGAGTTCAAGGCCGCCGACAAGTTCGAGCCGCTCATCGCCTTTCGAACCGGGTTTTGCATGGCAGGAGGTGCAGCCGCCGGCATCAAAAATGCGCTTGCCCCTGGCCGCGTCACCAGGCGCGAGCTTGGCCATAGTTTCCGCATCGAGCTTCACCGGCGCCGAAAGCGTCCACGCGGCAACCGCGCCGACGCCGCCGAGCACGAGTGCGGCGCCGACAAACTTCCTCAGCCATGCCATGGCCGGCGATCAGCCTTTCTTGACCCTGTAGCCCTTGTGGCAGGTGCCGCAGTCGGAGCCGATGACGCCGATTTGCGTCTTCAGGGACTCCACGTCGGCTGGGGCCACGGCGACCGCGGCCTTGACGTCGGCAAGATACTTGTCTTCCGTCGCCTTGAAGCCGGCCATGTCTTGCCAGATCTTCGGCGCCGCCGTGGTGTCGCCCGTGTCGCTGCCCGCCGGGAACAGGACGTCGGCGTCGAATTTTTCCGCGTTCGCCTGGAGCGCCTGCAGCGCAGTCAGTACGGCGGCGGCATCAAAGGGCTCCTCACCCTTGACCACTTTCGACAGGCCGCCGACGATCTTCCCGCGCTCCTTCATCAGGGCCTGGCGGTCGAGGATCGGGTCGGCAAAGGCCGCCGAACCGGCGAACGCGAGCATAGAGATGGCGACGACAAGCTTTCTCATTCAATTGGCTCCGTGATGAAGACATTTCGGGACAGGACGTTAACGGACGTGGCGGGAGGAATATTCCCTTCCCCCGACGATTTTGCAGACCTTTGCTGTGGGATCTCGGCACAGAAAAAGAAAAGCCCCGGGGGTGCCGGGGCTTTCTGAATCTCGATCAGGCCTTCGCTTTTTCGTAGAGTTCGAGAACATGATCCCAGTTGATCAGGCTGTCGACGAAGGCCTCGAGATATTTCGGCCGGGCGTTGCGATAGTCGACGTAATAGGAGTGCTCCCAGACATCGACGCCGAGAATCGGCGCCGCGCCATGGACGAGGGGATTCTCGCCGTTCGGCGTCTTCGAGATCGCCAGCTTGCCATCCTTGACCGAAACCCAGGCCCAGCCGGAACCGAACTGGGTCGTGCCGGCGGCGATGAAGTCGGCCTTGAATTTGTCGTAGCCGCCCAGATCGCTGTCGAAAGCCGTCTGCAACGCGCCCGGCAGCTTGTTGCCGCCGCCGCCCTTTTTCATCCACTTCCAGAAATGGATGTGATTGTAGTGCTGGGCGGCATTGTTGAAGAGGCCGGCATTCTTGCCGAACGACTGCTTGACCACCTCTTCTACCGACAGATCGCCAAGGCCGGCTTCGGCGGCAAGCTTATTGCCGTTGTCGACATAGGCCTTGTGGTGCTTGTCGTGGTGATATTCCAGCGTCTCTTTCGACATGTAGGGCTGCAAGGCCTCATAGTCGTAAGGCAGAGCGGGCAATTCAAAAGCCATGGAAGGTACTCCCTCAAGGAAAATCCGGTGTTGATACCGGACTAAGATAGGTCTGGATTGGGTTCGGACAACTCCGAAAAGTGAAGCGCCGGGTGCTCTTTCTAAGCGGTTCCGGAGAACTGTCACACAGTTTCCGGAAACCGGGCGCATTGCGACGAAAAGCCTGGACGGATCAGCCCGCCGACGTCGAATGCGCCCAATCCCAATAGAGCTCCCGCGCCTTCTTGGCCACCGGTCCGGGCTGCAGGCTGCGGTCCTCGATGCGCGTGATCGGAATGACCTTGGAATGGTTGCCGGTCGAAAAAATCTCATCCGCTTCGAGGAATTCACGCACCGACAGCGCCTTTTCCGTGGTCTTGAACCCGTACTCGCCAAGCAACGTCATCGTGCGCGAGCGGGTGATGCCGGACAGGAAGGTGCCGTTCGGCGCCGGCGTCAGAACGTGGCCGTCCTTGACCAGGAAGATGTTCGAGGTTCCGGTCTCGGCGACGTTGCCCAGCATGTCGAGCACCAGGGCGTTGTCGAAGCCGCGCATCTTGGCTTCGAGGATGGCACGGCCATTGTTGGGATAGAGGCAGCCGGCCTTGGCGTTGGTCGGCATGGTTTCGATAGTCGGGCGCCGGAACGGCGAAACCGTCACGGAAAAGCCGGTCGGCGAGATCATCGGCGATTCGTAGAGGCACAGGCAGAAACGGGTCGAGGCGGGATCGGCCGGCACGCCCATATAGCCGCCGTGCTCGGCCCAATACATCGGCCTGATATAGACAGCCGTCTTGCCATCGAATTTCTTCAATCCGTCCCAGGTCAGCCCGACGATCTTCTCGGCCGTCATCGAAGGCTTGAGACCGAGCGCGATCGCCGAGGCATTTACGCGCGCGGCATGAAGGTCAAGATCGGGAGCGACGCCCTCGAACCAGCGGGCGCCGTCGAACACGCTGGTACCGAGCCACATTGCGTGGCTGCGCGGGCCCAAAACGGCGACATTGCCCTCGTACCAGTCGCCGTCGACGAAAGTCCATGTCGCGGAAAGTGCGGCAGCCGCCAGTGTCATTGCTTTGTCCCGTTCCGATCAATCTCGTGTTGCAGCATTGGATGACGCTTTGGCCGGCGTCGTCAACCAGCATCGGGGAGTTTTGTTGAGGCCACAGACGGCGCGCTGCAATCAAGACTTGCACCTTGCCCCGCCTCGCCTCAAAACTGTTGCCATGCAATACGCCGCTTATGTTTTCGACGCCTACGGCACACTGTTCGATGTTCATGCCGCCGTGCGCCGCCACGCCGACGCCATCGGACCGGACGGCCAGTTGCTGTCCGAGATCTGGCGCGCCAAGCAACTCGAATATTCCTGGGTGCGTACGTTGATGGGCGCCTATGCCGATTTTTGGCAACTCACCGAGCAGGCACTTGATTTCGCGTTGCACAAGGTGCCCTCTGCCGATCCCGGCCTCAAGGCGGCATTGCTGGACGCCTATTGGCGGCTGGACTGCTATGCGGAAGTGCCCGCCGTACTGAAGGCGCTGAAGGCGTCTGGTGCCAAGCTGGCAATCCTGTCCAACGGTTCGCCGGAGATGCTTGAGGCAGCGGTCAAATCCGCGGCGCTCGATCAGGTGCTGGACGATATCTATTCCGTCGATGCGGTGCGGCGCTTCAAGACCGACCCGTCGGTCTACGACATGGTCACGACAGGCTGGCGCCTCTATCCGGGTGCGGTCTCCTTCCAGTCGTCCAACCGCTGGGACATTGCCGGCGCGACCAAGTTCGGCTTCCGCACCGTGTGGATCAACCGCTCCAACCAGCCGGAGGAGTATCGGGATTTTCCACCGGCCCTGATCCTGCCGTCGCTCGATGCCCTTGTCACAGGTGGCTAACGCATGCGGCCCAAAAGTAATCCTGGTTTTCGCTCCTGTGACCGTAGCGCCACAGTGGCGACGCGGTCACAGCTTCGCCTTTGTTTGTCCACCTTGAGGCCAGATTCGGAACCGCCTATCGCGCCCAAGTGTTGATCAGGCACCCTCGCAACGGTCGGCATATTCATGCTTTGTTGCGATTTCAGACTTAAAGAAGGCAACCATGTTCCCAGCCGAAATCGAATCCTATCGCCTGAGCCGTCGCGGCTTTCTCAATGCCGCAGCCCTGGGCGCCGCCTCGATCGCGGTTTCCGCATGCGCCACCACCGGGTCCGGGCCAGTCGAGCCACCGCCACCGGCCTATGTCGAGCCGCCGCTCGCCGACTACGTGACGATGTACGCCGCCGTCAGCGATGGCGGTTTCGAAGTGCCGGCCATTCCCGTCGACAGGATCGATCCGCAATTCCTGCGCCAGATCGTGCCCGACCCGACCGGCCAGAAGCCGGGAACCATCGTCGTCGATACGACCGGCCACTTCCTCTATCTGGTTCGTCCGGGCGGCCAGGCGATCCGCTACGGCGTCGGCCTCGGCCGCGCCGGCTTCGAATGGTCGGGCGATGCCGTCGTCCAGTGGAAACAGAAGTGGCCGAAATGGACGCCGCCGGACGAGATGATCGCCCGGCAGCCGGAACTGAGGCAATACAGCGCTGACAATGGCGGTATGCCGGGCGGGCTGAAAAACCCGCTCGGTGCACGTGCGCTCTATCTCTTCCAGGGCAACGTCGACACGCTCTACCGGCTGCACGGCTCGCCGGAATGGCGTTCGATCGGCAAGTCGGTGTCGTCGGGCTGCGTGCGCCTGATGAACCAGGACATTATAGACCTATATGATCGCGTGCCTTCGAAGACCCCGGTCATCGTGACCAGCGACGCCAGCCAGCCCATGGTGGCGACCGCGAATCACAAAGCCATCCCGATCGATGCCGGCGTGCCGGACGGATCGGTGCTGCTTGGCCCGGTGAAAGCGGTGAGCGACGCGATTTTCTGATGGGAGCGAGGGTGAATGCGGCGACTCGCCGCCTTCACCTCCACATCAGCCTATCCCTGCATGGCCGTTGCGCGATCGCGCTTCCCTATCTGCCCCTCGACAGACTCCCGAGTATCCCGCGCACGATGGCGCGGCCGACCGACGAGCCGACAGAGCGCACCACCGACTTGATCGCGGCTTCCGCCACCGTCTGGCGGTTGGACGGGCGCGGTTGAGGCGGGCGTCTGCCGCCGGGTTGCGGCGGCGGAGCATCATTGCCGAAGCCCGGAATGGTCCAGCGTGAACGGCCGGCGTCGGCCTGCTGTGCCTCGGCATCCGCCGCGTCCTTGGCCTTTTTCTGCAGCATCTCGAAAGCCGATTCGCGATCGACACCCTCATCGTACTGACCGATCACCGGGCTTTCCTGGATCAGCTTCCGCCGCTCGGCTGGGGTTATGGGCCCAAGTCGTGACGATGGCGGACGGATCAGCGTGCGCTGGACCATGGACGGGATGCCCTTGGCTTCCAGCACTGAAACCAGCGCTTCGCCGGTGCCCAGTTGCGTGATCACGGTCGCGCAATCGAAATCCGGATTTGGCCGGAACGTCTCGGCCGCGGTCCTTACCGCCTGCTGCTCGCGCGGCGTGTAGGCGCGCAACGCATGCTGGACCCGGTTGCCGAGCTGGGCCAGAACCTTCTCAGGAATATCCAGAGGGTTCTGCGTGACGAAATAGACGCCGACCCCCTTCGAGCGGATCAGACGCACCACCTGCTCGACGCGGTCGATCAGCACCTTCGGCGCGTCGTCGAAAAGCAGATGTGCCTCGTCGAAGAAGAAGACCAGCTTCGGCTTGTCGGGATCGCCCACTTCGGGCAGCTCCTCGAACAGTTCCGACATCAGCCAAAGCAGGAACGTCGCGTAGAGTCGCGGATTCATCATCAGCTTGTCGGCGGCCAGCACGCTGATGGCGCCGCGGCCGTCGCGGGTGGTGCGCATGATGTCGGCGATGCGCAATGCCGGCTCGCCGAAGAAATTCGCCGCCCCCTGCTGTTCCAGCACCAGCAGCGTACGCTGGATGGCGCCGACCGAGGGTTTCGTCACATTGCCGTAGCGGGCGCTGATCTCTTCGGCGCGCCCGGCGATATTGGCGAGCAGCGCCTGCAGGTCCTTGAGGTCGAGCAGCAGCAGGCCTTCCTCATCGGCGATGCGGAAGGCGATGTTCATGATGCCTTCCTGGGCTTCGGACAAATTCATCAACCGCGACAAGAGCAGCGGGCCCATCTCGGAGATGGTGGCGCGGATGGGGTGGCCCTGTTCGCCGAACAGATCCCAGAAGATGACGGGGAATTCCTGGAAGTCATAGGGGTCGAGCTTGACCTGCTCGGCACGCTTGACCAGGAAATCCTGCGCCGTGCCGATCATGGCTATACCGGAGAGATCGCCCTTGATGTCGGCGCAGAACACCGGCACGCCGGCATTGGAGAATCCCTCGGCCAATATTTGCAAGGTGACCGTCTTGCCGGTGCCGGTGGCACCGGTCACCAAGCCGTGACGGTTGCCATAGTGCAAAAGCAGGTTTTCAGGACGCTGATAGCTGTCGTCGGGCTTGCGGCTGGCGCCGATGAAAATGGTGTCGTCAGCCATATGTCCGGTCTCCGCAACTGCTGTGTATAAAACCAGCCCTTCGCCCGAAGGTATAGTGGGGGCCTTGCACAGCGACAATGGCGATCGGCGAAAATGGCCTTTTTTGGAGCTTGCGGATTGTGCCCATGTTTGGCAATCGTTCATGCTTCGTGCTCGAAGGCTGGTGTACGCTCGAGGGATCGAATTCGAGTCTTGGAAGCGCATTGCATTGCGGTATCGCACCGGGACCCGTAGACTGAAGTGCTCCAGGCTGATGCGGCCGCATAGTGACGAGGACAGTGGATGAGCGCCGGAGCCTTGACCAGGGATAACGAAGTTCCGAATGCCGACCGGCAGCGATGGCTGGCCCTGGCTGAAAAGGCGCTCGCCGGCGCATCTTTCGAGGAAAAACTGGTCTCGCACACCGATGACGGCATCCGCGTGGAACCGCTTTATGAGCGCGCGGCGGCGGCCGAGCCGATCGTGCGCGCCAACCCCGGATCGCCGTGGATCGTCAGCCAGCGCATCGACGATCCCGACATTGGTCGCGCCAAAGCCCAGGCGCTGGAGGACGTCGCGCAGGGCGCGACGGGATTGTCGCTCGTCTTCGAAGGTGCCCCGAACGCCTTCGGCTACGGCCTGCCGAGAACGGCGCAGGCGCTGGAGACGGTTCTGGACGGCATCCCGTTAAACCGCGTCCAGATCCGGATCGACGCCCACCCATGGAGCCGCCCCATGGCCGACTGGCTGGTGGCGTTCCTTGGCAAGCGCCGCTCCGATCCGGCAAAGCTCAACCTCTCCTTCGGCATCGATCCGGCGGCGATCCTGGCCGGAACCGGCCGGTTGCGCATGTCGATCGAGGCGCTGCAGGAATCCATGCCGCAATCGCTGGCACATTTCTTTTCAATGGGCGTGCCCGGCGTGCTGCTCGAGGCGGATGGGCGGGTGTTCCACAATGCCGGCGCCACGGAGGCGCAGGAGCTTGGCATCATGCTCGCTTCGGCCGTCTCCTATCTCAGGATGTTCGAGAAAGCGCGGCAACCGCTCGTCTACGCAGCGCCCCATATCGGGTTTGCGCTGAGCGCCGACCAGGATCAGTTCCTGTCGATGGCCAAGGTCAGGGCCTTGCGCAGGCTGTGGGCTCGCGTCCAAGAAGCCTGCTCGATCCCGACTTCGACGGCCAATATTCACGCCGAGACGTCGTTTCGGATGATGACGGCATTGGACCCGGAGACCAACATCCTGCGCACGACGATCGCCTGCTTCGCCGCGGCGGCGGGCGGAGCCGATTCGATCGCTATCCTGCCGCACACCGTCGCGCATGGCCTGCCGGCGCCTTTCGCACGCCGCGTGGCCCGTAACGCGCAGTTGATCATGGCCAATGAAAGCCACATCGATCAGGTCGCCGATCCCGTCTGCGGCTCCGGTGGCGTCGAAGCGCTCACTGCTGGCCTCTGCGAAGCGGCCTGGGCCGAGTTGCAGGCGATCGAGGCCGAGGGCGGCGTGCTGTCCAGCCTTCAGGAGGGACGCATACAGGAGCGCGTTCGCACCGCCGCCGCCCAGCGCGCTGCCGCCTTCCGATCCCGCGAGCGCGCCATCGTCGGCGCCACGCTCTATCCGCAGAAAACCGAGCGCGCGGTCGAGACGCTGGCCGCGGAGCGGCGACCTGCCTTCACGGAAGGCATCGTCATGTGCGAGCCGCTGTTTCCGGTCCGCATCGATCAATCGATCGGAGCCGCTTCTTGATTCCGGATTTCAGCCAGGTCGGCTGGGCGCCGCCGCGGCGGGCGCCGGTCGAGATCAAGGGCCAGCGGATGACGCCGGAAGGCCTTGCCGTCAAACATCTGTACAATCAGGGCGATCTCAAGGGGCTGCCGCATCTCGACACCTATCCGGGCATGCCGCCCTTCGTGCGCGGACCCTATCCGACCATGTATGTCCAGCAGCCGTGGACGATCCGGCAATATGCCGGTTTCTCGACGGCGGAAGAGTCAAACGCCTTCTACAGGCGCAATCTTGCCGCCGGCCAGAAAGGTCTGTCGGTCGCCTTCGATCTCGCCACGCACCGCGGCTATGACAGCGATCATCCGCGGGTGGCCGGCGATGTCGGAATGGCGGGCGTGGCCATCGATTCCATTCTCGACATGCGCCAGCTCTTCGACGGCATTCCGCTCGGCGAGATGACGGTGTCGATGACCATGAACGGCGCGGTGCTGCCGATCATGGCGCTCTACATCGTGGCTGCCGAGGAACAAGGGGTTGCGCAGAAGGATCTCGCAGGGACCATTCAGAACGACATTCTGAAGGAGTTCATGGTCCGCAACACCTATATCTATCCGCCGAAGCCCTCGATGCGGATCGTGTCGGACATCTTCTCCTACACATCCAGGCACATGCCGAAATTCAACTCGATCTCGATCTCCGGCTACCATATGCAGGAGGCCGGCGCGACGGCGGACCTGGAGCTCGCCTATACGATTGCCGACGGAATCGAATATGCCCGCGCCGGCGTCGCGGCCGGGCTCGACATCGACCGCTTCGCCCCGCGCCTGTCCTTCTTCTGGGCTGTTGGCATGAACTTCTTCATGGAAGTCGCCAAGCTCAGGGCGGCGCGGCTTCTGTGGTCGAGCCTGATGATGAAGAATTTTGCGCCGAAGGACGAGCGTTCGCTGTCCTTGCGCACCCACTGCCAGACCTCCGGCTGGTCGCTGACGGCGCAGGATCCCTACAACAACATCATCCGTACGATGATCGAGGCGATGGCCGCCACACAGGGCCATACACAATCGCTGCACACCAATTCCTTCGACGAGGCCATGGCGCTGCCGACGGATCATTCGGCCCGTATCGCCCGCAACACGCAGCTGATCCTGCAAAATGAATCCGGCACCACGCGCATCATCGATCCGTGGGGCGGTTCGGCTTATCTCGAGAGGCTGACGCATGATCTGGCAGCGCGTGCGCTTGCCCATATCGAGGAGGTCGAGGCGCTCGGCGGCATGGCCGCGGCCACCGAGAAGGGCATTCCCAAGCTGCGCATCGAAGAGGCGGCCGCCCGCACCCAGGCGCGCATCGATTCAGGCGAGCAGGTGCTGGTCGGCGTCAACGCGCACCGGCCCGGTGCGGATATCGAAGTCGACGTCTTGAAGATCGACAATGCCGAGGTAAGAGCCCGGCAGCTATCGAAGCTGCAGCGGCTGAAGGGCACGCGCGACGTCGCGGTGCTCGAGAATGCGCTCGCAGCGCTCTCCCGCGCGGCCGAGAGCGGCGAGAACCTGCTCGAATTCGCCATCCACGCCGCGCGCGCCAATGCGACGGTCGGGGAGATTTCGCTGGCGCTGGAAAAGGTCTTTGGCCGCCACGTCGCGTCGGTGCAGACGATTTCCGGCGTCTACCGCCAGGCGCTCGGCGACAATCCGGCCGTCGACCGGCTGCAGGAGAAGATCGGCGCGTTCGAAAAGAAGACCGGCGGCAAGCCGCGCATCCTGGTCGCCAAAATGGGACAGGACGGACATGACCGCGGCCAGAAGGTGATCGCCACAGCCTTTGCCGACCTCGGCTTCGACGTCACCGTCGGCGCCATGTTCCAGACGCCGGAGGAGATCGCGAAGCTGGCGGTGGAGCACGACGTTCATGTCGTCGGTGCCTCATCGTTGGCAGCAGGACACCTCACGCTCATCCCCGAACTCAGGGATGCGCTGAAGAGGCTCGGCCACAGTGACATGCTGATCGTTGCCGGCGGCGTGATCCCTCCGCAGGACTATGATGCCGTGCTGCAAGCGGGTGCGGCGGAAATCTTCCCGCCCGGTACCGTGATCCCGGAAGCAGCAGAGCGGCTGATCGACCGGCTGCTGGCGTCCTGAGTTATCGGCAACGAGTGTGTCCGGGCCTTCCTCCCATTCGTAAGTTATAATATCTGTTGCAACAACACAGCGATCGAGTTATAATCGGCGTTGCAACAGGGCTGATCCAGCATGAACACCACCATTCGCAAGATCGGCAATTCCGAAGGTGTGATCCTGCCCAAGGAGCTACTCGACCGCCTGAATCTCAAAGCCGGTGATCAGCTTCAGGTTCTCGAAACGGACAAGGACATCGTCCTCAAACCGGTCGACGATAGTTTCGAGCGGCAGATGGAAGCTGCTCGCAAGGTCATGGACAAGTACAAGGTCGCGCTCCAGAAGCTCGCCGAATGAACTGGGAGTTCCTGTCGCGCCGCGCGGTGGAGGCGATGCATGCCGAACAATTGCGCCGGCATGGCGGCGCACAAGGTTTGCGGGATGAAAATGCACTTGAATCGGCACTGGCCCGGGCCGAGAACAAGGCTAATTACGGCACTCCGTCGATTGCAGATCTTGCAGCAGCCTATGTCTTCGGCATTGCCAGAAATCATGCCTTTGTCGACGGCAACAAACGCACGGCTATTGTCGCCGCCGGCGCCTTCCTGATCGTCAACGGTCACGTCCTGACGGCGGACAACGGCACGCTTTATGAATTCGTGATGGCTGTCGCCGCCGGCGAGATCGATGAAGCGGGTGCCGCCGCATTTTTTCGCGACCACATCGTGAAGACCGAGGACTGATGTTGGGGTTCAGCCGCCCGCGCTCAGCTTGACGATTTCCCATTCCTTGCCATTGACGGTGGCGACATCGCCGACCTTCTTGCCAAACAAAGCAATCGCCATTGGCGATACATGGGAAATGCTGCCTTTCGATGGGTCAGCCTCGTCCTCGCCCACGATCTTCCAGTGCACCTTCTTGCCGTCGTCGGCTTCGAGCGTGGCGCCCATGCCGAAGCGGATGACATCGCTCCCGGGCTCGGGCACCGAAAGCTCGGCACTTTCGCGCCGCGCGGTCCAATAGCGCAGGTCGCGAGATACTAGTGCGATGCGCTCGCGGTCTCCCCGCCGCTCGGCTTTGGCCAATATGTCGCGCAGATCGGCCAGATTCTCGTCGATCATTGCCAGGCCACGCTCCGTCACCAAGTTGCGGTGTTGACTGATCGGCCGTTCGCCGACGCCTGCGATGGCGTTTTCGCTGTCTTCCTCGCGGGTAAAGGCTCTGCTCATTCCTTGAACTTATGCCCGCCCTCACGACTTCACAAGTCATTGCCCTCGCCGGGGACGCAGGTGCCTGACTGGCACGAATCCTGCCACTAGATGGGCAAAAGCCAGGACCTGTGCCGATGTTGAACAGACGCAAGCTGCTTGTCCGGACAGCCGGTTTTGCCGTGTTCGGGCTTTCGCTGGGCAAGGCAGCCGCCGCGAGCTTGCCCGGCGTCGAGAAAGCCTCGATGCGCGGATCGATCAACGCCACCGAGCTTGGCGTGCAACCCGGCACCTTTGACGATCAGAGCAAGGCTTTCGCCAAGCTGCTGCGCGAGGCCAGCGATCGCGACATGCCGGTTTTCCTGCAGCCCGGCACCTATGTCGTGTCCAACCTGACGCTGCCCGGCCGGGTGCGCCTTACCGGCGTGCCTGGCGCAACGCGCATCGTCTATGGTGGCGACGGCCACCTGTTCATGGCCGAACAAGCCGATCACATCGAGCTCAGCGGCCTGGTCCTCGACGGCTCAAACCGCTCGATGGGCGACTACGCGCAAGGACTGCTCGATCTGCGCCGCGTGGCGCATCTCATCGTCGATAATTGCCAGATAACCGGCAGCGGCAAGAACGGGCTGGCGCTCGAGCACGCGGCGGGCCGGGTCGAGCGCACGGAAATATCCGGAGCGGCGGACACCGGCATCTATTCGGTCGAGGCCGCAGGGCTGGCGATCACAGGCAACACCGTCTCCGACTGCGCCAATGGCGGCATCCTCGTGCACCGCTGGCAAGCGGCGGAGGACGGCACCATCGTCACCGGCAACCGGGTCGAACGCATCGCGGCGCGCGGCGGCGGCACTGGCCAGAACGGCAATGGCATCAATGCCTTCCGCGCCGCCAACGTGATCGTCTCCGGCAATATTGTTTCGGACTGCGCATTCTCCGCCATCCGCGCCAACAGCGCCAGCAATCTGCAAGTATCGGGCAACACTTGCATGCGTTCCGGCGAAACGGCGGTCTATTCCGAATTCTCGTTCGAGGGCGCCGTTATCAGCAACAACATCGTCGATGGTGCCGCCAACGGCATCTCGATCGTCAATTTCAACGAAGGCGGACGCATGGGTGTTTGCTCGGGCAACATCGTGCGCAACCTGTCGACATCAGGCCCCTACCCCGCCGACCCGCCGGGATTCGGCGTCGGCATCGGCGTCGAGGCCGACACCACCGTGTCCAACAACGTCATCGAGAATGCGCCGCTCTACGGCATGTCGATCGGCTGGGGACCGTATCTGCGCAACGTCGTGGCCACCGGCAACATCATCCGCAAAGCGGGCACCGGCATCGTCGTCAGCGTGGTCGACGGTGCCGGAACCGCCATCATCTCCGACAATGTCATCGACGGCGCACGCAATGGCGCCATTGTCGGGCAGCGCTGGGCCGATCCGGCCACGGGCGATCTCGCCGCGTCAGCCGATACCGGCTTTCCGCATCTGACCGTCGAGCGCAATCACGTCAGTTGAGAAACGTCTGTCTCAGGCCAGTGCCGCCGTCGGCCTGAGCGCACCGACCGTGGCGCCTATCCGGCTTTCGATGGGTGCATTCGCCATTTCGAGCAGCTTCGCCGCCAAAACCTCGTCCGCACGCAGCAGTCGGGCGATGATTGCGGCCACCATGGATTCGGCGGCCCGGCCGGCACCATCATCGCATTTGAGTGCGATGCCGAGGCCAAGCTCGGGAAGCGCCGCGCAATGGACCCCTTCGGCGCCGCCCTTCGCAAATATTCGGCCAGGCGCCGCCTGCATCAGCGCGAGATCGGCGCGGCCTGTGCCGGCGACGAAGAACGGCTCGGCCATGCAAGCCGACAACAATCGCTTTGCCGCCCTGGCGCGCCCGGGCGCGAAGCCCCTGCCGGTCACCATGCGGGCAAAGCCAAGCGCAAAACTCCTGAGCGGCACCGCGTAGGTCGGGATCGAACAGCCATCGGTTGCGCGTTCGTCGGCGCCGTGGCGAGTTCCTGTCACCGCCTGCATGGCGTCGCGCACCATTTCCTGCAAGGCGTGATCCGCCCTGACATAGCCGTGGGGCTCGATGCCTGAATGGACGCAGGTGCAAAGAAAGCCGGAATGCTTGCCGGAGCAATTGTTGTGCAAGGCGTTCGGGGAACCGCCGGCGCGGGCGAGTGCGATCGTCGCGTCGTGGCTCGACGGCCAATGCGCGCCGCATTCAAGCGCCGACCCGTCCAGCCCGGCCCTGGCGAGCATCGACCGCGCCAGTTCGACGTGGGCCGGTTCGCCCGAATGAGAGGCGCAGGCCAGCGCCAGTTCGCGGTTGCCGAAGCCGTAGGCATCGGCAGCACCGCTTTCGACCAGAGGCAGCGCCTGGATTGCCTTGACCGCGGAGCGCGGAAACACCGGCCTCGATGTGTCGCCGATCTCGAGAACCGGCCTGCCATCGGCGTCGAAAACCGCGACCGCGCCTCGGTGCGCGCTCTCGACGATGGCGCCACGCAGAACTTCGATCAGAACCGGATTTGTCATGTTGCCCCCGCGGATGCGGGTCGCTTTTACCGAATCCGATCGAGAATGGAAACGTAGTTCGCGACCGCCGCGCCGCCCATGTTGAAGATGCCGCCAAGCTTGGCGTTGGGCACCTGGATGCCGCCGGCCTCACCGACGAGCTGCATGGCGCTCAGCACATGCATCGACACGCCGGTGGCGCCGATCGGATGACCCTTCGCCTTCAGGCCGCCGGACGGGTTGACCGGCAGCCGTCCGTCCTTTGCGGTCGTGCCGTCCAGCGCCAGCCTCGCGCCCTCCCCGGGTTTCGCCAGGCCCATGGCTTCATATTCGATCAATTCGGCGATGGTGAAGCAGTCATGCGTCTCGACGAAGGAGAGATCATCAAGCGTCACGCCGGCATTCCTGAGCGCCCGGCTCCAGGCCTGCTCGCAGCCTTCGAAGGTCAGGATGTCGCGCTTCGACATCGGCAGGAAATCCTGCACGTGCTCGTTGGCGCGGAAGGTGACGGCGCGGCGCATCTTCAGTGCCGTCGCTGTGTCGGTGAGGACGAGAGCGGCGGCACCGTCGGAGACAAGCGAGCAGTCGGTGCGCTTCAGCGGGCCAGCGACGAAGGGGTTCTTCTCGCTCTCCTGGCGGCAGAATTCGTAGCCGAAATCCTTGCGCATCTGCGCATAGGGATTGTCGACGCCGTTCTTGTGATTCTTGGAGGCGATCATGGCAAGCGCATCCGACTGGTCGCCGTAGCGCTGGAAATAGGCTTGTGCGATCTTGCCGAAGACGCCGGCAAAGCCGGCCGGCGTGTCGCCATCCTCGGGCAAATAGGAGGCTTTCAGCAGGTTCCTGCCGATCTCGGGGCCGGGCGTCGTCGTCATCTGCTCGGCGCCGACCACCAGCACGATGCGGGCGGCATTGGCATCGATGGCGCGGATGCCTTGCCGGACAGCGGCCGAACCGGTGGCGCAGGCGTTCTCGACGCGCGTCGCCGGCTTGAAGCGCAGCCGGTCGTCGGCCTGGAGGACAAGGCTGGCGGTGAAATCCTGTGCGGAAAAGCCGGCGTTGAAATGTCCGAGCACAATCTCGTCGACGTCGTCCGGGCCAATGCCGGCATGGTCGAGCGCCTCGGTTGCCACTTTGACGATCAGGCTCTCCAGCGTTTCGCCTTCAAGCTTGCCGAAGCGCGAATGCGCCCAGCCGACGATGCATGCGGTCATGGCAACCTCCATTTGCCGCGGATCCTAACACGTCATATCGCGGCCTGAGTACTTAATATTGTTCAATAGTGAACCGTTTTCCAATCTGCGGGATGAGCCAGAGCCGACAATCGGTTGTTGTTCGGGCTGGATTTTTGTTGATTGACCCGTCAATAAAAAATAATCTTCGCCGAAACAATGGGAACGGCATGCCGAAAGTCGGAATGGAGCCACTGCGCCGTAAAGCGCTCATCGACGCGACGATCTCGGCGATCGGCGAGCGCGGCTCGCTCGACGTAACGATGTCTGAGATCGCCGGGCGCGCCGGCGTGTCGTCGGCGCTGGCCCATCACTATTTCGGTGCCAAGGATGAGCTGCTGTTCGCGACGATGCGGCATATCCTGGCCGAACTGACCACGGACATGCGGCGCGCGCTTCAATCCACCGGTTCCCCACGCGAACGCGTCTCCGTGGTGGTGGCCGTCAATTTCTCCGAGATCCAGTTCCGGGCCGAAACGATCGCCGCTTGGCTCGCCTTCTATGTCGAGGCGCAGAAATCGGCTGCGTTGCGCCGGCTGCTCAGGATTTATGCGCGGCGGCTGCATTCGAACCTGATGAGCGGGCTGGCCGGCATCCTGTCCCGAGCAGAGGCCGACCGCGTCGCCGAAGCGACGGCGGCGATGATCGACGGGCTCTACATCCGGCGCGCGCTCAAGGACGGCGTGCCCGATGCCGCGACCGCGATCGCATTGGTCGAAGACTATCTCGAAACGAAACTCAGCGGACGGCAGACGCAGTGACACGCAAGCACCCTAACTTCCTGATCGTCATGGTCGATCAGCTCAACGGAACTTTCTTTCCGGACGGGCCGGCTGACTTCCTGCACGCGCCGCATCTGAAGGCGTTGGCCGCCCGCTCAGCGCGCTTCCGCAACAATTACACCGGCTCGCCGCTCTGTGCGCCGGGCCGTGCCTCGTTCATGAGCGGCCAGTTGCCGTCGCGCACCGGAGTCTATGACAACGCCGCCGAGTTCGCCTCGTCGATCCCGACCTTCGCTCATCATCTGCGCGCCGCCGGCTACCATACTTGCCTGTCGGGCAAGATGCACTTCGTCGGGCCGGACCAGTTGCACGGCTTCGAGGAACGGCTGACCACGGACATCTACCCCGCCGATTTCGGTTGGACGCCGGATTATCGTAAGCCCGGCGAGCGCATCGACTGGTGGTATCACAATCTGGGTTCGGTGACCGGGGCCGGCATTGCGGAAACCACCAACCAGATGGAATATGACGACGAGGTCGTGTTCCTCGCCACGCAGAAGCTCTACCAGCTTTCGCGGGAGCAGGATGATGAGGAGCGCCGGCCCTGGTGCCTGACCGTTTCGCTGTCACATCCGCACGACCCCTATGTCGCGCGCAAGCAGTACTGGGATCTCTACGAAAATTGCCAGGCGCTCGACCTGGAAACCAATTTCATTGCGTATGACGAACAGGATACGCATTCGCAGCGGCTGTATGTCGCCAGCGATTATCCGTCGTTCCAGATCACCCCTGAGCAGGTGCGCCGTTCGCGGCGTGGCTATTTCGCCAATATTTCCTATGTCGACGACAAGCTCGGCGAGCTCCTGGACGTCCTCAAGCGGACGCGCATGCTTGACGACACCACCATCCTGTTCTGCTCCGACCATGGCGACATGCTCGGCGAGCGCGGCCTGTGGTTCAAGATGAGCTTCTTCGAGGGCTCGGCGCGGGTGCCGCTGATGATTGCCGGCAGGGGCGTTGCGGCCGGGCTGATCGAAGCGCCGGTTTCCAATCTCGACGTGACTCCGACGCTTTGCGAACTCGCTGGCATCGACATCGATGCCGTCTCGCCATGGACCGATGGCCAATCGCTGCTGCCTCTGATCGACGGTGAGCGGCGCAGCGCGCCTGTGCTGATGGAATATGCGGCTGAGGGTTCATACGCGCCTCTGGTGGCTATCCGCGAGGGCCGATACAAGTTCGTCCATTGCGAGCTCGATGCGCCGCAACTGTTCGATCTCCAATCCGATCCGCTGGAGCGGGAAAACCTCGCGGCCGATCCGGCCAACGAACCGCTGGTCGCGGCGTTCATGGAAAAGGTGCGGGCGCGCTGGGACATGGCCGCTTTCGACGCTGCGGTGCGCGAAAGCCAGGCGCGCCGCTGGGTCGTCTATCGGGCGCTGCGCAACGGCGCCTACTACCCCTGGGATTTCCAGCCGCTGCAGAAAGCGTCCGAGCGCTACATGCGCAACCACATGAACCTCGACACTCTCGAGGAGAGCAAGCGGTATCCGCGAGGCGAATGATGACTACGCTTGTCCCCTCACTCGACCACCTGAAGCAAGCCTATGCGGTCACCGCCAAGGCGACGCAGATCACGCCCCTGCTGGAATCGGCGGCGCTCGCCAGGGAAACCGGCGCCGCTCGCGTCTTCGTCAAGGCGGAATCGCTGCAATGGGCGGGATCGTTCAAGGTTCGGGGCGCCTATTGGCGGCTGAAGCGGCTGTCGCCCGACGAAGCCAAGAAGGGCGTCGTCGCTTATTCTTCCGGCAATTTCGCGCAAGGACTGGCGGCTGCGGGCCAGGCGCTCGGCATTCCCGTCACCATCGTCATGCCGATCGACGCTCCGGCCGCCAAGCGCGACGCCACAGCAGGCTACGGGGCGCGCGTGGTGCTTACCGATCACGGCGAGCGCGCGCGTGAGGAAGTCGCTGCCGCTAAGGCGCGCGAGATCGCCGAGACCGAAGCGCTGACATTGCTGCATCCCTTCGACGATCCGGAAATCGTGGCCGGCCAGGCAGGTGCCGGGCTGGAGGCGCTGGAGCAGCTTTCTGCCAAGGGCGCGAAGGCGGACGTGCTGTTCTGCTCGGTCGGCGGCGGCGGCCTGATCGGCGGCGTTTCGCTCGCTTTCCACTACCTGTCGCCGGCCACAGAAATCATCGGCGTCGAGCCCGAAGGTTTCAACGGCATGGGCGCCTCGTTGGCGCATGGCAGCATCGAGACCATGCCGCTCGCCCCGAATTCGATCTGTGACGGGCTGATGTCGCGGCGGCCCGGCGACGCGCCGTTCGCGGCGGTCAGAACCGCCGGCGTTCGCGGCATCACTGTCGACGACGCCTTGGTGCGGCGGGCAATGAAAATCGCCTTCGAGCGGATGAAGCTGGTGCTTGAGCCGTCCGGAGCTGCCTCGCTGGCGGCACTGCTCGGCGGCAAGGTGGATGTGGCCGGCAAGACCGTCCTTGTGGTGGCTACCGGCGGCAATGTCTCGCTCGCCGATTTCATCACGCATATGAACGATGGGCGCATATGAACAATGCTTGAAGCGGATTTCGTCATCATCGGCTCCGGCTCCGCCGGCTCGGCCATGGCCTATCGCCTGTCGGAGGATGGCAAGCACTCGGTCATCGTTATCGAATTCGGCGGCTCCGATGTCGGGCCGCTGATCCAGATGCCATCGGCGCTGTCGATCCCGCTCAATATGAGCCTCTACGACTGGGGTTTTGCCAGCGAGCCCGAGCCGCATCTCGGCGGCCGCGTGCTGGCGACGCCGCGCGGCAAGGTGATCGGAGGCTCGTCCTCGATCAACGGCATGGTCTATGTGCGCGGCCACGCCCGCGACTTCGACCACTGGGCCGAACAGGGAGCCGCCGGCTGGGGTTTCGCCGACGTGCTTCCCTATTTCAAGCGCATGGAAGATGCGGAGGGCGGCGAGGACGGCTGGCGGGGCCGTGGTGGGCCGCTGCACGTGCGGCGCGGCACGCGGAAAAACCCGCTCTATGGCGCCTTCGTCGAGGCGGGCCGCCAAGCCGGCTTCGAACTGACCGACGACTATAATGGCTCCAGGCAAGAGGGGTTCGGCCCGATGGAGCAGACCATTTTCGGCGGCCGCCGCTGGTCGGCGGCATCAGCCTATCTGAAGCCGGCGCTCAGGCGCAAAAACGTAAGCTTGGTCAAGGGCTTTGCGCGACGGGTGATCATCGAGAATCAACGCGCCATCGGCGTCGAGATCGAAGCTCGCAAACAGATTCAGGTCGTTAAGGCGCGACGTGAGGTGATCGTCGCGGCATCGTCGATCAACTCGCCGAAAATCCTGATGCTGTCGGGAATCGGGCCTGCAGAGCATCTCAGGGAAAACGGCATCGCGGTGGTAGCCGATAGACCCGGCGTCGGCCGCAACCTGCAGGACCATCTGGAACTCTATATCCAGCAGGAATCGACAAAGCCGATCACGCTAAATTCGGTGCTCAATCCGTTCTCCAAGGCGATGATCGGGGCGCAGTGGCTGTTCTTCAAGACCGGCCTTGGCGCCACCAATCATTTCGAGGCGGCTGCCTTCGTGCGCTCGCGCGCCGGCGTCGACTATCCTGATATCCAGTACCACTTCATCCCGGCGGCGGTGCGCTATGACGGCAAGGCGGCGGCGAAGTCGCATGGTTTTCAGGCGCATGTCGGGCCAATGCGCTCGAAGTCGCGCGGCTCGGTGACGCTGCGCTCGCCGGATCCGAATTCGAAACCGGTGATCCACTTCAACTACATGTCGCATCCCGACGACTGGAGCGAGTTCCGCCACTGCATCAGGCTGACGCGCGAGATTTTCGGCCAGAAGGCCTTCGACGGCTTCCGCGGCCAGGAAATTTCGCCCGGCAGCCACGTGCAATCGGACGACGACCTCGACATCTTCATCAGGGATCACGCCGAAAGCGCCTATCATCCCTGCGGCACCTGCCGGATGGGCCGCGCCGACGAGGTCACGAGCGTCGTCGATCCGGAATGCCGCGTGATCGGCGTCGAGGGCCTACGCGTGGCCGACTCTTCTATCTTCCCGCGCGTCACCAACGGCAATCTCAACGCGCCGTCGATCATGACTGGCGAGAAAGCTTCCGACCACATCCTTGGCCGCACGCCGCTGGCGCCTTCCAACCAGGAACCATGGATCAATCCCCGCTGGCAGGCGTCCGACAGATAGAGCATGATCGTGCAACCGCACGATCGGCATGCCGCTAAGACGATTTGGAGAAGCCCATGCGCGCCCAGCCAACGGCATCGCACTATGTCAACGGACGCTACATAGACGACGAGCAAGGCGCGCCACTGCCGGTCATCTATCCGGCAACCGGCGAGACCATCGCCCTGCTGCGCTCGGCGACGCCGAACGTGCTGGAACTCGCCATCGAGGCTGCGCGTGCCGCGCAACCGGCTTGGGCGCGGCTGAAGCCGGTGGAGCGCGGCCGCATCCTGCGCCGCGCCGCCGACATCTTGCGCGCCCGCAACGCCGATCTTGCCCGCCTCGAGACGCTCGACACCGGTAAGGCGATTCAGGAAACGCTGGTGGCGGATGCGCCATCGGCCGCGGATTGCCTGGAATATTTCGGCGGCGCGGTTGCAGCTTACAATGGCGAGGCTGTCGATTTGGGCGGGGCCTTCGCCTACACGCGGCGCGAGGCGCTCGGCGTTTGCGTCGGCATAGGCGCCTGGAACTATCCAATCCAGATCGCCGGCTGGAAATCCGCGCCCGCGCTCGCCATGGGCAACGCCATGGTGTTCAAACCATCGGAAAACACGCCATTGTCGGCATTGGCCCTGGCCGAGATCTACAGCGAGGCAGGCCTGCCCGACGGGCTGTTCAACGTCGTGCAAGGCTATGGCGATGTCGGCGCCAGCCTGGTCAGCCACGATGTCGTGGCCAAGGTGTCGGTGACCGGCTCGGTGCCGACCGGCCGCAAGGTGCTGTCGCTCGCCGGCTCGAAGATGAAGCACGCGACGATGGAACTCGGCGGCAAGTCGCCGCTGATCGTCTTCGACGACGCCGATCTCGAGAATGCCGTCGGCGGCGCCATGCTCGGCAATTTCTATTCGACGGGGCAGATCTGCTCCAACGGCACGCGCGTCTTCGTCCAGAAGGGCATCCATGACCGCTTCGTCGACCGGCTCGTCGAGCGAACCAAGAATATCCGCATCGGCGACCCACTCGATGCCGAAACCCAGATGGGCCCGCTGGTCAGCAAGGCACAGCAGGAGAAGGTCGTCTCCTACATCGCGGCGGGCAAGCAAGAAGGCGCCACGCTCGCCTGCGGCGGCAACGTGCCCTCGCTGCAAGGTTTTGAAGGCGGCTTCTTCGTCGAGCCGACGGTGTTCACCGGGGTGAGCGACAGCATGCGCATCGCGCGCGAGGAAATCTTCGGGCCTGTCATGAGCGTGCTGAAATTCGACGGCGAGGACGAGGTGGTCGAGCGCGCCAACGACACTGAGTTCGGTCTCGCGGCCGGCGTGTTCACGCGCGACCTGTCGCGCGCCCACCGCGTCATCGCCGAGCTGCAGGCCGGCACGTGCTGGATCAACGCCTACAACCTGACCCCGGTCGAAATCCCCTTCGGCGGTGTCAAGCAATCCGGCATTGGGCGAGAAAATTCACTGGCCGCGCTGGCGCTCTATTCGCAGATGAAGGCGGTTTATGTCGAGACCGGGGATGTGGTCAGCCCGTATTGAGCAAAATGTCGTCGGGACAGCGCCTCTTTCTCAGCCGCCCTTCTCGGCAGTCCCATCCAGATACTGCGTCAGCGCGCACACGAGATGATAAAAAATGCTGGCCGGCACATCTGATGCCCGCGAGCGGCCGCGCTCGTCGACGCGGTCGATCCACAGACCCAGCGGCGCCGGGTCGATGTGCCAGCGGAACAGCCGGCCTACGCGTTCCTCGATCTCCGGCTTGAGATCGGGTCCGCCAGAACCGTCCAACGCAATCGCCGCCTTGACCGCTTCGGCCTGTGGCCAACTACGCGAGACCAGGTCCAGCGGCAGACCCTGCCGGGAGACGGCGCCATAGGCAAGGCCTGTGGCGCGGTTGAGGCCATTGGCGATGGCCGAGGCATAGAGTTTCCTGGCGAAGCCACTCAGTTCGGCCTGGCCGCTAAGAGCGGCGAAATCGACAAGCAGCGCGGCCCATTCGAAATGATGGCCGGGCTCGGTCCAGGTACCCTTCTCGCCCGCCACGGGCCTCCAGCCGGCGTCGAAATATTCACCCAGCGTCCAGCTTTCGGGATCGAAGAAGTGGTTGCGGAACAGGTCGATGATGCGTGCCGCGCGGCGCAGATAAGCGCGCTCGCCTGTCGCTTCGTGCCAGGCGAGGAAGGCTTCCAGAAAATGCATATGCGGATTGGAGCGCCGCTCGCCCTGCCCGTCCGAGGTTTCGAGAAAGCCGGTCATGCGGCTATCCTCGAGATGGGCATCGAGGAAGGCGAAGGTCTCCTCGCCGAGCCGCAGCGCATCCGGATGGCCCGACATGTGGGCATGTGCCAGCGCCAGAAGCACGCAGGAATGATCGTAGGCGTCCTCGACCGGGTCGGCGACCGAACCGTCGATGTCGAGGGTGCGCACCCAGCCGCCCCTTGCCGTTCGGCCGCTTCCGGCCATGAAGTCGATGCCGTGGGCGATGAGCCGGTCGGCCGGGCCGTCCCAGCCGCGTTGCTTGGCGACCGCAAAGGCGTAGACTTGGCGGGCCTGCGTGCGCATGCGCTTGGGTTTCATCAGCGGCGTGGCGTCGAAGCCAAGCGCCTCGTGGAAGCCGCCATAGCGTTCGTCGACGCCTGATGTCGACCACAGCGGAAGCGTCTCCTGAAACAGCCAGTGGTGGACGCGACGGCGCCAGGCGCCGCTTTCGATGACCCGGTCGTGGGCAGGCGTGAAACGGGTTTCCAGCCGGCCGGATTTTTCGAGCTGCTCGACGATCTTCTTGACGTGCTGGCTATGGCTGACCGGGGCGACGAAGGTAGCGTCCGATGTCGAGACGATGGCGACATCTCTCATGCCGATGGCCGACAGCAGCCGGCCATCGCTGCGAATGTAGGAATTCTCGCAATCGATGGCGACGACGTCGCCGGCGATGACATTGCCTTGGCTATCGGCAGGCCCGACATCGAGCAGCGACTGCCAGGAGCCGAGATCGTTCCAGCGAAAGCTGGCCGGCACCATGGCGATGTCCTTTGCCCGCTCCATGATGGCATAGTCGATCGAGACCGAAGGAATGGCGCCGTAGAGGTCCAGCGGCATGTAGAAGCCGGAAAGGTCCGATGTCGCAGCCTTGTAGGCAGCTTCGGTCGCCTGCCAGATCTTCGGCTCGAAAGCTGCGAAAGCATCACGCATGGCGCCGGCGCGAAACAGGAAGATGCCGGTGTTCCAGTGGAAATTGCCGGCTTCGAGATAGGCCTGGGCGGTGGCAAGGTCCGGCTTTTCGACGAAGCGCGAGACATCGAACACGCCTGCTCTTTCGGCGGCGACTTCGATGTAGCCATAGCCGGTCTCCGGCTGTGTCGGCTTGAGGCCGAACACCACCAGCCGCCCGGCGCTGGCAGCGGCGATGCCCGCCTCGACGCTCTGCCAGAATTGCCGCGCGGTCGAAATCTCGTGATCGGACGGCACCACCAGCACCAGTTCGTCACCGAATTCGGCGAGCGTGCGCAGGCTTGCCAGCGCCACCGCCGCGGCGGTGTTGCGGCCGGTAGGTTCGAACAGCGGCCCACCGCCGGCAAGGTTTATGCCGGCGAGATCGGCATGGACGCGCTCGGCATGGCGTTCGGAAGCGATCATGAAGATGGGCGTATCGCCGCTGGGCCGTGACGCCAGCCGGCGCAAGGTCTTTGCCAGCATCGAGCCGTCGCCCGAAAGGTCGTGGAACTGCTTGGGATTGTCCTCGCGCGACAGCGGCCAGAGCCGCGAGCCGACGCCGCCGCTCATGACGAAACTGACGATGCGCTGGCTCATGATGCCCTTGTCAAAAGATCTGGTTGTAGGCGCCGACTTCCGGACTACGGCGCAGCACCGCGTCGAACGTCTGCCGGCGCCGCTGCGACGATACCGGGCTCTCCACCACCACGACAAGCTCCGGCAATCCGAAACTGTTGGGCCGTGCTTCGCCAACGATCCTGAGGGTCAAGACTGGAAATCTCCGGGCGGCTGGAAACACAAATCGCGCAAACGTTTGCCGAGGAGTGCCCTACCACGGAAGCCTTTAAGCGGCGTTTATTCGAGGCGCTGAAACAGGCTCGCGAAGAAAGCTGGCGAAATGCGACAGAAGTGCTGCCATTGACGCTTGCAGGAACCAGATGCGGCGGCTATAAGCCCGCGTCTGGTCACGGAGTGTAGCGCAGCCTGGTAGCGCACCTCGTTCGGGACGAGGGGGTCGCAGGTTCAAATCCTGCCACTCCGACCAGAAAAACAAAGCGATACGCGTGTTTGTTGTTCCCGCTGCAGCGGCTCGATGTTTGATCGTCGCCTGCTCCAATTCATCGCTTTACGCAATTCCGGCTCCAATTCATCGCTTTACGCAATTCCGGACGGAAAAACCGCTGCGCAGTTTTCCTGGAATTGGTTTAGCTGACGCGTTCTATGAGTTCGATTGCCGCTTTGGTGACGTCGGCGGCGTCAAGCCGTTGAACGCAATAAACGCCCCCTGCATTGCCCACCTTGCAGAGGCCCGGCGCTATGCACTTGCATGGCATCGGAGGCTGCAGCGTACGGTTAGGAACGCCAAGAGGCCCCCAGATGTCAGGTTGGGTCAGACCGAACAGGCCAACGACGGGCGTTTTCATGGCCGCGGCCAGGTGCATGGGTCCGCTTTCGTTGCCCAGGAAGATCAGGGCCTCGCCCAGCAGGGGCAAAAGGGTGGTCAGGGGTGCCTGGCCAACGAGATTCACGATCGGCGATGTTGCCGCATCCAACACCTTGCCTGCGATACCTGCCTCGTCCGGGCCGCCAACGATGACCGCCCGGAGACCCTTTCGACGGTAAATCTCTCCCAGGACCGATGCGAAACGGTCAGGCTGCCAGCAACGGCCTGGGAAACTGGCGCCGGCATGGACGGCGACAAACGACTTCGTTTCCAATTCGTGTCGGGCAAGCAGCTGCTTTGCCTGACGCGAACCGGATTCGGTTGGCTTGAGGGACGGAATAGGATCGGTCACAGGAATGCCAAGGGCAAACAGCGGCGACAGGTACCGATGCAGATAATGCTCGCCGCCATGGCCGTATGTGGCGGCAAAGATGTTGGCGCTTTGGCGCTCCCAGAATTTCAGGGGCTGCTCCGATGGAACATAGCCTACGCGAAAAGGCGCCTTGACGAAGCGCATCACAAGCCGTGATGTCTTGGAGTCGGACAGATCGATGATAAGATCATAATCCGACTTCCTCAGATCGTGCAGGAGCCTGGTCATTCCGGACATGCGCTCGAAAGGGGAGCCGCGCATTTTGCCGCGATCGAGCGAAACCACGCTGTCGGCGATGCCTTGCTCCAGAACGAATTTCGCCAGCGCCGCCTGGCATAGCATGGTGATCGTCGCGTTCGGAAACTCTGCCCGCAGATGCCTGACCAGAACCGAAGTTAGAACAACATCCCCGATAAACTTCGTCTGATTTATGAGTATTGATTGTACGTTGCCAGCCTTCGGCAGCGCCTTTGCCGGCTCTTTTGAATTCTTGATCCAACTTTTCATGGAATGACTATTCCATTTCAGCCAAAAAGAAATTTTCGACAAACGATCGATGTAGGCAATAGCCGCGCAATGACAAGCTCGTTCTGTCCGCTGATATAGGATATCGCCTCAGCCATCAACCAACCAGGAATATTTGTCAACGCAGATGGGGCTCGCAGGCTCTCTTTCAAGGGTTCCGCCGAGGTCGAACTCGTGTCCGTCGTGAATGTGAATGACCCCGGTTCGTTTCGGCGTCCGCACGGATGCGGACATATCGGAGGGTGGCCATGGTCGCTTACGCTGGAGTAAGGTCGTGGACATGAAATTGCATTCGACCCCCAGCAGGCCGTTCATCCCCGTGCTCCTTCTCGCCCTTGTCGGAGGCTGCGCGTCGACCAGCGGATCGATCGACCCGGCGAATTACGACAAGATGACATGCGCCGAACTGAACAGCGCCATAGGCGAAGCCGCCAAAGGCATCTCGCAGACAGCCATCACGCGGGGCAAGGTCGCCAGCACCAGTGTTCCGAGATGGCTGCTGGGCGGCTCAAGCGTCAAGGCCGCCGTCGCCAATCGCGAAACGACCAGGATCGATCGGCTGAAGCAGCAGCAAGCGGCCATGGCCGCCGCCAGGGCGCGCAAATGCCCAGGGCTGGCGAGTTGAGCTGAGGTGCCGCCGCCCCGGCTCGCCTCACGCACTCAAGCGAAACCGCGTGACATCGATTGCGGCGCTCATCAGCGTCTGCGTGTAGCCGGCCTGCGGATTGCTGAAAATGTCTTCCGTCGGCCCTTCCTCGACGATCTTGCCCTGCTTCATGACGATGATGTAGTCGGCCATGGCGCGCACCACGGCCAGATCGTGGCTGATGAAGAGGTAAGACAGCTCATGGTCGGCCTGCAGCTTGCGCAGCAACTCCACGATCTGCTTCTGCACCGAGCGGTCGAGCGCCGAGGTCGGCTCGTCCAGCACCACCAGCTTGGGCTTGAGGATCATGGCGCGGGCGATTGCGATGCGCTGGCGCTGGCCGCCTGAGAATTCGTGCGGATAGCGATTGCGCGAGTTGGGATCGAGGCCAACTTCGCGCAGCGCCTCGACGGCGCGCTGGTCGCGCTGCTTGCCCGAGAGGTTCGGTTCATGCACCAGCAGCCCTTCGGTGATGACCTGGCCGATGGTCATGCGTGGCGATAGCGAACCGAACGGATCCTGGAAGACCAGCTGCAATTGGCGCCGCAGCGGCCGCATCGTCTGGCGGTCGGCGGTCGAGATGTCGCGGTCGCCGAAGCGGATCACGCCATCGCTCGGCAAGAGCCGCAGCAAAGCGCGGCCAAGCGTCGATTTTCCAGAGCCTGATTCGCCGACGATGCCGATCGTCTGATTGCGCCTCAGCCTGATCGAGATATGGTCGACGGCGCGCAGCATCAGCGGTTCGCCGGCCAGAAAGCCGCCGCCGATGCGGAAGGTGACCTCGACGTTTCTGCCTTCGAGCAGGACGGGCGCATTGGCCGGCGGCGGCGCCTTGGTCCCGGTCGGCTCGGCCGCCAGCAGCATCTTGGTGTAGGCATGCTGAGGACTGGCGAAGATGGCTTGCGCGTCCCCCTCCTCCACCACCTCGCCGGAGCGCATGACATAGACCCGGTCGGCAAAGCGCCGCACGATGCCGAGATCGTGGGTGATGAAGACGATCGCCATGCCGAGCTTGCGCTGCAGCTCGGCAAGTAGCACGAGGATCTGCGCCTGGATGGTGACGTCGAGCGCCGTCGTTGGTTCGTCGGCAATCAGGATATCGGGATCGTTTGCCAAAGCCATGGCGATCATGACGCGCTGGCGCTGGCCACCCGACATTTCGTGCGGATAGGATTTCATGCGCCGTTCGGGATCGGGAATATGCACCAGCCTGAGCAGGTTGAGCGCCTCCTCGCGCGCTTGCGCCGCATTCAAGCCCCGATGCCGGCGAATCGGTTCGATCAGCTGGTTGCCGATCGAATAGAGCGGATCGAGCGAGGTCATCGGCTCCTGGAAGATCATGCTGATCTTGCGGCCGCGGACCTTGTTCAACTCGGATTTGCTTAGCGTCAGAAGATTGCGGCCGCGATAATCGACACTGCCGGTGGCTTCTCCATTGGAGGCCAGCAGGCTCATCGCCGCCATCATCGTTTGGCTCTTGCCGGAGCCGGATTCGCCGACCACGGCGACGGTTTCGCCCGCCTTGACGTGGATGTTGATGCCTTTCACCGCCTCGACCGCGCCGTCGAGGGTGCGGAAGCGCACGCGAAGATCCTTTACGCTGAGAATGGTCTCTGCTGCGTCCATCTTAGCGGTCCTTGGGGTCGAGCGCATCGCGCAGGCCGTCGCCGACGAAGTTCAGGGCGAACAAGGTGGAGACCAGGAAGAAGGCAGGGAACAGAAGCAGCCAGTTTGCAGTGCCGATATTCTTGGCGCCGACCGAGATCAGCACGCCCCAGCTGGTCATCGGCTCCTGGATGCCGAGCCCGAGGAACGACAGAAAGCTCTCCAGGATAATGACCTGCGGCACCAGCAGCGTCATGTAGATCACCACCGGCCCGAGCAGGTTGGGAATGACGTGGCGCAAAAGGATGCCGCGCTGGCCGACGCCCATGGCCTCGGCCGCCTGGACATATTCCTGGCGGCGGATGGACAGCGCCTGGCCGCGCACGATGCGGGCCATGTCGAGCCACAGCACGGCGCCGACCGCCAGGAACATCAGCACGAAGTTGCGGCCGAAGAACACCACCAGCATGATGACGAAGAAGATGAAGGGCAGCGAATAAAGCACGTCGACGATGCGCATCATCACCTCGTCGACCCTGCCTCCGGCAAAACCGGCAGTGGCGCCATAGAGCACGCCGATGGCCACGGCCACGACGCCGGCGAGCAGACCGATGGCCAGCGAAACGCGCCCGGCCATCAGCGTCCGCGACAACAGATCGCGGCCGGTGTTGTCGGTGCCGAAAAGAAAATATTGCTGCTTGACCGAGGCGCTCATCGTCGCTTCGAGGCCGTCAGGCGACTTGCTTTCGATCCTGGTGTCGTCGAAGGCGTCGGACCGGTCGAGATAGCGGATGTTGCGGTCGTCGATCGCCTTGCTGGAGGTGACGGTGACGAAGACGCGATTGCCGTCCTGGCGCCAGTCCTTGATGTCGACACGCATGCGCTTGATCGCCTCATTAAGCGCGGTCTCGATCATGTCCGCCTTCGGATAGGCCGACAGGCTCGGCGGCGTACGCACATAATCACCATAGATGGTGGTGTATTGGTGCGGCACGAACCAGGGCCCGAACACGCTGATCACGGCGATCAGGATCAGATAGTAGAGGCTGAACATGGCAGCGCGGTTGGCCTTGAGGCGCGCCCAGGCATCGCCCCACAGCGAACGGCCGACGACCGGTGCGGCGATCGCGATATCAGTCATAGCGCACCCTCGGATCGACGACGGCATACATGACGTCGACGATCAGGTTGAAGACGATGGTGAAGATGGCGATGACCACCACCGTCCCCATCACCAGCGTGTAGTCGCGGTTGAGCGCGGCATCGACGAAGTAGCGCCCGACGCCGGGAATGGAGAAGATCGTCTCGACGATGATCGAGCCGGTGAGCAGGGCGGCGGCAGCCGGACCGGTGAAGGAGACGATCGGCAGGACGGCGCCGCGCAGCGCGTGCTTGACCACCACCGACCAGTCGGACAGGCCGAGCGCGCGCGCCGTGCGGATGTGATGCGAGCGCAGCGATTCGATCATCGAGCCGCGCATCAGGCGGGCGACGATGGCGATCTGCGGCAGGGCAAGCGTCAGCACGGGACCGATCTTGTTGATAAGCGCGCCATCGCCCCAGCCGCCGATCGGCAACAGCTTCCAGATCAATCCGAACACGAGCTGGATAATCGGCGCGATGACGAAGGTCGGGATGGTGCTGCCCGCGGTTGCCAGCGCAATCACCGTGTAGTCGCCAAGTTTGTTCTGGTTGAGCGCCGCAATGGTACCGAGCACGCTGCCGAGCAGCAGCGCCAAGATCAGCGCGGAGGCGCCGAGCTGAATGGAAATAGGCAAGCCCTTCGCGAAAAGCTCGGTGACGGTAAAGTCCGGCATATTGTAGCTCGGGCCAAAATTGCCGCGCAGGAGATTGCCGAGATAGTGGACATATTGCAGCCAGAGCGGGTCGGCGAGCCCGAACTGGGCTTCAAGATTGGCCCTGATCTCGGGGCTCAGGCCCCGCTCCTGGTTGAACGGGCCGCCCGGTGCGACGCGCATCAGGAAGAACGCCAAGGTCACGATGACGAATAGCGTTGGAATGGCGGTCAGAAGCCGCCTGAAAATGTAGCGTAGCATCGGCGGTGCCCTGCTTCGGCCAGGGTGACGGGCATCCAACCGGACGCCCGCAGCGCTCTGGCACCTCTCATCTTCGCACCATGGCCTGCGAAAATCGATTTCGACTTTCGGGCCCCATGCGACGACAGATCGAACCGCCGTCCTGAACGGGCGGCGGTTCGATCAAGGTTTTCAATCCTTGGAGATGAAGCGGGACGGATGCACGTCCATGACGTTGTCGACGAAGCCGTGCAGCTTCGGGGAAACGATATCGTGGTAGCTATAGTACAGAAGCGGGATCTGGCCGACGTCGTCGACGAGGACACGTTCGGCGGCGGCGAGTTCCTTCATGCGCTCTTCCGGCTTGCCGCCGGCGGCGGCCGCCTTGTCCATGGCCGCCTCATATTGCGGGCTGTCATAGACCGAATAGTTGTTGCCGCTGGCCTTGCGCGAGATGCCCAGGAAGGTTTCGGGATCCTTGTAGTCGGCAATCCAGGCGGCGCGCGCAACGTCATAGTCACCCCTCTGCTCGAGGAAGGAGTAGTGGGTCTTGGTGTCGGTGTTGAGCAGCGTGACGTCGACGCCGAGCGGCTTCAGCTGTTCCTGGATGGCGACCGCGGTATTCTTGTGGTTCTCCGAGGTGTTGTATCGGATCTCCATCTTCAGCGGATGCTCCGGCGTGTAACCGAGTTTCTCGAGTATCTTCTTGGCTGCGTCCTCGCGGTCGATCTGCGACATGTCGGCATATTTGGCCATCGCCGGCGTGTAGCCCTCGATGCCCGGAGGGACCATCGAATAGCCTGGCAGCATTGAATTCTGCCAGACCTTTTCGGCAATGAAATCGCGGTCGATGGCCATCGAGATGGCATTGCGCAGCTCGACATTGTCCCAGGGCTTCTTGTCGGTCTTGATCGCGTAGTAATAGGTGCCGAGATACGGCCCCACCTTGATCTGATCACCGAACTTGGCCTTGAGGTCGGCGAGCTGCTCGGTCGGTAGATCGTCGTAGCTGTCGAGTTCGCCGGCCTCGAAGCGCTTCATCGCCGAGGAGCGATCCTCTGTCGGGATGTAGTTGACGACGTCGATCTTGACGCTTCCGGCATCCCAGAATTTCGGATTCTTGACCAGTTTCATATGATCGTTGGGAACCCACTCGGCCAGCGTATAGGCGCCGTTGGAAACGAGATTGCCCGGCTTGATCCAGTCGGCGCCGAGCTTGTCCATGGACGCCTTGTTGACCGGATAGGTCGCCTGGTGGGTCAGCATTTCGAGGAAATAAGGCGTCGGCGCCTTCAGCGTCACTTCAAGGGTGGTCGCGTCGATCGCCTTGACGCCCATGTTCTCGGGCTTGCCCTTCTTGGTGTTGACTTCCTCGGCGTTCTTGACGGGATAGAGCATCGAGGCATATTCGGCGGCCGTCGCCGGGTCTTCGAGGCGGCGGAAAGCGAAGACGAAGTCTTCGGCCGTCACCGGGCTGCCGTCGGACCACTGGCCGTCCTTCCTGAGCTTGAAGGTGTAAACGGTGCCGTCATCCGACACCGTCCAGCTCTCGGCGGCGCCGGGGATGACGTTGGCCTTCTCGTCCTGCATCACCAGACCTTGGAACAGGTCGCGCAAGACGTTGGCTTCATAAACCGTCGAGGTCTTATGCGGATCAACCGACTCGGATTCGGCAGCAGTGCCTCTGTTGTAGACGACCTCGGCAAAGGCCGGCGTGTAGAATGTTCCGGCGGCCAGCGCCATGGTTGTGGCGAATGCCGTCGCCTTCAGCATGTTTTTCAGCATGAAGTTTCTCCCTGTCGGCGCTGCCAACGGCGCGCCTTTGCGTGTTGACGCCCCGGGACCGATGTCTGGCCCCTTTGAGCGCGCCGCCGGTTCCCTCCGTCGGCTGGTGGCAGGAGACTAGACAGGCGGCAAGCTCTTTTCAACCGAGTACTGATTGACCCTAAGTCAATAGCCAGGAATCAAAGAAGCCGCGGCTAAATTAGCGTAGCTTTTCAATCATACACACTTCCAGGTTGCGCCTAGAGTTTTCGCTTTTTGCATGCGAACTTTGGCATGCTCGGCGGCATGGTTCAGAACGTCATTCGCCGGGTCCAGGGGCGCCGATTCCAGACAGACACTTCGGCAACTTCGGCGGTTGAGTTCGCTCTGCTTTCACCGATATTCATCCTTCTCCTGCTCGGAATGGTTGCATACGGTGTCTATTTCGGCGCGGCCAATTCAATACAGCAGATCGCGGCGGACGCCGCCCGGACGGCCATCTCGGGGCTGAACCAGACCGAGCGGCAGACGCTCGTGGCCTCGTTCCTCGCCAATAATGCCGGTGGATATCCCTTCGTCGACGCCAGCAAGCTGACTTATCAGGCCAATGACAGCACGGCGGACGGCAATCAGTTCGTGGTGTCGATCCAGTACGATGCCCGAAACCTGCCGATCTGGAATCTCTTTCCGGGCATAGCCATGCCGGGTACAACGATCAAACGCCAATCAACGATCAGGGTCGGGGGCATCTGAATGCTGCTCTGCGCGCACTTGAAGGTCGGCAGGCTTGCACGCCTGATGCTTGGTGACCGGCGAGCGAATTTCACGGTGATGACGGCGTTGAGCGCGCCGGTCGCGCTGGCGCTGGCAGCGGTGGCGATCGACGAGGCCTCCATTTACACCGAGCGCCGAGAAGCACAGGCGATGGTCGACCTGGCAGCGATCACCGCGGCTTCGAACATCAACAACGTCCAGACCGCGGTCTTGACCACGCTCACCGACAACGGGATGCCAGGTGTCGTCGTTCAGGGCTCGGGTCAAACCATTCCCGCGGCGGTGGGCAAAACCGTCGTGACGGTCACGCGGGGCCGATATGCAGGGGCATCCTCGGTCAATGTGGATCAACGCTTCCAAGCAGGCGTAACCCCTTACAACGCGGTTCATGTGACCCTACGCAAGATCCCCAACCGCTATTTCGCAAGCTCGCTGATCCCAACGCCCATCATTGGCACAGAAGCCACCGCCAGCATGACGCCACAGGCCACTTTCTCGGTCGGATCGAGGTTGCTCAGCGTCAATACCAGCAACAGCCCCATCCTCAACGCGCTTCTCGGCGGCCTCCTAGGCGGCAACATCTCGCTCAGCGTCATGGACTACAACGGATTGATCTCCGCCGATGTCAGCGTGCTTTCCTTCGTCGATGCCCTGGCGGTGCAATTGAACCTGACGGGCGTGACCTATTCGGACGTTCTGGCCTCAAAGGCTACAGTCGGCCAGATCGCCACCGCCATGGCCAATGTTCCCGGGCTCGGCAACACGGCCAAGGTCGCCTTGCAAACCATGGCAAGCAAATCGACTAACACGGTCAAGATTCCGCTCAGCCATCTCATTGACCTCGGCCCCCTCGGCAGACTTGGCCTCGGGCAGAGGCCAGCCGGCCTTGGCGTTGACGCCAGCGCGATGGGAATGCTGATGGCCGCCGCCGAACTGGCAAACGGTTCGAAGCAGATCGACCTCGGTCTCAGCACCGGCATACCGGGGGTGCTGTCGAGCACGCTCGCCATCGCCGTCGGCGAACCGCCGCAATCCTCGCCATGGCTGAAGGTTGGCGAAGTCGGCACCATTGTGCGGACGGCCCAGACCCGTATCAAGCTGGTGGTGAAGATCGGAGCCGGCAACAGCAATGTCGGAGGCGGTATCACCCTGGTGTCGTTCAGTCTGCCTCTGCATGTCGAAGTCGCCTATGCCGAGGCCAAGCTCACCGACATAAGTTGTCCGACAGGCCCCAGCAGCATCAAGGTGACCATCGCCACCCGTCCCGGTATCGTCGAAGGGCATCTTGGCGACAGCAGCAGCGCCGGCTTTGCCGATTTCACCAACAAGGAGACGTTTTCCAACACGGAAATCGCGAGCGTGAAACTTCTGATCATCCCGGTGCTGTCGGTGGTGGGCTCAGCGGCGTTCGACATGGCCAACAACACGCCAACGACGTTGACTTTCAACAAGGCCGATATCGATGCCAAGACGATAAGGACCGCTTACACCCAAAATTTTACCCAGTCGTTGACTACGTCGCTGGTCAGCGATTTGTCGCTGACGGCGAATTTACTCGGTCTGCCGCTGCTGAATCTGAACACGCTGATCGCAACCGTAAGCCCGCCAGTGGTGGCACTTCTGAACAGCGTAACAGCTCCGGTCGACACGTTGCTTACCAATCTGCTCGGAGCTCTTGGCGTGCGTCTCGGTGAAGCCGACGTCCGGGTCACCGGCGCAACGTGCGGACGTGCCGTGCTTGTCCAGTAAGATGGCCGGCACGCGCTGATCTAGGCAAGGTGTCCAAGAAAGCATCCGAGTGTCGGCAGCAAAAGCACGGCTTCTCCGGCGAGCGAGGCATCGCCGCCAAGTTTCGCAACCGCTCCTAAGTCTTGCGGCAGCGGCCAATTGGCCGGTTCCCCGGCGAAATTGAAGGCACAAAGCAGCCTCTCATCGCCATGCTCGCGGACAAAGGCCAGCACGTCGCCTTCGGCGTCGAGAAAGCGGATCGAACCGCCGACCAGCGCCGGATGCCGCTTGCGCAAAGCGAGTGCCGAACGGTAGGCGGAAAGTACCGATTGCTCATCGCCGCTCTGTACATCGACCGCGCGAGCGCGATGGCTTTCCGGCACCGGCAGCCAGGGTTTACCGGTGGAGAAGCCCGCATTATCGGCGCCGGACTCCCAGACCATGGGCGTGCGGCAGCCATCCCTTCCCTTCACACCGGGCCAGAAGCGGATGCCTACCGGATCGCGCAGGTCCTCATAGGCAAGTTCCGCCTCCGGCAAACCGAGTTCCTCGCCCTGGTAGAGGCAGATCGAGCCACGCAGGCAAGAGAGCAGCATGATCGAGAATTTGGCCACCACGTCAGGATCGCCGCCCGGCCGCGTCCAGCGGCTGACATGACGCATGACGTCATGGTTGGAAAACGCCCAGCAGACCCAGCCATCTACGACAGCGTTTTCGAAAGCCTCGACACAGCCGCGCACATGCGCCGCCGAAAATTGCGGGCCAAGCAGATCGAAGGTGTAGCACATCTGCAGCTTGTCGCCGCCGGAGGTGTAGGCGGCCAGCGTCTGTAGGGAGCGCCCCTCATCACCGATTTCGCCGACGGCGGCGCGATCCCCGTACTCGTCGAGCAGCGCCCGAAAGCGCCGCAGGAACGCTAGATTTTCCGGCTGCGTCTTGTCGAATAGGTGCTCCTGGTAGAGGTAGGTGTTGGTCTCGGTGTTGGTGCCTGCAACGCTCGACGCCAAGGGCGGGTTGCTGCGCAGCCAGCGGTCGTGGACGTAGTAGTTGACGGTGTCCAGCCGGAAGCCGTCGACGCCGCGCTCCAACCAGAACCGCACTGTATCCAGAAGCGCGTCCTGGACCTCCGGGTTGTGAAAGTTGAGATCCGGCTGCGAAGCGAGGAAATTGTGCAGATAGTACTGCCGGCGGGTCGCATCCCATTCCCACGAGGGGCCGCCGAAGACCGACAGCCAGTTGTTGGGCACACCACCATCCGGTCTGGCGTCGGCCCACACGTACCAATCGGCCTTTGGATTGTCGCGGCTGGCGCGGCTTTCGACGAACCATTCGTGCCTGTCGGAGGAGTGCGACAGCACCTGGTCGATGATGATTTTCAGGCCAAGCCGGTGCGCTTCGGCAACCAGTGTATCGAAATCCTCCAACGTGCCGAACATCGGATCGACGTCGCAATAATCCGACACGTCGTAGCCCATATCGGCCATCGGCGACTTGAAGAAAGGCGACAGCCAGACGGCATCGGCGCCGAGCGAGGCAATGTGGGCGAGCCTTGATGTGATGCCGGCGAGATCGCCGCTGCCGTCGCCGGTCGTGTCCTGGAAGGAACGCGGGTAGACCTGGTAAATGACGCAACCGCGCCACCAGTCGGCCGCTCGCTCGGCATTGTCGTCAGTCATCACGACCCTTTCCCTGTCTGGGCCCTTCCGTCCTGCGCTCGATCATGAAATTCACGCTGCGGCCCGGCAGCGCGCGAGAAAGATCAACTGCTTGCGCTTCGATGGCGGGATGCCATCGGAATCCGTCTCGCGCGGGCAATGTGAAGATGCATTGGCGGCGATCGCCATTGACCATGACGGCAAGCCGGCCATCCACGCCGCCGAGCAGCATGACGAGGCGATGCCGGGCGGGATCGTTCCACTCCGCCTCGCCGAGCAGCGCCCCCGTCTCGGTGAGCCAGGCGACGTCGGCAGTGTCCGACCCGGCCAGCGGCTGGCCGGTGAGGAAATCTGTATTAGAGAGCGCCGGCACCGCGCGGCGCAAGGCGGCCAGTGCACGCGCGTAGCCTTCCAGCGCCTGGTCACGCCCCTTCCAGTCGAGCCAGGTGATGTTGTTGTCCTGTGCATAAGCGTTGTTATTGCCTTGCTGGCTGCGGCTGAATTCGTCGCCGGCCGTCAGCATGATCGTGCCGCGCGAGGCGAACAGCGTGGCGAGCAGCGCACACTGGTCGCTGAAGCGCGCCTTCGCGATTGCCGCGTCGTCCGTCGCGCCCTCGACGCCGTTGTTCCAGGACAGGTTCTCGTTGTGGCCATCGCGATTTTGCTCACCATTGGCCTCGTTATGCTTCTCCTCATAAGCAACGATGTCGGCCAGCGTCATGCCGTCATGGGCCGCGATGAAATTCACCGTGCGGCTGGCGGGCTGGCCGCCCTTGGCGAAAATATCGGACGAACCGGCAAGTCGTGTCGCCAGCGTACCAACCATGCCGGCATCGCCGCGCCAGAAGCGCTTGGCATCGTCGCGATAACGATCGTTCCATTCCAGGAAGCGGGAGGGGAAGTTGCCGAGCTGATAGCCATCGAGACCGATGTCCCAGGGCTCGGCGATCAACACACGGCCGGCCAACAGCGCATCCTCGCGCATCGCCTCCAGCAACGGCGCTTGCGCTTCGAATGTGCCGTTGACGCGCCCCAGCACCGGTGCCAGGTCGAAACGAAAACCGTCGACGCCGGCATGGCGGACAAAATGGCGAAGCGTGTCGAGCACCATTTCCCGCACCGCCGGGTGATCGCAGGCAATCGTGTTGCCGGTACCGGTGTCATTGACCAGCCTGCCATCCGGCTGATGCCGGTAATAAGCCTGATTGTCTAGGCCGCGCAGCGACAATGTCGGACCGAGCCTGTCACTTTCGCCCGTGTGGTTGAAGACGAGGTCGAGAATGGTGCCGATGCCGGCCGCACGCAGCGCGGCAACGGTAACGCGCAATTCGGCCAGGCCGCCAGGGGCCAGGCGCGGGTCTAGTGCCATGAAGGTGACAGGGTTATAACCCCAGGCGTTGCTCAACCCGAGCGGCGGCAGATGCCGCTCGTCGATCGATGCGGTCACCGGCATCAGTTCGACGGCGGAGACGCCGAGCCTTTGCAGGTGCTCGACGATAGCCGGATGAGCAAGCGCGGCGGTCGTGCCGCGCTGTTTTTCCGGCACATCCGGATGCAGCTTGGTGAAGGCGCGCACCGGCACTTCGTAGATCAGGCCGCCGGGACGGAACAGCGGCGGCAGCACAGGCACAGCCGTGGACAAGGCTTTCACCACGGCCTTCGGCATCAGCGGCGCGGTATCGGAACCCTCGTTGCGGCGCGCGGCGAGGCGCCAGTGACAGGCATAGGGCCGGTCGATTTCGGCGGCGTAGGGATCGGTCAGCAGCTTGTCCGGATCGAACCAAAATCCGCGTTCGGGCGCGTAGTCGCCATCGGCGCGGAAACCGTAGCGGGTGCCCTCGGCAAGGCCGGAGACGAAGAGTGCATGCACCCCCTCTCCTTCCGGTTTCAGCTCCAGCCGGTCGAGTTCGCGGTTTCCCTGTTCGTCGAAGATCGAGACCCAAAGGCGACGGGCCGACGACGACCAGGCGGCAAAGCGGATGCCGTCCTGGGTGATGGTGGCGCCTAGTGAGGTCATCGGCGCGTCCTCCACCCTCCCCCTTGTGGGAAGGGTCGCGAACGAAGTGAGCGGGGTGGGGGGTGACGCCGGCAAAGCCCTCTACGAGCACCCCCACCCCGACCCGCTACGCGGATCGACCCTCCCCACAAGTGGGAGGGTGAAGCCACCGCCACGCTCAAGTAATCACGCTCGGCTTGTCACGGCCGGTATGGCTCCTGATTCCCGCGATGTCATCCGCTGCTGCGATCAGATCGGCGAGCGCCTTCTGCGTATCGAGATCGTGCCTGGCCTTGTCCGGCTCGTAGCGCTCGATGTAGACGCGCAAGGTGGCGCCCGAGGTGCCCGTGCCGGAAAGCCGGAAGACGACGCGCGAGCCGCCTTCGAACAGCACCCTGATGCCTTGATGCTCGCTCACCGAACCGTCGACCGGATCGTGATAGGTGAAGTCGTCGGCATTGGCGATCTTCAGGCCGCGCACGCTGGTGCCCGGCAGCGAGCCAAGCTTTGCGCGCAGTTCATCGACCAGCGCATTGGCGCGCCCGCTCTCGACTTCCTCGTAATCATGGCGCGAATAATAGTTTCGGCCGTAGGTCGCCCAGTGCTCGGTGACGATCTGCTTACAGCTCTCGCCGCGCGCGGCGAGGATGTTGAGCCACAAAAGCACGGCCCACAGGCCGTCCTTCTCGCGCACATGGTTGGAGCCGGTGCCCGCACTTTCCTCGCCGCAGATCGTCGCCATGCCGGCGTCGAGCAAATTGCCGAAGAATTTCCAGCCGGTCGGCGTCTCATACATGCCAATGCCGAGTTTTTCGGCGACGCGGTCGGCGGCCCCACTGGTCGGCATCGAGCGCGCAATGCCCTTCAGGCCTTCCTTGTAGCCCGGCGCCAGGCGGGCGTTGGCGGCGAGCATGGCGACAGAATCCGACGGGGTGACGAAAATGCCCTTGCCGATGATCAAATTGCGGTCGCCGTCACCGTCGGAAGCGGCACCGAAATCCGGGGCGTCCGGTCCCATCATCTCGTCATAGAGATGTTTGGCATGGACCAGGTTCGGATCCGGATGGTGGCCGCCGAAATCCGGCAGCGGCTTGAAGTTGCGGCAGGTGCCGTCGGGCGCGCCAAGCCGGTGTTCGAGGATCTCCTTGGCGTAGGGGCCGGTCACCGCGTGCATGGCGTCGAAGCGCATGCGAAAGCCCGACTTGAACAGTTTGCGCAGCGCGTCGAAATCGAACAGGCTTTCCATCAGCTCGGCATAGTCGACGACCGGATCGATGATCTCGACCGTCATGCCGGCGGCCTTGACCGTGCCGATCGCGTCGATGTCGATCGGATCGATGTCGACGGTCTTGAAGCTGGAGATCGCCTTGGTCCTGGCGAAGATCGCATCGGTCAGCTTTTCCGGCGCCGGGCCGCCATTGCCGGCATTGTACTTGATGCCGAAATCCTCGTGCGGGCCGCCCGGATTGTGGCTGGCCGACAGGATGATGCCGCCGAACGTCTTGTACTTGCGGATGACATGCGAAGCGGCCGGCGTCGACAAGATGCCGCCCTGCCCGACCATCACCTTGCCGAATCCGTTGGCGGCGGCCATGGCGATGGCCTTCTGGATGACCTCGCGATTGTAGAAGCGGCCGTCGCCGCCGATCACCAGAGTCTTGCCCTTGAACCCGTCCAGCGCGTCGAAGATCGACTGGATGAAGTTCTCGGCATAGTGCTCCTGCTGGAACACAGGCACCTTCTTGCGCAGCCCCGAAGTGCCGGGCTTCTGGTCGGAATAGGGTTTGGTGGGAACGGTGCGTATCATGCTTCAAGCAACCCTTTTCGAAAGCAGCAGGCGATAGAGTTCAACGTATTTGTCAGCGCTTCGGTCCCAGGACAGGTCGGTCTTCATGCCCTGGCGCTGGATGGCCTCGAAGATCGCGGGGCTGGCATGGGCCTCGGCCAGGCGGCGGATGGCATGAAGCAGCGCGCCGCCGTCGCTGGGCGCGAACTGGAACCCGGTCGCCACGCCGGCGGCAATCGCCGCCTCGTTGGCGTCGATGATGGTGTCGGCGAGCCCCCCGGTGCGGGCGACCACCGGCACGCAGCCATAGCGCAGGCCATAAAGCTGCGTCAGTCCACAAGGCTCGAAGCGCGACGGGATAACGATGGCGTCGCAGCCGCCCTGCATGACGTGAGACAGGCCTTCGTCATACCCCACGACGACGCCTATACGGCCGCGGTGGCGTGCGGCGGCGGCGAGCAGCGCGCCTTCGAGGCCGGCATCGCCCGAACCCAGAATAGCCAACCGCGCGCCCGTCGCAACGATGCCGTCGACCGCCGTCGCCAGTATGTCCATGCCCTTCTGCCAGGTCAGGCGGCTGACGACGCAGACGATCGGGCTACCGTCGCGATCGAGGCCGAAACGGCCCTCGACAGCGGCCCTGTTGGGCGCGCGCGCCTTGAGCGAGGCGGCTGTATAGTTCGACACCAGATGCTTGTCGGTCTCCGGGTTCCAGATGGCGGTGTCGATGCCGTTGACGATGCCATAGAGATCGCTGGAGCGCATGTTGATCAGGCCGTCGAGACCCATGCCGAATTCCGGCGAGCGGATTTCTTGCGCATAGGTCGGGCTGACGGTGGTGATTGCCCAGGCAGCCTGCAGGCCGGCCTTGAGGAAGCCGACGCCGCCATAATATTCCACGCCGTCAAGCGCCATCGCCGCCGTCGGCAGTCCGAGTTCGCCGAAGATGCCGGCGCCGAACTGCCCCTGGAAGGCGAGGTTGTGGACAGTCATCATCGACGGCGTGCCGACCGCTTTGCCATAGCGCATATAGGCCAGCGTCATCGCCGACTGCCAGTCATGGGCATGCACGATATCGGGCATGTAACCGGAGATGGCACCGCCGGCGATGTCGGCGCCGGCCTGGCTGAGCGCTGCGAAACGGCGCCAATTGTCCGGCCAATCGGCACCCGCGGCATTGCCATAAGGACCGCCGGGACGATCGAACAGATGCGGCGCATCGAGCACGAAAAGATCGAGCCCGGCAAGCTGGACAGAATGGACCGAAGCCTTGCCGCCCTGCAGCAGCGGATACTTGTAGACAGACTTTTTTTTCTTGAAGGCGTCCATCACCATGGGAAAACCGGGAATAAGCGTGCGCATGGTCACGCCTTTGGCGGCCAGCGCGACGGGCAGCGCGCCGGTCACATCGGCAAGCCCGCCGGTCTTGATCAGCGGAAAGATCTCGGGCGTGACCGACAGAACCTGCATGCGCTTACCGAACCGCTCCTGGTGCATGTAGCCCAAACCGTGCAGCGGTTCTGGGGCAAGGACATGCACAAACCACCCTAAAGTGACAGCTTGTTGATCAACCCGATCGGATTGACAACTTGTTGATCAAACTGATCAGGTTGACAACTTGTTGATCATGTCCTGCGTGATCAGGCAGATGCCCTTTTCCGAAACGCGGAAGCGCTTGGCGTCGAGCACGGGATCCTCACCGACCACCAGCCCTTCCGGTATCCTTACACCGTGGTCGATGACGACGCGCTTCAACGTTGCGTTCCGGCCGACATGAACGTCGGGCAGCATGACGACCTCTTCCAGCGTCGAGTAGGAATTGATGCGCGCGCCGGTGAAGATCAGGCTTTTCCTGAGCGTCGCGCCCGAGACGATGCAGTCGCCCGACACAAGCGAGGACACGGCCGAACCGCGCCGTCCATCCTCGTCATGCACGAACTTCGCCGGCGGCTTCAACTCGGCATAGGTCCAGATCGGCCAGTCGCGATCGTAGAGGTCGAGTTCGGGCGTCACGTCGGTCAGGTCGATATTGGCTTCCCAATAGGCATCGACGGTGCCGACATCGCGCCAGTAGGCCTCATTTTCCGCGGTCGAGCGCACGCAGGACTTGGCGAAGCGGTGGGCGATCGCCTTACCGTGCTCGACGATATAGGGGATGATGTCCTTGCCGAAGTCGCGGCTTGAACCGGGCTCGGCCGCATCGCGGCGCAGCTGCTCCATCAGGAACTTGGTCTTGAACACGTAGATGCCCATCGAGGCCAGGGCAAACTCCGGTTTGTCTGGAATGCCGGGAGGGTCGGCCGGCTTTTCGACGAAGGCGATGATGTTGTCCTTGGCATCGACATGCATGACGCCGAAGCCCGTGGCCTCCATGCGCGGCACTTCGAGGCAGCCGACGGTGACATCGGCGCCGGCGTCGACATGCTGGCGCAGCATCAGCTCGTAGTCCATCTTGTAGATGTGATCGCCGGCGAGGATGACCATGTATTCGGGGCCATAGGCCTCGATGATGTCGATGTTCTGGTAGACCGCGTCGGCCGTGCCTTCATACCACTGGGTTTCCGACACGCGCTGGCTGGCCGGCAGGATATCGAAGCTTTCGTTTCGTTCGGGCCGCAGGAAGTTCCAGCCGCGCTGCAAATGGCGGATCAGCGAATGCGCCTTGTATTGGGTTGCAACCCCAAGGCGGCGGATGCCGGAGTTGAGGGCGTTGGAGAGCGCGAAATCGATGATGCGCGTCTTGCCGCCGAAATAGACCGCCGGCTTGGCGCGCCGGTCGGTCAGTTCCTTGAGGCGGCTGCCGCGCCCGCCGGCCAGCACATAGGCCATGGCGTCGCGGGCCAGCGGCTGGGTTCGTTTCGAGTTTGCCATTTTCTACCCTCCCAAGTTACCCGGTCTCGACATGGCTTGTTCCGCGACCAGTTCAAGCATGATCGTCGACAGCGGCGGCAAGAGCATCGTTGCGGAGATGCCCCCTTCCTCCGCCCGCGCTTCGACGGCGCCGCCATTGCCCTTGCCGGATCCGCCATATTCGGAAGCGTCCGTGTTGATGATCTCGCGCCATGTGCCGGCTTTCGGCAGCGGCACGCGGTAGTTGTCGCGCGGCACCGGCGTGAAATTGGAGATGATCGCGACCGGATTGCCTCCCGGCGCGCTGCGCAGCCAGGCGAAGACGGAATTCTGGCTGTCGTCGACGATCAGCCAGGAAAAGCCTTCCGGCTCGCAGTCGCGGCCGTGCAGGGCCGGTCGCGAGCGGTAGAGATAGTTGAGGTCGCGCACCACCTGCCAGACACCGCGATGCGAGCGGAAATCGAGAAGATTCCAGTCGAGCGCGCGCGCCTCGCTCCATTCGCGGCGCTGCGCGAACTCCTGGCCCATGAACAGCAGCTTCTTGCCGGGGTAGCCCCACATGAAAGCGTAGTAGGCGCGCAAGGTCGCGAATTTCTGCCAGTCGTCGCCGGCCATCTTGCCAAGCAGCGTGCCTTTGCCGTGCACGACCTCGTCATGCGAGAGCGGCAGCACGAAGTTTTCCGAGAAAGCGTAGACCAGGCCGAAGGTGAGGTCGTTGTGGTGGTGTTTGCGGAAGATCGGCTCCTTGGAGAAATACTCCAGCGTGTCGTGCATGAAGCCCATGTTCCACTTGAAGCCGAAGCCCAGCCCGCCTTCATGGACCGGAGCCGAGACCTTCGGCCACGAGGTCGATTCCTCGGCGATGGTCATGACGCCCGGATGGTGGCCGTAGAGCTCCTTGTTCATCTTCTGCAGGAAGCTGACCGCCTCGAGGTTCTCGCGGCCGCCCTTCTCGTTAGGAATCCATTCGCCTGCCTTGCGCGAATAATCGAGGTAGAGCATCGAGGCGACCGCGTCGACGCGCAGGCCGTCGACATGATATTTTTCGGCCCAGAACAACGCGTTGTTGACCAGGAACGACACCACCTCGCGGCGGCCGAAATTGTAGATCGCGGTGTTCCAGTCGGGATGAAAGCCCTGGCGCGGATCGGCATGCTCGTAGAGCGCAGTGCCGTCGAAATGGACAAGGCCGTGCTCGTCGACCGGAAAATGCGCCGGCACCCAGTCGAGGATGACGCCGACGCCGGCACGGTGGGCGCCGTCGACAAAGCGGGCAAAGCCGGCCGGGTCGCCAAAGCGCGCCGATGGCGCATAGAGGCCTGTCGTCTGGTAGCCCCAGGAGGGATCATAGGGATGTTCGGAGATCGGCATGAACTCAATGTGGGTGAAGCCCGTCTCGACGACATAGGGGATCAGCCGGTCGGCCAGTTCATCCCATGACAGAAACGTTCCATCGTCGCGAAGCTGCCAGGAGCCGGCATGGACCTCGTAGATGGAGATGGCCTCGCGCCGGGGATCGGCATTGCGCCAGAAACTGCGATGCGCCTCGTCGCCCCATTGATGGGCGGGCGACGCAGCGGTCACCGACGCGGTCGCCGGGCGCAGTTCGGACTTGAAGGCAAACGGATCGGCCTTCAGCGGCAATCTCACGCCATCGGGGCCGATGATCTCGTACTTGTAGGGCCTGCCGGCGCCGATATCGGGGATGAATACCTCCCAGATGCCGGTGTCGCGGCGGTCGCGCATCGAATGGCGGCGGCCGTCCCAGTCGTTGAAATCGCCGACCACCGAGACGCGCCTTGCATTGGGGGCCCAGACGGCGAAATGCACGCCGGTGGCGCCTTCGTGCTCGATGACATGCGCGCCGAGCTTGTCGAACAGCCTCAGATGCGAGCCCTCGGCAATGTAGTAATCGTCCATCGGACCGAGCACCGGGCCGAAAGAATAGGGATCGGTCAACCACCAGTCGCCCCCGGCATTCCTGGCGTGATAGCGCAATGGCTGGCGCTTCTTGATCGACAGCTTGCCTTCGAAAAAGCCGCCATCGTCACGCCTGGACAGTTCACCAGCAATCATGCCGGTCAGCGTATAGGCGGTGACGAACTCCGCATGCGGAACGAAACAGCGGGCAAACAGGTTCTTGCCCACCTCATGGACGCCGAGGACCGCAAACGGATTGCCGTGCGTGCCGGCGACAATCGCCGCGACATCGCTGGCCGGGGCCGATCCGTCCGGCCCGCTTGTCGCAGCGGTCGCGCGCGGTTTCCTCATCGGGCAGTGTCCCTCCCCGGGCACCAAATGTTTGTTTTAAGGTATAAATTCGGCGTTTGAACTCACACCCCGGACTACATCGTTCGTGGCCTCATGCAATCACATCAGGCAGGTACGTTCCAGATGTCTTTCGCGTATTGGCGGATCGTGCGATCGGAAGAGAACCAGCCGACGCGCGCGACGTTGCGGATTGCCCTGGCGTACCAGTCCGGACTGTTGCGCCAGACGGCGTCGACGTCTCGCTGGCAAGTGGCATAGGCGTCGAAATCCGCCGCGACCATGAACCAGTCGCTGTCGTAGAGACCATTGATGAGATCGCGGTAGCGGTTGGGATCATCGGGCGAAAAGACGCCCGATGAAACGGCCGCGAGCGCCTGCGACAGTTCGGGCGATGCCTTGATGACGCCACGTGGATCGTAGCCATTGTTGCGGCGCTCGGCGACCTCCGCCGTGGTCAGGCCGAAGATGAAGATGTTGTCGTCGCCGACGCACTCCTTGATTTCGACATTGGCGCCGTCGAGCGTGCCAATGGTCAGCGCGCCGTTCAGCGCGAACTTCATGTTGCCGGTGCCCGAAGCCTCCATGCCGGCGGTCGATATCTGCTCGGAGAGGTCGGCGGCCGGCATCATGATCTCGGCGAGGCTGACATTGTAGTTCGGCACGAACACCACCTTGAGCAAGCCGCGAACGGCCGGATCGCGGTTGATGACCCTGGCAACGTCGTTGGCCAGTTTGATGATCAGCTTGGCATTGTGGTAGCTGGGCGCCGCCTTGCCGCCGAAGAATTTCACGCGCGGCATCCAGTCGCGCTCCGGGTGCGAGCGGATCTGGTCGTAGAGCGCGACCGCCTCGAGGATGTTCAGGAGTTGGCGCTTGTATTCGTGGATGCGCTTGACCTGGATGTCGAACAGCGCCGAGGGATCAAGCCTGATACCGAGCCGGTCGGCGACGAGATTGGCCAACTTCACCTTGTTCTGCCGCTTCACGCCGGCGAATTTTTCGCGGAAAGCGGTATCGTCGGCAAAGGCATCGAGCCCCTTGATGGCCTCGATGTCATCCAGGAAGCGGTCGCCGATCGCCTCGCGGGCGAGTGCGGTCAGACCTGGGTTGCACTGGATCAGCCAGCGCCGCGGCGTGATGCCGTTGGTCTTGTTGTTGATGCGGTCGGGGTAGAGCGTGTGCAGGTCGGCGAATACCGTTTCCTTCATCAGCTCGGTATGCAGCGCCGAGACGCCGTTGATCGAATGCGAACCGACGAAGGCGAGATTGCCCATGCGCACGCGGCGGTCGCCATTCTCCTGGATCAGCGAGATGCGGCTGATCTGCTCGCCGGAGAACTGATTGGTGGCGCGCGCCTCGAGCAGCACCTGCGCGTTGATGGCGTAGACGATCTGCATATGGCGCGGCAAAAGCCGCTCGAACAGCGGCACCGGCCAGCTTTCCAGCGCCTCCGGCAGCAGCGTGTGGTTGGTATAGCCGAAGGTGCGTTTGGTGGTGTCCCAGGCCCGGTCGAAATCCATGCCGTGGACGTCCATCAGGAGGCGCATCAGCTCCGGCACGGCGATCGCCGGATGGGTGTCGTTGAGGTGGATTGCCGCCTTGTCGGGCAGCGACTTCAGGTCGCCATATTGGCTGAGATGCCGCTGCACGATGTCCTGCAAAGAGGCGGTGGAGAAAAAATATTCCTGCCGCAGCCTGAGTTCCTGCCCTGCCATGTGGGAATCGGCGGGATAGAGTACGCGCGACAGCGCGTCGGCCTTGTTGCTTTCGGCGAGTGCGCCGATGTGGTCGCCAGCATTGAACTTGTCGAGCAGAATCGGATCGACCGGCATGCCCGACCAAAGCCGCAAGGTGTTGACGCGGTTCCCCCGCCAGCCCACGACGGGTGTGTCGTAGGCGACGGCCAGCACATGCTCGGTCGGCTTCCAGACATGGCGTTCCAGCCGGCCATCCCTGGTGGTGACCGATTCCACCGAGCCGCCGAACCCGACCTCGAACGACCGTTCGCGGCGTTCGAACTCCCAGGGGTTACCGTGATCGAGCCAAGTCTCGGGCAATTCTACCTGCCAACCGTCATGTATCTCCTGGCGGAACATGCCGTTGGCGTAGCGGATACCGTAGCCATGCGCGGGAATATCGACGGTGGCCATGCTTTCCATGAAGCAGGCGGCGAGCCGGCCGAGGCCGCCATTGCCAAGTGCTGCATCCGGCTCGAGCGTGGCGATGAGGTCGAGTTCCACACCCAGCGACGACAACGCCTCGCGCATGTTCTCCATCAGGCCGAGATTGGAGAAGGCGTCACGCATCAGGCGGCCGATGAGGAACTCCAGCGAGAGGTAATAGACGCGCTTTTCCTGCTGGGCGTAGGCCTCTTTCGTCGCCTGCATCCAGCGATCGACGATGCGGTCGCGCACGACCTTGATCGAGGCGGTCAGCCAATCGTACTGGGTGGCGACGGTGGTGTCCTTGCCGACCCTGTATTTGAGGGCCATCAAGACTTCCCTTGCGAGCGTCTTGGGGTCGGGATTTTCAAGCAGTGGCGGGAGGGGGTCGGATGTCATCGTGCGCGTCATGCTGCCTCTCGTGCGTTTGCCACGATCATACCGGCTTTCATCATTCATCCCAGCCCATGCTACCGCATTGCAGCAAACGTTCAATCGATTTAAGTAAGCCGGAGGCGACTTACCCAGCGGCAATTTGGCAGTTCAGGCCGCCAGCGCCGCCTCCGGCGGCGTCTTTGCCCCGGTCATGAATGCGACGGCATCGGACATTGTATGTTGTTTGGGATCGATGACGCACAGCCGACGACCCAGCCGATGGATGTGGATGCGGTCTGCCACTTCGAAGACATGCGGCATGTTGTGCGAGATCAGCACGATCGGCAGGCCCCGCTTCTTCACGTCGAGGATGAGTTCCAGCACGCGGCGGCTTTCCTTGACGCCAAGTGCTGCCGTCGGCTCGTCCATGATAACCATCTTGGAGCCGAAAGCGGCGGCGCGCGCCACTGCCACGCCCTGGCGCTGGCCGCCGGACAGCGTCTCCACCGCCTGGCTGATGTTCTGGATGGTCATCAAGCCGAGTTCAGTCAGCTTGTCGCGGGCGCGCTTTTCCATCGCCGGACGGTCGAGCATGCGAAGCCATTGGCCGACAAAGCCGGGCTTGCGTATCTCGCGGCCGAGAAACATGTTATCGGCGATCGACAGCGCCGGCGACAGCGCCAGGTTCTGGTAGACGGTTTCGATGCCGGCTTCGCGGGCCTCCATGGGCGACTTGAAGGCGACCGGTTTGCCCTCAAGCCGGATTTCGCCTTCATCGGGCACCACAGCGCCTGAAATCGCCTTGATGAGCGACGACTTGCCGGCGCCGTTGTCGCCGATAACAGCGAGGATTTCGCCGGGGTAGAGGTCGAAATCGGCATTGTCCAAGGCGGTGACGCGGCCGTAGCGCTTGACCAGTCCGCGAGCGGTGAGGATAGGGTCCTGGGTCATGCCGAAACCTTTCTGATCCATTGATCGACCGCCACGGCGCCGATGATCAGCACGCCGGTGAGCAGCACCTTCCATTGCGGATCGGCGCCCAGCATGTTGAGGCCCATGGAGACGACACCGACGATCATCGCGCCGAACAGCGTGCCGAGGATCGAGCCGCGGCCGCCGAAAAGAGAAATACCGCCGATCACCGTGGCGGTAATCGCCTGCAGATTGTAGTCGGTCACGGCGGCCGACGGCGAGATCGACCCATTGCGACCGATGGAGACCCAGGCGGCGAAAGCGGCGATCAGCCCGGCCAGGGTATAGACCGTCATGAGCACCTTCTTGGTCTGGATACCCGACAGTTTCGCCGCCTCCTGATCATCGCCGACAGCGTAGACATGGCGGCCCCATGCCGTGTGATTGAGCACGTACCAAAGGAGCAGCACGAGCGCGACCATCGCAATCACGCCGGCCGTCAGCACAGCGGTGCCGACCTTGAAGCTGAGCGCGAACAGATGCAGCAGCGGCGCCTGAACGTCGACGTCGGTGTCGCGGATCGTCTCATTGGCCGAATAAATGAAGTTCGTCGCCATGACGATGTTCCAGGTGCCGAGTGTCACGATGAATGGCGGCAGTTTCATGTAGGCGACAAGCACCCCGTTGAGCAGCCCGCAGGCAGCACCCGCGGCAAGTCCGATCGCTACGGCAAGGACGCTCGGCAGGCCGTAGCTGACGGCGCAATTGCCCATGATCACGGCCGAAATCACCATGATGACGCCAATCGAAAGGTCGATGCCGGCGGTGAGGATGACCAGGGTCTGGGCGGCACCCAGAATGCCGACGATGGCGATCTGCTGCAGGATCAGCGTCAGCGTGTAGGACGAGAAGAAACGCCCGCCAATGGTGAGGCCGAACACGATGATCGCCAGGACCAGAACGATCAGCGGCACCGCGGCCGGCGTCGAGTGCAGAAAATGCTGGATGCGTCTGACCGCCGATTTATGCTCGTCAAACGCGGCAACGCTCGTGTCGCTGCCTGAGAGAACCTTCTCGAATTCCTGAGCTTGAGACATGTTTCCTCCCCGTAGGGTATCCGCCACGCGGCGACACCCGTCCACGCTTTTCCGGTCTCCTGCCGGGATTGTTCGCGGTCACGCGACCATCGTCCACCCGAAGCGGCCGGGGATCAAGTCCGGCCGCTCCGTTTTTCGTTGCCAGTCAGACCGGCATCAGCCCCAGCACTTGGCGAGGCCTTCCTTGGTGTCGATGGACTTCACGCCATTGGCCGGCTTGTCGGTCACCAGATTGACGCCGGTGTCGAAGAAGTTCTTGCCTTCGGTCGGCTTCGGCTTGGTGCCGTCCTTGGCAAAATTGGCGATGGCCTCGATGCCGAGCGCCGCCATCTGCAGCGGATATTGCTGCGATGTCGCGCCGATGACGCCTTCGGCCACCGACTTCACGCCGGGGCAGCCGCCATCGACGGAGACGATCAGCACCTGGCTTTCCAGGCCGACGGCCTTGAGCGCCTGATAGGCGCCGACCGCGGCCGGCTCGTTGATGGTATGGATGACGTTGACGGTGTTGTCCTTCTGCAGAAGGTTCTCCATCGCCTTGCGGCCGCCCTCCTCATTGCCGTTGGTGACGTCATGGCCGACGATGCGCGCGTCATCCTCGTCGCCGATCTTGTTGGGATCCTTCACGTCGATGCCGTAGCCCATCATGAAGCCCTGGTCGCGCAGCACGTCCACGGTCGGCTGCGAGGGGGTCAGGTCGAGGAAGCCGATCTTGGCGTCCTTGGCCTTGTCGCCGAGCGTCGCGGCGGCCCAGGCGCCGATCAGTTTGCCGGCCTCCAAATTGTCGGTAGCAAAGGTCGCGTCGGCGGCGTCGATCGGATCGAGCGGCGTGTCGAGCGCGATCACCAGCAGGCCGGCATCACGCGCCTTCTTCACCGTCGGCACGATGCCCTTGGTGTCGGACGCGGTAATGAGGATGCCCTTGGCGCCGTCGGCAATGCAGCTCTCGATCGCCGCGACCTGGCTTTCGCTGTCGCCGTCGATCTTGCCGGCATAAGTCTTGAGGTCGACACCAAGCTCCTTGGCCTTGGCGGTCGCACCCTCCTTCATCTTGACGAAGAAGGGATTGGTGTCGGTCTTGGTGATCAAGCAGGCGCCGACACCGGCCGCGGATGCGGACGAGGCGAATGCCATCAGGCCCAGAGCAGCCGCCGCAAAAACGGTGGATTTCAACAGTTTTGTATTGGTCACGATTTCCTCCCAGTGGAACATTTCAGATGCCGGCCAACCGGCACCCCTCCGGCATCCAAGCAACCTCTCCCGGTACGGATGCCTGCCTCAAATGACACCAGACCAATCTCTCTGTCAATAATTAAATCACTCTTATTTATTATTGACAGCCTTGCGCCGTTCGCACATTCTGCCCCAAAAGCATCGAGGGGTAATAACGGGAGGAACAGGGTGGAGACGGCCATTGCCAGGCATGGTTCGCCCGAGGCGAATGAGAGCCTTATTCACCGCGGCACCAACCAGAGCGGCATGCGGGACCACAATGAGCGGCTGGTGCTGTCGCTGGTGCGCCAGCATGGCAGCCTGGCGAAGTCCGACATCGCCCGCATGACCGGACTGTCGGCGCAAACCGTCTCCGTCATCATGCGCGAGCTCGAGGAGGAAAGCCTGCTGCTGCGGCAGGCGCCGCTGCGCGGCAAGATCGGACAGCCCTCCATCCCCATGGCGCTCAATCCCGAGGGCGCGTTCTTCATCGGCCTGAAGATCGGCCGCCGCAGCGCCGAACTCGTGCTGATCGATTTCCTCGGCAATGTACGTTCGATGCTGCAGCATTCCTACCGCTACCCTGCCCCGCGCGAGACGGTGGAATTCGTCACATCAGGCATGAAGAAGATGCGTGGCGAGCTTTCGCCCGCGCAGGACAAGCGCATAGCGGGGCTCGGCATCGCCATGCCGTTCGAGCTCTGGAACTGGGCCGATACCGCCGGCGCGCCGCGTGACGTCATGGACGAATGGCGCCATCGCGATATCCGCGCGGAGATCCAGGCGCAATGCGATTTTCCGGTCTATCTGCAGAACGACGCCACTTCGGCCTGCGGCGCGGAGCTGGTCTTCGGCCAGGCAGGCGCCCCGCGTGATTTCGTCTATTTCTATATCGGCGCCTTTGCCGGCGGCGGCATCGTCCTCAACGGACGGCTCTTTGGCGGCCCGACCGGCAACGCCGGCGCGCTGGGCTCCATGCCGGTGCCCGGACCGGAGGGAAAGCCGACCCAATTGATCGACGTGGCTTCGATCGCCATGCTCGAAAAAGCGCTCAATGCACGTGGCGTCGAGGCTTCGCATCTGTGGACGTCGCCCGAGGACTGGGGCGAGATCGGCGCCGAGCTCGACGACTGGATTACAAACGCCTCGCGGGCGCTCGCCTATGCCATCGTCGCGGCATCGTCCGTCATCGACTTCGAGGCGGCGGTGATCGACGGCTGGATGCCGACGCAGGTGCGCCGCAGGCTGGTCGACGCCGTCATCGCAACCATCGACACGGTCGATGCCGAGGGATTGAAACTGCCAAACGTCCGCGAAGGCACCGTCGGTATTCACGCGCGCGCTCTCGGGGGCGCCAGCCTGCCACTATCCGAGCGCTTCCTGATCGGTTCGACCACGATTTCCAGGAGCATCTGAATGCTGATCGGAATTCCGGCGCTGCTCGGTCCGGAGCTTCTGGCGATCCTGCGTGCGATGGGGCATGGCGACGAAATCGCCCTGGTCGATGGAAACTACCCGGCTGAAGAGCAGGCAAAGCGGCTGGTGCGGGCCGACGGCCACCATCTCATTCCGGTGCTGGACGCCATATTGAGCGTGCTGCCCGTCGATGACGTCGTGCCGGAGGCGCTGTTTCGCGCCTCGGCCAAGGGCGACCCCTCGCTCGCCGATCCCGTGCATCATGAAATCGAAGTGCTGTGTGCAAAACGCGCGCCCGGGCGCAAGGTGGTTGCGCTGGCCGGCGCCGACTTCTATGCACGCGTCAGGGCCGCGCACGCCATCGTCGCGACCAGCGAACCCAGGCTCTACGCCAACATCATCATCCGCAAGGGCGTGATCCATCCGCCGGAGACGACAAGACAATGATCCTTTGCTGCGGCGAGGCCCTGATCGATATGCTGCCGCGCACGACGACGGAGGGAGAACGGGCCTTCGCACCCTATGTCGGCGGCGCGGTGTTCAACACCGCCATTGCGCTCGGCCGGCTGGGCGCTCCTGCCAGCTTCTTCTCGGGCCTGTCGTCGGACCTGTTCGGCGGCCAGCTCCGCGAAGCGCTCGGGGCGAGCAAGGTCAGTTCCACCTATGCGCACACTTCGCCCCGGCCGACGACGCTCGCCTTCGTGCGGCTGAACGATGGCCAGGCAACCTACACTTTCTACGACGAGAACACCGCCGGGCGCATGCTGACCGGCGAGGATCTGCCGCAACTTGGTCCGGAGATCGAGGCCATGCTGTTCGGCGCCATCAGCCTTATTTCGGACCCGGCGGGGGCCGCCTACGAGGAATTGATGAAGCGCGAGCATGGTCGTCGCGTCATGATGCTCGACCCCAACATCCGGCCGAACTTCATCCCGGACAAGGCAAAGCATCTGAAGCGTATCCGCGAGATGATGGCGATGGCCGATATCGTGAAACTCTCGGATGAAGATCTTCACTGGTTCGACGAAGCCGGCTCGCACGAGGACGTCGTGCGCAACTGGCTCGACCGCGGACCCAAGCTGATCGTCGTCACCCATGGCGCCGAAGGCGCCGTCGGCTACACCAGGGATCACACGGTCAGCGTGACGCCGCAAAAAGTCGAGGTGGTCGATACGGTCGGCGCCGGTGATACGTTCAATGCCGGCATCCTCGCCTCGCTGCATGAGCAGGGCCGGCTAACGAAAGCGGCGATTTCAGGCCTTTCCGAGGACGCCATCCGTGCGGCCCTGACACTCGGCGCCAAAGCGGCGGCGGTGACGGTATCGCGGGCCGGCGCCAATCCGCCCTGGCGCCATGAGATCGCCTGAGTGGCGCGCCAGAGGAAACGAATCCAAATTAACAGGTTCCTTGGAACCTTCGCCGGCGCGCTGTTGATGAGGCAGTAAAGAAAACCCGCCTGTGCGGCGGGTCCTTGGCGCAACTCAGCACCATAGGCAGATATGTAGCATAGTTGCCTTCACCCCGTCAAGAAAAAATTCCTATCTTCGGATAGTTGCCGCACTGCGGACTGGCCGTTCTCAGGCCTTGGCTGACCCAAGTTCGGGCCGTGGTAAGGCCCAACATGGATTGAGCCGGCCGATCACTTTATGTTTAGCAGGGTCGACTCTGGGGTTATAAGGCCGTAATTGCGCCGCACGAATCCCGGATTTCCGGCGTCCGGCTGACCGACACCGAAAAATGCGGTAACAGACTGCCACGACCGGGCAATTTGTCGCTCCGCGCGCCCGGCTTTCTCGGCAGGCGCAATTCTGGTACCAGCGGGTCGAGGCCAGACCGCCCGGTTAAAATCGTTTGAGGACGACATGCAGTTCATCGATCTTGGCGCACAGCGCGAACGAATCCGCGACCGGCTGAAGGCCGCGATCGACCATGTCGTCGAGGACGGCCGCTATATCCTCGGTCCCCAGGTAGCCGAATTCGAGAAAAAGCTCGCCGCCTATGTCGGCGTCAAGCACGTCGTGGCCTGCGCCAACGGCACCGACGCACTGCTTTTGCCGCTGTTCGCCGCCGGGATCGGCCCGGGCGATGCCGTGTTCGTTCCGAGCTTCACCTTTGCCGCCACGGCGGAAGTGGTGGCGCTGGCCAAGGCCGAGCCGGTTTTCGTCGACGTCGATCCCAAGACCTACAACATCGACATCGCCAGCCTCGAGGCGGCGATCACGATGATCAAGAAAGAAGGCCGGCTGAAGCCCAGGGCGATCATTCCGGTCGACCTCTTCGGCCTTGCCGCCGACTACGATGCCATCATGGCGATCGCCCACCGAGAAGGCCTGATGGTGATCGAGGATGCCGCCCAATCAATGGGCGGTTCGGCGGACGGCAAGATGTGCGGGTCGTTCGGCACGGTCGGCTCGACCAGTTTCTATCCGGCGAAGCCGCTCGGCTGCTACGGCGACGGCGGAGCGATGTTCACCAACGACGACGCCTTGGCCGACAAGCTGCGCTCCTTCGCCTTCCACGGCAAGGGCGAGACGCAATATGACAACATCCGGGTCGGCATCAATTCACGGCTCGACACGCTGCAGGCCGCGATCCTGATCGAAAAGCTCGCCATTCTCGAGGACGAGATGGTTGCCCGGCAAATGGTGGCGAACCGTTATGCCGAAGGGCTTGCTGATGTCGTCACGGCAGCCCGCAACCTGGACGGCAGCCGCTCGGCCTGGGCGCAATACGCCATCGAGACGCCCAAGCGCGACGGGCTGAAGGCGCATCTCGGCGAAAAAGGCATTCCGTCGGTCATCTACTATGTGAAGCCGCTGCACGAGCAGATCGCCTATCGCGACTATCCGAGAACGCCGACCGGCCTTGCCGTATCCGAGCAATTGCCCAAGCGCATCCTGTGCCTGCCGATGCATCCCTATCTCAGCGAAGCCGATCAGGACCGGATCATCGAGACGATCCGCAACTATATCGGATCGAACTCGGCGCAGGCCGCGGCCGAGTAACCAGCCGACTTCAGGCGGAGCTTGCCCCTGCCCTGCCGCTGGCGATGAAATGCGGATTGGCAAAATCCGCATCGCCGCCCTGGTCTCGCTTGCCATACATCAAGGGCTGTCCATCCAACGTGCGCGTGATGCCGCCCGCGGCGCGCAGCACGGCATCGCCGGCTGCGGTATCCCACTCCATGGTACGACCGAAGCGCGGATAAATGTCCGCCTCGCCATTGGCGACCAGACAGAATTTCAGCGACGAGCCGACAGAGACGATCTCGGCGATGCCTAGGTCACGAATATAGGCTTCGGTTTCGGGCGTGTTGTGGGAGCGGCTCGCAACCACCGCCAGCGGCGTCGCAGCCGCCCTCACCGAAATCGGCCGGCGAGAGACGATGCGGAAGTCGCCATCTATTTCGAGGAATTCCGCCTTGCCCGGCAGCCCGGAAAAGAACCGGCCCGTGCAGGGCGCGAAAACGACGCCGACTTCCGGCACGCCGTGGCGGACAAGCGCGATGTTGACGGTGAAATCGGTGCGGCGATTGACGAATTCCTTGGTGCCGTCCAGCGGATCGATCAGGAAGAAAGCCCCGTCCAGGTCCGGCGGCACGATGCCGGCGGATGCTTCCTCCTCGGCCACGCAGGGAATGTCGGGAAAGGCCGCACGCAATCCGGCCAGAATGATCTTCTCGCTCTCGCGGTCCGCCTCGGTCACCGGCGAGGAATCTGATTTCTGGTCGACCGCGCAGCCGGCGTGGAACACACGCATGACCTCGCGGCCGGCCGCCAAAGCGAGCCCCTCGAAAATTTCGAGCATCGACCTGTCGTCAGATGCCGCCGCCATTGTCGTATTGGTCTTCGGCAATGTCACGCTCGTTCAGCCAGTGTTCCAGGGCATCTACCATCTCCTCGGCCGATTTGCCGAGCGTCTTCAGATGGATTTCCGGTTTTTCCGGCGCTTCGTAAGGCGAGTCGACACCGGTGAAATTCTTGATCTCGCCATTGAGCGCGCGGGCGTAGAGGCCTTTCGGGTCACGCCTGGCGCATTCCTCGAACGGCGTGTCGACGAACACTTCGACGAACTCGCCTTCGGCCATCAATTCGCGGGCCATGCGCCGCTCGGCGCTGAAAGGCGAAATGAAGGAAACGATGACGATCAGCCCTGCATCGGCCATGAGGCGGGCCACTTCGGCGACGCGGCGGATGTTTTCGACGCGGTCGGCGTCGGTAAAGCCGAGATCCCGGTTGAGGCCGTGGCGGACATTGTCGCCGTCGAGAATGTAGGTATGGCGCCCGGAGGCAAACAGCTTCTTCTCGAACAGGTTGGCGATGGTCGATTTGCCCGAGCCCGACAGCCCGGTGAACCAGAACACGGCGGGCCGCTGGTTCTTGATGTCGGCACGTACCCGCTTGCCGACATCGAGCGATTGCCAATGGATGTTCTCGGCACGGCGCAGCGAATGCAGGATCATGCCGGCGCCGACCGTGGCGTTGCTGATGCGGTCGATCAGGATGAACGCGCCGGTTGTACGGTTCTCGGCGAAGGTGTCGAAAGCGATCGGCGTGCGCGTCGAGATGTTGCAGATGCCCACTTCGTTCATCTCGAGCGACTTGGCAGCTTCACGGGCAAAGTCATTGACATTGACCCGATATTTCAAATCGGTGACGGTAGCGCTGGTCTGGTCGGTCTCGGTGCGCAGGATATAGGAGCGGCCCGGCAACAGCGCATGTTCGTCGAACCAGACGATGTTGGCGGCGAACTGGTCGGCGACCTGCGGGCGTGCCGCAGGCGCCACCAGCATGTTGCCCCGGGAAATCTCGACCTCGTCATCGAGGACAAGCGTGATGGCCTGGCCGGCAACCGCCTGGGCGAGGTCGCCACCCTGCGCGACGATGCGTCTGACGCGGGAGGATTTGCCCGATTTGGCGACGACGACCTCGTCGCCTTGCGAGATCGCGCCCGAGGCGATCGTTCCGGCGAAGCCGCGAAAATCGAGATTGGGGCGGTTGACGTACTGCACCGGAAAACGGAACGGCAGCTCGGCCGCGGCCTCGTCGACCGAAACGGTTTCGAGATGTTCGATCAGCGTCGGGCCGGAATACCATTCCATCCTGTCGGAGCGGCCGGTGACGTTGTCGCCGTAGCGCGCCGACATCGGGATCGGCACGATGGTCTCAAAGCCGAGATCGCGCGAAAATTGCAGATAGTCCTGCGTGATCCGGTCGAAGACCGCCTGGTCGAAATCGACGAGATCGATCTTGTTGACGGCCAGCACGATATGGCGGATGCCGAGCAGCGAGGCGATGATCGAGTGGCGCCTGGTCTGGCGCAGCACGCCTTGCCGCGCATCGATCAGCACGATTGCCAGGTCGGCGGTGGACGCGCCGGTCGCCATGTTACGCGTGTACTGCTCGTGGCCGGGCGTGTCGGCGACAATGAATTTGCGCTTTGGCGTGGCGAAGAAGCGATAGGCGACGTCGATGGTGATGCCTTGCTCGCGCTCGGCTTCGAGACCGTCGACCAGCAGTGCGAAATCGATGTCGTCGCCGGTCGTGCCGTGCTTGCGCGAATCGCGTTCGAGCGCGGCGAGCTGGTCCTCGAAAATCTGCTTGGTGTCCGAGAGCAGGCGGCCGATCAGCGTCGACTTGCCATCGTCGACGGAGCCGCAGGTGAGGAAGCGCAGCAGCGATTTCTTCTCCTGCGCCGCCAGATAATCGCGGACGCCGTCGGTAGGTGCGAGGCTCTTTGCCATGATGTGGCGCATGGTCAGAAATACCCCTCGCGCTTCTTCTTTTCCATCGAGCCGGCTTCGTCCCGGTCGATCAGGCGGCCCTGCCGTTCGGAGGTGCGCGCGGTCAGCATCTCGCCGACGATAGCTTCCAGCGTGTCTGCTTCCGATTCGATAGCGCCGGTCAGCGGGTAGCAGCCGAGCGTGCGGAAGCGCACCAGCCGATTCTCGATCGCCTCACCGGGGCGCAATTTCATGCGATCGTCGTCCTTGAGGATGAGCATGCCATCGCGTTCCACGACCGGCCGCTGCTTGGCGAAATAGAGCGGCACGATCGGGATGTTCTCCTGCAGGATGTACTGCCAGATGTCGAGCTCGGTCCAGTTGGACAGCGGAAAGACGCGGATCGATTCACCCGTGGCGATGCGGGTGTTGAAGATCTTCCACATTTCGGGGCGCTGATTCTTCGGATCCCAGACGTGCTGGGCGTTGCGGAAGGAAAAGATGCGCTCCTTGGCGCGCGATTTTTCCTCGTCGCGGCGGGCGCCGCCAAAGGCGGCATCGAAACCGTATTTGTCGAGCGCCTGGCGCAGCGCCACGGTCTTCATCACATGGGTGTGCGTGTTCGAGCCATGATCGAAGGGATTGATGTTGTCGCGCACGCCATCCTGGTTGACGTGAACCAGGAGATCGAAACCGAGTTTTTGCGCCATCTGATCGCGAAAGGCGATCATCTCGCGAAATTTCCAGGTTGTGTCGACATGAAGGAACGGAAAGGGCGGCTTGGCGGGATAGAACGCCTTCATCGCCAGGTGCATCAGCACGGACGAATCCTTGCCTACGGAATAGAGCATGACCGGCTTGGCGAAGGCGGCCGCGACTTCACGGAATATGTGGATTGACTCGGCCTCAAGCCGCTGCAGGTGCGTAAGCGCTGTTGTCATGGCCTGTCTAGCGTTCTCTCGTGCCTTCCGACAGAAGACCTGGCATCAAATCATCGGGCTTCCCGCCCGGTTCAAGCTTGCTTCTGGACAATGTTATTCTTGCGGGCGTTCTAGCAGATCGCCGCTGCCCAGAACAATGCAAGACGCGCCTGGCAAGGAGTGGTTCGGGAATGAATTTTCCATCCATGCGTCAAAATGCGGAAATTCCTGCTTGTCACGCCGGCGGCTGAGAAAATGCGGGGGAAAAAATTGCTTGATGAAAAGCACGCAGTCTTCGCCGCGCCCAAATCCGATCGTCTGCCAGCGACTACCGATTTTCGGTGGCAATCGGCCTTGATGCACTTTCAGAAAAAGACCCAAGCCGCTATACCGGCCCCTGAAAGCGGGCAGATGCACGATGCGACACGGGCAATTTCGGCAGGGCTATGTTCGCCGCCGTCAGACAATCCGCCGTGTGAAGCGTCCGAGAATGGTGAGCCGCCCTTGAGCCAGCTTTCATCGATAAGACGGCAGTTCTCGCCCGCGCGGATCAATATCTATTTTTCCATCGCTTGCTTCTTTTTTCCACCGGTCCTGGGGTCTGTGGTGAGCTTCGTGTTCAACGGCGGCGGCCTGTGGTCGGTTCTTTTGATCGCCTCGAAAAAGAGGCGCTTCAACATCGACCGGGCGATGATGGCGCTCACGATCGCGATCTATGCCTATTGCGCGGCAAATCTCCTGGCTTCGCTCGCCAATAACGCAATTGTCAGGGATGCGCCGCATCTGATCCCGCTCGTCACCTTCCTGTTTTTCCCCCTCTCCTATTCAACCTGGAGCATTACGCAGAAAACAACCCTTGTCCGGATCATAATCCTCAGCAGCATGGCCGCTTGTTTCGTCGCGCTGCTGTTGGCGATCATCCAGCAATATTGGATCGGGATGAGGGCGGAGGGCGGAGCGGGAAATGCGATCGTGTTCGCCACGGTCGTCTGCCTTGCAGTGATGGCCTGCGTGGCCGGTGCCCTGTCGGGCATCGAAAGGCACAAGAGTGCGCTGATCTGCGCAGCGCTCGGCGGAACGATCGCCATCATCTATTCCGGCACGCGCATCATCTGGCTGGCGCTGCTGATTTCCGGCATTGCCGTGCTGTTGATCAACCAGCATTGGCTGAAAGGGAAGAATGCCGTCCGTCTGCTGCTTCTGATGGCGGCGATCGGCGTCGCGGTCGCCGCTATCGGCTTCCATACAATATCCGACAGATTTGATTTTCTGCGCTCTGATTGGGACGCGCTTGGGGCGCACGGCAATTCCGACACCTCGCTTGGAATACGTGTTGCCCTCTGGGACATCGGCCTGAAGGCATTTCGCGACATGCCCTTGTTCGGACACGGAGTGGGCGCCAACCAGCTCTTGATCAGGCAGGGCTTCCAAGACCTGTTCGCGAAAACGGCAGGTTTCAATCATTTCCACAATGGCTTCCTGACGGCATTGGTACAGGCGGGCATCCTGGGCGCCGTGACTTTGGCGGCGATCTTTGTCGTCGCCGGCAGAAACGCCGCCCTGGTCCTGCGCAACAGCGCCGACCCGATCGAGCGCTTTGGCGCCACCATGGTCGTCGTCATGGTGATCACCTACCTGACGGCTGGGATGACAGGCATCCTGATCGGCCAAGACATCCTGGATTCGGTGTTCATGGTCTTCCTGGTATCCGGGACCTATCTTGCGTCGGGACGTCAGGCCCCGTTGCCGGAAGAGATGCCGCTTCCGCCAGTCACGCAATAGCGGCTCCGGGCAAGGCAATGAAGGTCTTGGTCACAGGCGCATCGGGCTTCATCGGACGCCTTGTCGTGCGAAGGCTTTGCGAGGCAGGGGTGGAGGTTCGCCTCGCCTCGCGCTACCCAGAAAGGCTCGCTTCGGGCAGCGACATCGTTGGCTTGCCGCGTTTCGATGCGCCGGCCAAGGACTTCCTTGCCGTCACCCGTGACGTCACGGACGTCGTTCACTGCGCCGGCTTGAACAATGATCAAGGCGAGGCCACCGAAGCCGACTACCGAGCCGCCAACGCGGAACTGAGCGCGCGGCTGGCGCATGCGGCCGCCATGCAGGCAAGCGGACGCTTCATCCAACTGTCATCGGTCCGGGCCGTGATCGGCGCCCGCGTCAGCGCAACGATCGACGAGCATACGGTCCCCGATCCGCAATGCGCCTACGGGCGCTCGAAACGCGAGGGCGAGATCAGGGTCCTGGACGCCTATGCATCGCACGGCCGCGCCGACGCCGCCGTGCTGCGCCTGCCGGCGGCCTACGCAAGCGGCATGAAGGGCAATCTCGCAATGCTGATGGGCCTGGCCGATACGGGCCTGCCGCTGCCGACAGGTATTCTGACAGGAATCCGCTCGCTGGTGTCGGCCGACGCAGCCGCGCAAGCCGTGCGGCATTTGTTGGCTCATCCGGGGCCGCTCAGCCCTGCCTATATAGCCAGCGACGTGCCTCCGGTGTCGGTGGCAGCCGTCGTAAGCGCCTTCCGGAAGGGACTTGGGCGGCCGGTGCGCCTGGCTGCCGTACCGGCCAGCCTGATGCGGATGGCCGCGGTGGCGCTAGGCAAGCGGGCGTTTTGGGAAAGCATGACGGCGACACAGATATGCGACCCTTCCCTGCTCATCTCGCAGGGCTGGCTGCCGGAAACAGCGACGCTTGATCGTCTAAGCGAAATCGCGGCGCGCAGCAGGCAAGCTCAACCTGGATAAATCGTCGCGAGCAGGATGCGAAGATCAAGGCCGATCGAGGCGACCTTGAGATAGTCGGCATCGGTTTCGGCCAATAGGGCCGGGTCCGACATGTCGATGCCCTTGACCTGAGCCAGGCCGGTGATGCCGGGAAGCGCCGATGAAACGCCCAGCCGTCGGCGGCACTCGATCAGCTCGGTTTGCGTCGGCAGACAGGGACGCGGTCCGACCAAGCTCATCTCGCCCTTCAGAACATTCCAGAACTGCGGCAGCTCATCGAGCTTGAACTTCCGCAGGGTCTTTCCGGCCGGCGTCACGGCATTCGCCGGCGCCTCGTGCGAAGGCAAGGATGGCGTGCCGACATACATCGTGCGCAATTTGTGACAGCGAAAGAGCACGCCATCGCGGCCAACCCGCGTTTGAGAAAAGATGGCCGGACCGGGCGACGATATACGAACAGCCAGGACAGCGAGCGCCAGGACGGGTGAAGTGACCAGGAGCAGCAGCGCCGCGCCGGCAAGATCGAAGATTTGCTTGGCTGTCTTCATGAACCGCCGATAGTGCTCGTTGCCAAAACCAAAGACGAAAATACGAATCCGCTCGACGTAGCATGAGGCTATCGCTCGACCAAGCTCGACCCCTCGCCTGCTCGGATGCGCCTGCAGAGGAATGCCAGCCAGCGCCCCAGGGTCCCGAAGGTCCGCCGATAAATGCCGCTCTTGCGCAGACTGCTCAAGCGCCGAAGAAGGCCAGGGTCTTTTGAAGCATCAGTTCGCCTGCCCGGCCGCTTTCGGGATCACGGCCTCAGGCACGTCCCCTCTTACCTTCTTGGTATGGTCAAGACCCGCAAGCACCGCGAGCGAGGATGCCTTGTCCTGGCTCTTCACGGATTGCTGCAGGGCCGCAAGCGCCGCCTGGACATCGGACCATTCCGCGACATCGGTGCTCAGGCCAAAAATCTTGGAAATGCCGAGTTCGACCAGCTCCTCATCCTCACCATGCAACGTTTCATGGAGTTTTTCACCGGGCCGGATTCCGGTGAAGCGAATGGGGATGTCCGTGTATGGGCTTTTTCCGGACATGCGGATCATCGTCTCGGCAACTTCGAGGATCGGCACCGGTTTGCCCATGTCGAGCATGTAGACGGCGTAGTCGTCGCCGGCTTTCCGCGAGGCGGCATCGGCAGCCGACATGATGACGAGGTCGACGGCTTCGGCCACGGTCATGAAATAGCGCGTCATGCGCCGGTCGGTTATGGTGACGGGACCTCCGGCCTCGATCTGCGCCTGGAATATGGTTGCGACCGAGCCATTGCTGCCAAAGACATTGCCGAACCGAACGGCTATGAACTTGGTGGCGGGGCGCCGCGCGCCGGGCTCGCCGGCGGGCGTTTCATGCAAGGCGCTGACGATCTGTTCGGCCGCCCGCTTCGTCAGGCCCAGCACGGATGTCGGGTCCACGGCCTTGTCGCTCGAAACAAGCACGAATTGCTTGACGCCGCATTTGGCGGCAACCTCGGCACAGACAAGCGTTCCGAAGACATTGGTCTGGATGGCCGAATCCCAGTTTTCCTCGAGCAAAGGCACATGCTTCAGTGCCGCGGCGTGGAAAACGATGTCCGGCTTGAACTCGGTGACGACACGCGTCATCTGGCGCCGGTCGGCGACATCGACAATGCGGACCTTGAGGCGGTCATGGTCCTTCTCTTCGACATATTGGCTCAACTGGAAAATGCCGAACTCGGAATTATCGGCAACCAGCACCGCCTCCGCGCCCAGTTCCAGTGACCTCTTGACCAGGGTGCGGCCGATGGAACCGGCGCCGCCGGTGACCAGGACGCGCTTGCCGCCGACGAAGGCCCCGATGCGTTCGATGTCGGACGGAACCGTGGGGCGGCGCAGGATCGTTTCCATCTCGACCTCGTCGAGAACGAGCTTTCCCTCCTGGCCGAGCTGCGAAAGCCCCGAGAACTGCACCACCGCTATGTCGCCTTGCCGGGCAACACGGACGAGCTCCGAATACTCCTCGATCTCATGTTCGGCGCCGCTGCCGAAAATCAGCAGGTCCAGGCTTGTCGTACCCTTGGCGTATTCTTCCAGCACCTCGATCAGGCGGGGGCGGGTGGCCACGACGGGAACGCCCTGGATCCGAGTGCCCTGCGGAACACCGTGCTCAATCGCCATAACACCGGCGATAGAATAATCTGCGGGCTCCGCCGTACGCGTGAAGCGAATAATAAGGTCGGCCTCGCCGAGCCGGCCGACGAACAGGGCTTGCTTGATTCGCGTCTTGTCGGTCTTACGACTCAGGATACCCCAGCTCGCGCCGTCGCGGAGAAAGCGATAGAATAGCCGTGGCGCCGATATGATGGTGAAGGAGACGAGGAAGAAGACGATGAACTGGCGTTCGTTGAGGCCAGCAACGGGTTGGAAAGCACGAACCACCAGCGAAGCCGCGTAAAGAACAAACGTTAAAATCGCGCAGCTCTTGAGGATGTTGAAAAAGTCCGGTGTGGAGGCGAAGCGCCAGACCGTCGTATAGAGCCCACAATATCTGAACAGAAGGTGGCCGATGAGGACGATGCTCGCCCAGGTAGCAAGGCCCTCGGCAGAGAATGCATCAAACGAAAGGTTCGACCGCGACAGAACCAAGCTGAGCGCCACCGCGATCAGGACCATGACGACGTCCTGGACCATGATGAAGGCGAGCCGCACTCCCGGCCGGAGTCCGAAGACAGCTTCGAGGTAAGAATTCATAGAACGGCACTAGACTCCAGGCACTCGGCTACAGGCATCGGCATGGTGTGGACACGAAAGATCATTCGCGGCCCCTTCAACACACCACCTCCGGCCCCCGCCGTCCTGTGTATCGCATACTGCGGGCCTGAGGTCATAGCCAGATGTTTTTTCAAATGACGCTTGGTTAAGCTGGCGCTTATGTTTATTTCAATTCGGGAAACAAAGCTAGGTCTTTGGAGACAGGCCGACAGTGCCTTTCCATGAGGTATGGCCTCCGATACAACCCTCTGGCGAGTACGTGCCATGACCATCACAATGATTGTGAATAGGTCTTTTGCGGTTCATCGGAATCATCCGGAATCCCACGGCTAAGCGCGGTCCCAATCTGGCAATGGAAATGCCTGACGGCTGCGCGAGTTGCAGTTGGCTTTGGATGACGGAACATCAAGGCAATGCGCCGGATGCACTTCGAATTCGTCTCAAGCTGATGCCGACCAGCACATACCGGCCGAATGGCAAAACCTTAAGCGTTTCGCTTCAAACGTGCGATATCGGCGTCCACCATTTCGGCAATCATCTCTTCGAGCGTGATGTTGGTGCTCCAGCCAAGCTTGGCTTTGGCTTTGGCGGGATTGCCGAGCAAAACCTCGACCTCCGCCGGACGGAACAGCGCCGGGTCGATCTTAACATAGGCATCAGGATCGAGGCCGACATGGTTGAAGGCGATACGGATCATGTCGCGCACAGTCGTGGTGCGTCCGGTGGCCACGACGAAGTCATCAGGCTTGTCCTGCTGCAGCATCAGCCACATCGCTTTCACGTAATCTCGGGCATGACCCCAATCCCGCTTGGCGTCAATGTTGCCCATCTTGAGCTCGTCTTGCTGGCCAAGACTGATACGGGCGACCGCATGCGTAACTTTGCGGGTAACGAACTCTTTGCCGCGGAGCGGCGATTCGTGATTGAACAAAATGCCTGACGAAGCGTGCAGATTGAAGCTTTCACGATAGTTGATCGTTATCCAGTGTCCATAGAGCTTGGCGACCGCATAGGGCGAGCGCGGGTAGAACGGTGTCGTTTCGCTCTGCATCTCTTCCTGGATAAGGCCGAACATCTCCGAAGACGAAGCCTGATAAAAACGCGCTTCCGGACATTCGAGCCGAACACATTCGAGGACGTTGGTGACGCCAAGAGCGGTTATCTGGGCAGTGAGAAGCGGTTGCTGCCACGACGAATGGACGAACGACTGCGCGGCAAGATTATAAACCTCATCGGGCCTTACCAGCTTGAAGGTACGCATGAGGCCGGCAAGATCGCTAAGGTCGCCGTCGACGAAATGGACGTCGTTCTCGATGCCAAGCCAGCGCAGCCGATGGTCGGTAACTTCCGCATGGCTGGACCGGCGAACAAGTCCATGGACTTCATAGCCCTTGCCCAGTAGTAACTGCGCGAGATAAGCTCCGTCCTGGCCGGTAATGCCCGTAATCAATGCCTTTTTCAACGACTACTCCCAGAAAATCGACTGCTATTCATGCCCCTCCCATAGGGCATCAATACCGGGTTGTCCACATCCGAACACCCCGCAATTTATGGCGTTTGGCAGTGTGCACAAGACGCGACAATAGCGGTTTCCACCGTCTCGCCGAAGCCCGACCGGGATTTGCCGAAAGCATTTTCGAATCGCGCCGAAGGCCATGCGGACGTCATGCGAGTCATCATTCGAACGCAACGCCCTCAAGGTGCGCGTCACCATGAAAATCGGCATCGACGCCCGCAACCTGACTGCATCGTTCAGCGGCATCGGGCGCTATCTCACAGAGATGGCCCGGCATTTGTCGTTGACCGGCCACCAGATCATTCTCTATATGCCCTCGCCACCAGTTCAGCCGCTGCCCTCCGATTTCATCGTTACGTCGCGGGTCGGCGCACCAGCACGCACCAGCGCGATCCAACGGCATATTTGGGGACAGATCACCCTTCCCCGACAGATAGCCGAGGACAAGCCGGACGTGTTCTGGGGACCGGCTCATCGCCTGCCGTTGTCAATGCTGAAAACGGTTGCCAGGGTAGTCACCATCCATGATCTGGTCTGGTACTATCATGGCCAGACCATGCGCCGCTCGGGATGGCTGGCCGATCGCCTGTTGATGCCACGAGCCATAGCGACAGCGGACATCGTTGTCGCCGATTCGAACGCGACGGCCGACGCGATTCACGACGTGCTGGCGGTGCCTCACGCCAAAATGCGAATCGTCTATCCCGGCACCACCGCCGACGTGGCAGCAAATACAGTAACGCCCTCCTTGCCCCAGGGTCTGGACAGACCTTTTGTGCTTTTTGTCGGCACACTTGAGCCTCGCAAAAATCTTGAACGCCTCCTGATGGCCTACGCTGCGCTTGCTCCGGAGCTTCGCCGAGCATGTCCGCTGGCAATCGTCGGCGCGCCCGGCTGGCGGCAGCGTAATGTCGCCGAGTTGGTTGCTGAACTCGACCTTATAGGATCCGTGAAAGTGCTAGGCTTCGTTTCAGAGGCGACGCTGGACAGCCTGTACCGGCATTGCCGGTTTGTTGCCTTCCCCTCGCTCTATGAAGGATTCGGCTTTCCGATCGTCGAGGCAAACCGGGTCGGCAAACCGGTGTTGACCTCGGCCAATTCGTCGATGATCGAGGTCGCCGGCGACGCCGGAGTGCTGGTCGATCCACTCGACATCGGCTCAATCGCCGATGGCCTTTTTCGTCTTCTTACCGACGAGCCGCTCTACGAGACGCTGTCGGCGCGAACTCAGCCCAATGCGGCGCGGTTTGACTGGGCCGACAGTGCCCAAAAGCTGGTCGGCTGTTTCCAGCAGGCGATGGCACAACGCGCGGACCGTACATGATGCGGGTCCTGCATTTCTTCAAAACCTATGTTCCTGACAGCTTCGGAGGCGTCGAGCGCGTTATCTGGACCATAGCAGAAGGTGCTGCCCACCACGATGTTCAAAGCGACGTTCTCTCGCTCAGCAGATCGTTCGAAACCGCAGCAATGGTGGTCGGTTCACATTTCGCGCACAAGGCCAAGCTCGATTTCTATGTCGCCTCCACCGGCCTTTCGATTAACGCGTTCGGCCATTTCAAGAAACTTGCCGAAAACGCCGACATCATCCACTACCACTTCCCGTGGCCGTTCATGGACTTGGTGCATCTGGTCAGCGGGGTCAGTAAACCCAGCATCGTCACCTACCATTCCGATATCGTCAAGCAGCGCCTTCTGATGCCATTCTACACGCCGCTCATGCTCGCCTTTCTCAACCGCGTGGATGCGATTGTTGCGACCTCGCCCGACTACTTGGCGAGCAGCCCTGTCCTGCAGCGCTACGCGGCCAAAACCACGGTCATTCCAATCGGGCTGGATGATCCCGCGATACTGGCTCCCAACCCAGCACTGGTCGAGCAATGGCGCGCGCGGGTGGGATCAGGTTTTTTTCTCTTTTGCGGTTCCTTGCGTTACTATAAGGGCCTGCAGTTCTTGATCGAAGCCGCGCGGCAGAACCGGTTGCCGGTCGTCGTCGCCGGCAACGGCGATATGGCGTCGGCCGTGCGTGACGCTAGTCTTCCCAACATCGTTCACTTGCCCGAATTTTCCGATGCAGACAAAGCCGCCTTGCTGCACCTGTCACTGGCCTTCGTGTTTCCGTCCCATGTCCGCAGCGAGGCGTTTGGCCTGGCGCTGGTCGAAGCGGCGATGGCCGGGCGGCCGATGATCAGTTGTGAACTCGGCACCGGAACAAGTTTCGTCAACCGTGACGGCGAAACCGGGATCGTCATTCCACCAGGCGATGTGCCTGCTCTGGATCGGGCCATGCGCGCCCTTTGGACCGACCGGAATGCTGCCCGCCGCATGGGCGACGCAGCACGAGTGCACTATCAGGCGCACCTGCGGGCAGGAGCCATGATCGACAGCTACGTGACGCTTTATCGAAATCTTGTCCGATGACCCTGGATTGACAATCAAGCAACCGTGGTTTGCGGTCGGCGTCCGGCTTTCCAAGTCTTATAGCTACCCCTGATATTTCAGCATTTTTAATGAGGGTGCGGGTTTTCCTCGACGTTGACACCTTCTCAGGTGCTGATACATTTTGTCAGGGCTGAGGTAGCGGGCTCCAGTGCTAAGATAGCGAGTCATCAACAAGGGCATGATTTCCGGTGTGCCCATGTCGTCATAGAGGCGCGGCATGCGGAAGGCTACCTTGTTCGAACAGAATTTCGGACAAGAGTTGTTAATGGTTTCGTCTATCTCATCAACATTAGCAGTCGCCTTCCGCTGGGGCGAAAGCGCTATTCTATTTTTTCTCTTTTTGACTATTTCTGTGAACCCGGATTTGTTTGAACATCCTGGCCGTGGCCGACGAAGAAGGCCTGACCACGCCAAAACACAAGAGTTGTTTGCCTGACAGCGGAGTGGCCTTACCGTTCGCTGGACGATGCTTGACAGGAGCGTGATGTGATGACGCTTTCCCCCATTTCGCCAACTAAAGCGCCACGACTGACCCTTGCGGCGGTTCTGTCATCGTTCCGACGAGCCGTCGTCGGCATCGCCTTGATGAGTGGCATCGTCAATGTTTTGACGCTGACCAGCTCATTCTTCATGCTTCAAGTGTACGATCGGGTGGTCCCCGGACGCAGCGTGCCGACGCTTGTCGGACTGATCATACTGGCAGGCACTTTGTTCGTCTTCCAAGGCATTCTGGAGCTTATCCGTTCGCGAGTTCTTGTGCGCATTGGGCTTGCACTCGACGACCGGTTGAGCGCCCAGGTCTATTCCGCGCTGATGCGGTTACCGCTGCTGTCGAAGCCGACAGGCGACGGGCTTCAATCCCTGCGGGATCTCGACCAAGTGCGTTCGTTTCTCTCGGGTGCTGGGCCGACGGCACTGTTCGATGTTCCCTGGATGCCGATCTATATCGGGATTGGCTTTCTGTTCCATTTCTGGATCGGTATGGCGGTGCTTGGAGGAGCGATCGTGCTTTTTTCCTTGACCCTGCTCACGGAAATTCGAACCAAGGAACCCATCAAGAAGGTCGGCATTCATGCTGCGGCGCGCAGCACGCTTGCCGAGGCAACGCGTCGAAACGCCGAGGTTTTGCAGGCAATGGGCTTCGGATCGCGCGTCGCGCAGCGCTGGGCAGTCATCAATGCCGACTACCTCAACACAAATGCGCAAGCGAGCGATGTGGTCGGTACGCTTGGAACGATCTCGAAATTCCTTCGGATGATGCTGCAATCGAGTATGCTGGCGATCGGCGCCTATCTTGTTATTCATCAGGAGGCGACAGGCGGTATCATGATCGCCAGTTCCATTATGATGAGCCGCGCGCTAGCGCCGATCGATCTCGCCATCGCCTACTGGAAAAGTTTCGTTTCAGCGCGCCAAAGCTGGGCCCGGTTGACCAAGCTTCTGGCTTTGGTGCTAGAAACCACGACAAGCGTGACGCTACCTGCGCCGAGGTCGATTCTCAGCGTGGAGCGCATTACCGTTACCCCGCCGGGCGAACGCATTTTGGTCGTGCAGGACGCAGGCTTTGTGCTAAGGAGCGGGGCAGGCCTTGGTATCATCGGGCCGAGCGCTTCCGGCAAATCCTCACTTATCCGGGCGATTGCAGGAATATGGATACCGATCCGCGGCACTGTCAGGCTTGACGGCGCAACGCTTGATCAATGGACGCCGGAAGAAATAGGCAAGCATGTCGGCTATCTTCCGCAGGACGTGCAGCTCTTCGACGGGACGATTGCCGAGAACATCGCGCGCTTCGACCCCCATGCATCTTCGGAAAAGATACTGGGCGCAGCCAAGACAGCGGGTGTCCACGACCTCGTGGTGCGCATGACCGAGGGATACGATACCCGCATCGGTGAAGCCGGATCTGCGCTTTCAGCCGGCCAGCGGCAGCGCATTGCGCTTGCCAGGGCACTCTACGACGACCCCTTCCTTGTCATTCTCGACGAGCCGAATTCCAATCTCGATGCGGACGGTGAAACCGCGCTGACCGAAGCGATCCAGAGCGTGCGCAACCGCGGCGGCATTGCCATTGTCGTGGCCCACAGACCCAGCGCCCTAGCCAGCCTCGACCAGGTGCTTGTCATGGCCAATGGTCAGATCCAAACTTTCGGCCCCAAGAACGAGGTGATGAACAAGGTGACCCGTCCGGCGCAGCCAACGATGCCGTTGAAGGTTGTGACGACATCCGAAGAGGCCGGCGCATGAGCTCCAGCCAAACGTCGTCCGATCGCGCCATCAGGCGATACCTTTTCGCGGGGGTCGCAACCTGCGTGCTTCTTGTTGGTGGGGTCGGCAGTCTGGCCGCCATGACAACGCTATCGGGAGCTGTCATTGCCTCAGGCAAGCTTGTGGTCGATTCCAGTGTCAAGAAAGTGCAGCACCCGACGGGCGGCGTCGTCGGCGAAATCCTCGTGCGCGAAGGCGATTCAGTCAGATCGGGCCAGATACTTGTTCGGCTCGATGAAACCGTCACCCGTGCGAGTCTCGCGATCGTAACCAAGGGGCTGGGCCAGTTTCAGGCCCACCTCGCCCGGCTTGAAGCGGAACGCGATGGCCAGGACCACATCACCTTTCCATCGTCGTTGACATCGCGGCAGCAGGATAGCGAGGTTGCGGGCATCATGGACGGCGAGCAATCGCTGTTCAAATTCCGGCAGGAGGCGCGTGCCGGCAAAAAGGCCCAATTGGAAGAGCGCATCCTCCAGCTGTCCGAAGAAGTCTCGGGTCTGACCGAACAAAGAGTAGCCAAACGCCAGGAAATAGTCCTGATCGGGACCGAACTCGAAAGCGTTCGTTCACTGTGGAGACGCAAGCTCGTGTCGTTGGAGCGCGTGACCGCGCTGGAGCGCGACGCCGTCCGGCTTGGCGGCGAACACGGAGAACTGACCGCCTCGATCGCACAGGCAAAGGGGCGTGTATCGGAAACCCGCCTGCAGATTATTCAGGTGGACCAGGATTTCCGCAGCGAGGTCGCGTCTGAGTTGCGCGACGTTCAGTCAAAAATCGCGGAATTCGTCGAGCGGCAAGTCGCCGCACAGGATCAATTGAAAAGGATAGACCTGCGCAGCCCGCAAGATGGCGTCGTCCATCAGCTTAACGTTCACACGGTCGGCGGTGTCATTGCTGCCGGCGAGGTTGTCATGCTCATCGTGCCGACCGCCGATAATCTCACGGTAGAGGCCCACATAGCGCCGCAGGATATCGACCAGATCAAGCCAGGCCAGCGCGCAGTCCTGAGGTTGTCGGCATTCGATCAGCAGACAACGCCGCAGGTCGGTGGTGTGCTCAAGAGCGTTTCGGCCGATCTCACTGTCGATGAGCGCACCGGGTTCGGCTATTATACCGCACGACTGAACCTCGATCGAGCAGACATCGCCAAGCTGAAGGGGCTGATCCTGACGCCGGGAATGCCGGCCGAAGTTTATTTTTCGACTGGGGACCGCACCATGCTCTCCTATCTGATCAAGCCGTTTTCCGATCAGGTCGAAAGGGCGTTTCGAGAAAACTAGCTGGTAGCAGAAACCTGGCCGCACCACAATAAAGCTACAAGGCCATGCACAACTAGCCGGATGCGTTGTGTTACAGGGAAAGCCGGACCATAAAGACGATTTCGACAAGACGCACGGGCACGAGTGTCCGCGTCTTGGCAACCACAGCCGCAATTCCGGTCATGGCCAGCACCGTAATGATTTTCAGCGAGAATCGGACCGCGATGGCTCAGGAATCCGCCAATACCCCCCCGACTATGACGTGACCGCAGAAGAATTCGACAGATTGCGCCAAGACGGCACGGCGGAATCGATGTCCATGTTCCTGGCTCGCAACCCCGACCATCCGCTGGCTGTAAAAGCGTTGGCCCTGCTGCGGTCCGGCCGACTGAGCAAGGGGGCGTCTTCGCGCCCGACGCCCGACAGCGAGGTCTACCGAGGCTTCGCCGCAGCCGTTGCCGCTAACACCGCCACCGCCTACGACAGCTTTGCCGCACGTTATGGCACCCACCCGCTGGCGGCCTTGGCCAGACGGCTGAAACAGAGGATCTGACGGATCCTGCTGCGGTGCGCCCCTAGGATGCCTTCAACGGATGCCGCGGCAATTCCAGCCGATGCGGTTGACGGATGTCGCAGCGCTATAGTAGCTCAGTTCTTGGCTATAGATGCGCCATTTCCCGTTTCCTTCCAGCTGCCATGGACCGACATGAGCGACCTCAAATTTGGTACAAGTGGCCTGCGTGGGTTGGTCAACGATCTGACCGATGCGGCCTGCGAACGATACACGAGCGCGTTCATTGCCCACCTGCGCAGCATGGGAGCGACTGGGCAAGATGGTCCGATTCTGGTTGGACAGGATTTGCGGGCCAGCAGCGCCCGGATCGCCACTGCCTGCCTCGGAGCCATTGCCGAACAGGGCTTTACGCCGCTGAATTGCGGGCATTTGCCGACATCCGCGCTGGCGCTTGAGGCTGCCCGAATAAGGCGGCCGGCGATCATGGTGACCGGCAGCCACATACCCGACGATCGCAACGGCCTGAAATTCTACCGGGCAGAGGGCGAAATAGATAAAGCGGATGAAGCCGGCATACTTGACCAGCTTGACGATGGATCGGCGGACCGGCGCGCCGACAGTCCATCGCCCCCGCGCAGCGGGGAAGCCTCGTTCAGCCCGGAAGCCTTGAACCGCTATAGGCAACGCTATGCCAACCTTGCAAGCCATGTCGATTTGTCCGGCCTGCGGGTAGCGGTCTATCAGCACTCCTCGGTCGCGCGCGATCTTCTCGTGGAGGTGCTTTCCAGCCTCGGCGCCTCCTGCATCCCATTTGGCAGGGCCGAAGCCTTCATCCCTGTCGACACGGAGGCTGTTCGACCGGAAGATGCGGCGTTGGTGCGTGAGACCTGCGCTTCGATGCGCGTCGATGCCGTCGTCAGCACGGATGGGGATGCCGACCGCCCCATGATTGCAGACGCCAGTGGTGCATTTGTGCGTGGGGACGTCATCGGCATTCTGACGGCTCGCTGGCTGGGCGCCGATGCAGTCGTCACGCCCGTCACATCAACCTCCGCAATCGAAGCGTCCGGCCTCTTTGCATCGGTAAAACGCACGCGGGTTGGCTCGCCTTATGTGATCGAAGGCATGATGCGCGCTTCAAAAGAAGGTTCGCGCCTTGTCGTTGGCTTTGAGGCCAATGGCGGCGTATTGCTTGGCTCCAATATCGACTGTGACAGGTTCGTGCTGAGCGCGCTGCCCACTCGCGACGCCTTTTTGCCGATCATTGCCGTCCTGGCGCTGGCGCGGCAGAACAAGCAAAGCGTGGCTGCACTGGCAGCCGATCTGCCGCCCCGGTTCACAGTCAGCGACAGGCTCAAGAACATTCCATCGCAGAAGAGCGCTCCCCTCCTCGCCCGGCTGGCTGAAAGCCAGTCATACGCCGCCGACTTTCTTGCCGATTTCGGCGACTTGGCTGGCACGGACACGATGGATGGCGTTCGGATGACACTTGAGAATGGCGACACAGTCCACTTTCGCGCATCCGGAAACGCTCCGGAGTTGCGTTGCTATGTAGAGACCGGCGATGCCGAACGCTCCAAGATGATCCTGCAATCCGGCCTAGAGAGAGCGGCGGCGGCAGTGGCACAATCGTAATCCAAGGTGACTGCGAAAATAACAGGGCCGTGGAGAGAAGCGAAATTGCGCTTGCCTTGCGCATTTTGCTGTCTAAAACGCTCCATTGTCTTCGATGAGGAATATGTATGTCCGGATTGATCGTTCCGATTATTCTTGCTGGCGGCCAAGGCACGCGCCTCTGGCCGATGTCGCGCTCGGCGCGGCCAAAGCAGTTTTTGTCACTGTTGGGGCCGCACAGCCTGTTTCAGGAATCGCTGAAGCGGGTCGCTGACACGCGCTATGCCGATCCGATCGTCATCACCAACAATGAATATCGGTTTCTCGTCGCCGAGCAGGCAGCCGAAGTTGGATGTGAACTCTCAGGCGTCTTGCTGGAACCCGTCGCCCGCAATACCAGCGCCGCGATCGCTGCGGCGTCGCATTTCGCGGTTCAAAAATTCGGCGAGGACGCAGTGGTCCAGATCATTCCGTCCGACCACTCCATTGTTGTCGACGAAAGCTACTGGACTGCCGTCGATACGGCGGCGGCTGAAGCCCGCAGCTCCAGGCTGGTGACATTCGGGATCACCCCAACGCGGCCAGAAACAGGTTTCGGCTACATAGAGACCGGCAAGGAGCGATCCGCCGGTGTCCATGAAGTAGCGCGGTTTACGGAAAAGCCAGGCGTTGAAGAGGCTCAGAGAATGCTCGCCTCAGGCAAGTACCTCTGGAATTCCGGCATGTTCATGTTCGGAATTGAAACCTTTCTTTCCGAGCTGGAGAAATTCTCACCCGAAATTTCGGCCGCTACGCGGGAAGCGGTCGATAAATCGGTTGTCGACCTGGATTTCGTGCGCCTGGACAGAAAGTCGTTCGAGGCCTCTCCCAGCATCTCGATCGACTACGCCGTTTTTGAAAAATCTTCGCTTGTATCGATTGTTCCCGTTGATTTTTCCTGGTCCGACATGGGCAGTTGGGACGCCGTCTGGACAGCGAGTGAAAAGAGCAGCAACGACAATGTCGTTGTGGGACGCGTCGGCCTTTCATCCACGCAGCGATCATTAGTCATTTCGGAGAAGGCTTATGTCGCGGTGCACGGGCTTGACGATGTCGTCGTTGTTGCCAGCGAGGACGCGATTTTCGTCGGGAAGCTGTCGGATGCGCAAAGCGTTGGCCGCATTGTCAGCGGGCTAAGAGCGCTGCCAGAGACCCTGCACCTTACAGAGATCCACCGGACCGCATACCGCCCTTGGGGCGGCTATTCTTCCGTTCTGAACGGTGATCGTTTCCAGGTGAAGCGGCTTTTCGTCAAGCCTGGTAAGAAGCTTTCCCTGCAGAAGCATTTTCATCGTGCCGAGCACTGGATCGTTGTTTCAGGTACAGCTGAAGTGACGATCGACGGTACGATTTCGATGCTGACCGAAAATCAATCCATCTATCTTCCGCTTGGATGCACGCACAGGTTGGCGAACCCCGGCAAGATCTTGCTCGAACTGATCGAGGTGCAGACCGGATCCTATCTGGGTGAAGACGACATCGTTCGCATCGAAGACGAGTTTGGCCGGGTTTGACGGTTTACAGTTGAACCAGATCGGCGTCCGTTCATGGGAATCTGACGCCGATCTATCTCCTACTTGAGCATCAGAACTATCCGAAAAGCTTCGTCCTTTCAGTTCGGTGCTGGATTTCAAGTCAGCATTTGCGCCAGAACATCACGAACGGGCAAAGGCGGAAGGCGGTTTGGCAGCAAGCGGCTGAGCTTTTCGACAGAGCCGACAAGGTGCCATACCTCATTCTTTCGCGTGAATTCCGGCGCGGCTTCAATCTCGATTTTGTGGCCGGTCAGCGCAGTCAGTTCCTCGAGGAGCTCGCGCAGCTTTGTGCCGCGTCCCGAACATAGATTGACGACTTCGCCGAAAGTGCCTGCCGCCCCGATCGCCTCGATCAGGATTGAGCATGCCGCGTCGAGGTTGATATAGTCGCGGATGACATCGATGTTGCCGAGACGCACGACGGGCGCACGCCGGCGGAAATGGTCGACCAGCTTGGGAACGATGAAGTCCGCCCGCTGCCCCTTGCCAATGACATTGAACGGTCGCACGATGGTGATGTCGTGCCGCTCGGCGGCCAGAAAGGTCAGTCGCTCGGCAACGAATTTGCTCAGTCCGTAGTGATGGACCGGCAAGGGCGGCATATCCTCGCTGAGCACATTGGACCGCTGGTTGCCGTAAACGCCGGCGGTGCTGACGAAGATAAGGCGTGTGCGCCGCCCGAGACGGTCGACGGCCTTGATCAGGCGCTCGGTGCCCAGCGCATTGATCTCGTAGTAGGCGCTTGCTTGGTTGCCCGTGACCGTCGCCAGCGCCGCCAGGTGAATGACGATGTCCGGATCGGCATGCGCCACCGCCGCCCATACGGCTTCCGAATTCTCCAGCGAAAAATTCGGACCTTGTGGACGGGATTCCGCGCCGGAACTCGCGCCAAACACCGTATGCCCCTGCCCTTGAAGCAACGTGCATAGGCGGGTGCCGATGAAACCTGAAGCCCCGGTAACGAGTATTTTGCTCACGAAGTGACTGCCTTCATTATCGACCACAAATCCGTTTGCCCGCAGTCGGGCGCACATGCCCCGAACGCTGTGCCCCTGTCTGGCACGAACCAGCGCATGAATTCAATGCGTATCGGAGACTTATCGAAACGCATGGCAGCGTATCGTGCAGGCTGGCGGCAATTCTCTGAACAGCGCTGCGGTCCGACCTTAAGCCGGTCTATTTTCTACAGAAAAATCTCTACAGAAATCCGGTTTCGCCTTCGGTCTACGCCAAAAGGCGGTGCTCAGCCACCACCCCTACCCCTTGATCTCGGCGCGCTAATATGCACTCTTGGTTACGCAGGGGAACCAGTATCTCTTCCAGATTTTCTTAACGCCGCGAGTGATTTCGCGCGAGGGGGATTGCTATGTCTTTAGCTTACCAAACGGAAGACACAAAGGCTTAGCCTTGCTGTCCGCAGGTGGTTTTTTTGGCGGTGCGGTATGCCGAAAGAGCAGAGTAACTTTATCGTCAGCCGGCCTACGGTTTCTATCGCGACTGGCAGTTGGCCCGGTCTTGGCATGCTCCCTGGCGTGGTCGTTGTGTGCTCTTAGCGTGAGCGCCGGCGTGCCAACTGGCCGTGGTGGAGAACGGTTGTCACCGGAAAACCTTATGGCGGCACAATCGGTCAGCCAGGAGCGGATCACCATCGTTGGCGTACGTATCACCCAAGGTGACGCGGTCGAGTGCCCGCGAGTGCGCAGCGACGACGGGTCGACACACGGAATTTCATATCTCGCGCCCTCCATCGCGATCGGTGATCGCGTCTCGGTGACCGGCTATATGGCTATAACGGTCGGTTGTCGCGGGCCAGTTCTTTACGCAGAGAAAGTACTCGTTTTGAGCAAAGGTTAACGGCTCCTAAACCCACCAGGGCCGCCAGGATTACCGTTTCGATATCTTGCTTGGTTTCGAGTTAACCAACTACAGGAGAATATCATGCCGCTCCCGACCGATCCGCTTCTGAATCAACAATGGCATCTGGGCAACCCCATTGCGGGGCTGTTCGACTTGAATGTGCGCGCCGTCTGGAACCCGGAGGAGGGGCTTGCCTATACCGGCGCCGGAATTCGCGCGGTCGTTATCGACAACGGTTTTGACTACCTCCATCCTGATTTCGACAATTACAATCAGTTCCTGGACTACGATTTCGAGAACAATACGCTCAATCCATTTGGCGCGCCCAGCGAATCACACGGCACCGCCGTTGCCGGCATCATTGGCGCCGCAGCGGACGGAACCGGCGCTGTCGGCGTTGCTTACGGCACCGAGCTGGTCGGCTATCGTACTGCCAATCTTATCAGCGATGCCTGGCTACAAGACATTCGAGACGCCATCGCACAAGCGGCGACGAACGCCCAAGGGGACGTCGCAAACATCAGCCAGGGCATCGCCAACGATGCGGCGAGCGAGTTCGGCGTTGGCTACAACGCCGTGCGGTTCGACGAGATCGAGACGTCAATCGGCACGGCGGTCACTTTGGGCCGCGGCGGCCTTGGCATGACGATCGTCAAGTCTGCCGGCAATTCGCGTGCCGACAATTACGACGTAAACGCTGACGACTGGACCAACGACACGCGTCAGGTCGTAGTGGGAGCTGTCGATCAGAACGGCTTCGTGTCCTCCTACTCAAGCTACGGTGCGGCTCTGCTGGTGTCGGCGTTCGGCACGCCTGGCGAGGTCTTGACCACCGACCGGGTTGGCGCGGCGGGCTACACCAACACCGATTTCACCTCTACCTTCAACGGCACCTCGGCGGCAGCGCCGATGGTGTCAGGTGTCGTATCGCTGATGTACGATGCCAATTCCGGCCTCGGCTGGCGTGACGTGCAGAGCATTTTGGCCGCTTCGGCGCGCCATGTCGGCAGCGCGGTCGGCGGGCCATTCTCCGGCGCCGAGCGCTTCGCCTGGGGCTGGAATCATTCCACCACCTGGAATGGCGGCGGCATGCATTTCAGCAACGACTATGGCTACGGTCTTGTTGACGCTCTCGCCGTCGTCCGCCTTGCCGAAACATGGCTCCTCGCCGGAGGCGTCGCTCAAACGACCTCAAACGAGTTTACCAATACCGTCGACATGCTGAACGTGGCGACTGTCATTCCGGATGGCAACACGACGGGTCTGACCTTCAACGGCAATGCGGTCTTCGATGACAATGTGGACCGCGTAACCGTCCAGATGACATTTTCAACCACCTTCACCGGCGATCTGGAAGTCTATGTCACTTCGCCCGACGGCACTGTTAGTCAACTGATCGCCGATACCGGCGGCGGTAACGACTTCAACGGCACCTGGACGTTCGAAACGCAGGCCTTCCGTGGCGAACGCGCCGCGGGCCAGTGGAGCGTGCGGGTTGTCGATGATTCCGGCGGCGACGTACTGACTGTCAGCGACATTGTGCTGAAGACCTATGGTCAGGCTAGCAACGATGACCGCTATGTCTTCACCAACGAGTATTCGGATTACGACGGCGTGGGTGGGCATCTGACCGCGATCACTGATTCCAATGGCGGCACTGACACCGTCAACGCGGCAGCGGTTTCCTCAAACTCAACGATTCACCTCGATGGTGTTGCCGGCAGCATCGATGGTGTCGCGGTAAGCTTTGCCAACGTCGAGAACGCGATCGGCGGCGATGGCAATGACTTTCTATACGGCAACGCGACGGCGAACGAGCTTATTGGCGGTAGAGGCAGTGACCAGCTGTTCGGCCAGGGCGGCGCGGATATCCTGCGTGGCGGTACGGGCAATGATTATCTCTTTGGCGGCGCCGGCGCCGATTCGCTCTTTGGCGACACGGGGATTGATGTCGCATTCTACGAAACAGCCGTTCGCGCCGACCTTACCTCACCGGCTACCAATACGGGTGACGCCGCGGGTGATGTCTATGATAGCATTGAAGGACTGGCTGGTGGGAACAATTGGGATACCCTGCTGGGTAACGCTTCGACAAACTATTTGTTTGGCAATGGTGGCACCGATTTTCTGTTTGGCTTGGGTGGAGTTGATTATCTCTACGGCGGCGACCAGGATGACTACCTGAACGGAGGCGCCAGCGGCGACAACTTCGACGGCGGCAATGGCCTTGACTACACCAGTTACGAATATGCTGGAGCAGCTTTGACGGTTGACCTCCTCTATACCTATCTCAATACAGGTGAGGCTGCTGGCGACACTTTCATTTCCATGGAAGGAATTGTCGGGAGCAATTATGGCGATTCTCTTTTTGGTAGCAACACCGCGAATACGATTTACGGCCAAAGCGGGAATGACACGATCTTCGGTCGTGACGGAGCGGATGTGCTGTCAGGCGGCAACGGCAATGACCTTTTGTTCGGCGAAGACGGGAACGACTATCTGTTCGGCAATCTTGATACCGACTATCTCTTTGGCGGCGCCGGATCAGATCACTTGTATGGTGAAGATGGTTTCGACTTTGCTGCCTACTCCTATTCGGCGTCCGGACTACTCGCGGATCTGCTCTATAGCTATCTCAACGTCGGCGAAGCCGGCGGCGATCAGTATGCGGGCGTCGAAGGCATTATTGGTTCCGCTTATGGTGACGATCTTCGCGGCGAAGACGGCAACAATGCTATTTTTGGCGGTAACGGCAATGACGTTATCTACGGCCGGGGTGGCAACGACTATATCGCCGGCGAGGCAGGCAATGACTTTCTAGTAGGCGAAGGCGGCAATGACACATTCGTGTTCCAACCCGGATCCGGGCAAGACGGTATCGCCGATTTTGCCGGGGGGACGGGGCCCAATGACGTGCTGCAGATTTTGATGGGTGCCGCTTATGATAGCTTTGCAGAAATCATGAACATTGCACAGCAAGTTGGGTCTAATACGGTCATTACCTTTGATACAAGCACGTCCATCACGCTCTATGGCGCGACCAAGCTCTATCTTAACGCTGACGATTTCGCATTCGCCTAGGCTGGCAAAATTGTCGATCTTAGGTTAAGTATCCCTCCCGGATGGAATGGGCCATTCGGGAGTTCGTTCTTTTGCGCCCTCGGCTCTTTCGCATAGAGCCTATTGGTTGCGGTCATCTCTGATGATCTGCCAAACGCGACCGGCCAAAGCGCAATTTTCGTTCCGATTGACACTCGATCGGACGCTTGGCTGATTGGCATATGGTGCATGGAGTTTGTCGTGATCATACCGAGTAAGCAAGAATGACGCTTGAACTCCTTTTTTCCGCATATTGTTGCGCTCTTTATGTAATGGCTTTGCCGCTCGTTACGCTCTTTAACCGCTGGGCCAAGGTAGAAGAGTCTGGCGGCAAGGGATTTTCCCATTCGCTAGAGGCGCTGCGTGGCATCGCAGCGATGATGGTGTTCACCACTCATTCCATGATGTATTTTGGAAACCTCATACCCGGTTCCCCGATCCCCTCATTCCCGGGTGCGGTCGGGGTTATCCTGTTTTTCTTTTTGACTGGCCATCTCTTCTGGTCGCAGGTTTTGACGGGCAGTTTCAACTACACAACATTTTTTCCCAAGCGTCTAAAAAGACTGGTTCCCGCGGCGACGGCCATGGTTGGCACGGTGATGTTTTTCGACTGGCTCGTCCTTGCCAGGATGCCTAGCCTTACCTTCGATCACATCATGCTGCTCGTCCGCAATCTTGCCTTTGGTTTCGGCGGCACAAATGACGTGTTTTTCCCGGAGACGGTGCAGCGCATCAATGTTATCTGGTCGCTGAAATGGGAGTGGCTGTTCTACCTTTGGCTGCCCTTGGCGTCCTGTTTCAAATCCTTGCCTGCAATCACCGGCTTTCTCATATTTCTGATCATGGTCTTCATGGATCCGCGGCAGATCGACGGGGGAAATTCCGACGCAATTTTCCTGCTCGCGTTTTTCCTTGGCGGCCTGATGTCCTACGCCGACAAACTGAGGCCAGATGTGCTGGTTACGCTGGGGAAGATATTCGCGTCCCCTTACTTCGCCATATTGTGGATAGGTGTTATCGCGCTTTATATCCGGGGCCTGGATGCTCCGACCGTACCCGTTCGCAGCGTTCCTTTGCTGCTAGTCTCATTTGGCATATTTCTCTATTTTTGGGCCAGCAAACACAATTCGCAGAAATGGATCTTTGCACCGCCCGTCCAGCTGATAGGCAAGGTAAGCTATTCTCTTTACCTGTGGCACCTGGCCATTAACTGGTATGTTATAAAGATTTCGAGTAGGCTGTTCAACATCGACTCTATCTTAGCTTACATGGCCTTGAGTGCCATAATGCTCGTGATCGTCATTGCTGTTGCTATGGCCTCATACGTGGCTGTCGAGAGACCATTTATGGCCCGAAAACCTTCGGCCACTATTCCGCCAGAACCTGCCGCGCCCACGTTGGCAGAAGGCTCGTACGCCGGCGAATAGAGATGCTCGCTTGGCAACCCCTCCCGCGAAGGTCTGAAATGCGAATTGATAGCCTTACCTCTTTGCGGTTTTTTGCCGCGCTCGGTGTTCTTCTACATCACCTCGATTTCCTCGGTCGTTCTACGAACCCCAACATCAAAAGTTTCCATACCCTACTATTTGAAGGGTTCAATGGCGTCACCTTCTTCTTTATCCTGTCAGGCTTTATAATTAGCCTCAGTTTCACCGAGCGCGCCAGAAGCGGCGAAGTTAGTTTCGCCGATTTCATGTTTTTCCGCGTCGCAAGGCTATACCCAACACACCTACTCACCTTGTTCGCGGCGATTGTCGCCTACCGGAGCTGGCCCTATTTAACGTCAGATTATCGCTTTATATCGAATTTTCTTCTCGTCCAGGCAACCATACCTGACTTCGACTACTACTTTGGCTTTAATGGCGTCTCTTGGAGTATATCTGCAGAAATGGTATTCTACTCGATATTTTGTTTGATCTGTTTTTCATCAACACGACAACTCATTGCGTTTTGGATTGTTCTAATGTTTTTGATTTTGATAAACATTCTGGCGTTTGGCTCGAATGGCGCGACGGGTGGCTGGCTGATATATATTAATCCTGTGTTCCGCTTTATCGATTTTCTCACAGGAATGCTGATATACCGTCTATTCAAATCAAATAAGCTACAATTGACGCCCACCTCCGCAACCGTTCTAGAGGTTGTCACTATGGCATTTTTGGGCGCGGCCACACTAGTGGGCGTTTATGGCGGGGTCGGCTTCCCGTATCGTCTTGATATATATTATATTCTTCCGATGTCAGCTGTCATATTTGTGTTCGCTCATCAACGTGGCTTTGTCTCCAGGGCTTTAGCGTGGCGGCCCCTGGTCCTGCTTGGAGATTCTTCTTTCGCGCTGTACATGATTCATCAGATCATTATTATGACCGGAGCAAAAATTATGGTCATAGATCCGGTTAATTCGCCGATTTACGCAACAATAATCTCATCCATACTTTTGATAATTTGCGTTTTTGCTTCTGTTATAATTTACACATTTTTCGAAAAGCCTTTGAATGTCACCCTGCGGAGAGCCTGGTTAAATTCCAGAGGCCGCGTGTCTAAACAACCCATTTCTGCTCATAGCTCCGACCGCAAGACAACATCGGCCGTCGCGCTATAATCGACATAATCGACCGCCAATCCGTACTGCCTAATTCCCTGTGGATTTTGTGCCGTTTGATGTGGCTGTGAGCGACGTAGATGTGGCCATGCGGAACCCTTCGATGAAAAAAGAAGCAGCCGACAAAGGCCTGCCGCCGATATTCATCCATTCTTCCTGGCGCTCGAGCAGCACCTACGTCTACTCGCTGTTCCGCAAACGGACCGAGCTCTACTACGCATTCCAAGAGTCGCTCAACGAAGTGGCGTTGTTGGGGCAGCGCGACCCGCGGATCCTGCTGCAGTCCAACCAGGTGCTAGCTTTGCAATTGCGACATCCAGATCTTGGAAAGCCCTATTTCCAGGAACTGCACGATACCTACGCGGCATGGGCGAACGTCTTGCAGAAACCCATGCTCTACGACGATTTTTTTGGCACCGCTGATGGCGTGGATACGGCAGCGTTTTTCGATGCACTCATCGGGGCTTCCCCGCGTCGGCCAGTGTTTCAGGAATGTCGGACGGGGATGCGGATCGCAAAACTTCGTGAACGCCTGGGCGGGGTGCATCTGGTGCTGATCCGCAATCCGCGCGACACGTGGTGGTCCTACAAGGTCAACGAATTCTTCGAGCGAGCGCGCGCGCTGTGTGTCAATGCGGCGAACCCGCCCGCCAGTATTCTGGCATTGCGCGAGGCTATCGGCTTTGTGCCGTTCTCCGCTTCCGACATTATGGCAGAGTTTGGCCATTTTTCGCGCGTGCATCGGTCACCCGCCAACAGCTATCTCGAACACTGCGTCCTCTGGGGGCTGGCGCTGCGTCACGCCCTCGACCATGCCGACCTAGTACTCGACATCGATCGGATGACGAAGAATGCCGAATTACGCCAGAATGCAGGGAACCGACTGGAGGCGCTTGGCGTCCCCGGCATCGATCTTGAAGGTGTCCATGCGCCGCAGCGTTGGTATCAGCCGACCGAACTGGATTTCTATCGGACGCAGGAAGCGCGTGCGATAGAGCTTTTGGAGCAATCCGGTGTGTCCACCGAGGCATTGCTGGCGTTTTGTGGCAACGATTATTGGTCAGCCGAGCCACATGCCGATGTGTCGGCGGCGGCCGAATATCGCGGGATCGTACGGCGGCTGGAGGAACAGGCTCACGAGTATGATCGGGCTGCGGAAATCGAAAAGACCGAATTGCTCAACACCGTACAAGCGCTCAGCGCCGAGAAAGCCGAACTGCTCGACAGCCTGAAGGAGGCATCCGGGCACTATGCGAACCTGGATCGGGCATTTACGGCAGGCAAAGATGAAGTCCAGAGCCTGCGGGAGCAATTGGCAGCCGCACCGGGCGAGGCGAGCGATCTGCATACCAAAATTCACGCGCTTGACGCCGAGAAAGCTGAACTGATCGAGAGCTTGAAGGAAAGATCCGGGCAATATGCAAAGCTGGATCTGGCATTCGCGGCAGGCAAAGATGAGATCCAGAGCCTGAAGGAGCAATTGGCGGTCGCTCAGGGCAAGGCGAACGATTTGTACACAAAAATCCAAGCGCTCGACGTCGAGAAAGCTGAGCTGCTCGACAGCTTGAACGAGGTATACGGAAAGCACACAAAGCTGGATCTGGCATTCGCGGCAAGCAAAGATGAGATCCAAAGCCTGAGGGAGCAATTGGCAGCCTCTCAAAACGAGGCGAGCAATCTGCACACCAAAATCCACGCACTCGGCACGGTCAACGAAGCTCTGCGCGCGGAAGTCGAGGACTGGCGTGACAAGCATGCGCGGGCAAGACAGCGATCAACCGACCTGCAATCTGAGTTGGCGACAGCGGAGGCTGCGTTGGCTGTCGCTCGCCAGCGCATTCTGGCAATCGAATCCAGCCGCACGTGGCGCTGGACGCGATCCTTGCGGCGTGATGGGACATGAGCAGATAGGGCTGGCTGTCGCGGCCGTTTGGAGAGCGGTGTACAAAAACGCCAAAAGCAAAAAGCCGGCGGGCTGGTTGCGCACAAGTGCGATGGCCCGTCATGGCCAAGGCAAACCTGCCACCCGTCGCCCGGCGGGTCTTTCACGCTGGCGGTGTCTTCCAGAGCTGCAATTCCACAGCCCTCGCCACCCTCGGTTGTGAAGTCATGGATCCGAGCGCCTTGCCAGGCTCGCAGGGGAAATCACAGGTTGAGAAGTTCTTTCGGGTGAACCCATGTCAGCGAGCCTGGCGAAGTGGGCATCGGCATTGCTTTGCAATGCCGCGTACACGTCCCTCGCGCAATCCGCCCAGCTGTAGGTTTTCCAGTTGCGCTTGATGGCACGTTCGCGCTTCTTCAATTGTGCCGGATTATCGAGATAATAACGGATCTTGTCCGCCCACCCCATCACATCCCAGGGCAACACGTAATCGACGAGATCACCGCCCACCTCGCGCAGCGGCTCGACGTCGGAAACAAGGCAGAACTTTCCGTATTCGAGGCTTTCCGGCAGAGTCAGGCTCCACCCCTCGTACAGGCTGGCTAGAAGGGTGAACTCGCAACGACGGTAGAGGGCATCAAGCTGGGCATCATTAGCGCGCGAAATGATGATCTTACCCTTCACCCGGTCGTCACGGGTAATGCGGTTCATGAAATCGCCCGTATGCCAGCCCTGCCCACCCACGAAAATCAACTGCGGCACGTCCCCGCCGCGCTCCAGCAAAGTGAGGTAAGCTTTGTAGAGCGTGTCGTGGTTCTTGCGGTTTTCGATCGTGCCGACCGCCAACAGAAACTTTCGAGTTACGCCAAGCGATTGCAAAAGCTCACGGTCCTGCTCCTCCGTGCTATCCATCTTAACAATATCGCCCCCGAAATGAATGGGAATACTGTCAGGGGACTCGAAACCATTCTGTTTCTGAATAAGCGTTGCATCGCGCTGCGCCGTTTTCCCACCGTAAATAATAAAATTGAACGTGTTGGACACCAGCTCCAAGAATTTCAGATAAACTGGAGGGCTTTGGATCACATGTAAATGCGGCGTAATCGTTGGCGTCATGTCATAAAGAACATGGGCAAGAAACAGGCGCCCGCGATCCGGCATGTCACGCAGCGCTTTGAGAGTGGTAAGAGTCCAGTCTATACCTGCAAAGAATACTATCGCTCCGTCGGGGAGCAAGCTCATATTGCTTATTTGCGACGTCGGTATTTTGGAAGGCGCGTCTGACAGAGTTTTTTTCTGGTTGTAGTGCACGGCCCTTTTATACAGCCAGGATTGCCATTTTCCTGGCAGGGCGCTGGCGACTAGGAGCGAGCCTTCACGTGCGTCCCAAATGTTGCGCAGCTTTGGCTTTTGGCGCAACAGCGACAGCTTGCTTGCAGCAACTGTCCTTAGTCCAGTATCAGCACTCATGTAGGGGCTACGATAGACACCATGGGCCGCCCGCTCATTCATCATTTGATTGAACTGGATAAAGTCCGCGCTCAAGTTTTCGCCGTGGAAGAGCCACTGAATATCTTCCATCGGTATCTCAAACGCCTGTCCACGGTCACAGGCGAAAAAGCGAACGCTGGGGTCAATCTTGTAAAGCTCGCGAGCGAAGAGAAGCTCCGCTCGGATGACGCCGGAAATTCCTTTCTGCGGCAGAAGATAACTCAGAGTAAGATCCATCCAAATGGGCCGCGTCGAGGCAGCCGGTGCCACGGAAAGCGTCAAGCCATGGTTGTCATGGTGCAATGCGCTTATCGCCTTGTTGAGGGCCAAGGCGCAGTCGTTCCAAGTTGTGCCTTTCCAGTTCTCGGCAATCCTGGCGTTGCGGCTGGAGAGACTCTTCTGATTGATCACGTAGTATTCCATCCGGTCGCGCCAACCGACCACATCCCATGGTGCGATATAATCGACAAGGTCCCGTCCAACTTCGCGAAGCGGCACGACATCCGAACACAGACAAAGCTTGCCATAGCCCAGACTTTCGGGAAGCGTCAGGCTCCATCCTTCGTAAAGCGTCGGTAACATCGTGAATTCGCAATTTCGGTATAGGACGTCAAGTTCCACATCAGAAGGCTGTATCACGATAAGCCTGTCGTGTATGCGGGGGTCCCGGTTGAGGGTGTCGATTAAATCCGACGAGGAATAGGGGTCTGGCCGTCCTACGAACACGAGTTGGGGTGCGGCATCTCCCATTTTCTCGAGCAACATCACGTAAGCACGATACAGTGTCTCGTGGTTCTTGCGACCTTCGATGCTGCCTACCGTCAACATGAATTTGCCCGTAAGGCCGAGACGCCCCAGCACAGTCGCATCATCCTCACCGCCTTCCCGAGCGACGCCGAGATTGTTGCCGAACTGAATAGCGGCCGAGGGTGGTATGGGCAGGTTGCGCTCACGCTGTATCTGATGAGAATCCTTCTGCGCCGTCTGGCCGCCATAAATAAGGAAATCACAATTGCGCGACATCCAGTCAAAATAGGACTGAAAAGTGGTAACCCCGTATTCAGGATAAAGGTGTCGGGTTACGGAGCTGATAAGAATAATATCGTAAATCAAATAGCCCAGATAGACTCGGGTTCCGGACTGCTTGACACGCTCTACGACCCTTTCTTTGTCGTTGAGCATGAATCCTGCGCTGAATAGAATGTCTCCATCTTTGAACGGATGAGAAAAACCAACAGGAGGAACGACAACAGGCTCCGCCATAGGCTTTTGCCGACCAATCAATCCGGCATGAGCGGCCCGGCTGGCAATACCGGCCTTCGACAGAATTACACCAATTCCCACAAGCGGCGCTGTCGCCACGCGCACAACACTTCGCCAGCCGGGTTCCATTGCGTTTATCAACAGAGCGCGGCCCGCACGAAACCGTTTGAAGCGACTAATGTCGACGTGGCTGACCCGCTCGATGTCCTTGCGGATGTGGGGTGGCACCACACCGACCCGATTCTCCGGTGAAGGCTTGCCAGAGCGGTTCGATTTCTTCAGCCGGGCAACAAACGCATCCGCTACATTTTCCGAAGCCAGGAGCCAATCGAGTTCAGAAGCCGGCACTTCCACAAGCGCTTCGCCTCGCAGGCAAAAGAATCGGACATTTGCCCGATTGCGATAAAGGCCGACCGCCAGTTCCATTTCCGCACGGATGATGCCGATAATTCCGCCAGTGGCGTGTAATGTGGCCGTCAAATCCATCCACAAGACGGGTTCCAACTTGTCAGCAGTTCCATCCATAGCATTCTTCTCCGGGATTATATTTCGGGATACTTTGTCTCGAGACTATATACTCTATATACCGGTTCATACCGGCATCCCGATCGTCGATCTTGTTTCTGGGCGAAGCACTAGGTGATGCCTTGGCTTATTGCAACACTCGTGTTAAGCGCTGCCGCAACTGCCAGCGGCGAACCGCGCAATTTCTTGCGCGGATTGCCGGTCTGCCTCGAAACCATACAGGCAGGGCTTCTTCGCCTGGCTCCTCGGGCCGGAGTCTCCGCCGCATTGGTACTGGTGATATCATGAATGTCTCGGGTGCTCCCGCAACAACCCCGCCGCGATCAGGGACGAGCGATATTCTCGCTGCCATTGCCGCCTTCGAATCCTGGCTCAGCCTCGGTGCCTTCGATATACGCCAGCGTTACCGGCGCTCGGCTATCGGGCCATTCTGGATCGTAATCAGCACGGCGGCTGTTGCCGGCGGTATTGGATTCATGATGTCGTCCATCCAGGGACGCCCGATCACCAACCTGATCGCATACATAGTCGTTGGGATAATGATCTGGCAATTTCTGTCGACGGCCCTGGCGGAATCCTGTCAGGCGCTGATCGGACGCGCGGCCTATATCAAGAGCCTCCCCCAGCCCGTCTGCGCGAACATATTGCGCACCCTCTGGGTGCAGGTGCTGATATTTCTCCACACGATGATCCTGTATCCATTCGTCGTGCTGTTTACCGGAATCCCGATAAGCGCCACCCTGCTGATGGTGATCCCGGGCCTGTTTCTGTTGATTCTCAATCTCGGCTGGATGTCGGTGATCCTTGCAACCGTCTCGGCCCGGTTCCGAGACATTCCACTTGTGGTCGGGAACTTCCTCAGCTTTCTCATGTTCCTGACGCCGGTGTTTTGGACGCCCAGTTCGAGCAATCCCAACTATCTCGCTGCCATAGATTACAACCCGCTCTACTGGCTTATCCAGCTGGTTCGGGAGCCGATGCTGGGCAATATGCCTGTCATGCTGCAGTGGGTCGGCAGCATGGTCATGGCGGTAATCGGCTGGTTGGTGGCCTCCGTGATCTATAATCGAGCCTACAAGCGCCTGGCGCTCTGGGTATAGCGGAGCTGGCGGATGGCGCGTGTCTCTCTCAAATCGGTGACCCTTGATCTCCCGATCTATTCGGCGCGGTCACGCTCGTTCAAAAATACCATCCTGTCGGCTGGAACAGGAGGCAGGATCAACTCCGCCGATGAAAACACAGTGGTGATACGGGCGCTCAGCGGCGTGAGCCTTGAGCTCGCCGCGGGTGACAGGCTTGGCCTCATCGGAACCAATGGTGCAGGCAAGTCCACATTGATGAGGGTTATTTCGGGTATCTATCACCCTACCACCGGATCGATCGACGTCTCGGGCAGCGTTGGATCTCTGTTCGATATGGGTCTCGGCATAGATGCCGAAGCCACGGGCTATGAGAACATTCGCATACGCGGCTTGCTGCTCGGGCTGCGCCGGAGCAAAATCGAAGAGCTCATCCCCGAAATCGAGAGCTTCACCGAACTCGGCAGCTATCTCGATATGCCGATCCGCACCTACTCCACCGGCATGCAGGCGCGACTGGCCTTCGCCATTTCGACCGCCATTCAGCCTGACATACTGGTGTTGGACGAAGGTATCGGCGCGGGCGATACCCATTTCATGCACAAAGCCCGCATACGCCTCGAAAGCTTCATGCGCAGCGTTGGAGTCCTGGTGCTGGCATCGCATTCCGACAGCCTCATTCGCGATTTCTGCAACAAGTGCATTGTCATGCATCGTGGCAGGGCCACGGGCATCATGGGAGTCGAAGAGGCGATGACAGCCTATTCCGGGCTTGTCGCGTTGCGCGATGCGGGGCAAGAGCCGGACGAATCACTGTTCAATTAGCTAAGGCTGAGCGCCGCGTGCTGGGAACCGGCCAGCTTCCGACTTGGCAAATGGTTCGCCCATTCGTGACCCGAAACGAGCTCTCAGACGGAGGTACGCCGCACCACTGCTTCCGTCGATAGCCGCCAGTCCGGCGCACTCCATCCAAACACGGAGGCAAACTTCGCGCTCGACAGCCGTGAATTGGCGGGGCGGCGCGCCTTGGTCGGATAATCCGTCGCAGCAATATCGCGCACCCGCGCCGAGGGGCCACCGAGCCCACCGCTTATGTCCAGGATATGGCGGGCGAAGCCGCTCCAGTTGGTCTCGCCCGTGCCGGCCAGATGATAGATGCCCCACGCGGCGAAATCCTCGTTGCGGTGCAGCCGTGCTGCCGCATGCAGGATCGCGTCAGCGATATCAAGCGCGGAAGTGGGATTTCCCCATTGGTCGGCCACAACCGGTATCTCGTCGCGATCGCTGGCCAGCCTCAGCATGGTTTTGGCGAAATTCTTGCCGAACGGGCTGTAGACCCACGCCGTGCGCAAGATCAGGTGGCGCGAATTGGCTGATGCCACCGCCTGTTCGCCGGCAAGCTTGGAGGCGCCGTAGACGCCAATCGGCGCGGTCGCGTCGGTTTCCAGATAGGGACCGTCCTTGGTGCCGTCGAAGACATAGTCGGTCGACAGATGGATGACGGGCACGCCGAGCCGAGCCGCCGCCTGCGCCACCTCGCCGGCGCCGGCGGCGTTCACCGCAAAGGCGAGCTCAGGTTCGTCCTCGGCCTGGTCCACCGCCGTGTAGGCGGCTGCCGACACGACGACATCGGGCATGGCGGCCGCTATGGCGTCGATCACGGTCCCGGGCCGCGCGAGGTCAAGTTGCGGCCGGCCGATGGCGATGACCTCGACATCTTCGCGCCCGCGCCCAGCCTCCAGAAGGCTTGCCGCGATCTGGCCCTCTCGTCCGGTGACAACGAGCCTCACACGGCCGCCTTGCGGGCTTCGCCCAGTCTTTCGCCGGCATAGCGCTGCTCGCGGATCGGTCCCCACCACCATTTGTTGTCCAGGTACCAGTCGACCGTCCTTGCCAGGCCGCTGTCGAAATTCTCCCTCGGCGCCCAGCCGAGGTCGCGGCCGATCTTGGAGGCGTCGATGGCGTAGCGGCGATCGTGGCCGGGACGGTCGGTGACGAAAGAGATCAGGTTACGATAGCTTTTGCCGGCGGCCCGGGGGCGCCTGGCGTCGAGCAGATCGCAGATCGTCTCGACGACACCCAGATTGGTGCGTTCCGAATTGCCGCCGACATTGTAGCTCTCGCCCGGCTGCCCCTTGGTGGCGATCAGTTCCAGCGCGCGCGCATGGTCCTCGACGAACAGCCAGTCACGCACATTGGCGCCGGCGCCGTAGACCGGTAGCGGCTTCTCGTCGAGCGCGTTGAGGATGACCAGCGGAATCAGCTTTTCGGGAAAATGGTAAGGCCCGTAATTGTTCGAACAATTGGACAGCACCACCGGCAGGCCATAGGTCTCGTGCCAGGCGCGCACCAGATGGTCGGAGGCCGCCTTGGAGGCGGAATAGGGCGAGGACGGCGCGTAAGGCGTCTCTTCCACGAACATGCCGCCATCGAAGGGCAGGTCGCCGAACACCTCGTCGGTCGATACGTGATGGAAGCGGAAACGGCCCTTCCTGTCGTCGGACAGGCCGCGCCAGTATTCCAGCGCTGCGTTGAGGATCCGGTAGGTGCCGACGATGTTGGTCTCGATGAAGGCGCCCGGCCCATCGATCGAGCGGTCGACATGGCTCTCGGCGGCGAGGTTCATGACGATGTCGATATCGTCGCGGCGCAATATGTCGAGCACCGCCCGTTCGTCGCAGATGTCGGCATGGGCGAAACTGTAATTTCGTGCATTCTCGATCGGCCGCAGCGAGGCCAGGTTGCCCGCATAGGTCAGCTTGTCGAGATTGATCACCCGGTAGGCCGGGTTGGCGCATAGATGCCGGCACACCGCCGAACCGATGAAGCCGGCACCGCCCGTCACCAGAAAGTTCATGCCGCTATCCCCGTGCACCTGGCAATGTTCATCAGGCAAACACCTCGGCGGCGGCGAGCAGCGGCGCCTTGAGGTCCTTGTCAGAAAGCTGGAAGCCGCCAGGCGGCGGCGGCCATTCGATGCCGATGGCGGGGTCATCGAAACGGATCGAGCGGTCGTGTTCGGGCGAATAGGTGTCGGTCACCTTGTACAGCACCTCGGTATGGGGCACGAGCGTCATGAAGCCGTGGGCGAAGCCCTTGGGCACCAGGATTTGGTTGCCCTTCTCGGCCGAGACCTCGAGGGCAACCCATTTTCCGAATGTCGGCGAGGAGCGGCGGATATCGACCGCGACATCCAGGACGCTGCCCCTGACAACGCGCAGCAGCTTGTCCTGGGCACGTGGCGGCAACTGATAGTGCAGCCCCCTGACGACACCGGCCGCGGCGGAATAGGAGTGATTGTCCTGGACGAAGGCGAGTTCGAGGCCGGCCTCGGCGAAGCGTGCGGCGTTCCAGGTTTCGGTGAAGTAGCCACGGGCATCGCCGTGCCGCTTCGGAATGATTTCGAGCAGACCTTCGATGCCAAGGGGTCTCACCTCCAGCATCTAGTCCTCCGACAACTCGACCACGCGACGGCGCAGATAAGCGGCATATTCATTTTTTCCCAAGCGGGTTGCCCGCTGCAACACTTCATCGGCCCTCAGCCAGCCCTGTTCGAAGGCGATTTCCTCCGGACAGGCGACCTTGATGCCCTGGCGACGTTCGATTGTACGCACGAACGAAGAAGCATCGTCCAGGCTGTCGTGAGTGCCGGTATCGAGCCAGGCATAGCCGCGCCCCAACCGATGCACCTGCAACTGGCCACGCTTGAGGTAGGCATTGTTGACCGCCGTGATTTCGAGCTCGCCTCGAGCCGAGGGCCGAATCCTTGAGGCGATATCGACAACCTGGTTGTCGTAGAAATAAAGGCCGGTGACGGCCCAGTTGGATTTCGGCTTCTGTGGTTTTTCCTCAATCGTGAGCGCGGTTCCAGTGGTCTTGTCGAAGGACACCACGCCATAGCGCTCCGGATCCTCGACATGGTAGGCGAACACCGAAGCGCCGCTTTCGCGCGATGCCGCGGTGCGGCAAAGCTTGGACAATCCGTCGCCAAAATAGATGTTGTCGCCCAGTATCATCGAAACGCTGTCCGCGCCGATGAAATCGCGGCCGATAATGAACGCTTCCGCAAGCCCGTTGGGCTGCGGCTGCTCGGCGTAGGACAACTCAAGCCCGAATTCCGATCCATCGCCCAACAGCTCGCGGAAAACCGGCAGGTCCCGCGGCGTGGATATGACCAGAATCTCTCGAATCCCCGCAAGCATCAAAACGCTCAGCGGGTAATAGATCATCGGTTTGTCGTATACCGGGAGGATTTGCTTGGAGACCGCCAACGTTAGCGGATAAAGGCGCGTTCCACTGCCCCCAGCAAGGATAATTCCTTTCAAGAAACTCTCCTTGACATGCCTAAGTCCCCTCCCCTGACACAAGCCGCCCGTGCTTAGGTTTCATGCCGTGGCTTGTCAATCTGGTGCCCGACGAAGGGGCCGAGCGAGTGTCCCCGGCCCCCGCCAACCGCCCTTGCCTTGCCGGGCCCGAGGTCCTGGCCGGGACAAGCAGATCGTCTTCATCGTGATGGCCTATCTCGCCCATCTCGCGCCTTTGGTTCAGCCGCTCGGCAAAACCCTTGTGAAAGACGATCGCATTCAAATAGGCAAACGTCATCGCGAGTGCTGCGGTTCGCAAGGGATAGTCGACAAGAGAGTGAACGAGCAAAAACGACACCGACAGAAATGCAGCCTTCTGTAACGGCTCCCGGCGAATCCGGACCGACGAGGCGAAAAGCAATATGGCATACACAATCATTAACAAAACGACCGGTATGCCGCCCTCAAGTGCCAATTCGAGGTAGTCATTGTGGGCATGATTTACATAAGTTCTGAAAATCATTCCGGCTTTTTCGTATATCTGATAGACCTTCGGAAAGCTGCCGAAACCAACGCCAGTCACCCAGTTCTCTTTCATTCCATCGATCGTGGTGCGAGCAAACTCCGCCCTGCCGAAAGCCGGATCGACCACTTTCGCATCGATCTTCGCCCATGCGCCGATCGTGTAGACGGAAAGCCCGATGAAAACCGCAAGAATGCCATATCCGCCCGCCCTTGAGCGAGCGGACAGGAAGACAACTGATATCGCGGTGATCACCAGTCCGATCAGAATGCCGGCGCGCGAGCCGGCTGCCAGAAGAAGCAGCAAGAGCATCGTCAGCCCAAGCGATCCGGACAGAAAATGTCCACGGAACAAGCCATAATAGACCACGAATGGGATGGAGACGAAGAGCAAGGCCGAAAAGTGATTTTGATTGGCAAACAGGCCCGCATTGATCGTAAACGGCAGCAATCCTTCTATGGCGACGGTATCGGAGAGCGAATACTGGATCGCCGCGGCCAGGCCATTGCAGATGACGCCCATGAAAAAGAAGGGAACAAGGCCGTAGACCTCCTCGGTGCGCAGGCGGGTGACGCCGAGGAAAAATGCCGCGGCGGCGGCGAAATACAACATGCACTCGATCGTGCGCCCGACGCCGACGCTGACGAAGCGCGATTGCGTTTCACCATCCAGCCAGGGTCTGACAAGCAGCACCTCGGGCCGCAACCCGTCCAGCAAGGCCCCGGGCAGCGGAACGATCTGGAAGCAGAACACGGCTAGGCCGAGAGCAATCAGCCACAAGATAGCCCGGGGAATTGTTTGTCCGCTGGGCCGCGACAGGATGGCCGCGGCCGAGAGAATCGCCGCGATCTCGATCAGCGTTTCGGTGTAGAGGCTGCTCGCGGTGCCGCCGCCAATCAGCAGGGACAGGAAAAGAACCGACCCAAGCAGGTATTTGTCCCACTGCCCGGGCTGCCGTGACCGTGCTCTCACGACGACACCCTCTCGATGCTCAATCTGTGCATGACCAGCGTGCCGACGTATCGAAACCGCCAGCTCTCGGCAATTGCGGCTGTTTCCAGCCTCAGCAACTGTATCGGACACGCAGCCGGTCCGACGGTGAAATCCAGGCTCAGGCTTCGCCGGTTGAATGTGCCTTCCGGTATGTTGAAGCGCGCTATCTCGCTTGACGGGTCCGCGCATCTGACGGACCAGAACAGCTGCTTTGGCAGTTTGAGATTTGTTGCGGACACGGTCATGGACATCCGGTAAGAACCGGGGGGCAATTCGACATATTGCTGAAGCGCAGCGTTCTTGACCGGCGTGTTTAGAAATCGAACCGTCGCCCCGCTGTTGCTGTCGCTTTCACTTTCACCCGCGCCCTGCGATCCGGCAAAGGTGATCTCCAGCCCAGATCGGTCGTGTATCACCCAGTCGAACGGCTTGCCGCTGAAGAGCGGCTCGAAGCCGCCATTGAAGATATAGCCGCCCAGCTTCCGCTCCCGATCGGACAGGCTGAAAAGAAACAGCCGATAGGCCGGGCCATAGTCCTTCTGCTTGATGTAACCGGTGATAACGGCGGACAATTCGCTGGATTTCGGGGGCGCATCCGTGCGTCCGAGATCGAGCAGCAGCTGGTTTGCAGGTCCCAGGCTTTGCGGGTTCTGGCCAAGGGCGAGAAAAAGCTTACCACGCCACGGCGCCTCTGCCTCCAGGGCTGCCAGCACGGCCTGATAGCCGTCGGAATTGGAAAGGATGGCAGGCCAGCCTGGGGCGATGGCCGAAAACTGGTCTGGCCACCGGCGCAGCAAGGTGTCGATCTCGCCCACGGCCCTCGCCAGATCGCCTGCCGCGATCGAGCGATCGATGGACCTCTGCAGCGCATGGATTTCAGTCTTGGACAGTTTTCGCGCCTGGTCGAAAAGTTCGAAAGCCTGGGCCTGTTCGCCTTGCCGATATCTGATCTCACCGATCAGGCTGTAGAGACGGGCGTCCGCGACATTGAAGCGAAGCGCATTCTTGGCCTTGGCCGCCAAGGCGCCGAGATCGACGCTCGTTTCGTTCAGCTCGCCGGCAATTTCGTCTATCAAGGCATCTGCGTTCAGCGGGTCCAGTGCCAGAGACACGCTCGGCGTTCCCTCCTCAAGGAGCCGACTTAGCCCGATCGACGAAGCCATCAACACCAGAACGGAGGCGACGAACCAAACGCTTGAACGCAGGAGATTTTGCATGAGAGGGCTGGCCTGCTCCGTCATCGACTTTGCCCTCAATCTTCGGCGTGCCCGCGCCATGTTCGTAATATTGGTAGTTCATGTATTTATAGGCGTAGTTGTAGTCGAACTTGTTCACCGCGAATTTCGACATTGCCGCCCCGATCACGTTCGCTCCGGCTGCGCGCAGGCGTTTCAGCGCCGTCTTGGCCGCCTTGCGCGTCACCTGGTTCGTGGAAATGACCACCAGTGTGCCCTCGGCAAGCCGGCTGAGAATGGGCGCATCGGACAGGCCGACGATCGGCGGAGCGTCGATGATGACGAGATCGAAACGCTTGCCGAGATTGGTGACGATCAGCGCCATCTTCGGCGATGAAAGCAGATCCGCAGGGTTGGGCGGGATCGTTCCGGACGTCAGCACGGTCACGTTGGGATATTTGGTCGTCCTGAATATGCCCGCCACATCTTCCTTGCGCACGGTATTCGTCAGGAGATTGCTCAACCCGATCGTGTTGTCGAGACCGAACAGCCGATGAAGATTCGGTTTGCGCAGATCGCCGTCGATAAGCAAGACCTTCGCACCGAGGGCGGCAAAATCCTGGCCGAGCTTGAACGAGGTCGTCGACTTGCCTTCGGAAGGCTCGGAGCTGGTCACCAGCAGCGAACGCGGCGCGCCCTCCGCGCCGGAGAATTGCAGCGACGTTCGCAGCGAACGATAAGCTTCCGATAGCCCGGACTTCTGGTCGGCGATGCTGGCCGTCAGTTCGCGGTCATCGACGAGCGGCAGGATACCGAGCATGGCCAGCCCCAGCTCCCTTTCGACCTGCTCGGGGTTGGTGAAGGTGTTGTTCAGCAACTCGATGATGTAGATGATCGATGCAGTGAGAGCCATGAACAGCGCTAGCGCGATCGCCAGATTGATGATCAGGCGCGGAGAATAGGGACTTACGGGCAGGGTCGCGAAATCGACGATGGCTGCGCTTTGCGTCTTGAGCTCGGAGCTGACGCCTACTTCATTCAGCTTGGTGATGAGGCTATCATATTGCGACCGGTTGGAATCGACCTCGCGCTTGAGGATGGTGTATTTTATATTCTTGTCATTGAAGACAACCTGCTGCTTTTCCATCTCGGCGAGCTTGGATTTGAGGTCGGCTTCCTTGTTCTGCGCTTCCTGGTACTTCAGGCGCAGCGAATCGGTTATCGCCAGGACGCCGTTGTTATAGAGCCGCGTCAGCTCCTTGATCTGCGACTGGAGTTGCTGCATCTCCGGAAAGCCAGGCTTCAGAATGCTCAGTTTCTGCTGATATTGGCTCTTGAGGTCCGCGAGTTTTTCGCTGAGTTTTTGTAAGCCATCACTCTCCAGAACCGGCGACAGGCTGGAGCCTCGCCCCTTGTCTATCTGGTCCACGACGCGACCGGCATCAAGACGATCCTGGATAGCGGTAGCGAGCGCTGTGTTCAGCGCCTCGATGTTCGATCCGATCAGCGATTTGTCGTCGCCGGTGACGGTGATGCCGGCATCCTTCGCATAGGTGACAAGCTCCTCCTCGGACTTCTGCAGCTTCTGCTTGACCTGCAGGACCTGTTCCTGGATGAACTGTCTCGCCAGATCGGACGTCTCGCTGGTCTGGTCGAGACGTTGATCGATAAAACTCTGCGCGACCTGGTTGGCGACGTCGCTTGCGTATCTGGGCTTCTGGTCGATGAAGGTGATCGACAGCAAGCTGGTGTTGGTCACAAGGTTGACCGTCAGATCCTTCAGAACGCGCTTGATCGCCATTGCCTCTCGCTCTTCGGGGGTCTTTTCCTGGATCGAAGGCGATTTGGAAATTCCGAATGCACGGTAGAGGATGTTGCTGAGCGAGAAGCTCGGGGTTGGGAATAGGAAATCCGGTTTTTCGGAGAGCCCCAACTGAAACACGACGCGCTGGGCCAGCGCACGGCTCTTCAGTTTCTCGCGAGCGGTCAGAAACGCGCGTAAGTCGCTGTTTTCGGAAACCACTTCGATGTCCTGAAAAACCTTTGCCGAAGGGACCAGGATTTCCAGCTGTGTCGTTGCCTGATATTTCGGCGTCTGCATCATTGTCACTATGATACCGGCAACTAGGCCAGCCACCGCCATCATGACAATCAGCCAGCGATATTGCACGACATAGAAAAGCAGCTTGAGCGGATTGAATCTCTCGTCGTGAGCGGCATAGTCTCGACCGTAAGGACTATAATTCTGCGCCCCGTCATAATAGAGGTCCGCGGACAAAGCCTGGCCATGTCGAGGACCGGCGATTTGGGGCTGCCTGTTGCGATCGAGCATGCGCGAGGTGATCCTGGTTGTCCGTACCCTGGCCGGCCAGGCCTCCCTTACGGCATGACCGCAATTCGGGCCGCGCTCGACGCGAGGCCCAGGGCATCCTTCAAATTGTTCATTGCGATTTTCGACTTCGAAGCGAAAACCACGACCACGTCGCCGCCATAGATGCGCGGGTTGCGATTCTTGCCGGCGCGGATTTCCTCGACATTGTAGTTTGCGACCAGCTTGTTTTGACCGACATTGCGGTAGACGAAGACCTTGCCGGCATCGCCGATGGCGTTGAAGCCTCCGGCAAGGGCGATCGCATCCAGCAAGGAGGCGCTGCTGGACACCGGATAGATGCCGGCCCTGTTGACCTCACCGTCGACCGTGATGCGCTGGCCTATCGATTCCTTGACGAAAATCGTCACATCCGGCGATTGCAGATATTTTGCGCCATAGGCTGTCTCGATATCCTTTTCGAGCTGGCGGACCGTCTTGCCGGCCGCTGTCATCGTCCCGATAAGCGGAAGGGAAATCTGGCCGCCGGCGTCCACCTGAACCGTCCTGTTCAGGTTGTCGACCTGGAATACGCTGACTTCGAGTACATCGTTGGCAGACAGCGGCTGCTCGCTGCCGTTTTGTGTATTCTGCGGTGCCGGCAGATCCTTCACCATCTGTAGCGCGCCGCCCCCGGCAAGCGCCGTTGAGGACGATGTCGGCTGCAGCGCATCGACAGAGCTCGTGGACGATGATGAACTGCTCGCGCAAGCAGAGAGGGCGAGCAGTACAAGCAATGCCGGCATCTCCACGCCACTTCCCCCGAGATCGAGAATGCCCATCACAGAGCCCCACTTTTGAACAGCTTGGGCGGCCCATCGAAATGGCCCGCACAGCTGGCTCCCGGCTTCTTCGCTCGTTTTTCCGATGGCGTGAGCAACTGGTTCTGCACTATCGCGCCCGAGCTTGCGCAAACCGGCGAGACCAGACCTTGCCTAGCGGCTGACTGCGTCGTCGTCATCCTGTAGTCCAATAGCCAGTGCGGCGCCGCCACCAACCGCGCCGGCGCCCAACAGCACCGGCAAAATGCCAGGTCCGGAATTGGCAGGTCCGGTAGCAGCTTCCTGCGCATCAAGCGAGACGCACATACCGCCTTGCACCGGATTGATGCTGACGGTCGCGTTGGCCGGAACATCAAGCGCGCAATTGGCGCCGATGGCCAAAGAAGCCGATGCTTGCGGCCCGGTCATGATGCGCGCGCCTGGATAAATCGGCGCTCCCGCGCCCACCCCGGCGTAACCGCCGGCCTGCGACATCTGCACATCACCCCGGACTTGGGTGAACTGGCCGACAATGCCAGACACGGGCGCAGCGGCCAGGCACGAACATGTCTGTGCCGACTGGGCAACAGCATCGGACGCTGTAAACCAGGCACCTCCCCCGGCGAGCGTGATAAAAGCGAAGACAACCCCAACCCGATGACGCCCGGTCATTTCTACCCCCCTTCGAACCAACGACCCGCCCCCGGAACGGATCGCTTACGCACCCCTTCGATCAACAACACTCAAAGAACTCACCAGCACTCACGGTGGTCCGCCCCTCAGCGACTGACCGCTTTGTCGTCATCCTGCGTCGCCGCCAACACACCGCTGGTGACAAGCGCACCGGCGAAAATCCCTTCGGGCAGGCCAAACCCACTTGTGCCACCGGACGGCTGGATGGCCGCCGTCCGTTCTGAACCCACGAGTTTCAGACAGATGTTGCCGCCCACGCGTGAAACATCCAGACTGGAATTCGCCGGTACATTCATGTTGCAGCCGCCAACAAGTACGGATGCCGAACCCTTGGTACCGACTACCACCCGACTGCCAAGGCCGAGAGTGCTCCCCGCCTTTGCAGGACCATAGCCGACCGACTGTGAGACCATCACGTCGCCATCGGCGGAACGAATGGATCCAATCGCACTCGCCGGGCCGCGATAGGCGGCAGCGCAGCTGCAGGATACGTCCTGGGCGAAAGATGAAACCGAAGTGAAACCGCTCGCGGCAACCAACGCGCTCACTGCGGTTCTAATGATGACATTCATCCGTTTCGCCTTTCCTTCAAATCATCCCGGATATGCCAGATCAAAAGGTGGTGACATCAGCGCCTAACATTTTTTTGCCACAATTCCAACCCGTGTCGCACGATGCGGAGAAGTTTGACCTGAACAACGCGCCATTTTAGCAATTACGTATAAATAATCCCGAGCTGTCGGCGATGGATGTCTGGCCCTCCAAAGAGAAATTACGGTTCCCTTTTCATCCTGATTACACCGAGCCCAACTTGATCAAAGCCGAGCCCCCTCGAAAGCCGAGTCCCGATCTGCAATGCAGCAAGACAAGCTTAGCGCCTGCTTGAATGCCTGATCTCCTCGGCTCGAACTTCAACCGCGTTCAACTACACGCCGGCCGGTTCATCGCCTGGCGAGGCATTGAGCTTCCCTATCTGCGTCATGTAGCACTCTATGACGATCCGTTCCGAAAACTGCCGCTCCACTTTGCTTCGGCTCTCCATGCCCATCCTGTTCCTGGATGCGGCGTCCATCGTTGCGAATTCGAGCATCTTGCTTGCCAGGTCGCCTGCGTCTTTCACCTTGCACAGCAGGCCGTTGACGCCGTGGTCCACCACCTCCCTGCAGCCGGGCACATCTGACGCGATCAGCGGCTTGCCCATCGCGGCTGCTTCCAGCAGCGAGCGCGGCGTTCCTTCCCTGTAGGAGGGCAAGACGACGCAATCGGCCGCGTCCAGGAAGGGACGGACGTCGTCGGTGGTTCCGAGATACTCGACCAGGCCTTCGCCTGCCCATCGCTCGACCTGCGCACGGCTGACCGCTGTGCGGTTCTCGACATCGAGGAATCCAAGAAGCTGGAAGCGCGCGCCGGGCATGTTGCGGCGCATCTGACGAGCTGCCTCGACGAACTCGCCCACGCCCTTGTCCCAGAGAAGCCTGGCCACCAGCAGAAAGACGATCGCGCCGGACGATTGGCTTTGGCGGGGCGCCGGAGAGAAGCGAATAAGGTCGACCCCGGAGCCCGGCAGCAGCGCGGTCAGTTCCTTGCGGACTAGGCGCTCGCTGACGAACAGCATCCTGTCGTCGTCATTCTGAAAGAAGACTATTTTCGAACGGGCCAGCGCCAGCCGGTACAGGACCTTGGCAATTTTCTGGAGAAGGCCGCCACGGACGAAAACCGTGCCGAGCCCTGAAACATTGTTTATGACCGGGATGCCATTGAGGTTTGCCGCCAGCGATCCGAACACGTTGGGCTTGATGGTGAAGCCGACAAACGCCAGCGGCCTCTCGCGGCGCAGCAGGCGCCAGTAGCGCCACAGAAGCACCATGTCGCGAAACGGCGAGGTGCCGGAATTATCCATCTCGATTTCGACATACCGGCAGCCCATCGGCGGGATCAGGCGCGAATACTCGTCCCTGGGCGCCGCAACCACCACTTCATAGCCCCGCCCTTGCAGCGCCTCGATGAGGCCTTTGCGGAAATTGACGACATTCCAGGACGTGTTGATGGAGATGATTATCTTTCTTCCGATCCCAAGCATCGTCCCCGCCTCCCCCAATGCCGTTTCGCTCACCGTCTTGTATGCAGTCGTGCCCTGCCCGGCCCAAAGGTCTCGAACAGCCGCAAGATCTCGTCGTCACTGGCGAGCGATGAGATGCGGGCGAAGCAGGCGTCCCTTGCAGGCCCCAGATCCTGTGGCCGAGCGATCAGCCTCGCGACCGCGCGTGCGATGTCTTGCGGATCGTCGGGGTTGAAATCGAAAGCTGCCCCCTCGGGCATGTAGTACCTCGTGCCGCTGTCTCGCGACATCAGCACGGCACATCCCGCCCAGGCCGCCTCGATGGGAGACACCGCCGCGGGTTCAGCCCGCGAGGGCAGTATCAAGAGATCATGACCGGAAAAGACCGAGATCATGTCGTCATGCGCAATGTTGTTTTGAAACCGAAGCCTGTCCGCCACGCCAAGCGCCTGAGCCTCGCGCCGCAAGGCCTGACAGAAAGCCGTGTCGGCGTTCGTTGCCTCCTCGCCGCAGAATGTCAGGGAGAAGGGCATGGATGAAATCGCGGACAACGCCCTCAGAAGCAAACTGTGCCCCTTACGCTCCCGGTATTTTGCCACCATCAGGATTCGAGGCGGCCACTGCAATGGCCTGCTTTCCAGGCCTTCAGTCCGGGCCGGCTCGAAAGGGCTCCCGAATGGCAGGGACATGGCATCGCCGAGCTTGGCCGGGCCAAGATTTGGCGAAAGCCGTGAGGTGAAATGCGGGATGCCTAGGCCATGAAAGACGGCTCTTCGAACCCATGTGCCACTCCATGCGCTGGGCTTGGCGTCCTCCTGGTCGTAGATGACCAGCCTGCGCCCTTGCAGAATTGAACAGAGTGCCGCGACCCTGCAAAACCATCGCGTCACTCCGCGGATGATCACCACGTCGGGGTCTTCGGCCTGCAAACGCTTCCAGTAGGAAAAGACGCCGGGAAAGGAAAAAGGCGAATTCGGAATGTTGCTCGAGCGCCGACGCATGATCATCCGGGACAGCGCGGATGGAGCCATCACGTTGGCAGAAACAAGAGCGTGATTCTCGGTGACGCTCGTTTCGACTACGTCGACCGCAACATGGTGTCCCGCCGAAGTGAGAATGCGAACCCAAGGTACCGCATTGGTGTGGTATCTTGGCAGGCAAAACAAGTATCTCAAAACATTAGCCTTCAGATATCTTCCGCCAGGCGGATCCGCCTTTTCAACAATAGGTGCGAAACCACCATCATCGCCGCATAGACCGCCGCCGATACGAGCAAGCCGGCCCAGGCGACGCCTGAAATTCCGATCCATCCGGACAAAGCCAGGCAAAGCGGCACATAGATGGCGATCGCCAGCGCCGTGATTTTCAAAAGCGGCTTCGTGCCGGCCAGGACCTGGATCAACGGATTGAGATGCATTCCAGCGAGGCCGAAGCATTCGGCCGCGAACAAAATGGCAAAGAGCAGCGAAGCTTCGGCGTAGGCCGAACCGCCAGCCAGAAGGACGATGGGGTTTTGCAGCAGCACCCCCACGACTGCCATGCCGGTGGCAGCGCATGCCGAAACCACGGTGATGCGGGCGTTCAAGCGGTATAGACGAGAAGGAGGCTCTTGCCTGGACAGTTTCGCGATTTCGGGAAAGATCACCTGGTTCAAGGGACCGGTCAGCCGGGAAACCATCGTCGCCAGGCGCGATGCGAGCGAATAGGAGCCCGCGGCGACCTCTCCCAGCAGGCCCGCGACAAGGAACAATGCGAGATGCCGCCTGGCGCTCACAAGCGTCGAGAGCAGACTGGTCCCCGTGGCCATGGCAAGAAACGCCCAGAAGAAACGGCGTTTGGACCGGGAGCGAAGCGGGTTGAGCAGTTCGATGTGCTCCTGCCTGGCATAGAGCAGCATGCGAACGAACAGCGTCAGGTTGTAGAATGCGCCGACCGCTGCCAGCACGATTACATAATCCGGCAATGAGGCATCGAGGATCCAAAGGACGAGAGAGGCAACCACCACGGCAAGCCCTTGCATGAGTTGATTGCCGGCAATGACGTGGTACCGGCCGTTCAGCCGAAGCACACCTTTCGGCGTACCCGAAAGACTCGCCAACAAGGTGAGGCTGTAGATAATCGCCAGAAGGCGATTATCCCGCGACACGCCAACAGCTTCTCCAAACAGCAAGATCCCGCCTATCGCCAGGACCGTGGCGAGAAGGGCGGCTGAAACATCGAGGGCAATTCCGCAAGATGCCGCCGGTCCCAGACGCAAAGGCGACCTCGCGCACAGCCTGATCACTAGCTGCCAGCTCTCGAACGTGCATAGGCCGGAAACGAACGCCACATAGGCCTGAATTACGGCGAGTGTGCCAAAATTCCCCGGACCCAGCGACCGTGCGTTGAGCGCCAGTGCAAGGATGGAGCACAACGCGGCCACTCCGCTTGCGGACGTCGTAAACGTAACGTCGCGGGCAACCCGCCGCGCGCGCATCCATCCGGAAGGCTTGGCGACCGCCGTCACGTCCTCAGCCATTGTCTCGGCGCAAGGCCCGCGCCCCCTGCGCCATCACCTCGGCGGAGGCCGGTGGAAAACACTTCCGGTGCACATAAACCAAGCCAAAAATGAAAAGCGCAACGAGAACGGCTCGCTTGGCGGAGATGAAGGCGCCAAGCAGCTCCTTGCGCTGGATGTAGAATGTGAGATGGACGATGGCCACGATCAGCCCGGCCTTGAGCGTCGCGCTGCGCACATTGCGGATTATCGCCTCGACGGCAACACACACGAGCGACAGAATGACAACGAGCAGCGGAAATCCGGCATACCCGAAATTGGCAAAGAACTCCGCCCAGATGTTTGCAGCGACGCCACCACTGTAACCCGGAAATAGGAACGGCTGAACCTGCTCGTTGTAGGTGCATCCGTCCTTGCCAAAGACCGTATCCGAGAACGGAAACAGAGAAAGAGGCACCAGCCAAAGATTCGAGCACGGCAAGGTGTAGTCATATTTCACGACCAGATCCAGGTGAGCCAATGTCACGAACTGCTCCAACCCCACGAGAGCGGAATCGGACAATTGGTCGAATTGTATTTTCTGACCTACAAGTTCAAAATTTCCTGCTTTTATTGCGGCATATACTGCCTTGTACACTGCAAGAAAAAAGAATGCGCCAATTCCTCCAATTATGTATCTTTTCCTGATCAAAAGCAGGAAAATGTTCCTGTACCTTATGTACAAACAAGCTAAAATCGCGATCGCAACCGAAGAGCGATGCCCGATATAGAGCGTAAGCATCAGTCCCAGGCAGCTCAAGATGATGACCAGCCTGGATTTCTTCCACCCCGACAGGGCTCCGAACACCATGCCGATGATGCAGCTGTTGTAAAATACATACTGGATCCGCCCGGTAGATGACAAAACATCGGCCTTTGAGGCCGAAAAAAGTGCCGGATTTGCTATCGAAATCCCACCGAACACCACCAGCATCACAATTATTACGATCGACTCTCCCCGAACGTCGCCTTCGACTTCGAAATCTTGACGCCTTGGCATGAAGACCAGCATCGCGGCAGCAATGCAAGAAAGAGAAAGCGCAATGGCATATCCAGTGCCCGCGTGATATATGAAATCATACTTCCTTCTGCCGACATCAACATACTGAAATCCCCCGGTGACGAATGGCACAAAGTAGACCAAGCTCGACAAAAGCAACAACATTTGCGGCGTGAGCGCAAATGGTGAAACAAAATAATCTCGTTTGAGGTGCTTCACTTTCGTTCCATCGCCATCTGAATATTCGAATTGTTCTCACCCCTTAGCGGCTCAGGGACGATTTCTCCCACAGCAAGCCATACGAGTGCGCCATCCGCTCAAGCGAGAAATCCGCAGCGATGCGGTCGCGACATGCTTGCCGCCTGCTCGCCCAAGACCGGGTATCCTGGATTTCCGAAGCCATGATCTCGATGGAACGCGATAACGCGTCAGGGTTCCGCGGCGGAACGATCAATCCCGTGTTGCCGACAAGCATCGCGATGTCCCCGACGTCCGTTCCCACGCATGGCGTGCCGCATGCCATCGCCTCGGCAACCACGTTCGGAAAGGCTTCGCTGCTGGAGGCCAGCACATGAATGTCGAATGCATTCATCAAACCGGCAATGTCGTCGCTCGGCCCGAGAAGCTTCACCTTGTGGCGAACATCATAGCGCTCCAACAGCACGGCAAGCGCAGTGTTTTCAGCCGTCATACCCGGGCCGGCAAGAACACATTTGAAGGGAAGGCTCTTGTGCATCGACAGCCTGGACAGGGCAGCGAAGAGATTCTGGTGGTCCTTGTCGGGATGCCAACGAGCGACATTTCCGATAACGAACTGGCCATCACCTATCGACCAATCCCGACGGAGCCGCGCGCGCGCCCCGTCGTCCGGCTCGAACACGGCCAGATCGTAGCCATTCGGTATGATCGTCCAGTTCGAGCTCGAATATCCTGCATGGATGTGGCGCCGCGATGCATTTTGCGAGCAACTGACAATCCGAGCCGGGATGATACCGGATATGAGAGCGCATATCCTGTCCACGGCCCTGGTCGTAAAGGAGGCCGCCCGCGGATCCAGTCCGCAATTGTGCATCCCCCAAAGAACCGGCCTGATGCCGCCAAGCCGCGCCAGGACGCCTCCGACGAGGTTGGCGTGATACATCCAGCACTGAACCACGTCCGGCCGATAAGTCGAGAACACGCGCCTGAGCGAGGCGAGCCCCTTGAGACTCAACCTTCCCTTTGGCATCGCCAGGCAGGCGAGCGGTATTTTGGCCGCGCGAAGCAACGGGCCATATTTCCGTCACCCGAAAGCGAGACGACAAAATGGGAATGGCTGCGCTCGGCCGTGCACAGGCGGTACAGCGCTGCCTCGGCGCCGCCGTTCTCAAGTCCGGTGATGACGTGCAGGATCTTAATACGACCGCTCCTTCCCCACGGCGTTCGTGGGATCGACACCCATCGCGAGCAGGTAGGCGTCGGCCACCTTTTCGACACTGAAATCCCGCGCCCGACGCCTGACGTCCGGAGGATCAGTTTCATCAAGGGCGGCCATCACTTCTGCCGCAAAACCCTGGGCATCTCCGACCGCGGCGAGACGCCCCCACTTGCCGTCCTCCAGAATCTCGGCCGGACCGCTTTCGCAGTTGGTGCTCACCACGTTGGTCCCGCAAGCCATTGCTTCGATGATCGTGTTTGGAAATCCCTCCCTGCGGGAGGATTGAAGAAACAACGCTGCCCGCCGCATCCACGGATACGGATTCTTCGAAAAGCCGACCAGAGCGACCGAAGAATTCAGCTCGAGTTCGTCGATCAGGGTTTGAAGCGATCCCCGCAGCGGTCCTTCCCCGACAATGGCCAATTTGACGGCCCTCTTCGTCGCAATCCGCGCGAAGCTGCTTATGAGCGTGGCATGGTCTTTTGCGAAATCAAGCCGCCCAACGGCCACCAGCAAGATCCTGCCATCCTCGACCGCGAAGGGGTGATCGAGCGGTTCATCCGCCTGCTCTTCAACATGTTTGATGTCCAGCGGATTGTAGATCGTTTTGACGGAACTCCGGTGGACCCCGATGCTCTGGATCAGGTCTTCCGCGACGCCATGCGATACAGTGATGATCGTGTCGGCACGACCATAGGTCAGCCGCATGAGAAATGGCAGAAACTTCTCACGAACCAGCTTCGTATCCGCGACGGTCCTGGAAAGATTGCTCCTTTCGGATATCACGATCGGTATCCGGCGCAGCGAGAGCATGGACGAGACGATGCCAACGATATTGGCATGGGGTAACGCCGTCAGCATCACCCGCGGCTGCTCCCGCCTCAAATACCGGATCAAAGCCAATACGGAAAACAGCAACCGCGAGGCTCGGAGGTCCTGTATCCTTATCGTCTTCGGAACCAAAGCGAGATACTCGCCCGTCGCACACCCAAGCACCAGATCGATCGGCAAGCCGCGCCGGCCAAATTCGCTGGCCAGGGTGAGCATTGCCCGCTCGGTGCCGCCAGCACGAAGAGAGGGAATGAAGATAGCAATCCGAGCTGCTGGGTTGCCTGGCGATCTCTTGTCTTGGCGCGTGCACGTCACTCGGTTCGCCACCTTTCCTGGCCGGTCACGGCGAAAGCTTTTTGCTTGCGCCTGACCGTGCGCGATGAGCGATGCTCCACCCGGATACCAGGGAGACAGCCCGTCGCGTTCGGGTCCACCAAAGCGGAGAATATCCCTCGGGTGATCAATGTCTTCGCCGAAAGACATAGGCGTAGGTTTCGGCCGCATCCTTCCCGATGAGAAGCGCCGAGAGACCTAGCCAGAGGCGCCAGACAAGGAAGGCCGGCACGAAAGCGTAGAAGTATGAACTCCTCCAGAACAGATGACGCTGGACAAGCTCCAGGCCATTTTGCGCTGCGATCCTTTCCACCTCGCTCGGCAGGCATCTGTCATAGAAGGCTGGGAAGCCGTCGTGCCCCCTGCCCTTGTCCGGATAGACCGCAAACAGCAGGCGACGCTTGATCGCCTCGGGCAAGACCCGATTGAGCCTGGCGAAAACGGCGTTGCGTGAAGGCGAGAAAATGGCGACCGTGCCGCCCGGCCTTACGCAGCTGGCAATGCCGCGAAATGCGCCTTCGCCGTCGCGGACGTGCTCCAGAGTGGCCTGGCATATGACCAGATCGGCATCTCCCTTCCCCCTGAACGAAGTAAGGTCCGCCTCGATCCGCTCGTCATAGATCTCGCCCGGAGCCTTCGACAGTTCCTTGGCATCGCGGTCCACTCCGACGACAACCAGCCCCAGACGACGCTTCTCGGCTAGGCTTACAAGCGGCCTTGCTCCTCCGCCCAGATCATAGACCAGTGCGTTAGGTGTAAAGAGCACCGGTGCGATTTCCGCAGCAAAGGCGTGGTTGCCATCCACGCGCAGCCGTAGCGGCAAGGCTCGGTCCAGACACTCTGAGACCGCCACGTTCGTGCGAACAAAACCCCGCAGCAAAGACGCTATCCCGTCATCGATTTCGTGGACAAGACGTGACCTCCCCCTACCTCCGCTCAAAATAGGCCTGGTACCATTCGACGAACCGCCCGACGCCCTCCGTCACGGACGTGCCGGGACGATAGCCGACCGCCGCCTGCAGCGCCGAAGTATCGGCGAAAGTGTCAGGCACGTCGCCGGCCTGCAGCGGCAAGAGCTCCACGATGGCCTTGCGGCCAAGCGCGTTTTCAAGCGCCTCGACATAGGCGGTCAGCTTCACCGGGTTGTTGTTGCCGATGTTGAAAATGCGCCAAGGCGCGCTGCTCGTCGCAGGATCCGGATGACCGGAATCCCAGGCGGGGTTAGCCGCGGCGGGGCTGTCGCTGGTGCGGATCACGCCTTCGGCGATATCTTCGACATAGGTGAAGTCGCGTGTATGATTGCCGTTGTTGAACAGCTTGATCGGCTCGCCGGCCAGGATGTTCCTGGTGAACAGGAACAGCGCCATGTCGGGACGTCCCCAAGGGCCGTACACTGTGAAGAAACGCAAGCCCGTGGTCGGCAGCCCGAACAGGTGGCTGTAGCTGTGCGCCATCAGCTCGTTGGCGCGCTTGGTTGCGGCGTAGAACTGCAGCGGATGATCCGCCGGGCGATGCTCGGAAAACGGCATGTCGGTATTGGCGCCATAGACGCTCGACGTGCTGGCATAGGTCAGGTGGCCGACACGGCTGTTGCGGCAGGCCTCCAGCATGTTGGCGTAGGCGATAATGTTGCTCTCGACATAGGCGTGCGGGTTTTCAAGGCTGTAGCGGACGCCGGCCTGGGCGGCGAGATGGATCACCCTGTCGAAGGCGTGATCGGCAAAGCAGCCGTCCACCACGTTTCGCTCTGCGAGATTACCGTGGATGAAATGGTAGCCCGCATTGGTGTTGCGGCTTGCTTCGGCCAGAAGCCGCAGCCGCGCCTGCTTGATCTGCGGATCATAGTAGTCGTTGATGCTGTCTATGCCGACGACCTCGTCGCCACGTTCGAGCAGCCGCCTGGCGACGTGATAGCCTATGAAGCCGGCAGCGCCGGTGACCAGAACCTTCATCAGAACCGCCCGTCCGTAACATCCCTGGGGAATAGACCTTTGATGTCGTAGACGACGCTAGGGTCCTTGCAAAGCGCCCGAAGACCGGCAACGCCTAGGGTGTGAAACTGCCCGTGCCCCACGGCGACGACAACGCCATCGTAACGCGCGGCGGGCATCTCTTTAAAGCTCGTTACGCCAAAGGCGCGCGCGCATTCCTGCGCATCGACCCAAGGATCCCAGATATCGATGCCGGCATTGTACTGCCTCAGCTGCGCGACAATGTCGGCGACCTTGGAGTTTCTCAAGTCCGGACAGTTTTCCTTGAAGGCCGCGCCCATGACCAGAATCCGGCTGCCAACGACAGGTATGCCCTTGCGCATCATAAGGCGGGCCGTCTGGTCCGCTGCATGCCGGCCCATGCCGTCGTTGATGCGGCGACCGGCAAGAATCACCTCGGGATGATAGCCGAGTTCTTGAGCCTTGTGGGTCAGATAATAGGGATCGACGCCTATGCAGTGGCCGCCGACGAGACCAGGGCTGAAGCGCAGGAAATTCCATTTGGTGCCGGCCGCTTCCAGCACCTCCGACGTGTCGATGCCCAGTTTGCCGAAGATCAGCGACAATTCGTTCATCAAGGCGATATTGAGATCGCGTTGCGTGTTCTCGATGACCTTGGCTGCCTCGGCGACCGCGATGCTCGAGGCACGGTGCGTGCCGGCGGGAACGATCGAGGCATAGAGCGCGTCGATAGCGTCCGCCACCTCCGGCGTGGAGCCGCTGGTGACCTTGACGATCGTCTGCAGCCGGTGCTCGCGGTCGCCGGGGTTGATGCGCTCAGGACTGTAGCCCAGGAAGAAGTCTTCGTTGTAGCGCAGACCGGAATGTTTCTCGATCAGCGGCGCACACACCTCTTGCGTACAGCCGGGATAGACGGTCGATTCAAAGATTACCACCGCACCGGGGGAGATCACCTCGCCGACCGTGGCGGACGCCATGACAAGGGGCTTCAGGTCCGGCCGGTTGGCCCTGTCGATCGGAGTGGGGACAGTGACGATGAAAACTCCGCAATCCCGCAGATCGACCTTGTCGCTGGTGAACCGCAGCCGCGTGGCGGCGTCGATTTCATCTCTGCTGGCCTCAAGCGTGTGATCCTCGCCACACCTCAGCGCATCCACACGCGATTGGCTGATGTCGAAGCCGACGACGTCCCTGATCGCTCCGAGGGCCACCGCCAGCGGCAAACCCACATAGCCAAGCCCGATGACAGCTATTTTCCTGGAGCCGAGGTCCATTTGCTTCCTATCCGGCAAACCTTAATCAGCCACGGCCTCCGCTATCGCGCACCATGGCCGGTAATCATCGTCTTTATGGTTCTGAGGGTGATGAGAACATCAAGCCAAGGCGAGAAGTTCTTTATGTAGTAAAAATCGTAGTGTAATTTCTCCATCACATCGTCGACCGCCGCGACATGCCCCTGGTTTACTTGCGCCCACCCGCTCACACCTGGCCTGACGATGTGCCGGTAGCGATAGAACGGCAATTCCGCCTCATACCAGTGCGACAGGACGACAGCCTCGGGCCGTGGCCCGATCCAACTCATTTCGCCGCGCAGGATGTTGATGGCCTGCGGCAGCTCGTCGATCCTGAACTTGCGTAAAAAACGCCCTATCCGGGTGATGCGATCGTCGTCACGTTTCGTAATCGCCTTGTCCTTGTCGCTGCCAATGCCGGCTTGCTGCCTCATCGAGCGAAACTTGTAGACCGTGTAGATCCGGCCCCTGTAGCCAATGCGGGGCTGGCGAAACAGCACCGGGCCCTCCGAGTCCAGCCGGATCAGCAGCGCGATCAGCACCACGAAAGGTGAAAGAGCCACGACCATGACAAGCGCGGAGATCCAGTCGATTGCCTGCTTGATCTTGAGATAGGCCTGGTTCGGATTGAGCGAGCCGAGCGTGTTTTCCGACAGGTGTTCGATCTCGACGCGGCCGGTCAGCGACTCGCTGACCTGCTTGACGTGGTAGACCGGCGTGCCCGAAAGAGCCCGGTCCGCGATGTATCGTTCCCATTCGGCGTCAAGGTCGGCCCGCAGATCGACAACCACGCCATTCGCCCGTTCGATGACGGTGCCAGGCGAAGTGATCCAGAACCAATGCACTCCCGGCAGTGTCCTTAGGCGCTCTACGTTCCCGCCGGGAATGACGACCAGCCGGTACGGTTCGAGATGCCGCGTTATGATGCTCAGGCCAAAATACCAGAGCGTGGACTGGGTGAAGCTGGCAGCCGCCTGAAACCGGCTGTACTCGAAACGAAAAAAGAAAATAGTCAGGAAAACAAGCCCGTAGGACAGCACAAATGTCGGCAGGATGTAGCTGGCAGCGGCCACGCCGGGGAAATTCCCGATACGCCGATAGGCAAGGAAGCCTGCTACATGCGCAATGACCGCGGCAGCGACGGTTACCTGGAGATTGGCGACGTAGACCGCATCGGGTTTGAAGGCGATCCGGATGAGGGCCGGCGCGACGATCGCGAACGTCAGTCCGCCAATAAGTTGAAAGCGAATTCTGAACAGGAAGTGCCGGCTTCCGACAAGAGTTGATGTTGCGACATTCAACTTCTTCCCCCCTCGAAGCTGCCATGTCGGCGATTGCCATTGCAATAATGCGCTTGGCTTGGCCGTTCCTTCGCAAAGCGGAATCGGGCCTCTCGCTACTGGCTGTTCGACTCAGTCGAAGATCAAGAGCTACGACACTGTAACGATACCAGCAAGTATCTATTTACACTGTAGCAATCGGCAGGATTTTTTATCAATCGCGTCGCTGAATGCGGTTCAAAAGCTATCGCTAATAAATTGGCTTACTGCCCGCCATCGAGAATGTCTGGACGCATGAAGGTAAATGGATGTTCGTATCTCTGGTGACTGGCTGGCTGCTTGGCCAAGACCTCCCAGTCACATCCGTCCGACCTGGATGAACCAGGTTCTTCCCCGGAATGCCTCAGTGGATCGCTAGTTCAGTTGCGCTTCAGCAGCGACCAGACGGCGGGCACCAGGCTTGCGGCCAGGGCAACCTTGATCAGATCACCGACGATGAACGGCACGACCCCGAACTGCCAGGATTTTTCCGGACCGATGAGCATCGCCAGCCAGGCAAAACCCATGGCCATCATGACGAACTCGGCAACCAGCATCGCGTTGAAAAGCTTGATCGGATGGCGATCCCAGCCGCGATCGGCGGCCCAGCCGGCAATCGCCGCCATGACCACGAAGCCGGCGAGATAGCCGCCGGTCGAGCCGAGCATGTAGGCAATGCCAATTCCCTTTTCCGGCGTGCTCTGGAAGACCGGGAAGCCCATCGCGCCCTCGGCCATATAGAGCAGCAGGGTGGCGACGCCGAGCCGCAGGCCGAAAGCGGCCCCGATCAGCAGGACGGCGAGCGTCTGCATCGAAATATCGACGGGCCCCAGAACCACCTTGGTCTTGGCCGACAGGGTCAGGAGCAATGTCCCGGCTATCGCCAGGAAGAACTGCGTTGCCAGCCGCGCCGCGCCATCTTGCGGCAGAGCCAGAGAAACAAGCGGGCGCATCGTCGTTGCAGTTGCCATGGTCTTCCCCATCCGAGTGCCGCCATCCGATGATCGCGGTCTTGCGTTTTCCTATATTGGCTTGCGTGCTATGCGGCAATCGGTTTTGCCATTCCCGCAACAGGCATCGACACCGCCATGGCCCTCGAATTCGATACCAGCTTCGATCCCTGCTACGGCGGGGGCGTCAGCGTCGCGCCCGACGTGCAGCGCGTCACGGCCCGAAATCCAAGTCCCTTCACCTTTCACGGCACCAACAGCTACATCGTCGGACGCGATACGCTGGCAGTGATCGATCCGGGGCCGGATGACGACGCTCACCTTCGCACCTTGCTCGACGTCATCGCCGGCAGGCCGGTCAGCCACATTTTCGTCAGCCACACGCATCGCGACCATTCCCCGCTGGCGGCACGGCTGAAGCAGGAGACCGGAGCCCAGGTGATGGCGGAAGGGCCGCACCGGCCGGCAAGGCCATTGCATATTGGCGAGATCAACGCGCTCGATGCCAGCGCCGATACCGCTTTCGTTCCCGATCTCGCGCTGCCGGACGGCGCGCTGGTCGCCGGCGACGGCTGGGCAATCCGCACGGTCCTGACCCCCGGCCATACCGCCAACCACGCGGCATTCGCGCTGGAGGGCACCGGCATCCTGTTTTCGGCCGACCACGTCATGGCGTGGGCGACCTCCATCGTCGCGCCGCCGGACGGGGCGATGGCGGACTACATGGCCTCGCTGGACCGGCTGATCGAACGCGGTGACCGCCTGCTGCTGCCCGGCCACGGCGGGCCGGTGACGGCACCGCGAGGCTTCATGCGCGGATTGAAGACCCATCGCAAAATGCGCGAACGGGCCATATTGGAGCGGATCCGCGCGGGCGACCGCACGATCGCAGACATGGTCAAGGCGATCTACAGGGATACCGACCCGCGGCTGCATGGCGCCGCCGGGTTGTCGGTGCTTGCCCATCTGGAGGATCTGGTGGCGCGCGGCCTGGTCGCGACAGACGCCGCGCCGGCCATAGACGGCATTTTTAGGCCAGCCCCTTAGGCCCGAGCATCTATTCGGCCGGAGCCGCGCCGACCTGGCCGGCGACTTCCTGGTCCAACTCCGCCAGAAAGTCGGTGATGCGCGCAGCGTTGTCGCCGAGGTCGTAGCGGCCGTAGCGGGAAGCCGACCGCATGTCGACGAGAACCGTATCCCCGTCGTCCGTGATGCGAATTGCCACGTCTGCGGGGAGGCCCAACACGAAGCTCCTGGCGACAGCGGTAATCGTCACGTCGCTTTGCCCGGCGAGTTCGGGATAGGGTCCGGTAAGATCCCAATTGCGGCGGTCGAGCACGGTTTCAACGGCAGTGACGACGGTCTCGAACGGCAGGTCGTAGCTGCGCGCGGTGACAAGCGGATAGCTGTCGGTCTGCAACCGCTGCTCGCCGGGCGTCGGCGGCGAGAGCACGTTCATGTCCTTCGTGCGACCGGTGACGTCGAGTGCCGGCGGTTCGTCGAAATCGGTCGAAATATCCCTGAGCGGCGGAAAGATTGTCGCCCAATAGGCGGCGATGCCATAGGGGGTCAGCACCAGCACTGCCAGCAAGACGCCGACCGTGATGTCGCGGCCGCCATAGTCGCCAAAATTCCACACCCTCGAGAAGGCAAATCCGGCGAACAGCAGCGCCAGCGCCGCCAACAGCGCGACGATAGCCAACACCCACAGGAACACCGGCGTTTCAACGAGGTTGAAATAATGGCCGACGAACACGGTCAGCAAAAGCACCGCCGAAAAAGCAGCGGTGCGCCGCGACCATCCGGCAGCCTTCGACGTTTGCCGTTCCGAAATGCTGACCATGTTTCTCTGCGTCATCCCAAGCCGAAGAAGACTTAGCGCATGGCCACCAAAATCGGAATCGATTTTCGAGGAGGATCGTGCGCCAGTTGGAAATGCTATCGTGCCCTGCCGGAAAGGTGCACGTCGCTGCACTGTCCTTTTACGACCGCATCAGGCCGAGACACGCAATATCGCGTCAATCCGTCGGCAAGCGATAGTCGCTGAATTGCTGGCGCAAGGTGATCTTCTGGATCTTGCCGGTGGCGGTGTGCGGAATTTCGCCGACGAAAGCGACGTCGTCGGGCATCCACCATTTGGCCACCTTACCGTCGAGAAAACCAAGGATATCGGTTTTGGTCGGTTCCTTGCCCGGCTTGCGGACAACCACCAGCAAAGGCCGCTCGCCCCATTTCGAATGAGGGACGCCAATGGCGGCTGCCTCGGCGACATCGGGATGGCCGACGGCCAGATTCTCCAGGTCGATGGTCGAAATCCATTCGCCGCCGGACTTGATGACGTCCTTGGCGCGATCGGTGATCTGCATATAGCCGCCAGCGTCGATGTGGGCGACATCCCCGGTATCGAACCAGCCGTCCTCGTCGAACTGCTCCGAGCCGGCGCCGCCGTAGTAGGCGCTGGCCACCGCGGGGCCGCGCACCTTCAGCCGCCCGAATGTCTTGCCGTCCCAAGGCAGCGCGTTGCCGTCGTCGTCCGTCACCTTCATCTCGACGCCGAAGGGCGGGTAACCCTGCTTGCCCTGGACATCGAGCCGGGCGTCACCCTGAAGGCTTTCATAGTCCGGCTTCAGCGTACACAGTGTGCCGAGCGGCGACATTTCGGTCATGCCCCAGGCGTGGACGACCTGGACATCGTAATTGTCCTGGAATTTCTTGGTGATGATGCGTGGGCATGACGAGCCGCCGATGACGACCTTGTTGAGGTAGGGCAGCTTCCTGCCGGTCTCCTCCAGATATTGCAGCAGCATCATCCACACGGTCGGCACGGCGGCACTGAAGGTTACTTTCTCGGTGTCGAGCAATTCATAGATGGAGGCGCCGTCCATCTTGCAGCCCGGCATGACAAGCTTGGCGCCGATCATCGGTGCGCTCTGGCCAAGGCCCCAGGCATTGGCGTGGAACATCGGAACCACCGGCAGGATCGTGTCGCGCGAAGACAGGCCCATCGCGTCGGGCATGGCGGCGATCATGGCGTGCAGGACATTCGAGCGGTGACTGTAGACGACGCCCTTTGGATCGCCAGTGGTTCCAGACGTATAGCACATGCCGGCGGCGGTGCCTTCGTCGAAGCTTTTCCAGGCGAAATCGCCATCGGCCTCGTCGAGCCATTCTTCGTAGGCGACGACGTTGGGCAGCGTGGTCTGCGGCAGATGCGCCCTGTTGGTCAGCACGATCACCTGTTTCAGGGACTTGACCGCGCCGGCGATCTTCTCGATCAAAGGGAGGAAAGTCAGGTCGACAAAGACCGCCTTGTCTTCGGCATGGTTCATGATCCAGACGATCTGCTCGGGAAACAGCCGCGGGTTGAGCGTGTGATAGATCGCGCCGATGCCCATGATGCCATACCAGGCCTCGATGTGGCGCGCCGTGTTCCAGGCCAGCGTCGCAATGCGGTCGCCCAGCCGATAGCCGTCACGCTCCAGGCGCTGGGAGACCTTCAGGGCGCGACGGTGGATGCTGGCGTAGGTTGTGCGCACGATCGGACCTTCGATCGAGCGCGATACGATCTCTCGCGCGCCATGCTGCCGCTCTGCGTTGTCGATAAGCTTATGGCAAAGAAGCGGCCATTCCTGCATCAGCCCCAGCATTCGTTCCTCCCTTACGCTCCTCGCTTTTGTTGCCATTGTGAAGCGAACCGGTGGATTGTCCAGCCACCGCCGGGTGGCGAAGCAAATCCGGATGCCGGTCGCGCAGGCAAGCGATCGAATCGCGTCTTTCTTGGAGGTCCGAATGCCTGGCGCTCATGTCATAGGACCGGCGGCCTTGAAATCCATTATATCAGAGAAGTCTAAATTACTCGACCGAGAGGAGAATCCGCCACAATCCGGCCATCGTCGGCATTAAGTTTCGTTAATGGGCAAAGGGGTGCGATTGGCGACTGAAAGAGGTTCGCATGGACACGCAGCTCGACGATAAGGCACTGGAAAGCACGCTTGCCGAAAGCCTGGGCGATCTGGCGCCGGACACAAAGACTGTTTCCGAAGATGAATTTGTTGAAGTTGTCGGCGGTGCGCTCGAAGCGGTCGGCGGCACGCTGCTGTTCAAGATGTGCGTTCAGAGCGAAGGGGAAGGCGAGCACGTCGCCGCGGCGTCCGTGGGCGATGGCGGCAATCGTCAATTCCTGCTGCTCACCCTGCCGACCGGCGGCGGCCACTTGAAGGTCGAGACCGCATCCAGGAGCAGCAATCCCGTGGCCGGTATCGCGGCCGCCTATGCCGGCCTGATGGACGCGTTCAGAACCGCGGCCTGAGCCTCGCCGGACAAGGTCATCGCTAAAAATGCCGTCGGCAGCGCACACGGCTGGAGATCGATTGCGGATTGCCGGCGACAGTCGCCCTTGCGCAAACCACCTCGTCGACACACTTAAAGCTGAGACGAGGAGAAACAGCATGGACAAGATCGCCAACCCGGCACCCGGCTTCCAGCGCAATCCCGATAAGGTCATCACCGTCGAACCGTATAAGGGCACCGTCACCGTGCGTGCAGGCGACACTGTTATCGCCTCATCGACGAACGCCAAGGTGCTGACGGAAGCGCCCTATCCGGCCGCCTTTTACATCCCGTTCGCAGACATCGATTTCAACAAGCTGAGCGGCACGCAATCCTCCACCCATTGTCCCTACAAGGGCGACGCAAGCTACTGGAGCGTGCTGCCTGCCGGCGAGGCAGGCAAGGATGCGATGTGGGCCTATGAGCAGCCTTTCGACGAACTGGCTGAAATCCGCAACCACGGCGCGTTCTACGCAAGCAAGGTCAGCATCGAAGCCAAGCCAGCCTGAACGGACGAACGAGGAGGCCGGACCTGCCGTCCTGCCGATCAGTCGGTGGTGCCGTTATTGCCGAAGCCTTCGGCATCGTCGAGCCGCACGAAGGTCAGACCCTTCTGCTTGAGCGCCAGCAGGCCCTGCACGACGCCCTCCCCGGCGGCATGGGTCGGCTGGTTGATATGGGCGATGATGACGTCGCCGTCCTTGGCAGCTCCTATGCGCCTTGTGGTTTCCCTGGCGCCGAGCAGTGACCCGCCATCGCCATTGATCGAGAAGCCGGCGATCTTGAAGCCCAGCTTGCGGATCATGGCGATCGCCGACGGACTATACTCCGCGGTCGCGCCACGAAACCATTTCGGCGCCGGCTCGCCAGTCCCGGCCAAGGCGACGGCGCCCGACTCGACCTCGGCCAGAACCGCTTCCGGACTGCCGGCGCTGCGTATGCCATAGATCTTCTGCGGCGTGTCGACGGCCGGGATGTGATGGCCGCCGTGGTTTTCCAGTTCGAACAGGTCGGGATGCGCCCGCATGATCTCGACGGCGGCGGCGTTCCGCTTCAGCCAGATGCCGGTGACGAAGATGGTCGCAGGTATCCTGTTTTCCACCAGCGCCGAGAGGATGCGGTTGTCGGTCCGTCCGCCGCAGGCATCGAGGGTCAAGGCAACGCGCCCGGCTCCGCCTGTATCGCGCTTGATGTGCAGGATCGGTTCGATCAGGGATGCGGCATGGCCGCTGGACACCACGGCCAAAGACATGACGACAATGCAGAGATTTTTTTGCAGCAGGCGCATCAAATCCAATTCCAATCGGGCGTTTAACGCAGGCATCCCAAGACCCGCATGAAGGCGAAAATCGGGAGCTGGATAGCAGAAAAGCACCAGACGCGACAATCTCACCGTCTTGCGGCAGTTCCTCGTTCCGATCGGCGGCAAGCGCTCAGCCGCGGCCCGCCTTTGCCACCTGAACGGCCGCCTGCGCGGCCGCCAACCTGGCGATCGGCACGCGATAGGGCGAACAGGACACATAGTCCAGTCCGACCTCCTCGCAGAAGCGGATCGAGGCCGGATCGCCGCCATGCTCACCACAAATGCCGAGCTTGATCCCTGGCCGCGTCGCCCTGCCCTTCTCGGCGGCCATGCGCACCAGTTCGCCGACGCCATGGATGTCCAGCGATACGAACGGATCCTGTTCGATGATGCCTTTCTGGCGATAGGTCTCCAGGAACGAGGCCGCGTCGTCGCGCGAGATGCCGAATGTCGTCTGGGTCAGGTCGTTGGTGCCGAAAGAGAAGAACTCGGCCGATTCAGCGATGACATGGGCGCGGATCGCCGCGCGGGGGAGCTCGATCATGGTTCCAGTCAGGTAGTCGATCTTGACGCCGCTTTCGTCCATGACGCTCTTGGCCACCGCATCGATGCGCGCCTTGACGTAGTCGAGTTCCTTCACAAGCCCGACCAGCGGCACCATGATCTCGGGGACCACCAGCGCGCCGGCCTTGCGGCCGGCCTCGACGGCGGCTTCGAAAATGGCGCGCGCCTGCATCTCGGCGATCTCGGGATAGGACACAGCAAGCCGGCAGCCGCGATGGCCGAGCATCGGGTTGAATTCGTGCAGCGCCTCGGTGCGCTGCCTGAGCTTGTCCGGCGCGACATTCATCGCCGCCGCGACTTCGGCTATCTCGGCCTCGGTCTTGGGCAGGAATTCGTGCAACGGCGGATCGAGCAGGCGGATGGTCACCGGCAGGCCGGCCATGATCTCGAACAGCTCCAGGAAATCCGCTCGCTGCATCGGCAGCAACTTGGCAAGCGCGGCGCGCCGGTCCTTTTCGGTGTCGGCCAGGATCATCTCGCGCATGGCGATAATGCGGGCGCCATCGAAGAACATGTGTTCGGTGCGGCACAAGCCGATGCCTTCGGCACCGAAGGAGCGCGCCATGCGCGCGTCGAGCGGGGTTTCGGCATTGGTGCGCACCTTCATGCGCCGCACCGCGTCCGCCCATTCCATGATCGCGGCGAAATCGCCGGAAAGCTCAGGCTGGAGCATCGCCACTGCGCCCTTGAGCACCTGCCCGTTGCCGCCGTCGATGGTGATGATGTCGCCCTTGCGGAAGGTCTGCCCCATCGACATCAGCGTAGCTGCCTTATAGTCGACGCGCAGCGAACCGGCGCCCGAAACGCACGGCTTGCCCATGCCGCGCGCCACGACCGCGGCATGGCTGGTCATGCCGCCGCGCGTGGTCAGGATGCCCTCCGCCGCATGCATGCCGTGGATGTCCTCGGGACTGGTCTCGACACGCACCAGGATAGCCTTGCGTCCTTGTGTCTTGAGATCCTCGGCGTCCGCGGAGGAAAAGACAATTTCGCCGGTGGCGGCGCCTGGAGACGCCGGCAGGCCGACGCCGATGACGTCGCGCGCGGCCTTCGGATCGATGGTGGGGTGCAGGAGCTGGTCGAGCGAGGCGGGATCGATGCGGGCGACCGCCTCCTCTTTCGAGATCAGGCCGTCCCTGGCCATCTCGACGGCAATCTTCAGCGCCGCCTTGGCGGTGCGCTTGCCGGACCTCGTCTGCAACATCCACAATTTGCCGCGCTCGATGGTGAATTCGAGGTCCTGCATGTCGCGGTAGTGCTTTTCCAGCCTGTCCGAGATGGTGACGAAGGACTGGAAGGCGTCCGGCATCAGTTTCTGCAATGACGGCTTGTCGGAGCCGGCGGCGATGCGGGCCGCCTCGGTGATGTTCTGCGGCGTGCGGATGCCGGCGACGACGTCCTCACCCTGCGCATTCACCAGGAACTCGCCATAGAGCTGCTTTTCGCCGGTCGACGGATTGCGAGTGAAGGCGACCCCGGTGGCCGAAGTTTCACCCATGTTGCCGAACACCATGGCCTGGACATTGACCGCCGTGCCCCAGCTTTCGGGAATATCGTGCAGGCGCCTGTAAGTGATGGCGCGGTTGTTCATCCAACTCGAGAACACGGCACCGATCGCCCCCCAGAGCTGTTCGTGCGGATCCTGCGGGAACGGCCTGCCGAGCTCCTCTTCGACCTTGGCCTTGTAGAGCGCGATGGCGCCTTGCCACTCGATAGCTGTCAGTTCCGTGTCGAGTTCATGGCCGAGGCTGGCCTTCTGATCCTCGAGGATCTCCTCGAACACCTCGTGGTCGAGCCCCATGACGACATCGGAATACATCTGGATGAAGCGCCGGTAGCTGTCATAGGCAAAGCGCGCATCGCCGGAATCGGCGGCCAGCGCCTCGACGGTTTCGTCGTTGAGGCCGAGATTGAGCACGGTGTCCATCATGCCAGGCATCGAGGCGCGGGCGCCGGAGCGCACCGACACAAGCAGCAGTTTCGACGGATCGCCGAAACGGCGGCCGGTGAGCCGGCCGATATGGTCCAGCGCCACGGCGACGTCCGCTTCAAGCCCTGCCGGATAGGCGCGGCCGTTGGCATAGTAGGCGTTGCAGACCTCCGACGTGATGGTGAAGCCCGGCGGCACCGGCAGGCCAAGGCTACACATCTCGGCCAGATTGGCACCCTTGCCGCCCAACAGATTCTTGTCGCCAGCCCGGCCTTCGGCCGCACCATCGCCAAAGGTGAAAACCCACTTGGTCATGCTTTGCTCTCCGGTTGCAGGAGATTGGAAAGATTGACGAAACAGAAAGCCCCGCCATATCCCGACTTTGGACGGATATGATGCTGCAATGCGAAAGGCAAGGCGTCGGCAAAGCCGTTTGGCCGCTACAATCGATTAAGCAAAAGCTGCGGCAAAAGGACTTGCCAGTGCAACGGTCCAAGACTAGAACATACAGGGAACGAAGAGGTGCATCATGAAGCTCACCGGAAAACTCGACTATCTGGAACTGCCGGCAACCGGCGCGACGCTGGACAGTGTGAAAGCCTTCTACAGCGCCGCCTTTGCCTGGTCGTTCACCGACTATGGCCCGACCTATTCGGCCTTTAGCGAGGGACTGGACGGCGGTTTCCAGGCCGACAGCGGCGACGCCACCGCCAAGCCGTTGCCGGTGCTCTATTCCCAGGATCTGGAAGAGACGCTGGCCGCCGTCGAGAATGCCGGCGGCACGATCATCAAACCGATCTTTTCGTTTCCGGGCGGCAGGCGGTTCCACTTTGCCGACCCGGCTGGAAACGAGATGGCGGTGTGGGGAGAATAGGCGGCACGACCGGCGCATGAGACGACCGTCGCCAACGGAGTCGTGGATCAGCAGGAAAGTCGCAATCTCCAGGCATTGAGCTTTCCACCGGCACAGCCTATAAGGCCGCGCGCAGTCGACGCATGTCAGCTGCTGGGGCGTCGCCAAGTGGTAAGGCATCGGTTTTTGGTACCGACATTCCCAGGTTCGAATCCTGGCGCCCCAGCCAAGCGCGCAAGGTCCGTTCCGGACACATAGGTTACGGTTTATACCGGAGACATGTTGTTGGAGCAGAATGAGAATCTATTCCGTCGCCGAGCGGATTGCCTTTGTCGTCACGCTCCTGGCCGTCCTCGTTCTCGCGCTGCTGCCGGCACATCGCCTCAAGCAATTCGGAATCGATATCGGCTTCCATTATGACAAGCTCAATCACGCCAGCGCATTCGCCGTGCTGGCTTTCCTGGGCAGCCTCGGCTGGCCGCGGCACAAGCCGGCGCTGATCGTCTTCCTCGCCTTTGTCGGCGCTGCCATAGAAATTCTCCAGGGCACCACGGCGATAGGCCGCGATTTCGACGTGCTCGACTGGGTTGCCGATTGCATTGGCATTGCATGCGGTCTGCTGGCCGCGATCTGGGCGACCTGGATCGTGCAACGCGCAAGGTGAGAAGAAGCCGAACCGACTGCCTTACCGCGAAAGACAACGCTCAAAATCAGGCTTCAGCACGGCACGTTGAGGTGAAGTCAGCTTGCCTCGCGCATGGCTTCGGCTGCCTGCAGATCGACCGAAACGAGCTGGCTGACGCCCTGCTCGGCCATGGTCACCCCGAACAGCCGGTCCATGCGCGCCATGGTGATCGGATTGTGGGTGATGATGACGAAGCGCGTCTCGGTGGTCTTGGCCATCTCGTCCATCAGATTGCAGAAGCGTTCGACATTGTGGTCGTCGAGCGGCGCATCGACCTCGTCGAGCACGCAGATCGGCGCCGGGTTGGTGAGGAACACGGCGAAGATCAGCGACATCGCCGTAAGCGCCTGTTCGCCGCCGGACAGCAGCGTCATGGTCTGCGGCTTCTTGCCGGGCGGACGGGCAAGGATTTCAAGCCCCGCCTCAAGCGGATCCTCGGATTCGATCAGCTGCAATTCCGCCGTGCCGCCGCCGAAGAGATGCGAAAACAGCCGCTGGAAATGGCCGTTGACCACGTCGAAGGCCGCGAGAAGCCGCTCGCGGCCCTCGCGGTTGAGGCTCTGGATCGCTTGCCGGAGCTTGCGGATCGCCTCGATGATGTCCTCGCGCTCCGAGACGATGGTCTCCAGCCGGTCCGAAAGCTCCTTCTGCTCTTCCTCGGCGCGCAGGTTAACGGCGCCGAGCCGCTCGCGCTCGATCTTCAGCCTGTCGAGCTGGCGCTCGATCTCGGCCATTTCGGGCATCGGATCGTCCGCTTCCAGCCCGGTATGGCGGATGACCAGATATGGCGGCGTGTTCAGCGTCTCCTGGATGCGCGCCTCGACCTCCAGCCGGCGCTCGTCGGCCGCGGTCAAGCGCTCCTCGGCGCGGGCACGGGTCTCGCGCGCCTCGGCCAGCGACTGGATGGCGCCGGTGGCCGCCTTGTCCAGTTCGGCCTGCCTGTTCTCCGCTTCCTGCAGACGGTCGGCTGCCGCCTTGCGCAAGGTCTCGGCTTCGGTGAGCTGCGACAGCAAGGCGCGCCGCTTGGCATCGATCTCGTCGGGTGCGTCGGCCAATCTCTCGCGTTCGGCCTCGGCCTCTGCCTTGCGTTCGCCCAGCGAGGCGATCTGCGTCGAAGCGTTCTCGGCGCGCTCCAGCCAGTTGCTGCGCTCGGCGCCGATCGCATCGAGCCGGCGCGACCGCGCCTCGGCCTCCCGCCGCAACCCTTCATGGACGGCACGCGCATCGGCGAGCGTGGCGCGGTCGCGGGCGACATTGGCCGAGGATTGCTCGAGCTGTATCTGCAGGTCGCCGAGATCGGGCGCGTCCTGCAGCAGCATTTCCGCCTCGGCAAAGGCGGCCGAAGTTTCTTCATGACTGTCGACAATACGGGCGCGGGCCTCGTCCAGGGCGGCGCGCCGGCTCGCCAACTCGCCGCCGGCCTTTTCGGCTTCGGCCAGCGCGTTGCGGGCGGCGTCCAGCCCGTGCTGGGCGTCGCGTCCGGCCTGACGCGCGGCGCGCTCGGCCTCGCTGGCCTCGCGAAGCGACTGTTCGGCCTGTGCGAGCACCGCCTCGGCCTCGCGCAGCATAAGCGTCGCCTGCACCGCTTCGGCATCGAGCTCGGCCAGCCGGTTCTTTTGCGCCAGGCGTTGCGCGGCCGCGGTCGGCGCGTCGGCGCTGGCGGTCAGCCCGTCCCACCGCCACAGCGCGCCCTCAGGGCTGACCAGCCTCTGGCCGGGCGCGAGCAGCCCTTGCAGGCGGCGGCCGTCGGCGGCTTCGACAATGCCGATCTGCGCCAGCCGGCGGGCAAGCTGCGCCGGGGCACGTACCACGCTGGCCAGGCTCTTGATGCCTTCGGGAAGCGTGGCGTCATCGGCCTGGATCGCGCTCTCGCCCCAATGCACCGGGGCGCTGCGGTCGAGCGGCACGTCAAGGTCCTCGCCGAGGGCGGCGCCCAAGGCCGTCTCATAGCCGCGCTCGACGCTGATCTGTTCCAGCACGGACGGGAAGAGATCGCCGCTGGCTGCGTTCAGGATCTTGGCCAGCGTGCGGGCTTCGGTTTCGATGCGCGCCAGTTCGGCCCTGGCGTCCTGTAATGGCGGGCGGGCGGCATTTTCGGCGGCGCGCGCCTCGGCGACCGCCTGTTCGGCGGCAATCGCGCCGGCCTCGCTCTCTTCGAGCCGCGCCAGCGCGTCCTCGACCAGAAGTCGCTTCTCGGCCGGGTCGGGCAGGCCCGCGACTTTGGAGAGTATTTCCGACAATTCGCGGTCGACATCGGCGAGTTGGCGGGCGAAACGGTCCCGACGCTCGGCGGTCTCGCGCAGCGTCCGCTCGACCTGATTGCGCGAAGCGGCGGCCTCGGCCCGCTCGGCGGTAAGTGCTGCAAGCCTGGCTTCGCTCTGCGAGAGCGTCGCGGCTGCCTGTTCGAAGGCGGCGCGGGTGGTTGCTTCACGCTCGGCCGCGCCGGCATTTTCGGAGTTGAGCGCTGCTTCCTCGGCGCGCAGGCGTTCGAGGATATCCGCATTGTCGCGCACCATGCGCTCCTCGCGGGCGATGTCACCGTCGAGCTGCTGGAGCCGGCGCTCGAGTTCCGCCTGACGGGCGCGGATGCGGCCGGCTTCTTCCTCGATCTGCGATCTGGCGATCGACAGGCGCTGGAAGGCCGCGGCCGCCGCAGCTTCGGCGTCACGCAAATCGGGCAGCCGATGCGCGCCGATACCTTGCTCCCTGGCGGCCGCCATCTGGGCGGCGGCGCGGTCGCCAACCAGGGCGGTGGCGACGGCCAGCGCCGAACGTGCCTCGCCTTCCTGGGCCTTGGCCAGCGTCCAGCGCAGATGGAGCAGCGTCGCCTCGGCCTTGCGGATGTCGGCCGACAGGTTCTTGAAGCGGGAGGCCTGGCGTGCCTGGCGCTTCAGGCTTTCGATCTGGCTTTCCAGCTCGCCAACGACGTCGTCCAGGCGCTCGAGGTTCTGCTCGGCGGCCTTGAGCCTGAGTTCGGCCTCGTGGCGGCGCGTATGCAGGCCGGAAATGCCGGCCGCTTCTTCAAGCAGGGCGCGGCGCGCCTGGGGTTTGGCCTGGATCAGCTCGCCGATGCGGCCCTGGCCAACCATCGAGGGCGAACGCGCGCCGGTCGACTGGTCGGCGAACAGAAGCTGCACGTCCTTGGCGCGCGCTTCCTTGCCGTTGATACGGTAGAGCGAGCCCGCCTCACGCTCGATGCGGCGCGACACCTGCAATTCGTCGGCGTCGTTGAAGGCTGCCGGCGCCGAGCGATCGCTGTTGTCGAGGAACAACGTGACCTCGGCGGTATTGCGTGCCGGGCGCGTGCCCGAGCCGGAAAAGATCACGTCGTCCATGCCGGACGCGCGCATGTTCTTGTAGGAGCTTTCGCCCATCACCCAGCGCAGCGCCTCGACAAGGTTAGACTTGCCGCAGCCGTTCGGCCCGACAATGCCCGTTAGGCCGCGTTCGATCACGAACTCGCCTGGTTCGACGAAGGATTTGAAACCGAGGAGGCGAAGGCGCGAAAACTTCATTCACGCCGCCCTGAAAGCGACTTTTGCGAAAACGCGCCGCGGGTTTGCGGCGGCGCGCAGCACGGCCAAAGGCCACGCATGCCGAAGCGCTGCCGCTTCGGCATCGCCAGGACGTCAGAGCTGAGGGTCGATGATGGCCGACATTTCCTCAATCGACATCGCCCCTTTGTAGGTCTTTCCGTTGATGAAGAAGGTCGGCGTCGAGTCGACCTTGAATTCGTCGGCGCCGCGTTTCTGGACCGCCCTCACATCGTCCAGAAGTTTCTGGTCCGTCAAGCACGCTTCGAAGGACTCCTGTGTAAAACCGGCGAGCTTGGAGATTTGCAGCAGCGCATCCTTGGTGTTGGACACGCCCACCCAGTTCGCCTGCTGCTTGAACAGGACATCCACCATCGGGAAGTAGTTGTCCTTGGCGCAGCGCGCCAGCATGAAACCGGCCTCGGCGCTCGGATCGAACGGGAATTCGCGCAGAATATAGCGCGCCTTGCCGGTATCGATGTATTTCTTCTTCAATTCCGGAAAGGTGGTTTCGGCAAAATGCGCGCAATGCGGGCAGGTCATCGAGGCGTATTCGACGATCGTGACCTTGGCGTCGTCCTTGCCGAGTTGCTTGTCGGGCAATGCGCCGGGCTTAAGCAGTTCGGCCATGTCGACGGTGCCTTGAGCCTCCGGCGCCTTGACGGCGGCCGGCGTGGCCGATGTCGCGGGTGCGGCGGGAGCGGCAGGCTTCACATCGGCCGCCTTGGCTTCCTCACCAGAGTCGCTGCATGCCGCAAGCACGGCCACCACCGGAATGGCGGCCAGCGAAGACAGCAGGTTTCTGCGGGACAAGCTTTTGCCGAACGGAGGACGGTTCATACGAATCACCTGACAGGGGTTGGATTTTGCAACGCAAAGGCACGAAAAGGCGAGAGTTGGCGCGAATTAAGGCATCGCCGTCCCCAATCCAATCGTGAAACTTGAAGCTTATAATCACGAAATCGCGAGATTGGCGACGGTGCTATGACTTTCTTTGTCCCAGAATAGTGGCGCCGAGCCGCTCCAGAGAGGCACGCAGGCCATCGTCTTCTATCTTGCCGACGATGTGCGACAGTCTTGATTTTTCCGCCTCATTGAGAGGCCTGACGGGTGGTTTCGGCCGCGCCTTTTCACTTAGAACCGGCTTCTGCACTATCCTGATGCGGCCGATGGCCGTGAAGCCGAGAAATGCATTGACGCGATTGATGATCTCGCCGGCCTCATGCTGCAGATGGAGCGCCGCCGTGCCCTCGCAGGCGATCACCAGCACGGCCGGCTCGAACGGGTCGTCTTCGTGCAGCCGCCGAGGCCACTGGATCTTTTCAGGGCGCGAATGGCCGGCCAGGCGCGAACCGGCAATCTCTTCCCACGACTGGACCAGGCTGACCGAAATGCCCGCCCGCTTGCGCAGCACCGGGTCGAGGATCGCGGTGGCGAGATCGCTCACCGGAACGGGATTGCCGAAGGGCCTTTTCCCTGCCATGTGCGTTCTCCAGACACCACCTCCACTCTTCCCGGCCGAGGCCGATACGAGATCAATGGCACCGCACGAGCAGACCCGCAAGGCCATATCAGAGGACAGCAGCAGCAAAGCTGCGTCTAGTGACAGCAGCAAAGCTGCGTCTAGTGACAGCAGCAAAGCTGCGTCTAGTGACAGCAGCAGAGCTGCGTCCGGGGACAGCAGCAAAGCTGGCGATACCGCATCCCGCCTGCTCGCATGGTACGACGTGCATCATCGCGAGTTGCCGTGGCGCGTGACCCCGCGCGACAATGCCCGTGGCGTGCGGCCCGATCCTTACCGGATCTGGCTGTCGGAGGTCATGCTGCAGCAGACCACGGTTGAAGCCGTGAAGGCCTATTTTCGCGCCTTTGTCGAGAAATGGCCTGATGTCGCGGCGCTGGCGGCGGCGCCCGTCGAGGACGTGATGAAAGCCTGGGCAGGGCTCGGCTACTATTCCCGTGCCCGCAACCTCAAGGCCTGCGCCGATCTGGTGGCCGGGCGCGACGGCCGGTTTCCGGATACGGAAGCCGGCTTGAAGGAATTGCCGGGCATCGGCGCCTATACTTCGGCGGCGATCGCGGCGATCGCTTTCGACCGGCCGGCTGCCGTCGTCGATGGCAATGTCGAACGTGTCGTGACCCGCCTGTTCTCCATTGCCACGCCGCTCAGCGAAGCCAAGGCCGACATTCGCGCCCGTGTCGAGCGCATGGTTCCCACGACGAGGCCCGGCGATTTCGCCCAGGCGATGATGGACCTCGGCGCCACGATCTGTACCCCGCGCCGACCGCGCTGCATGCTTTGCCCGCTGCGCGAGGGCTGCAGCGCGGTCGTTTCAGGCGATCCTGAACAATATCCCGTGCGCCTGCCCAAGGCCGACAAACCGCTGCGGCGCGGCGCAGCCTTCGTCGCCGTGCGAAGCGACGGTGCCATTCTTCTGCGCAAACGCGCCGACAAAGGGCTGCTCGGCGGCATGACCGAGGTGCCGACGACCGGCTGGACGGCGCGGCTGGACGGCGCGACCACAGCGGCGGCCGCACCCTTTCCCGGCGACTGGCGACAAGCCGGCCGGATCGCGCATGTCTTCACCCATTTTGCGCTCGAGCTCGAAATCTTCCTCGCCCGAAGCACCGGCGAGACGCCCGCCGGGCATTTCTGGTCGCTGCCATCGGACATTTCGGGTGAAGCGCTGCCCACTGTCATGAAAAAGGCAATCGAGGCTGCGATACCCGGCGCGACGAAAAAGCCGTCACCGAACAGTGCAGAGAGGCCCCATGACTGAAATCCGCCACATCGTGTTCGACATCGGCAAAGTGCTGATCCACTACGACCCGAACATCCCGTTCAGCCGGCTTATTCCCGATGCCGAGGAGAGAAAGTGGTTCTTCGACAATGTCTGCACGCATGACTGGAACATCGAGCAGGACCGCGGCCGGACATGGGAAGAGGCGGAAACGCTGCTGATCGCGGACCACCCGGATCACGCGGATAACATCCGCAATTTTCGCCGCCACTGGCACGACATGGTGCCGCATGCCTATGACGACAGCGTCGCCATCATGGTCGGCCTGATCGACAGCGGCCACGATGTCACCATGCTGACCAACTTCGCCGCCGATACGCTGGCCGAAGCGCGCAAACGCTTCGATTTTCTCAATCGTCCGCGCGGTGTCACCATTTCGGGTGAGATCGGCAAGATCAAGCCGGATCGCGACATCTACGACCATCACGTCGCCGCGTTCGAGCTCGAACCGTCCGCGACGCTGTTCATCGACGACAGCCAGAAGAATGTCGACGGCGCCAAAGCGGCCGGCTGGCAGGCAGTGCTGTTCACCGATGCCAAGACACTTCAAGCAGACCTTGAGCGGCTCGGAATCAAGGCGTGATTTGAATCGCTTCCAGTACTTCGTTGAGACTTTGAACCAACGCCAAAGCCGCGGCAATCGGCAGGGTCAGCCCCCTGCCCTTTCCATGCCGAGACGCGCGATGCGACGCAGTTCGTCGATCGGGGTCAGGCCGCCGCTGCGTTCATAGTGCCAGAAGGTCCAGCCGTTGCAGGCATCCAGGCCCTGAACTTCGGCGCCGATTTTGTGGATCGATCCGGCACTGTCGCCGATCGCCACCGTGCCATCGGCGCGAACCTTGGCCGCCCAGCGCTTCTTGGCGTCGTAGAGCGTAGCACCGGGCGTCACCAGCCCGGTGTCGATCAGGCTGACGAAGGCGACGCGAGGCTCGGCGCGCTTGCCAGTGAGCACGGTCAGGTCCGCGCCGTCGAGCGGCCGCACCGCGTCGATGCGTTCATTGGCGGCGTCGATATAGGCCTGCTCGCGCTCTATGCCGACAAAATGCCTGCCAAGGCGCTTGGCCACCGCGCCTGTCGTGCCGGAGCCGAAGAAGGGATCGAGCACGACGTCGCCCGGCTTGGTCGAGGCCATCATGATGCGGGCGAGCAGCGCCTCCGGCTTCTGCGTCGGGTGCAGTTTATCGCCATTGTCGTTCTTCAGCCGCTCGCCACCGGTGCAGATCGGGAACAGCCAGTCGGAACGCATCTGTATGTCGTCGTTCGACGCCTTCAACGCTTCGTAGTTGAAGGTATAGCCCTTGCCCTTCTGGTCGCGGGAGGCCCAGATCATCGTCTCATGCGCGTTCTGGAAGCGGCGACCGCGAAAATTCGGCATCGGATTGGTCTTGCGCCAGACGACGTCGTTGAGGATCCAGAAGCCGAGATCCTGCATCTTGGCGCCGACCCGGAAGATGTTGTGATAGGAGCCGATGACCCAGATGGTGCCGTTGGGCTTCAACACCCGGCGCGCGGCCAGCAGCCAGGCGCGCGTGAAGGCATCGTAGGCCTCGAAGCTCTCGAACCGGTCCCAGTCGTCGTCCACCGCATCGACCTTGGATTGGTCGGGCCGGTGCAGGTCGCCGTCGAGCTGCAGATTGTAGGGTGGATCGGCGAAGATGACGTCGATGCATTTTTCGGGCAGCCGGTCGAGCGCCGCGACGCAGTCGCCCTTCAGGATCGTGTCCAGCCATTCGGATTGCTGGGGAGCATGGGAAAGCTCGTCGACAAGACGCACGGCTGACATTTTTACACCCAAGGCACGCGTTACTGTTTACTCCCGGTTATGGTTACCGATCAGCGTAAATATTCGGTGAAGGGCAGCGATCGGACGCCGCCGGTTTGCGCCGACGTGCCCGTTGGTGTATGCCGCGCCGCCTGAAGCCTGCCCGTTCTCATTGCCCGGATCACCATGCCCCAGCCAGACCTTGTCATCTTCGATTGCGACGGCGTGCTCGTCGATTCCGAAATCATCGCCGCGCGCGTCGAGGCCGAGCTCCTGACCTTGTCCGGATACGAAATCTCGGCCGAGGAGATTGCCGAGACTTATGCGGGGCTGACGTTCAAGGACATTCTGATGCGGGTTGAGGAGAAGTCCAACATCCCGTTCCAGGTTTCGCTGATCGATCGCGCCGAAGAGCTGGTCGACCGGAAACTGCGCAGCGACGTTCGTGCCATCGAGGGCGTGCGCGAAGCGGTCGCCTCGGTGACGGCGCAACGTTGCATCTGCTCCAACTCACGCTCGGAGCGGATAGAATTCATGCTGGAGAAGGTGCATCTGCTGCCATTCTTTGCCGGGCGCATCTTCTCCGCGATGGAGACGCCGACCGGAAAAACCAAACCGGCTCCGGACGTGTTCCTGTTCGCCGCCGAAAAGCTCGGCGCCCATCCGGCAAACACTTTCGTCATCGAGGATTCCGTGCACGGCGTGACCGGCGCAAGGTCGGCAGGAATGCGTGTCATCGGGTTCACGGGCGCCGCCCATAGCTATCCCGGCCATGCCGATGCGCTGACGGAGGCGGGCGCCGAGACGGTGATCCGCCGCTGGGCGGATCTGAGCGGCACGCTGGCCGCCCTATCAGAATGGTCGGCGGACGTGTGAGCGTCCGCTAGGCCCCGACGAGCACCCCTGCGGATTTAGTTGGTCGCGGCGGCTTTCTTCCTGTTTTTCTTCGATTTGTCGGTCGCGGCCTTCGGCGCATTTTCATCATAGCCGGCATAGGCCTGATAGTCCTGCGCCGTCGGCGCCGGCACGACGATGTTGGAATCGGTGAAGACGAACTGCGTGGCGACCGAGGGGTCGGTAACCTGGACCTGATATTGGTGGATCTGCGAATAAAGCACCTCGGTGCCATGCATCACCGCGGTGCGGATCGGCATGGTGATGGTGCCGGGCGTGAATTTCGGCCCTGGCACGATCTTGCCGGCGACGGCGATCTTCATCGTCAGCTGTCCGTCGGCGCGGCTGCAATCGCGGGTCACGTCGCTGATCGAGGCCTGATAAATGACCCTCGCCGAATCGTCCGGCGGAGTAGCAGCGGCAGCATCGGCCGCAGCCTGGGCCGCGGCATCCTGCGCGGCGTCGCCGGTCTTCTTGAGCTTGGGCCTGGGCTTCCGGGCTTCGTTGGCGTAGGTGTTGAAGAATGCCGTGCCGTCGCGAAGCATCACCCTCGGGCAATAGGCATTCAACTGGCTGGCCAGAATCTTGGGGTCCTGCGGCGGCGGTGGCGCGGTCGGGTCCTTCTTGCCAAAACCCAGGTTCAGCATACCGTTGTCGCCTGATTGGCAGCCGGCGGCGGCAAGCATAAAGCCGGTGAGCGCAAGACCCGCGAAAAAGCGACCGCTGAATGTATGAAACGCCATGAAACTGCACTTCCCTCTCGCAAAGCTGGTGACGTATATCAACCGCGCGGCAAAAATGCGACTGAGCCAGCGTAGAAATTAACCACCTTGCGTGGGTCGAAAACCCAAGGCAGTAACGGAATTGTGACGATGCAATATGTGAGTACCCGCGGCGAGGCGCCCGCGCTTGGGTTTTGCGATGCCGTCCTGACAGGCCTGGCACGCGACGGCGGGCTCTATGTGCCGCGCCAGTGGCCGCAATTCTCGATGGCCGAGATCCGCGCCATGCGCGGCTTGGCCTATCCCGAGCTGGCCATCCGCGTGCTGTCGCCGTTTCTTGGCGACGAAATCCCGGCTCCCGTGTTCGAGCGTCTGGTGCGGGAGGCCTATGCCACCTTCCGCCACGAGGCTGTCTGCCCGCTGGTCCAGACCGGCCCCAACGCTTTTATCCTCGAACTCTTCCATGGACCTACGCTCGCCTTCAAGGATGTCGCGATGCAGCTGCTCGCCCGGCTGATGGACCATGTGCTCGCCGAACGCAACCAGCATGCCACCATCGTCGGAGCCACATCGGGCGACACCGGCGGAGCAGCGATAGACGCCTTCGCCGGGCGCAGCCGCACCGACATCTTCATTCTCTTCCCGCATGGCCGCGTGTCGCCGGTGCAGCAACGGCAGATGACGACATCGAAGGCTGAGAACGTGCATGCCCTGGCGATCGAAGGCAATTTCGACGATTGCCAGGGCATGCTCAAGGACATGTTCAACGATCACGGCTTTCGCGACCGTGTCTCGCTGTCGGGGGTGAATTCAATCAACTGGGCCCGCATCATGGCCCAGATCGTCTATTATTTCTCCTCGGCCCTGTCGCTCGGCGCGCCCGATCGCCCCGTCTCCTTCACCGTGCCCACAGGGAATTTCGGCGATATCTTTGCCGGTTACGCCGCCAAAAAAATGGGCCTGCCGATCGATCGGCTGGTCATCGCCACCAACGACAACGACATACTGGCACGCACTTTCGCGACCGGCGAATACCGCACCAAGGGCGTGTTCGCGACCACCTCGCCTTCCATGGACATTCAGGTGTCGTCGAATTTCGAGCGCCTGCTGTTCGAGGCGTCGGGCCGCGACCCGGCGACTGTGCGGCGCTACATGGCCGGGCTCAAACAATCCGGCGCCTTCACCATAGAAGCCACGGAAATCGCAGGGATGCGAGCCGAATTCGATGCCGGCCGCGCAGATATGGACGAGGTCGCCGCGACGATCCGCTCGACGCTCGCGGCCAGCAACTACCTGCTTGATCCGCATACCGCGGCAGCCGTGCATGTCGCGGCCGGCAAGGCTTCGAATGCCGTGCCGATGGTGGTGCTGGGCACTGCGCACCCAGCAAAATTCCCGGCTGCCGTCGAGGCCGCCAGCGGCGTGTCACCCGCGCTGCCCGCATGGCTAGGTGGGTTGATGACATCGGAGGAAAAATACACGGTACTTCCATCCGACCTGAAAATGGTGGAAGATTACGTCAGCCGCCGTGCGCGAGCGGCGCGTTAAGGAGTACGAACCATATGGGTGTTGAGGTAAGCCGTCTGTCGAACGGCCTGACAGTCGCCACCGAAACCCTTCCAAGCATCGAATCGGTTGCCCTGGGTGCCTGGGTCAAGTCGGGTGCCCGCAATGAACGTGACGAAGAGCATGGCATGGCCCATCTGCTCGAGCACATGGCGTTCAAGGGCACAAAGCGGCGAACAGCCTTCGAGATCGCATCGGAGATCGAGGACGTGGGCGGCGAGATCAACGCCGCCACCAGCGTCGAGACCACATCCTACTATGCCAGGGTGCTCTCCGACGACGTGCCGCTGGCCGTCGACATTCTTGCCGACATCCTGCAGGAATCGGAATTCGATCCGCAGGAGCTCGAACGCGAGCAGCACGTGATCCTGCAGGAAATCGGCGCCGCGCACGACACGCCCGATGACATCGTGTTCGACCGGTTCACCGAGACGGCCTTTCGCCACCAGACCATCGGCCGCTCGATTCTGGGCACGCCGGAAACCGTCAAATCCTTTACCTCGAAGCAATTGCACGATTTCATCGAGCGCCAGTATGGCGCCGAACGCATGGTGATCGTGGCCGCCGGCGACATCAAGCACGACAATTTCGTGCGCGAAGTGGAAAAGCAGCTCGGCGGCTTCCGCACCAAGGCCGACAACACCATCCCGCAATATGCGCAATATGTCGGCGGCGATTTCCGCGAGGACCGCGACCTGATGGACGCGCAGATCGTGCTGGGCTTCGAAGGCCGCGCCTACCATGTGCGCGATTTCTACGCCTCGCAGGTGCTGTCGATGATCCTCGGCGGCGGCATGTCGTCCAGGCTGTTCCAGGAAGTCCGCGAAAAGCGTGGCCTGTGCTATTCGGTCTATGCCTTCCACTGGGGCTTTTCCGATACCGGCATATTCGGCGTCCATGCCGCGACCGGGCAGAGCGACATCGCCGAACTGGTGCCCGTCATCATCGAGGAATTGCAGAAGGCCGGCGAGAACATCCTGCAGGAAGAGCTCGACCGGGCGCGCGCGCAATACCGCGCAGGTCTGATCATGTCGGCGGAAAGCCCGGCCAGCCGCGCCTCGCAGATCGCGCGACAGCTGCTCTTGTTCGGCCGGCCGATCGCCAAGGAGGAACTGATGGAGCGGCTGTCGGCGCTGACGGTCGATCGTTTGACCGACCTGTCGTCACGGCTGTTCTCGACCAAACCGACGCTTACCGCTGTAGGGCCTGTGGGTACGCTGGCGCCATACGAAGCGATCCTCGATTCGCTTCCGGGCACGCCCACCACGGCCCGCAAGCTCGCCGTCTAAGCCCGCACAAGCGCCGTGTTCGCGCTCCCTTTCTTTCGCCGCGACCTGCCGGCACTGAAGGGCGACCGCGTGACGCTGCGCGTGCCGTTCACCAATGACTACCGGGAGTGGTCGACTGTGCGCGGCGAGAGCCGGGCATTCCTCGAACCATGGGAGCCGCGCTGGGCGCCGGACGAGCTTGACCGGGCGGCATGGCGGCTGCGCATCAGCCGCTACCGCGAGGACTATGCGCAGGGAACCGCGATCGCCTTCTTCATATTCGAGAAGTCGAGCGGCAGGTTGGCTGGCGGAATTACGCTCGGCAACATACGCCACGGGGTCTCGCAGAGCGGGCATGTCGGCTACTGGATCGGCGAGCGCTTCGGCGGCCGTGGCCTGATGACCGACGCCGTCAAGGTCGTGACCCGCTTCGCCTTCGATACGCTGAGGTTGCACCGGATCGAAGCGGCCTGTATTCCCGACAATATCAGGTCGATCCGTGTGCTTGAAAAAGCCGGATTCCGGCGCGAAGGACTTCTGCGATCCTACCTCAGGATCAATGGCATCTGGCAGGACCATTACCTCTACGCCCGGATCGCGGACGATCCGCCAGGCGCTGGAACGAAGGACTGATTTTTGACGAAATTCCTGCGCAACGGGCCGCTGTTCGCCTTTGTCCTCGCGACGATCCTGACGCTGTACGCGGCGTCCTCGGCCTTTGCCGTCGAACCGATCAAGATCGCTCGCGACGATGTCGCGCTCGATCTGTCCGGCGCCGTGGAAATTTACCGGAACCAGGGCGAAAACTTCCAGGTTTCAACCGCGCCCGGACCCGACGGCATCGTGCGACGCATCGAGGTCGAGGCCAATGACGCCCGTTCCACCGGCGACTGGGCCGTGTTCGCGCTTGCCAATACCACCGACCAGCAGCTCGACCGGCTGATCGTGGCGCCGCATTTCCGACTGGTCAATTCCGGCATCTTCTGGCCGGATCTCGGCTCGACCCGTATCGCCGCCATCACGCCCAGCGAAGGCTTTGCGCTCGACCGCCAGAGCAGCCCGGACGCCGACGTCTTCCGGGTGACGCTGAACCCGGGGACGGTGATCACCTTCATCGCCGAACTCGCCTCGCCCAAGCTGCCGCAGGTCTATCTCTGGGACCCGGAATCCTACAAGGACTCAGTCAATTCCTACACGCTGTTCCGCGGCATCGTCATCGGCATCGCCGGGCTTCTCGCGCTGTTCCTGACCATCCTGTTCGTGGTCAAGGGAACCTCCATGTTCCCTGCGACCGCAGCACTCGCCTGGGCCGTGCTTGCCTATATCTGCGTCGATTTCGGCTTCCTCAACAAGATCATCGAGATATCGCCCGGCAACGAGCAGATGTGGCGGGCGGGAACGGAGGTGGCCCTGGCGGCGACCTTCGTGGTGTTCCTGTTCGCCTATCTCAACCTCAACCGATGGCACGGCCATTTCAGCTATGGGGCGCTGGTCTGGATCCTCGGGCTGCTCTTGATCGCCGGCGTCGCCATCGTCGACCCGGCGGTCGCCGCGGGCATCGCCAGGCTGTCCTTCGCCGCCACCGCGCTGACCGGGCTCGGCCTGATCATCTTCCTCGGCATACGCGGCTATGACCGTGCCATCATGCTGGTGCCCAGTTGGGTGATGGTGCTGTTGTGGCTATGCGGATCGTGGATGGCGATAACCGGCATGCTCGACAACGACATCGCCCAGCCGGCGCTTGGCGGCGGTCTGATCCTCATCATCCTGCTGATCGGCTTCACCGTCATGCAGCATGCCTTTGCCGGCGGCGCGCTGCACCAGGGTCTGTTCTCCGACCTCGAGCGGCAGGCGCTGGCGGTGGCCGGCTCGGGCGACACGGTGTGGGACTGGGACGTGCTGCGCGACCGCGTCGTCACCAAGCCCGACGTCAGCATCCAGCTCGGCCTCGCCCCTAACAGCCTGGGGGGTGCAGCCCGCAACTGGCTGCCGGTGCTGCATGTCGATGACCGCGACACGTTCCGCACCACGCTCGACGTGGTGCTCGAGCACCGTCGCGGCAAGGTGGCGCAGAACTTCCGGTTGCGCGGCGCCGACGGCCACTATCACTGGTTTGCGCTGCGCGCGCGCCCGGTTATCGGATCGGACGGTGAGGTCATCCGCTGTGTCGGCACCATGGTTGACGTCACCGAGCAGAAAAAATCCGAGGAGAGGCTGCTGCACGACGCGGTGCACGACAACCTCACCGGCCTGCCCAATCGCGAATTGTTCATGAACCGGCTCGAGGCGATCATCTCGATCGCACGGACCGAAGAGAAGGTGCGCCCGACCGTCTTCGTCATCGACATCGACCGCTTCAAGCAGGTCAATGACGGGCTCGGCATCTCGGCCGGCGACACCATCCTGCTCACCATCGCGCGACGCCTGCACCGGCTCTTGAAGCCGAAGGACTCGCTGTCACGCTTCGCCGGCGACCAGTTCGCCTTGATGCTGCTTTCCGAGCAGGACCCGGCCCGCATCGCGGCGGTGGCGGACGCCATCAAGCATGCCATCAACGCCCCGATCACCTTTGCCAAGCGCGAGATCGTGCTGACCGCCTCGATCGGGCTGATCACCTGGACCTCGGCGCAGACCTCGGCCGAGGACATGGTCAAGGACGCCGAGCTTGCCATGCATCAGGCCAAGCGCTTCGGCGGCGACAGGATCGAACCGTTCCGCCCGGCCTTCCGCACCGTCGGCACCGATCGGCTGCAGTTCGAATCCGACCTGCGCCGTGCCATCGAACGGCGCGAATTCACGCTTGCCTACCAGCCGATCGTTCGGCTGGAAGACGGCAGCGTCGCCGGCTTCGAGGCATTGCTGCGCTGGGACCATCCGCGCCGCGGCATGATCCCGCCGGCGGATTTCATTCCGGTCGCCGAAAGCTGCGGGCTGATCGTACAGCTTGGGCTGTTCGCCATGCAGCAAGCCGCCGAGGATCTGGCGGCATGGCAAAAGCAGATCGGCGACGCGCCGCTGTCGGTTTCGGTCAACCTTTCCAGCCGCCAGCTCATCCGCCGCGACCTGGTCAGCGACGTCCGCTCCGTGATTGCGCGAGCCAATCTGAAGCCGCGCTGCTTCCGGCTCGAGCTCACGGAATCGCTGGTTATGGACAATCCCGAGCAGACTGCCCATGTGCTGACCAAGCTGAAGCAGCTCGGCATCGGCCTGTCGCTGGACGATTTCGGTACCGGCTATTCTTCGCTGGCCTACCTGACGCGCTTTCCCTTCGACACGATCAAGATCGACAAGAGTTTCGTGGACGACAGCACGCCCAAACGCGCCGTGCTGCTCAAATCCATGGTCAGCATGGCGCATGAGCTCGGCCTGTCGGTGGTCGCCGAAGGCATTTCGGACGAGCGCGACGCGCTGGAGCTGCGCCAGATGGGCTGCGAATATGTGCAGAGCTTCATGTTCGGCGCCCCGATGCCCGGGGATCAGGTGCTGAAGACGCTGAAGGAACAGTATCCGCTGACGCAGGCGTAGTTGGCTTTCACGCCGCCGGAGCTCAGGCGTGGCCGGCCGCTACACTCAAATGCGCGAGGTCGATGCCGATCGAGGCGAGAATCCGGTCGTATTTGCGCTCGATGTCGGTATCGAACAGAAGCTCCGGAGTGGCCGGACAGGTCAGCCAGCCGTTTTCGGCTATCTCGGTTTCCAGCTGGCCGGCGCCCCAACCCGAATAGCCCAGCGCCATCAGCGCGTGACGGGGTCCCCGGCCCGACGATATGGCGCGCAATATGTCGACGGTCGCGGTCAGGCAGACATCGTCGGAAACGGTCAGCGAAGACTCCACCCGGTAATCGCCCGTATGCAGCACGAAGCCGCGGCTGCGGTCGACGGGCCCACCATTGCGAACGACGAAATCACGGGTACGGGCGGGCAACCGGATCGCCTCGTGCTCGTTCATGATGCCAAGTTGCACCAAAAGGTCCGGAAACAGCATCTGCTGCGTCTGGTTGATGATCAGGCCCATCGCGCCCTCATCGCTGTGGGCGCAGATGTAGATGACCGAGCGCGTGAAACGGTCGTCCTTCATGCCGGGCATGGCAATGAGGAACTGATCGTCGAGAAAGCCGCTGCCGGCGGCTGTCTTCTTGTGGCGCAACAAGTCCATAATCAGAGGGTAACGCGTTTCCCGGGCGCCGAAAAGATGTACCGCGCCGGTTTTCGACCAAGCCCGTGCCGCCGGCCGATCATTACCTGCGGCAAAGGTCACGCAAATATGATACCGGCAAGACCATGAAATCATTGCACGGCCATGAACGGACGATCAAATCATCACCATGCAAAGCTTGAAAATCCTGTTGCTCGGCGCCGCTGTCGGATCGGCAATCACACCCCCAGCCGCCGCCTCTTCGTCCGCCTGGTACAACAGCGAAGGCGGCAAGGTACGGCTGGTGACGAGCGGCAAGCCCGACGATGCCGGCCGCATCCGGGGCGTTCTCGACATAGCGCTCAAGCCTGGCTGGAAGACTTATTGGCGCGACCCGGGCGACGCGGGCGTGCCGCCGCAACTCGATATCTCGGCCAGCACCAACATTTCCGATGCCAGCCTCTCCTTCCCGGCGCCGAAGCGTCATGACGACGGCTACGGCAAATGGGCGGGCTACGACTATCCGGTCTCGCTGCCGGTGACGTTCACGCTGTCGGCCGCGAAGGATCCGTCCGTCATCGACGCCGACATTTTTCTCGGCATTTGCGAGACGATCTGCATCCCTGTGCAGACGCGGTTGACCGTCGACCCCGGCTCCGACCCGGACAATGCCGAGGACGCGGAGCTGGTCAAGGCGAGCTTCGCCGCCTTGCCCGCGCCGGCAAGATCCGACTTCGGCATCAACGTGCTGCCAGGCGACCATGAAACGCTGGTTGTGGAGGCGAGCTTTCCCGGCGATCCGGAAGCGGCGGACTTCTTCGTCGCAGGAGACCGCGACTACATGTTCGGTTCGCCGGCCCGCAGCCAGAAGGATGGCAAGCTGATCTTCACCGTGCCGATCCTCGACCGGCCCTCGACGACCCCCACGGATGGCGGACTTCACTATACACTGACGAGTTCGGCAGGCGCGGTCGAAGGGCTCTTGCCTTTCCCTTGATCCAGCCCTCCGCGATGGTTGCGGGAAACCGCATAGTTCGCTACCCAAGGCTACGTCCTTCCCCATTCTCCCAAGCGAGGAACTCATGACCATTTCCGCTGGCGACAGACTGCCCGATACGACGTTCAAGACGATGACTGCCGACGGTCCCAAGCCGATCACGACGGCCGAGATTTTTGCGGGAAAGAAAGTCGTGCTGTTTGCCGTGCCTGGCGCCTTCACGCCGACCTGCAGCAACAATCATTTGCCCGGCTACCTGGAGAACCGCGACGCCATCCTGGCGCGCGGTGTCGATACGGTCGCCGTGGTCTCGGTCAACGACGTCCATGTCATGGGCGCCTGGGCACGCTTCACCGGCGGTGAAGGCAAGATCCTGTTCCTCGCCGACGGCAATGGCGACTTCGCCAAGGCGATCGGCCTCGACGCCGACTTCTCCGGCGGAGGCATGGGTCTTCGGTCGAAGCGGTTTTCAATGATCGTCGATGACGGCAAGGTCACCGCCCTCAATGTCGAGACCAAGCCCGGCGTCGATGAATCCGGCGCCGCCAAGATCCTCGAACTGCTCTGACCATGACGTTCGACATCGTCTGGCGTAGCGTGGCGATCGGCGTCGGCGCCACGCTGCTGATGGATATCTGGGCCTTTCTTCTCTACAAGATGTTCGGTCAAGCACGGCCGAACTGGGCCCCCGTTGGCCGCTGGGTCTGGCATTTACGGGAAAAAGTCTTTCACGACGATATTGGCGATGCGACGCCCTATGTACACGAATCGGCTTTGGGCTGGGCCTTTCACTATGTTGTCGGCATCGTCTACGGCATCATCCTTGTCGTGGGGGCCGGAGCGGGCTGGCTTGTCGCGCCGATTTTCCTGCCGGCTTTCATCCTTGGCATGGTCACAGTCGGCGCCGGCTGGTTCCTGCTGGCGCCCGGCATGGGCGCGGGCTGGGCAGCGTCGAAGCGGCCCAACCCGATGAAGGTACGGGCGCTGAACCTGGTGTCACACACCGTGTTCGCCCTCGGGCTTTGGGGCACGGCGCTGTTGATCCGCTGAATGGCTAAAACAAGCGGTTCAAATCTCGCCGCCCATCAACAACCCGGACGATTTCAACCTACTCAACAGGGCCATCGTCGGTGTCCGGAATCGTTTCGTAGAGCAGTAAAAACGGCGTCTCCACCAGCATTCGTGCGGACGACCTGATGTCCAGTCGTCTAACTCCCATGCGCGGCTGGTCTGCCAGCTGCATGGCTCGCGCTTCCAGCCGATCATAATAACGATCGGCCGCCCGTATGTTTTCGCTGCCGATCACCATGTAGATGTCGATGAGGTCCGCTCTAGCTGCGGGTGACCAGACTAGCCTAACGGCCATTCAGCGAGACGTCCGTCAGCTTTCGCCGAGCTTCCTTTCGCAGCTCGTCGAAATCCACAGGCTCGGGTCTTCCGCTTGCCTTGCCTTCATCCCACAGCTGTCTCAGCCGTTGGATATCGTCATGCCGCAGTTCACGTTTGGCCAGCCAATCTCGCACTGCTTCCCGCACAATCTCGCTTGCAGTGGCATACTCGCCCGCTTCCACCGCCTCTCGCATGACGGCTGCCTGCTGCGGCGTCACCGCAATGCTCATTTTTTCCACGTTCGCCACGCCGGCTTCCTTCATTGCTCTTTGGTAGCAAATATTACTCCTATCCCGGAGCAACTGCAACGTTATGGGCTCTATGCGTACGCCCACTGGACGTTGGTCAAAGCAGCCAGCATTGCAATCGCTCTCGCGCGTCCAACATCGGCAGGCCCATCCCGGTACCGGAATCTTGGCGTCCACCTGAACCTGGGGATGCATCACATAGTGGAGGATCGGCACGATAGAGATCCAGTCTGGGAATGGTGCCGCCCCGGAATTCAATAGCTTTGGGTCGAGCGCCGCACCTTTACCATCGCCGGCTGCTTGGACTGCGCGACCGGCTTCGCTGGGGCAGCAACAAGCTTGACCGCGCCCTTCTTGAACGGCGCCATGCCCTCACGAGCAAGTTCGTCGGCGCGTTCGTTCTCGGTATGGCCGGCATGGCCCTTGACCCAGATCCAGGTGACCTTGTGACGCCGATTGGCTTCATCCAGCGCCTGCCAGAGCTCACCATTCTTGACCGGCTTCTTGTCGGCGGTCTTCCAGCCGTTCTTCTTCCAGCCATGGATCCACTTTGAAATGCCGTCCATGACATATTTGCTGTCGGTGTGAAGATCGACCGTGCAAGGTTCCTTGAGCGCGTTCAGCGCCGAGATGGCGGCAAGCAATTCCATGCGGTTGTTGGTCGTCTCGGCCTCGCCACCCGATAGTTCCTTGGTGGCGCCGTTGAAGCGCAGGATCGCGCCCCAGCCGCCCGGGCCGGGATTGCCCGAACAGGCGCCATCGGTGAAGATCTCAACGTGTTTGCTCATGCCAGCCCATATTCCGAAGCAGATTTGATCGTCCGATGAAACCGCATTCTCCTGATGTATTCGGTCGGATCGCGTTTCATCACCAGCCCGCCATCGGGAACGGTCAGCCAGTCATACAGTCGGGTCAGCATGAAACGCAGCGCCGAGCCCCGTGCCAGCATCGGAAGTGCTGCCTTTTCCTGATTACTCAGAGGCCGCACATCCTGGTAGCCGGCAAGCAACGCCTTGCCCTTGGTGAGATTGAAGGAAAAATCCTTCTCGAAGCACCAGGCGTTCAGGCATGTGGCGACGTCATAGGCGTAGAGGTCGTTGCAAGCGAAATAAAAATCAATCAAGCCGGAGAGCTTCTCGCCGAGAAAGAACACATTGTCCGGGAAAAGATCGGCATGGATGATGCCTTCCGGGAGACCCTTCGGCCAATTCCGCTCGAAGTCGGCGAAGTCGGCGTCGACTTCGGCCGCAAGGCCCGGCTCGACCTCGTCGGCACGGTCGCGAGCTGCCGACCAGAGCTTGCGCCAGCCGTCGATTGCGAGCGCATTGGGGCGGGTCATCGGAAAGTCGGCACCGGCCAGATGCAGGGAGGCCAGCGCCTTGCCGACCTCGGCGCAATGGATCGATGTCGGCCGCCGGAGCGAGAGACCCTCGAGGAAAGTGATGATGACGGCCGGCCGGCCCGCCAGCGTGCCGATGACGCTGCCGTCATGCGCGGTTACCGGCAGCGGGCAGGACACGCCCTTTTTGGCGAGATGGCCCATCAACCCGAGGAAAAACGGCAGATCCGCCTTTTCGACCCGTCTTTCATAGAGCGTCAGGATGTAGGAGCCGCTGGAGGTGTGCAGCAAAAAATTCGAGTTCTCGGTGCCCTCCGCGATGCCCTTGTAGGACAGGAGATCGCCGACTGGGTAGTGCTTCAGGAATGCGCCGAGTTCGCCTTCCGCAACGTCGGTGTAGACCGCCATGTGCCTTACGGCGCCCCGTTGACGAAAGCCATGTCGGCCGCCGTCAGTTCGACATCGCGCAGTACCCGCATGACGGGAAAATCCTCCGTTTCGGTGGCCGTGATGGCCAGGTCGATCGTGACATCGAAGCGCTGGCGGAATGCATCGATGATCTCGTCGACGATGATCTCCGGGGCGGATGCCCCCGCCGACAGACCGAGCGTCGAGATGTCTCCGATGTCGTCCCACGGAATCTCGGCGGCGCGCTGCACGAGAAGCGACATGGTGGCGCCGGCACGCTCAGCCACTTCGACAAGACGCCGCGAATTGGAGGAATTGGGCGCGCCGACGATCAGGTAGAGATCGGCGCCAGCGGCGGTATCCTTGACCGCTTCCTGGCGGTTCGTGGTGGCATAGCAGATCGATTCCGCCGCCGGCGCCTGCAAATCGGGAAATCGGTCCTGCAGCGCGCGGATGATGCCGGCCGTGTCCTCGACCGATAGCGTGGTCTGGGTGACGAAGCCGAGCGCCTTCGGGTCCGTCGGCGCAAGCCTCGCGGCATCGGCTTCGGTCTCGATCAGCGTTACCGCGCCCTCCGGCAATTGTCCCATCGTGCCGATGACCTCGGGGTGTCCGGCATGGCCGATCAGGAGCACGTGGCGGCCGAGCCGCTGGTGGCGCATCGCCTGCTTGTGGACCTTGGAGACCAGCGGACAGGTGGCGTCGAGATAGAACAAATTGCGCGCCTGGGCATCCGCCGGTACCGACTTCGGCACGCCATGCGCGGAAAAGACGACCGGCGACTGCCGATGTTCGGCCGGAATCTCGGAAAGTTCCTCGATGAAGACGGCGCCAAGGCTTTGCAGACCCTCGACGACATAGCGGTTGTGCACGATCTCGTGGCGGACATAGACCGGCGCGCCATATTTCTTCAGCGCCAGCACGACGATCTGGATAGCACGGTCGACGCCGGCGCAAAAACCGCGCGGCTGGCAGAGGCGGATCGTCAGAGGAGGCTTTGTCTTGGTCTGAAGCATGAATCCGGGCCGTTTGATCAGAGCCGAAATGAGGTGCCTACCCCCGTCCTGTCAAGGGCGATGGCCCTTCAAGCGGGTCGGTCGCGCTCATTCCTCTTTCGCTGGCCTGCGAAGCCGCAGGATGAGAACGGCGGCAAGTGCCGCGGCAAGCCCATACCAGGTCATAGCATATTGCAGATGGCTGTTCGGCAGGTCGATGATGGTGACACCGCCGATGGGCAAACCGCCCGGATTCGGCGTCTTGTTGGCGTCGATGAAGATTGGCACCAGCTTGGCGCTCGCCGGCAAGCCAGCGCTCGCCGCCATCACGTCACGGTCCTTCCAGTAAAAGATGTTCTTCGCCACGTCGTTGTCGGGAAGCATCATCGACGGCTTTGCCGGCAGCGGATTGCGAGCGAGGCCGGTGACCGTGACCTTGCCCGCGACCTGTCCCTTGGCGCGCTTGGCGGCATCCTTCAGATCGTATGGCACGAAACCGCGATTGATCAGGACGAAGCGGCCATCGTCGAGGGCCAGCGGCGTGTAGACGTTGAAGCCGGCTTCGCCTTCCCATGTTGCGTAGAAATGCCGCTCGCCGGAATGCAGGAACGTGCCGGTCACCGTCACCGGCGTGTAGTCGACGTCCCCAGTCGAGGCGAATTGTTTCTCCACCTCGGCCAGCGGGAGCGGCGGCGAGTGGGTGCGCTGGTCGATGGTCTGGATAAGACCTTCCTTCCAGTGCAGGCGCTGGACCTGCCAGGTGCCGAGCGCCAGCAGGATCAGGAGCAGGACGAGGCCAATGCCGAGCAGCAATACCGATCCTGGCCGCGAACGACCGCCCTTGGCGGACATGTCGGTCATTCGCCGCGATCCAGCCGGCCCTCGGCCGCCTTGTTGCGGTACTGCAGGGTAAGCAGCACCCCCTTGATCAGCCGGAGCGCCGTCAGGCACAGCACCAGCGCCAGCGGGATCCAGACCAGCAGATGCAGCCAGAGCGGCGGGCTCAGCGTCACTTCGACCCAGAGCGCCAGGCCGACGATGATGAAGCCGATGATCAGGATGACGAAAACCGCGGGCCCGTCGCCGGCATCGGCATAGGAATAATCAAGACCGCAATTGGTGCAGCGTTTGCCTACGGTGAGAAAGCCGGAAAACAGCCGCCCCTCGCCGCAGCGCGGGCAGCGTCCATGCAAGCCCGCCGAAATCGGGTCGATCGGAGGCCAGATCGCCTTGTCGTCGCTCATTGCTTACCGCTCAATCCTGATGGGTATTCCATCGACCACCACTGCCCAGACTTCGTCCATGCCGGAGTCCGTAACGGCAATGCCGCCGTCGGTCCAGCCGACCAATTGAAGCAGCCGCCGAATCCGTTCGGCTGGCCGTGGATCATGATCATGCCGCCGGCATCGACACTGCGCGCCCTCGCAACCGCCCGGATCGCATTGCACCGAAAAGAAGAAGGGCGGCCACGTTGCCGCAGCCGCCCCTTCAAAAATCATCAGACCGGTATCAATGGGCTTCGATTACCGCGCCGACCGATCCCCAGACATAAATCGAGGCGAACAAGAACAGCCAGACCACGTCGACGAAATGCCAGTACCATGCGGCAGCCTCGAAACCGAAATGCTGCTTGGGCGTGAAATCGCCCTTCATGGCCCGGATCAGGCAGACGGCCAAGAAGATGGTGCCGATGATGACATGGAAGCCGTGGAAGCCGGTCGCCATGAAGAAGGTGGCGCCATAGATGGAATCCTTGAAGGCGAACGGAGCATGCATGTACTCGTAGGCCTGCACCATGGTAAACAGCATGCCGAGGCCGACGGTCAGCACCAGCCCGTTGATCAGGCCCTTGCGATCACCGTGGATAAGGGAGTGGTGCGCCCAGGTGACCGTGGTGCCCGACAACAGCAGGATCACGGTGTTATAGAGCGGCAGATGGAAAGGATCGAGAACCTCCATGCCCTTCGGCGGCCAGACGCCGCCGGTGAACGCGGTGCGGGCATATTGATGGGCTTCGCTCGGAAACAGGCTGGCATCGAAATAGGCCCAGAACCACGCGACGAAGAACATCACCTCGGAGGCGATGAACATGATCATGCCATAGCGCAGATGCAACGACACGACCCGCGTGTGATGGCCCTCATGCGCTTCCTTGATCGTGTCCGACCACCAGGCGAACATGGTGTAGAGGACGATCGCGAGGCCGATGAAGAACAGCCACGGATTGGCGATGTTGAAGCCGAAGATCGGGAACGAGCCGCCCTTCAGGTATTCCATGAGGCAAACGCCGCCAAAGGCGGTGACGAGCGCCCCTATCGATCCCAGGAAAGGCCACGGGCTCGGGTCGACGAGATGATAGTCGTGATGTTTTGCGTGCGCGTCTGCCATATCAACCCCCGAGATTTCCTTCGGTATTTGAAATTGTCTTGCTGTTGCCCTGGACCGGCTCCGACGATGCGACCGGCTTGTTCTTCTCGACCGGAAACATCGTGTAGGACAGGGTGATCGTCTTCACGTCCTTCAGTTCCGGCACGTTGACGATATCGGGGTCCACGTAGAACAGGACCGGCATGTCAAGCGTTTCGCCGGGCTTCAGCGTGGTGTCGGTGAAGCAGAAGCATTCGACCTTGTTGAAATAGGGACCCGCCAGTTCAGGCTGGACATTGAAGGTGGCGCGGCCGGTGATGGGGCGATCGAACTTGTTGGTCGCCTGATAGTGCGCCTGCACCGTCTCGCCGATCTTCATGGTCATCGAGCGCTGGACCGGCTGGAAATCCCACGGCACGCCGGCGATATTGGCATCGAAGCGGACGGTGATCTCGCGATCGAGCACGCGGCCGGCATACTGCTTCTCGACGCGTTGCGTCGTGCCGCCATAGCCTGTCGCCTGGCAGAACATCTTGTACAGCGGCACCGCGGCATAGGCCATGCCGATCATGCCGGTGAAGAAGGCAAGGCAGACGGCCGCAACAAGGCGGTTGCTGTTGTGCCCGGCCGGTTTGGCACTCGTGTCGACACCCATCTCCCGCCTCACATCGTGCCAGAGAGGTTATGACCGAACTTCACGATCGTCGCGATATAGAAGATAACGACCAGCACGGCCAAGGCTACGCCGATGGCGACCGAGCGGTTGCGCCGGGCCTTCCGCTGGCGTTCGGTCAAGGTGACCGTTTCGAGCTTGTCTTCGATCATGCTCATGCTCCACCCACCGCAAGTGCACGTTCGACGACGCTGTCGGCGAGATAGACGGCGAAGATGGCGAAGAGATAGAGCAGCGAATAGCCGAACAACGCCTTGGCTGGCTTCATCGCGCGATCGTCGTCGGACATGCCAAGCACTTTCCACGCATACCAGACAAAGCCGAGCCCGAGCAGCAGGGCAGCCACGCCATAGAACGGCGTGGTGTAGCCAAGCAGCCACGGCAGCACACCGACCGGGGCCAGCACCAGAGCATAGGCGAAGATCTGACGGCGGGTCGACGCCGGGCCGGCGACATTGGGCATCATCGGGATGCCGGCGCGTTCATAATCCTGCGACTTGAACAGCGCCAGCGCCCAGAAATGCGGCGGCGTCCACAGGAAGATGATGAGGAACAGGACGACGCTCTCCAGGCTGACCGTGCCGGTCACCGCGGCCCAGCCGATCACGGGCGGGATGGCGCCGGCAGCACCGCCAATGACGATGTTCTGCGGCGTCCAGCGCTTCAGCCACATCGTGTAGACGACGGCATAGAAGAAGATGGTGAAGGCCAGCAGCGCCGCCGACAGCCAGTTGACCAGCACGCCGAGCGTCATCACCGACAAAACCGAAAGCACCAACCCAAAGCTCAACGCCTCGTGGGGTTGGATGCGGCCGGCCGGCACCGGGCGGGTCGCAGTGCGTGTCATCACCGCGTCGATATCGGCATCGTACCACATGTTGAGAGCGCCGGAGGCACCAGCCCCGATGGCAATAGCCAGGATCGCGATCACCGCCAGCAGCGGGTTGATGGTCACCGGCGCCGCGACCAGTCCGACAAAGGCGGTGAACACCACCAGCGACATGACGCGTGGCTTCAGGAGGGCGAAGAAATCACCCGCCGTCGCTTCCGACATGCGGAAGCCCGCTTCGTCAATGCTGGTTTCGTCGACAAGGGCCATGCGTACTCAAATCCATATTCCGTTTGGCCGAAACCGCCGGCGAACCGGCGGTTTCGATTCCGGGCTGCCGCCTTATTTGATCTTCGGCAGCTGCTCCCACTGGTGGAACGGCGGCGGTGAAGGCAGCTGCCATTCCAGCGTCGTTGCGCCCTCGCCCCATGGATTGGCGCCAGCGATCCGCTTCTTCTGGAAGGCTTCGAACACGCCATAGAGGAAGATCACCACGCCGACGGCCGAAATGTACGAACCGTAGGACGACACCATGTTCCAGCCCGCAAACGCGTCCGGATAGTCGATGGTGCGGCGCGGCATGCCAGCAAGGCCGAGGAAGTGCTGCGGGAAGAAGACAAGGTTGACGCCGACGAACATGACCCAGAAATGGGTGTTGGCGATGACGGGCGAATACATGTAGCCGGTCATCTTCGGGAACCAGTAGTACCAGCCGGCGAAGATGGCGAACACCGCCCCCAGCGACAGCACGTAATGGAAGTGCGCGATCACGAAATAGGTGTCGTGCAGCGACCGGTCGAGACCGGCATTGGCCAGCTGAACCCCGGTAACACCACCGATCGTGAACAGGAAGATGAAGCCCAGCGCCCACAGCATCGGCGGCTTGAACGATATCGATCCGCCCCACATCGTCGCGATCCAGGAGAAGATCTTCACGCCCGTCGGCACCGCGATGACCATGGTGGCGAAGACGAAGTAGCGCTGCGTGTCGAGCGACAGGCCGGTCGTGTACATATGGTGCGCCCAGACGATGAAGCCGACCGCGCCGATCGCGACCATGGCGTAGGCCATGCCGAGGTAGCCGAACACCGGCTTGCGCGAGAAGGTGGAGACGATATGGCTGATGATGCCGAAGCCCGGCAGGATCAGGATATACACTTCCGGATGGCCGAAGAACCAGAACAGGTGCTGGAACAGCAGCGGATCGCCGCCGCCATCGGGAGCGAAAAAGGTCGTGCCGAAATTGCGGTCGGTAAGCAGCATGGTGATGCCGCCGGCAAGGACCGGAAGCGACAACAGCAGCAGGAATGCGGTGACCAGCACCGACCAGGCAAACAGCGGCATCTTGTGCAGCGTCATGCCTGGCGCGCGCATGTTGAAGATGGTGGTGATGAAGTTGATGGCACCCAGGATCGAGGACGCGCCGGCGATGTGGATCGACAGGATCGCCAGATCCATGGCCGGACCGGGCTGACCGGAGGTCGAAAGCGGCGGATAGAGCGTCCAGCCGCCGCCGACGCCGTAGGCGCCAGGCGCGCTCGGCACGAACATCGAGATAAGCAGCAGGATGAAAGCCGGCGGCAGCAGCCAGAACGAGATGTTGTTCATGCGCGGGAACGCCATATCCGGGGCGCCGATCATGATCGGCACCATCCAGTTGGCAAAACCGCCGATCAGGGCCGGCATGACCATGAAGAAGATCATGATCAGCGCGTGCGCCGTGGCGAAGGCGTTGTACATGCTCTTGCCGCCATCGATCGCGGCGTCACCGTTCATGCCGTAGACCATCTGCGCCAGGCCGCTGAAGATCTGGATGCCAGGCTCCTGCAACTCCATGCGGATGGCGACCGACAGCGCGCCGCCGATGATGCCGGCCATGATCGCGAAGATCAGGTAGAGCGTACCGATGTCCTTGTGGTTGGTCGAATAAACCCAGCGCACCCAACCATGATAAGGCTTGTGGTCGTGCCCGTCGTGAGCTGCAGCGTCTGCCATGTTCCGCTCCGTTCCCTAAATCTTGCTAACCCGCGGCATCAGTTGCCGGCGGCCGCTACCTTGTTCTGGCCATCGACCTCGGCCATCAGCGTCTTGTTGGCGCCGGGCAGATCGGTCTTGGCCGCAGCCAGCCAGGTCTTGAACTGCGCGTCGGAGACGACGCGGATGGCGATCGGCATGAAGGCATGGTCCTTGCCGCAGAGCTGCGAGCACTGGCCGTAGTAGAGGCCTTCCTTCTCCGCCTTGAACCAGGTCTCGTTGGTGCGGCCGGGAATGGCATCGATCTTGATGCCGAAGGACGGCATGGCGAAGGAATGGATCACGTCGGTCGCGGTGACGAGCACCCGGGTCATCGTGTGGACGGGCACCACCATCTCGTTGTCGACGGCAAGCAGGCGCGGATAGACCTTGCGATCTTCCTTGCCGGCGGCGGCACGGTCGCCATCCTGGAGGATCGCCGAGTTGAACGAGAGCGTGTTGTCGGTCTGGTATTCGTAATCCCAGTTCCACTGGTTGCCCGTCGCCTTGACGGTGAGCTTGGCTTCTTCCGGCGGCGTGTACTGCGCGGTCAAGAGCTGGAACGAGGGGATGGCGAGGCAGAGCAGGACGACGACGGGGCCGACAGTCCAGATCACCTCGATCAGCGTGTTGTGGCTGGTCTTGGACGGAACCGGGTTGGCGCTCGCGCGGAATTTCACGATGCAGTAGATCAGAAGGACCAATACCAGGGCGGTGATCGGGATGATGAACCACATCGTGTAGTTTCCGAACCACTCGATCTGGCGCATCATGTCGGTTGCCGGCGCCTGGAAGGTCGTCTCCCACTCGACGGGCTGATCGGCATGGGCGGCCGTGCCGGCGAAAAACGTGGTAACGGCACAAGCGCTTAGAAACTTGGCACTTGCTGGAAGCTTGGCGTTTGCCAGGAAATTTCTCATCGCCCTCTTCGTCTCCCAGTTCCTCGCGGCTGTGTCCACGAGAATAACGAACAATGCCGGGACGGGAATCCCGACTGTCTCAAGCTGGTTCAAACCATACTCTTTTTCCCTCCGCAAGAAAGGAGCGGAGGAAACCGTGCGGCATTTTTGCGCGCAAGCCGGAATGCATCTTTGAAGGCGGCGGCCGCCATGGCGAATCGGCTATGTTCAACGGATCGGCTGCTTCCTGCCGGCCGGCGCGCCTGGCGTCGTAATTCGGGCGAAATTGGCTAGGAAAAGCGCCGCATTGGCATTTTCGTGGCGGCTCGGCCGCTGTCTCGTCCTTTACTTGGCTTTGGCGCGGCTTAAAGTGCCGTGATTCGCAATGGAGCCGTCATGAACTCTTGGCTGTCGGGATTTGGGCTTTCGAGCCCCTTGGCGAAGGTCATCTTTCTCGCCGCCTTGTCCGTCGCCGGCTTGTCGGCCGCCGGCCAGGCCAACGCGGCCCAGCCGAGCGGCACGGTGCGCTCGACCCATGGCGCGTGGTCGATCATCTGCGACACGCCGGCCGGCGCCACGTCCGAACAATGCGTGATGATGCAGAACGTCGTCGCCGAGGACCGCCCAGAGATGGGGCTGTCGGTCGTGGTGCTGCGCACCGCCGACAACAAGGCGGAGATCCTGCGCGTGCTGGCGCCGCTCGGCGTGCTCTTGCCCAACGGGCTCGGCCTCAATGTCGACGGCAAGGATATCGGCCGCGCTTATTTCGTGCGCTGCTTCCAGGACGGCTGCTACGCTGAGGTCATTCTCGAGAAGCCGCTGCTCGATACGCTGAAGACCGGCACGTCGGCCACGTTCATCGTCTTCCAGACGCCAGAAGAAGGCATCGGCATCCCGGTGGACCTCAAGGGTTTTGCTGACGGATTTGCGGCCCTGCCGTAGACTCCCGCGCCTCGACCCGGGAGCTGCCGATCAACGATAGGTTTTCCGGACCTGGGATAGATCCGGGACGCCGCCGCCCTGCATTTGAATGACGATTGGCGATTGTCTGGGCGCGGCTTCGCGCCTACATCCCGGATATAACCATTCATCCACGGACATACGCCATGAACAGCCTTATCGGCCAATTCGATATTTCCGACGATCGCGTCAAGGAGATCGTCGCAGAGACCATCAACGGCGCCGACGATGGCGAGTTGTTCGTCGAATACAGCGAGAGCGAAGCGCTGATGTTCGACAACGGTCGGCTGAAGACGGCCAATTTCAACACCGACCAGGGTTTCGGCCTACGCGCGGTTGCCGGCGAAGCCAGCGGCTATGCCCACTCCAGCGACCTGTCCGAGGCTTCGCTGCGACGCGCGGCTGACGCCGTCTCGACCGTCAAGGGCGGTTATTCCGGAACGCTTGCCGCCGCGCCCGCCCGCACCAACCGCCATCTCTATGGCGATGAGAACCCGATCCCCTCCCCTTCCTTCGAGGCCAAGGCGAAGCTGTTGCAGGAAGTCGACGCATGGCTGCGCGCCGAGGATCCGCGCGTGCGCCAGGTCTCGGCATCGCTGACCTCGTCCTGGCAGCATGTCGAGATCGTGCGCGCCGACGGCCAGGTGGTGCGCGACATCCGGCCGCTGGTCAGGGTGAACGTGTCGGTGGTGGTCGGCGACGGCGACCGCCAGGAAAGCGGCTCCTACGGCATGGGCGGACGCAAGGCGTTCGGCGACTTCCTCGTCGAGGACAGCTGGAAGCACGCCGCCAAGGAGGCGCTGCGTCAGGCGCTGGTCAATCTCGAAGCCGTACCGGCGCCGGCCGGCACTTTCGACATCGTGCTCTCCAGCGGCTGGCCCGGCGTCATGCTGCACGAGGCCGTCGGCCACGGGCTGGAAGGCGACTTCAACCGCAAGAAGACATCCGCTTTCGCCGGCCTGATGGGCCAGCAGGTGGCGGCAAAGGGCGTCACCGTCGTCGATGACGGCACGATCGCGGAACGACGCGGGTCGCTCACCGTCGACGATGAAGGCACGCCTTCGGCGCGCAACGTGCTGATCGAGGACGGCAAGCTGGTCGGTTACATGCAGGACCGCCAGAACGCCCGGCTGATGGGCATGCGGGCCACCGGCAACGGAAGGCGCGAGGGCTACGCGCACCAGCCGATGCCGCGCATGACCAACACCTACATGACATCGGGCGACATGGAGCCGGACGAGATCATCGCCTCGGTCAGGAACGGCATCTATGCCGTCTCCTTCGGCGGCGGCCAGGTCGACATCACCTCCGGAAAGTTCGTGTTCGGCTGCACCGAAGCCTACATGATCGAGAACGGCAAGGTGACGCAGCCGATCAAGGGCGCAATGCTGATCGGTAACGGGCCCGACGCCATGCACCGCGTTTCGATGATCGGCAATGACATGAAGCTCGACAACGGCATCGGCATGTGCGGCAAGGCTGGACAGGGCGTGCCGGTCGGCGTCGGCCAGCCGCACCTCAGAATGGACCAGATGACGGTCGGCGGCACAAGGGTTTGAAGCCGCCTCGTGGCCAGTCTGCTAGGTCTTGCTCACAGACCGGCGCGACGTGGCATACAGGATCAGGAAGCCGATAACGCCGCCGATCGCGTACTGGGTCCATGCACTCAGGTAGTCGACGGTCCCATCATGGCCCGAGACATAGAGCGCAGCGCCGACAAACGTCATGACCGCGACGCCAAGCGCATAGGATGGCACCAGCCCCACACGCGTGAATTTTCTCAAGATCCAAGCGAGCACCGCACCGGTGAGCGCCATGATGAGAGCCGAACCAAAAATCTCGGCAACAAAACCTGGTGAAATCATCTTCTCCCCCTATCCCAATTTGGATTATGCCTTTTTGAGGGGCAGATTCAACTGCAGTGGCGATGATCCACAACTTTAGCGATAAACCTGGCTGGGATTTCGGGGCAGACTGCGTGACGCTGCCCGTCTCGCTGAGCAGGGCTAAGCGCCTAGCGTCTTTTCCGCGGCTTCTCCAGCAAGGCAACAGCCTCGACATGGGGCGACCACAGAAACTGATCGATCGGCGTCACGCTTTTCACCGCGTAGCCGCCGTCGATGAGGATGCGCAAATCCCGCGCGAGCGTCACCGGGTTGCAGGAGACCGCGGCAACGAATGGAACATCCGAGCGGGCGATCTGCTTCGACTGATCCTCCGCGCCCGCGCGGGGCGGATCGAAGACAACGCCATCAAAGGCGTTTAACTCCTTGAACGTCAGCGGACGGCGGAACAGGTCTCGGCGCTCGCCGGTCACGCGTTTCAGGCCGGTGGCGAAGCGTGAACCCCGATCGAGCGCCGAAAGTGCGGCCGCATCGCCCTCCACCGCATGCACTTCCGATCTCGCGGCCAACCGCAGGGCGAAGCTGCCGCAGCCGGCGAAGAGATCGGCAATTTTTTTGGCACGTTTCAGATGTCCGCCGACGATATCGGCCATGGTCCGTTCGGCTGCCTCCGTCGCCTGCAGGAAGGCGCCCGGCGGCACCGCGACGGTAACGCTGCCGAACATGACGACAGGCTTCTTCGGCTCGATGATGATCTCGTCATCGATGGACAGTCTGGCAAAGCCCTGCGCAATGACAAAATTGGTGGCGATGCGGCGCTGGTTTTCGCCGAGCTTGCCCGATTCATGCACCGCCACGTCGAGGCCGGAACCCGTCACTGTGACCGCCATGCGAAACGATTTCGGGGTGGCGCAGATCAATTCGGCGAGTGCCCTCAAGCTGTCGAGCGCGTTGACGATCCCAGGCAGCGAGATCGGGCATTCGGAGATGGAAATGATTTCCGGCGACAGATGGCGATTGAAGCCGAGCAGCATGTCTGTTTCGGTGCGCCTGGCGGCGAGCACGACGCGGCGGCGCGTGTGCGGCGCGCAGGCGACCAGACCGCCTATTTCGCAATCGATGCCTCTCAGCGCATGCACGACCTTCTCGCGCTTCCACTGCTGATAGGCTTGCGCCTCCAAATGCTGGAGGGCGCAGCCGCCGCACTCGCCGAAATGGCGGCAGGCGGGTTCGATGCGCAGGGGCGAGGCCTCGATCAGCGCCATCAGCGTGGCGCGATCCCTTTCACGCGCCGCGGTGACGACCTCGCCTGGCAGCGTGAAAGGAATGAACAGATCGCCGCTTTCGGTGTCGGCGATGCCATCCCCCTGGGCGCCAAGCTTTTTGATGGTGAAGCGTGCACTCATCGGTCCTTGACCCCACCAAGCAGGAATTCGCGATTGCCGTCACCGCCCTCGATTGGCGACAGATGCAAGCCGAGCGAGCGCCAGCCGGGCACGGCATCCAGCCAATCCTGCAGCAAGCCGGCGACACGGGCGGCATGATAGGGGTCTTTCAGCAGGCCGCCCTTGCCGATCGCCTCGCGACCCGCCTCGAACTGCGGCTTGACCAGAAACATCGCTGCGGCACCCGGCTTGGCGATGGCAAGCGCAGGCGGCAGGGCCAGTTTCAGTGAAATGAAACTGACGTCGGAGACTATGAAGTCCGGACTGCGGCCGCCAAGATCGGCGGTTGAGAGATCGCGGGCGTTCAGCCCCTCGATGACCGTCACGCGCGCGTCCTTGCCGATATCAGCATGCATCTGTCCGTGACCGACATCGATCGCCGTGACATGGGTCGCGCCGCGTTCGAGCAGGACCTGGGTGAATCCGCCGGTCGAGGCGCCGATGTCGAGCGCCTCACAGCCGGCCGGATCGAGGCCGAAATGGTCGAGCCCGGCGATCAGCTTCAGCGCCGCGCGTGAGACATAGCCTTGGGCCGGGTCATCAACGGCGATGACGCATTCCGGTTGCACGGCCTGACCCGGCTTGCGGCCAATGACGCCATCAACCGTTACCGTACCACGTTCGATCGCGTCACGTGCACGCGAGCGGCTGGAAAACAGCCCACGCGCTACGAGCAGATCGTCGAGCCGCTGGCGCGTGCTGGCTGGCCGGGGAAAATTCATCGGTCTTCCTTGGCGAAAGCCGGCGGCGAAGGCAAGGAGATTGGAGCAGGAGAAGCAACATCGCCGCAGGGCAGCGACCGCAGAGAGCCGCTCGCGGCCAGTCGCATATCGCATCAGGTCGGCCACGATGATAAGGAAGAAACGCCGTTTTGCTGCCGAAGGCGAAGGAGGACGGATGCTTACGGGAACCTGCCATTGCGGTGCGGCCCACTGGACCTTGAAGGGCGATCCCGGGCCGATCACCGCTTGCAACTGCACGCTGTGCCGACGTTACGGCACGCTCTGGGCCTACGACTTTGTCGATGAACGTATCCGCGTCGTGGGGCCGATAAAAAGCTATAAACGTGCCGGCAAGGCCGAACCCACGCTCGAGATCCTGTTCTGCCCGACATGTGCGTGCGTGCTTGCCTGGCGCGGTTTGCGCCCAGCCGGCCGCACGCGGATCGCCGTCAATGTAAGGCTTGCGCCGCCGGAAGCCGTGGCCGACCTGCCGATCGACCATTTCGACGGTCTCGAGACCTACGACGATCTGCCGCGCGACGGCCGCTGCGTGCGCGACATGTGGTTTTGATTTGGGTGGTTTGATTTGGGCGAGATCAGAAGATGGTGCGGGGAGCCTGCCGTTCGACGGCGGGAGACAGGCCGTCATCCCGATCGCGGGCAACTTCCCTGCGCGGGCGCTCGACTGGCGCGGCGGATGCCGATGCGGCGTCCGGCGGGACAACAAGCTGCGGCAGCTGCTTGTAGGAGAAGCCGCCCCTGATATGCCCCATCCTGCTGGCGACTATATCCACGGCCGCCCTCTCGATATTGCGGTCGTAGCGCGTTCCGGCGATGGCCGGCGCTGCGATGGCGGTCAGGATCGCCATGCCCCACAGAAGCGTCTTCACTGTTGTTGTCTCCCTGCCTGGCCAGAACCTAGCAGCGTGCCGTTGAAAAACGGGCAAGAGACACGGTAAGCAAAACGCCAAACCGCAATGTCAACAATGCGTTACGACATCGAGCCGGCAAACCGATTCAAGCGCTTGATGTGTCGAGTCAGGCGCGCTGGGCGTGGGCCGCCTGCCCGAGGGCGGTGAAAACCGTATGGACGATGCCGGCGGCATCGAGACCGGCATCGGCATACATCTTTTCCGGCTTGGCGTGGTCGGCAAACACGTCCGGTAGCACAAGCGGGCGCACTTTCAGGCCGCTTTCCAGCAGGCCCTCATGGGCGAGGAACTGCAAAACGTGACTGGCGAAGCCGCCGACGGCGCCCTCCTCCACCGTGACCAGAACCTCGTGCGAGCGGGCCAGCCGTCGGATCAGGTCCTCGTCGAGCGGCTTCGCGAAGCGCGCATCGGCGACGGTGGTCGAAAGCCCGGCCGCGCCCAGTTCCTCGGCCGCGATCAGGCAATCCTGCAAGCGCGTGCCGAAGGAGAGGAGTGCCACCTTGCCGCCTTCCCTGATGATGCGGCCCTTGCCGATTTCGAGCACCGAGCCGCGATCGGGCATGTCGACGCCGACGCCATTGCCGCGCGGATAGCGGAAGGCGATCGGGCCGTCATCGTAGGTTGCCGCGGTGCGCACCATGTGGCGCAGTTCCGCCTCGTCGGCCGCCGCCATGACGACGAAGCCCGGCAGGGAGGCCAGGAAGGTGGTGTCGAAGGCGCCGCAATGGGTGGCGCCGTCGGCTCCGACGAAGCCGGCGCGATCGATGGGGAAGCGCACCGGCAATTTCTGGATCGCCACGTCGTGCACGACCTGATCGTAGGCACGTTGCAAGAAGGTCGAATAGATCGCCGCGAACGGCTTGTAGCCTTCGGTCGCGAGGCCGGCCGCGAACGTCACCGCATGCTGTTCGGCGATGCCGACGTCGAAGGTCCTGGCCGGAAACACTTCGCCGAACAGGTCAAGCCCGGTGCCGCCCGGCATGGCGGCGGTGACGGCGACGATGCGCTCGTCCTCCTGGGCCTCCCGGATCAGGCTTTCGGCGAACACCTTGGTATAGGCCGGCGCGTTGGCCGGGGCCTTGGCCTGAGCGCCGGTGATGACGTCGAACTTGTTGACGCCGTGATATTTGTCGGCCGCGGCCTCGGCCGGCGCGTAGCCCTTGCCCTTCTGGGTGACGACATGGATCAGCACGGGGCCCTTGCCATTGTCACGGACATTTTTCAGCACCGGGATCAGATGGTCCAGATTGTGACCGTCGATCGGACCGATATGGTAGAAGCCGAGCTCCTCGAACAGCGTGCCGCCTGTGACGTAGCCGCGCGCGTGCTCGACCGCCCTGGTGATGGCACGGTCGGCACGCTTGCCGAGATACGAGGTCAGTTTCTTGCCGAAGTCGCGCAGGCCGACATAGGCCTTGCCAGAGGCCAGGCGCGCCAGATAGGCGCTCATGGCGCCGGTCGGTGGGGCGATCGACATGTCGTTGTCGTTGAGGATGACGATCAGGCGGGCATCGAGCGCACCGGCATTGTTCATCGCCTCATAGGCCATGCCGGCCGACATGGCGCCGTCGCCGATGACAGCGATGACATTGTTGCGGCCGCCGGCAAGATCGCGGGCCGCCGCCATGCCGAGGCCGGCCGATATCGACGTCGAGGAGTGGGCGGCGCCAAACGGATCGTATTCGCTCTCGGTGCGGCGGGTGAAGCCGGAGAGGCCGCCCTCCTGCCGCAGGGTGCGGATGCGATCGCGGCGCCCGGTCAGGATCTTGTGCGGATAGGCCTGGTGGCCGACATCCCAGATCAACCGGTCATCGGGGGTATTGAAGACATAGTGCAGCGCCACGGTCAGTTCGACCACGCCAAGCCCGGCGCCGAGATGACCGCCGGTGCGCGACACCGCGTCGATCAGTTCGAGGCGAAGCTCTGATGCCAATTGCGGCAATTCGCTTTCGGAAAGCGTGCGCAGCTCGGCCGGGATACGGACCTTGTCGAGAAGCGGCGTATGCGGCGTTGCGTTCACGGGTAGGCCCAAGCTTCTGTTCATGCGCGGGATAGGCCGCCGGCAGGCGAAAGTAAATGCCTGCCAAATGACGCGAAAGGCACGCCCCGTCGTCGATTTCCTCAGCCTTCCGGCAGTGGAATGAACTCTTCCTCATCGCCGGGAACGATGTCGAAGCGGCCGGTCTTCCATTCTTGCTTGGCCTGTTCGATGCGCTCCTTGGAGGACGAGACAAAATTCCACCAGATGTAGCGCTTCGAGCCCAGCGAGGCACCGCCGAAAAGCATGAAATGGGCACCAGCCTGTGAGGATACGACGATCTCGTCGCCGGGCCGGAACACCAGAAGCCGTTCCGCCGGAAACACGTCGCCGGAAATCGAGACCTCGCCTTCCAGCGTATAGATGGCGCGTTCTTCCGCGTCGGCAGGGATTTTCACGCTGGCGCCGGGCGCCAGCCTGAGGTCGGCGTAGAGCGTCTCGGAATCGGCCCGCACCGGGGAACGCAGCCCCTGGAAATCGCCTATGACGATGCGGCCGCTGACGCCTTCCGCGTCGATGTCGGGAAGCCGCGCGACAGCGGTGTTTTCGAAAACCGGCGCCACTTCCTCCTTGCCGCCCGGCAGCGCCAACCATGTCTGCAGCCCCGAGATCGACATCGGCGCGCCGCGCAGTTCTTCCGGCGTGCGCTCCGAATGGACGATGCCGCGGCCGGCGGTCATCAGGTTCACGTCACCCGGCTCGATCACCATCTCGGTGCCGAGCGAATCGCGATGCCTGATCCTGCCGTCGAACAGGTAGGTGACCGTCGACAGGCCGATATGAGGATGCGGCCGGACGTCGAGCGCCTGACCGGCACGCAGGATGGCCGGGCCCATGCGGTCGAAGAAGATGAAGGGACCGACCAGCCGCCTTTTGGCGGTCGGCAAGGCGCGGCGAACCTGAAAACCGCCAATGTCCTTGGCGTTCGGAATGACCATCAATTCGATTTGGTCGCTGGCAAAGGCATCGCCGGCTTCAGGGTCCTTCCCGGGAAAGAAGCTCATGAACTCTCCTTGTCAGCGGCCGATGGCTGCTTTGGCCAGATCAGGCAAAGCGGATCGCCGCCTTCGCCCGCAGCTTGGCCGCAACCTCCTCGCGATTGCGCGGATGCTGGTTGGTTTCAAGCGAATCGAGAAGCTCGCGCGCCGACGCCGCAATGGCCTCGACGGCATGGTCGAATGCGTGCTGGTTCTGCTTCGAAGGCCGCGTCGTTCCGCTCAGCTTGCGAACGAATTGAAGGGCTGCATCGCGCACCTCGTCGTTGGTCGCCGGCGGATCAAAATTGAACAGGGTCTTGATGTTTCTGCACATCGCTTCCGTATCTCCTCTTGTCCTGGAGCCGTTTCAATCGGGACGCGTTCTATCCTCAATCATGATCGTGTCAAAAACCAGAGAGACGGCTGCGTGCCTCAATCCGCGTCCAGCGGCTCCGTCCCGACCGGCTTGCCGTCGCGGGACAGCCTGATCTTCTCCACCTTGTCCTCGGCCGCCTTGAGCAGCCGGTCGCAATGCACCTTCAGCGCCTCGCCGCGCTCGTAGATCCTGATCGACTGGTCGAGCGGCACATCGCCACGCTCCAGATCATCGACGATCTTCTCCAGCGCGTCGAGAGCCTGTTCGAAGCTCATCGCCTTGACGTCTTCGTTGGTTTCACCAGCCATCATTCATCCTTTCATCAGTCGCCCGACATGGGCGGCGACCGAAAATGCCAATCCTTGCAGATCGTAGCCGCCCTCGAGCAGGCTGACGAGCCGGTTGCCGCTGTGGCGCGCCGCGCGCTGCATGAGTTGGCCGGTCGCCCAGTCGAAATCATCCTCGGTCAGGTTGATCTCGGCCAGCGGGTCGCGATGATGCGCGTCGAAGCCGGCCGAAATAATGATCAGGTCGGGTGCAAAATTGTCGAGCGAGGGCAGCACGCGCGACAGGAAGGCATCGCGGAACGCCTCGCTGCCGGTCTGCGGCGCAAGCGGCGCGTTGACGATGTTGCCGGCGCCGGTTTCGTTCTTTGCTCCGGTGCCGGGGTAGAGCGGCATCTGGTGCGTCGAGCAATAAAGCACGGACGGATCGTCCCAGAAAACATCCTGCGTGCCGTTGCCGTGATGCACGTCCCAGTCGACGATGGCGACGCGTTCGATATCGTGTTTGCGCTGTGCATAACGTGCGGCGATGGCCGCTGTGTTGAACAGGCAGAAGCCCATCGCCGTCGCTTTCTCCGCATGATGGCCGGGCGGCCGGGCGGCGACGAAAACGTTGTCTGCCCTGCCGGCAAAGACGTCGTCGACGGCGGCGTTGGCGGCTCCGATCGCGGTGATCGCCGCTTGCCAGCTCTTCGGGCTGGCCGTTGTGTCGGCATCGATGCGGGCGATGCCCGTATCGGGAATGGCGGCGCGTACCCGCTCGACGAAATCCTCGGGATGCGCGTAGAGAATGGTGGCCTCATCGCCTTCCGGCGCCTCGAGGCGGTCGAGCGCGGCAAAAGCCTCGTCGTCGAGCACGCGCTCGATGGCGCGCAAGCGGTCCGGCCGCTCCGGATGGCCGGGTGGCGTGATGTGCTCGAGGAAGATCGGATGGGTGTAGAGACGAGTGGCCATGCTCCCTATCTAGTGCCCTGGCGCGGCGATGGCCATGCGTTGCGGCCTGATGGTTGGGGAAAATCGCGCTTGCGTCCGTTCGCGTCGCCGCGGGGATTGGCGGCGCAGGGGCTTCGTCGTAAAGTCCCGGCCACTGCCTGGTGCCCGCCGCGAGCGGGAGAATCGGGAACACGGTTTGATACCGTGGCGTGCCCAACGCTGTAAGGGGGACCGCGCCGGTAAATGCCACTGTCGATGACGGGAAGGCGCCGGATGCGGGTTGATCCCGAGCCAGAAGACCGGCCTGGCAGGCATCGTCATCCGCATGGTCAGGCGGACGGCAGTTGATTGCAATCGCAAGGGGACAAGCGATGCCGGACAATATGACCATCCCCGTGGGTGACGGATTCGACCAGATGGCGCGCGATGCGGTCTACCGCGCCATGTTCACGCGGCGCGATGTCCGCAGCCATTTTACATCAGAGGCCGTCGACGACGAGGTCTTGGCGCGGCTGCTGCTTGCCGCCCATCACGCGCCATCGGTCGGCTTCATGCAGCCATGGAATTTCATCGTCATTCGTGGCACCGAACGACGGGAACAGGTGCGCGACCTGTTCCTCGCGGCGCGCGAGCAGGAATTGCCGGCGATCGAGGAAGAGCGGCGGGCGCTCTACCGCAAGCTCAAGCTGGAAGGCATCTGCGAAAGCGCGCTCAATATCTGTATCACCTGCGACCGCCGACGCTCACAGGGTTCGCCGCTGGGACGCTGGCACAATCCCGAGATGGATCTCTACAGCACGGTCTGCGCGGTGCAGAATTTCTGGCTGGCGGCGCGCGCCGAAGGCGTCGGCGTTGGCTGGGTCAGCATTATCGAGGCGCAGGCGTTGAAAGGCCTTCTGTCGATTCCCGAGCACGTGACGCCGGTGGCCTATCTCTGTGTCGGCCGTGTCTCGGAGTTCGCGCCGAAACCGGACCTCGAAACACATGGCTGGGGGCGGCGGCTGCCGCTGCCCGAGCTGATCATGAGCGAGACGTTTTGCGGACAGGGCGAAGTTCCGCTCAAATCAACGATCGCACGCCTCAAGGCGGCAACATGCGAAAAGTCTGACAAACTCTTGATTTGATTGCCGATACGGCATGCCCAGAGCTGCCGGCGGCCTGCCGTCGTCAGGCGGCTCCGGCATCCTTCCTCAACAATCCTTCGAGCAGTTGCTTGAATGCCGCCACCACGGTCTTCGACGTCGCTTCCGGGTCGTTCGAATTGGCGATCCGCTGCGCCGCCTGGCTGCTCGCCCCGTTGATCAGCCGTGCCGCGGTCTCGGGGTCTACGCCCGGGACAACCACCCCGCCGCCCTGCAGCGTCGTCAGGTGATCGGTCATCGACGCGACGCAGGCATTGGCGTTCGGCCATTGCGCGGGATCCCCCAGCACGGCCGGACCGTCCCGAAACATGATGCGCTGGATTTCCGGCTCCAGCGCCATTTCGATGTAGCTCGTGCATTCGTCGACGAAGCTTTGCCAGCGGGTCGGTGCTTTCGCTGCAACCTCATTCACCCGTGCCGCCATCTCGGCGTCTATCTCGGCGATAACCGCCTGCAAAAGCCCCTTCTTGTCCCCGAAATGATGATAGAGCGCACCGCGCGTCAGCCCTGCCGATGCGGTGAAATCATCCATCGATGCCTCGGCATAACCGATCGTTCCGAACGCATGCCGGGCCGCGGCAATCAATTTGGCGCGCGTTTCGGCGATCATTTCCCTGCGGGGCTTGTGCATCTCTTCTGGCCTTATCCACATACGTCACGTATGCCAATTGACATACGCGACGTATGATCTATTTAGTATTCATACGCATCGTATGTAATTTCCGAATCGCCTTTTGTCGAGGAACGGATCATGCAGAACCCCTATTCCGAGATCTTTCGAGCCCCTGGCGCCAAGGGCTTTGCCGCTGCAGGCTTCATGGCGCGCCTGCCGATCGCCATGGCGCCGATCGGCATCGTGGCGATGCTGTCGCAGACGCGTGGCGAATACTGGCTGGCGGGTGCCGTCTCGGCGACATTCGCGCTGGCCAACGCTTTCCTGGCGCCGCAGATCTCCAGGCTGGTCGACCGCCTCGGCCAGACATGGATCGTCGTGCCCACCACCATCATCTCCGTGCTGGCATTCCTGCTGCTGATTGCGTCGGCCAACCAGGATTGGCCGGTATGGACATCGTTCGTGTCGGCGCTGCTGGCAGCGGCCATGCCCAGCATGCCGGCAATGGTGCGCGCGCGCTGGACCGAGCTTTTTCGCGGCCGGCCGGAGATGAACACCGCCTTCGCCTTCGAATCGGCGGCCGACGAGCTGGTCTATATCGCCGGCGCGTCGCTGTCGGTGGGCCTCAGTGCGGCGCTGTTTCCGGAAGCAGGCATGCTGGCGAGCACGTTGTTTCTCGCTTTGGGCTCGATAGCATTCATCCTGCAGCGATCGACCGAGCCGAAAGTGCGGCCGGTGGACCATGGTTCGACTGGCTCGGCAATCCGCCTGCGGCCGGTACAGATCATCACCTTCGCCCTGATCTTCATCGGCGCGACCTTCGCGACGACGGAAGTGAGCACCGTGGCGATCACCAAGGAGTTCGGCCAAGCCGGTGCCGCAAGCCTGGTGATCGGCGTCTATGCGCTGGGATCGTTCGTGTTGGGCATCGTGGTCGGCGCGCTCAACCTCAAGACGCCGCTACAGCGCCAGCTGACCGTCGCGGTCGCCATCATCGCAGTCAGCACGATTTTGCCGCTCACCGCCGACAGCGTGCCGATTTTGGCGCTGACCGTCTTCATCAGCGGCGTGGCGATCTCGCCGACTTTCATCACGGCATTCGGCCTGATCGAACGGCATGTGCCGGAAGCGATGCTGACCGAGGGCATTACCTGGGTGACAACGGGAATCGGCATCGGCATGGCGCTGGGCTCTTTCGCCGCCGGCGCGGTGGTGGATGCGTTCGGCGCCCAGAACGGGTTCTGGGTCTCGGTGGTCGCGGGCGGCATCGCGCTGGTCACGGTGCTGCTCGGCCAGCGCAGTCTTGCCACTCACAAATGCGAGTTGGATGGGTGTGAAGCGGCCGTCGCTGCCGCGGAATGAACCATGACGCGTCCGGTTCAGCGGATCGGACGCTATTGCCGCCGTCGAACCTAGAGAATCTCGGTTTTGGCGATGTGGATGCCAAAACCTTCGAGGCCGACATAGTGGCGCTCGCGCGAGGCGATCAAATTGATCGAGGAAATGCCGAGATCCTTCAGGATCTGAGCACCGAGCCCGATCTCGCGCCATTCATTCTCGCGGCGGCGCGCCTCTTCGTGGTCCTCCCGGTCGCCGCTCGCCGGCCGGTTGCGCTCCTGGTGGGCGACACCGACCGAGCCCTCGCGCAGATAGACGATGACGCCGCGCTTGCGCTCGCCCATCGCCTTCATGATGGCGTCCAGCCGGTGGCTGGTGCCGAAGACGTCGGTCACCACGTCCTCGGAGTGCAGACGCACAGGCACCTCTTCTCCGTCGCGGATGTCGCCGAAGACGACGGCGACATGGTGCATGGAATCCCAGGGCAGCGTGTAGGTGAAGACCTGCGCCTTGCCGCCGAGCGTGTCGATCTCGGAGCATGCCACGCGTTCGACCAGTGTTTCCTTGCGTTGCCGATAGGCGATGAGGTCGGCGACCGAGACCTGCTTGAGGCCGTGCTCCTCGGCAAAAGCCGCGACCTGCGGGCCGCGCTTGACGGTGCCGTCATCATTGACCAGTTCCGAGATCACGCCGATCGGCGGCAGGCCGGCGAGCTTGCACAGATCGACGGCCGCCTCGGTATGGCCCGAACGCATAAGCACGCCGCCTTCGCGCGCGATGAGCGGGAAGATGTGGCCGGGGCGGACGAAATCGGAGGCGCCGACATTGCCGTTGGCGAGATTGCGCACGGTCAGCGTGCGGTCGTCAGCTGAAATGCCAGTCGTGGTGCCGTGCTTGAAATCGACGCTAACCGTGAAGGCGGTGGTGTGCGCCGAATCATTGTCGGCGACCATCGGCGCAAGGTTGAGGCGCTTGGCCTCCTCGCGCGGCATCGGCGTGCAGACGATGCCCGAAGTGTTGCGCACGATGAAGGCCATCTTTTCCGGCGTGCAATGGACGGCGGCGACGATCAGGTCGCCCTCGTTCTCGCGCCCGTCATCATCCATGACGACGACGATCTCGCCGCGCTCGAAGGCCCGGATTGCTTCGACGATCTTCTTCTGGTCGTAAGACATGGAATGCTCGCTTCGCTCGCAAGGGAGTAGGGGAATAGGGCAGTAAGGGAGTAGGGGAAAGGAAAAATTGCTCGTCTCGCGGGCAGCTTAACAGACTGCCCTACTGCCCTACTGCCCTACTGCCCTACTGCCTTCCTTACCTGTCTGTCCTCGGTGCCGCAGATAATGGTCGGCGATTGCGCAGGCAACCATCGCCTCGCCGATCGGTACGGCGCGAATGCCCACACACGGATCATGGCGACCCTTGGTCATCACTTCGACGTCGTTGCCGTCCTTGTCGATCGACTTCCGGGGCGTCAGGATTGAAGACGTCGGCTTGACGGCGAAGCGGGCGATGATCGCCTGGCCGGTCGAGATGCCGCCAAGGATGCCGCCGGCATTGTTGGACAGGAACACCGGCTGGCCGTCATTGCCGATGCGCATCTCGTCGGCATTCTGTTCGCCGGTGATGCGGGCGGCCTCGAAGCCGTTGCCGATCTCGACGCCCTTGACGGCGTTGATCGACATCAGGCCTGACGCGATATCCTGGTCGAGCTTTGCGTAGATCGGCGCGCCGAGGCCGGCCGGAACGCCGTCGGCGACGATCTCGATCACGGCGCCGACGGAGGAACCCGCCTTGCGGATGCCGTCGAGATAGCTCGTGAAAACGGGAACGGACGCCGGATCCGGCGTGAAGAACGGATTGTCCGCGTCGCCAATGAAATTCCAGTTCCAGTTGGCGCGGTCGATCGACTTCTCGCCCATCGATACCAGTGCACCGCGCACCACCATGCCCGGCACGACCTTGCGGGCGAGGGCTCCGGCGGCGACCCGAGCCGCGGTCTCGCGCGCCGAGGATCGGCCGCCGCCGCGATAGTCGCGCACGCCGTATTTGACGTCATAGGTGTAGTCCGCATGGCCCGGCCTGTACTGGCGGGCGATCTCTCCATAGTCCTTCGAGCGCTGGTCGACATTCTCGATCAGCATGGAGATCGGCGTACCTGTCGTGATCATCGTCTCGCCGTCATCGTCAAGGATGAAGCCCGACAGCACCTTCACTTCGTCAGGCTCACGGCGCTGCGTGACGAAGCGCGACTGGCCGGGCCGGCGCTTGTCGAGTTCGGCCTGGATTTCGTCACGCGTGAAGCGGATGCCGGGTGGGCAGCCGTCGACCACGCAGCCCAATGCGGCCCCATGGCTTTCGCCCCAGGTGGTGACGCGGAAAAGATGGCCGAACGTGTTGTGAGACATCGCAAAGTGCCTTGCCCGGCATCGGAGCCGACTGAAGCCTGCCTTCTATTGGCGTTTTCCACAGGGGTCAAACCGTGATCTTCGGATTTAGTTTTGACACATTCGATTGGTTTCTGCTCTGCTCCATTCGCCGTTGAGGATCCGCCGCTAGCCATGCCGGCGCAATACCAAAGAGGACGATGATGCGTACCCTGATTGGCGCTGTTGCCGCCACATTCCTGCTTTGCACCGCTGCTTTCGCCGGGCAGACCGAAGGCCTGATCAAGAAGATCGACAAGGACGCGCTGACCCTGACGCTGGACGACGGCAAATCCTACAAGCTGAACGCGGAAACCGATCTCGACGCGCTGAAGCCGGGCATGGACATCGTCATCGCCTATGACGTGACCAATGGCGAAAACGTCGTCACCGATATGCAGTTGCCTGACAGCGACTCCGACTAGGCTTCCAATGCAAAGCGGCTGTTCGGCGCCGTTACAGCCGTTTTATGCACCTGCGCCGGCAGCCTGCATGAGCCTTCCTGGATCGTGCCGGGTGCCTAAAGCCATCCCAAGGTGTCGCCTTCCAGCTTGAGCACGCGGTCCTGCGGTATCGCCAGCTTCGCCGCATCGTCCTCGGCCATGTCAAGCACGAAGCGAAACAAGGTGCGCATGACGCCGCCATGCGTCACGCAGACTGTCTGGCGCTCGAGCGCGTCGAACCACGGCTTTACCCGTTCTAGCAGCATCTGGTAGCTCTCGGCATCTTTGCCCGGTGGCTGAAAGTTCCATTTGTCCAGCGCACGCGTCCTGCTCGCACCCGGAAATTGCGTCTCCAGCTCGGCAAAGGTGAAACCCTGCCAGTCGCCGAAATTCACTTCAACAAGGCGGGGATCGGTCCCGTAGGCAGCCGGGTCGAGCTTCATGGCGGCGCGAATGCGCTCCATGGTCTCGCGCGTGCGCCGCATTGGGCTGGCGACGAAATCGAACTCTGCGGGATTGGAGATCAGGTCAGCCAGCCGATGCCCGTTTGCGCTCGCCTGCTCGCGGCCGAGCGCGTTGATGTCGGTATCGGCCTGCCCCTGAAGCCGGAATTCGGCATTCCACGCGGTCTGGCCGTGGCGCACGATATAAACCAGCGGGTACATCAGGTCTTCCGGAGGTCGGGCCAGGGCCTGGGCGGAGGATAGGCGGAGGAGTTAATCCTTGACTGTCGAAATGTCAGGTGCGTCGACCGCCTTCATGCCGACGACGTGATAGCCGGAATCGACATGATGCACTTCGCCGGTGACGCCGCGCGACAGGTCGGACAGGAAATAGACGCCGGAATCGCCGACCTCTTCCTGGGTGACCGTCTGCTTCAGCGGCGAATTGTACTCGTTCCACTTCAGGATGTAGCGGAAGTCACCAATGCCGGAAGCGGCCAGCGTCTTGATCGGGCCCGCCGAGATCGCGTTGACGCGGATCTTCTTGGCGCCGAGATCGACGGCGAGGTAACGCACGCTGGCCTCGAGTGCGGCCTTGGCGACGCCCATGACGTTGTAATGCGGCATCACCTTTTCGGCGCCGTAATAGGTCAGCGTCAAAAGCGAACCGCCATCGGTCATCAGCGCCTCGGCGCGCTTGGCGATGGTGGTGAAGGAATAGACCGAAATATCCATCGTGCGCAGGAAATTATCGCGCGTCGTCTCGACATAGCGGCCGGTCAGTTCGTCCTTGTCGGAAAAAGCGATGGCATGGACGAGGAAGTCGAGCTTGCCCCAATGATTGGCGACATTTGCGAAAACCTCGTCGAGGCTCGCCGGATCGGTCACATCGCAATGGCCGGCGACAAAGGCGCCGAGTTCCGCAGCCAGTGGCTCGACCCGCTTCTTGAACGCTTCACCCTGATAGGTCAGCGCGATCTCGGCGCCGTGGTCGACGCATGCCTTGGCGATGCCGTAGGCGATCGACCTGTTGTTGGCGACGCCGAGGATCAGGCCGCGTTTGCCGGCCATCAGGCCCTGTCCACCCGCCATATGCGTGCTCTCCACAAGATTTCTTATTTGTGGAGAGCCCTATCGCACAGGCACAGAGCCCCTTCAAGCGCTCAAACGGGACAGTTCGGGGACAAGAGCCGCCAATCAGCCTTTTTGGCTGCGCAACAGCCCTTCGAGCGCGCTGTCGCCGCCTTCCGGCAGCATGATGCGCACATGGGCGTAGAGATCACCGTGGCCGCCGGCCTTTTCCGGCAGGCCCCTGCCCTTCAGGCGCAGGACCTTGTCCGAGCTCGACCAGGCGGGAACGTTGACCGCGAGCTTGCCGGTCGGCGTTTCTACGGCCACCTTGGCGCCAAGCACGGCATCGGCCAGCCCCACCGGCAAATCGGCGTGCAGGTCGCGGCCCTCCAGGCGGTAGCGCGGATGCCGGCGGAAGCGGATCTTGACCAACGCGTCGCCGGGCTGGCCCGGCCCTTGCTCGCCCTGCCCCTTCAGCCGGATGGTCTGCCCGTCCTCGACATAGGCCGGCAGCTTGACCGCCACCTTGCGGCCGTCAGGGAACATCGCCGTGACCTTTTCAGCGTTCGCCGCTTCCTCGATGGTGATGTCGAGCGTGACATTCAGGTCGGCGGCAGTTGCCGGCTGGCGGCGGTCACCCATTCCTGCCCCGCTTTGGCCGGGGCCGCGCGAGCCGGAGAAGACGTCGCCAAAAATCTGGCTGAAGATATCGCTGTTGCCGTCGAACGGATCGCCGCCCGGGCGTCCGGAGCGGAACTCGAATCGCGAACCGCCGGCTCCCTGCTGCTGGCGGCGAAAACCGGCGAAGGGGTCACCGCCACCGGGGGCGCCCTCGAAGCCCTGGAAACGCGGCTTGCCGTCGGCGTCGATCTCGCCCCGATCGAAAGCGGCGCGGGTCTTCTCGTCCCCGACGATCTCATAGGCCTGATTGGCCGCGGCAAAACGGTCCTTCGCCTTGGGATCATTCGGATTCTGGTCCGGATGATGCTTCTTGGCGAGTTTGCGGTACGCCGATTTTATGTCCTTGGCCGACGCGTTCTTTGCAACGCCCAGCACCTCATAGGGGTCGCGCATGCTTCCTGCCCTGGAGAAAGAGTGAGTCCATAGTCGCCTCTTATATGCGCTCGCATAGGAAGAAATTCCAGTGCTGGACGTTATTTCAAAGGTGGAAGCTCAAAGCGACCTGAAGTCCTGCATGCGCCAGCCGCCGGCGCTGGCCAGGCAAAGTTCGCCCGCGAACATGGCAACGCCGTCAAAGCTTTCGCGCGAAGCCTTGAAGCGGCGGCAGGTCTGACCCCCGTCCTTCAATTCCGCCAGTTCGGTGATGGAGCCGCGCGAACCCGTACCGGCATTGGCCCACGGCACGGCTTGACCGCCGAGCTGCTCGATGTCGGCGGAGGACACCGCGTTGCCGATCGTCGTCTGGTCGGAATCGCGGTCCGAATCGGCCGACGCGGCTGGAGCCGAAATGCTGCCGGTCAGGATCGAGCGATCGACCTCGGCCTTTTGCAGGCTGAAGCCGCCCGCGCCACATGCGGCAAGCGGCAAGGCAATCATCACGATCGCGGCTTTGGCGCTGGCTGAAGCAAATAGGCTGCCTTGCCTGCTGTCAAAAGCTTGCGCGATACGCGACAATCGGCAACCTCCCCTGTTTGATGAAAATTTGAGAAAAACTATGAGTGAGACTGAGTTAACAAGCGGTGACTTTACCGAGGCCGCCGAGCCGTTTCGCCTTTTTGCCGCATGGCTGGACGACGCCACCAAAAGCGAAATGAACGACCCCAACGGCGTGGCGTTGGCAACCGTCGATGCCGAGGGCATGCCGGATGTGCGGATGGTGCTGCTCAAGGGCTTCGATGAGAGCGGCTTTGTGTTCTACACGAATTTCGAAAGCGCCAAGGGCCGGGAGATCCTAGGCAGCATGAAGGCGGCGATGTGCTTCCACTGGAAATCGCTGCGCCGCCAGGTGCGCGTGCGCGGGCCGGTGGAGATCGTCAGCGATGCCGAGGCCGACGCCTATTACGCGACACGGCCGCGCGGCAGCCGCATCGGCGCCTGGGCCTCGAAACAGTCGCGGCCGCTGGAAAGCCGGTTCGCGCTGGAAAAGGCGGTGGCCGAATACACGGCCCGCTACGCCATCGGCGAGATTCCGCGCCCAAAACACTGGTCGGGTTTCCGCATCGTGCCGAAGACGATCGAGTTCTGGCACGACAGACCGTTTCGGCTGCATGACCGCGTGGTGTTTTCGCGCAATGCCGGGGGCGGTTGGGAGAAGACGCGGCTTTATCCCTGAGTTTGTAAACTAGCGCCGACATCCTCACTGCGCCTAGCCCGGGCTGGCCAGTGGCGACCGAGGCACGCGGGATAGGTCGGCGCTCCACCCCACCCGACCCTGCGGGCCGACCTCGCCATCTAAGGGAGGCGGGGGCCGAACTATTTTTTTCTGGTCATGAATGCCGTCAGTGCAGCGCGGGCTTCGTCCGATTTCAGCCGCTCGCGAAAATGCTCGCTTTCCACGTTGATGCGGGCGACGAGGTCCTCGCGAGAGCCGCGCATCAGGTCGCGCGCGATCCTGAGCGCCTGCGGCGGCTTGGCGGCGATCTGGCCGGCGGCCGCCAGAACCGACGCCTCCAGCGCTCCTTCCTCGACAACTTCGTAGATCAGACCAGCGGCCTTGGCACGTTCGGCCGAGAAGCCTTCGCCAAGGCCGAGCAGCGCGAAGGCGCCCTGCTGGCCCAGGATGCGCGGCGCCAGCAGGCTCGATCCCGCTTCGGGCACAAGGCCGAGGTCGACGAAGGGTGTCCTGAACACGGTGCGCGGCGTGGCGAAGGTCAGGTCGCAGTGCAAATTGAGCGTGGTGCCGATGCCGACCGCGATGCCGTCGACACCGGAGACGATGGGTTTTTCGACCCTGGCCAGCGCCATCAGGAAATCCCAGACTTCCGTGCCGCCTTCGCCGCCAGTGGCGACGACCATGAAATCGGCGAGGTCGTTGCCGGAGGAGAAGGCACCGGGCACGCCGAGAAAGACATGGACGCGAATTGCCGGATCCGCATCCCCTTCGGCCAAGGTTTGCGACATCTTGGCGTACATGGCGCGCGTCAGCGCGTTCTTCTTGTCCGGGCGGTTTATGCGGATGATCTGGATGGCGCCCTGGCGCTCGACGAGGATATGGTCTGTCACGGTTCTTTCCTTGTGAACGTCAGGCGGAAATCAATGTCTTGCCGGCAGCGGCGAGGCTTGCGGCGCCGTCGACAACGCGCTCCTTCAAGGCACTTGTCTCGCCGAGCAGGTTTTCGGCGAAAAAGCGGCAAAGGGCGACGCGGCCGTGATCGGCAACGGCGCCCCGCGCCAAGTAGGCGCCGCCGGCTGCAAGCGAGACCAGCCGGAGATAGGGTGTCGCGCCGGCAAGCGCCTCGCCAGTCCGGCCATCGGCCGACAGTTTTTGCAGGAAACGTGTCGCTTGCGTCAGATCGTCGAGCCCGCGGTCGAGAGCATCGGCCGTATGGCCAAACCCTTCGAGATTGGATGTCCGCACGGCGCTGGCGACAGCGGCAAGCTCGGCGATGAAGCCGTGCACATGCTCGCCGCCGCCGAGCGGCAGTTTTCGGGTCACCAGATCGATCGCCTGGATGCCGTTGGTGCCCTCGTAGATCGGCGCGATGCGGGCGTCGCGATAGAGTGCCGCAGCCCCCGTCTCCTCGATGAAACCCATGCCGCCATGGACCTGGACGCCAAGCGAGGCGACCTCGACGCCGATATCGGTCGAAAAAGCCTTGGCAAGCGGCGTCAACAGGTTGGCCCGGTCGCGCCAATGCGCCGCCTGGTCACCAGACGATACGCGCGCCAGGTCGATGGCATGGGCACAGGAATAGCTGATCGCCCGCGCGATCTGCGTCAGCGCCTTCATGGTCAGGAGATTGCGCTGCACGTCGGGGTGATGGACGATCGGCGCCATGCCGGCGCCCGCGTAATCCGCCGCCTTGCCCTGGCGGCGCTCATTGGCATAGGCGATCGCCTTCTGGGTCGCGGCTTCCGCGACCGCCACGCCCTGCATCCCGACGGCGAGGCGGGCATTGTTCATCATGGTGAACATGCAGGCCAGCCCCTTGTTCTCCTCGCCGATCAGCCATCCGATGGCGCCGGGCTTGGCGCCCTGAAAACCGTCGCCATAGATCATGGTGCAGGTCGGCGAGGCATGGATGCCGAGCTTGTGCTCGAGGCCCGAACAGAAGACGTCGTTGCGTGCGCCAGGCGAGCCGTCCGCGCCGACCAGGAATTTCGGCACCAGGAAGAGCGAGATGCCGCGCGTGCCCGCAGGCGCGTCAGGCAGCCGCGCCAGTACCAGATGGACGATATTGTCGGTGAGATCATGCTCGCCATAGGTGATGAATATCTTCTGGCCGAAGATGCGGTAGGTGCCGTCGCGGGCCGGTTCGGCGCGCGTGCGCAAGGCAGCGAGGTCCGAGCCGGCCTGCGGCTCAGTCAGGTTCATCGTGCCCATCCACTCGCCGGAGACGAGCTTTGCGAGATACTTGGCCTTGAGCTCTTCCGAAGCGTGCTTGTCGAGCGCCTCGACCGCACCCATGGTCAGCGTCGGGCCAATGCCGAAGGCCATGGCGGCGGAATTCCACATTTCGAGCGCGGCGACGCCGAGCATGGTCGGAAGCGCCTGCCCGCCATATCCTTCCGGGCCGGAGAGCGCGTTCCAGCCGCCGTCGATCCAGCGGCGATAAAGTTCCTTCCAGCCCGGCGGCATGGTCACTGCCGCGTCCTTCAGCACCGCGCCGTGCTCGTCGCCGATCTTGTAGAGCGGCGCGACCTCTTCGGTGGCGAAGCGGCCGGCCTCGCTAAGAACGGCGTCGACGAGATCCTCGCCGAGATCGCCGAACGTGCCGTCATCGAGGGCAGGCTTCAGGCCGGCCACATGCTTGAGGGTGAACGCGATGTCCTCGACCGGTGCCAGATACATGCCGCTCGCTCCTCCTGATGCATCGGCCAGGCTGATCCTAGGACCTGAGTGGGACCTGCTTGCCACACACCGTATTCGCCTTTGGGCGATCGCCCATCTTCTTTTTACGTAAACGTCAAATTTTGTCACGCTGATTTTGCAATCGCGCCGGCTCGTATTAAATGCGATGGACGCCGGGTCAAAATCGACCGGCAACAGACCAGAACCAGCCGACTGGAAACCAACTCATGCTTGCCAGACCTGACGCCTACCGTTGTATCGAGTGCGGCCTGCCCTACCGGGCGGCGGGGTTCTCATATTATCACGGTGAATTGGAAAACGGCGCCGCCTATTGGTCGGATCGCGGTATATTGTGCTCGCCGAAATGCTCGATCGCCCATCATCGCAAACGCGCGGCCAAAGGCACGCTGCCGCAACAGCCCGCGCCGGATCCGTTTGAAGTTCAGCCATTCGGCCGCGCTGACCGTCGCACTTGATATGTATTCCCGTACATACCGTGCTAGAGGTGATCGAAATGACAAACCAACTGACCCGTACCTCCCGTCTCGAAGCTCGGATATCCCCGGATATGCTGAGTGTGATGAAACGTGCCGCCGAAATCCAGGGCCGCAGCGTCAGCGACTTCGTGGTCTCCGCAGCGCAGGAAGCTGCACAACGCACCATTGAGGAGATCGCTATCATCCGCCTGTCCATCGAGGATCAGCTCGCTCTGGTAGAGGCCATTCTCAATCCGCCCGAACCTAATGAAGCGCTGCGCAAAGCCGCCGACGCCTACAAGCGAGTTGTCGTCGAATCCCGGTGAGTCTAGGCTTGATCATCGAGCCGCTGGGCGGATCGTATGATCGTAAGACATTCAGCTGTGGCGTGCTGGCACTCGGCCAATATCTACACGAGTTGGCAAGCCAGGACGTCAAACGCCGAGTTAGCAACTGCTTTGTCGCCGCGGACCGTGATGTCGATCTCATTGCCGGATACTACACTCTTGCAGCGTCAAGTGTGCCCATCACTTCTCTGCCGGAAGACCTGACAAGACGCCTACCGCGTTACCCGGTCCTGCCCGCCATATCGATCGGAAGGTTGGCAGTCGATACCCGATATCAGGGACAAAGAGTAGGATCGATACTGATCGTGGATGCACTTCGGCGCTGCGCCCAAGCTGCTCCTGCTTTCTTCGCACTGATCCTCGACGCAAAGGACGACAAGGCCGCGGCTTTTTATTGCAAACATGGTTTCAGGCCATTTCAAGACCGGCCGTTGTCGCTGTTCCTATCGGTAGCGACGGCGTTGAAGCTGTTCGGCTGACGGACCGCATTGCCTTGAAAGCAAATCCTTAACCATGGCGGTTCAGGATCTGCCTTCGATCAACGGGGATTCCCTGTTTGAAAAGAACGGCGCATCTTCTTCGCCGCCCAGCGATCGCTCTCGCGGCGATGATGGCGCTGACACCGGCGGCAAGGGCCTCGGATTTCTCCGAGCCGTGGAAAAGTGCCGATCGGGCGCTTGTCGTCGACGCCTACGAATACAACTCCATCGACTGGGCGCAGCTTGCCACGGACAAGCGCGTCGTCGGCTTCATCAACAAAGCCTCCGACGGCATGTCGCCGCCCTATTCCTGCTCCGGAGACGATACCGGGGTAAAACTCTGCAAGGCGCTGTGGAAGCGCCATGCGGTGACACGCGAACTGTTCCAGACGCGCAAGGTCGTGGCCAAGGCGCTCGGCCTAAAATGGGGCGCCTATCACCTCGCCCGCCCCGGCAATCCGGTCGAGCAGGCCAATAATTTCCTCGATTTCGCCGATCCCGCGCCGGACGACCTCATGGCCCTCGACATCGAAGGCATCGATCCCGCGCAATGGATGTCGCTCGACGACGCCGAGGCGTTCGTGCGCCAGGTGCATCGGCGCATCGGCCGCTTCCCGGTACTCTACACCAATGGCAAGACCGCCCAGTATATCGCCGACAACAGCTACAAATACCGGCTGCTGTCGCGGCTGCCGCTCTGGTACGCGCGCTACAAGCCTGACATCGACGTGCATTTTCCCATCGGCAACTGGCAAGGCTATGCGCTCTGGCAGTTTTCGGCCCAGGCCAATTGCGGCCGCTTCCGTTGCCCCTACAGGGTAGCCGGGACGCCGGACGACATCGACGTCAACGTCGCGCCGACAAATGCCGCCACGCTGCGCCAGCAATGGCCGTTCGGCGGGCTGATCGACGTGCCGGCGGATTATCTCGCCAGCGTACCGGTGCCGCTCTCGCGCGAAGCCGCTTTGGCCGGCAAGACCACCCTCATCTACGCCGATGTGGCGACGCCGCCGAGTTTCGGGGAAATGGTCGCGGTGCTTGGTTCGCGCTGGTCGAAATTCCGCGACGGGTTCCGCATGCCTGTCGTGAAGACGGTGCCGCGGCGGCCGATCTTCGGCATCGTCCAATATGTCGCCTGGAAGCGCACCGGGCAGCGCACTCCAGCGCAACTCGAAGCCGCCTTCGCTGCGGCGGCGGACCCGGTGAGCACCGCTTCTACCGAACTCGACCGGGGCAAACGCTGAAAGCGCGCGACCGGATGCTTGCGGTCAGCTTGCTCCTGCCGTTTCGCGCGCCACGGCCTGCCAGCCAATGTCGCGGCGGCAGAAGCCCTGCGGCCAATCGATACGGTCGAGCGCGGCATAGGCCTTCTCCTGCGCCTCGCCGACAGTCGCGCCGACCGCGGTGACGTTCAAGACGCGACCGCCATTGGCGACCAGCGCACCGCCATTGATGGCGGTGCCGGCATGGAAAATCTGGGCGCCTTCGCTGGCAGCCTCATCGAGCCCGCGAATGACCGAGCCTTTTTCGGGCGTGCCGGGATAGCCCCTCGCGGCCATGACGACGGTCAGTGCCGCCTCGTCGCTCCAGCGCGCCGATATGTGCGCGAGCTGGCCATCGACGGCGGCATTGAGCAGCACCAGCAGGTCGTCCTTCAGCCGCATCATCAGCACCTGGCATTCGGGGTCGCCGAAGCGGGTGTTGTATTCGATCAGCTTCGGCCCTTCGTCCGTTATCATCAGCCCGGCGAAGAGAATGCCGGCGAAGGATGCACCCGTTAAAGCCATGCCGCGCATGGTCGGTTCGATGATCTCGCGCATGGTGCGCTCTACCATCTGCGGCGTCATTACCGGGGCCGGCGAATAGGCGCCCATGCCGCCGGTGTTGGGGCCGACATCACCGTCGCCGACGCGTTTGTGATCCTGCGCGGTGCCGAAGGGCAGTGCTGTAGTGCCGTCGCACAGGCAGAAGAAGCTGGCCTCCTCGCCGGTCAGAAACTCCTCGATCACCACTTCCGCGCCGGCCGTGCCGAAAGAGCCGTCGAAACAGGCGTCGAGCGCGGCCAGCGCCTCATCCATCGTCATTGCGACCGTGACGCCCTTGCCCGCGGCAAGGCCATCGGCCTTGATGACAATCGGCGTGCCCATCTTCTCGACATAGGCCTTGGCCGATGCCAGGTCTGAGAAACGGCCATAGGTGGCGGTGGGGATGTCATATCTGGCGCAGAGATCCTTGGTGAAGCCCTTCGATCCTTCGAGCCGCGCCGCCGCACGCGACGGGCCAAAGACGCGGATGCCCCAGCCACGCAGATCGTCTGATATGCCGGCCACCAGCGGCCCTTCCGGCCCGACCACGACGAGGCCGATTTCTCTGTCCTTGCAGAAGGCGGCGATAGCGGAATGATCGGCGATGTCGAGCTTGACCAGCTCTGCCTCGCGGCCGATGCCAGGATTGCCGGGCGCAGCATAGAGCTTGGTCAGCAACGGCGACGCGGCGATCTTCCAGGCGAGCGCATGTTCGCGGCCGCCGGAGCCGAGAAGAAGAACGTTCATGGCCACCTCTTGATGCCTGTAATCTTCCAGAGAACCCGCTATTGCTCTCTGGACGACGGGTCAAGGCATCCGGGCGCTTTGGTCGAAATTGCGCACGGGAACGTTACCCCTGCCCAAGAATCGGCGGCGGAGACCGTCGCCGATTTTCTGGCAAGCGCTTCAGCTCTGGAAAACGATCGGGAACCAGTCTTCGCGCAGCTTCTGCCCCGACTGCATGCCATGGCCATGATAGGGCGGGGAGGTGCGCCCCGGCCGTTCGACATAACGGGCGTCGTCACCAACCCAGCGCAGCGATAGCGCACGCCGCCGCGCCGCGGTCAGGTTGCCGCGCGCGCCATGCGCGGTCCTGAAATCGAACAGGATGGCATCGCCCGGCTCCATTTCCCATTCAAGCACCTCCAGCGAGGGGTCCGTGTCTGGATCCGGCACCGGCAGGTAGTCGCCCTCGTCGGCATAGAAATTGCTGTCGTCGAGCCAGCGCACCGGCAGGATCATCTTGTCCCATTTGTGCGAGCCGGCAATCAGCCGCAGCGTTGCCTCCTTTACAGGGTCGATAGGGATCCAGAAGCTCACCGTCTGCCGGCCGTCGACGAAATAATAGGGGATGTCCTGATGCCAGGGCGTCGGCTTCTGCGTGCCCGGTTCCTTGACAAGGACATGATCGTGGAAGAACTGCGCCGTGCGCGACCGCATCACCGCGGCCGCCAGTTCAGCCGCCGGCGATTCGCCCACCAGCTTGACGAATTCTGGAATGCGTTCCCAGTTGCAGTAGTCGTCGAAGAAGCTGCCTCGCCCATTGGCGATATCCGACGCGGTGGCGCTGCGGTTTTGCATGTTGCGCTCGATGCCGGCGGCGATCGTTTCGACCCAGTCCTTGAAAGCGCCGCGGATGCAGACAGCGCCGTCGCGCTGGTAATCCGCTATTGTCCGCGCATCGATCAAGCCTGTGTCGATCGCGCGAGGTGCGGTCTGGGAAGCCATGGCATTCTCCTTTCAGGCATCGATGCCACTATCGCAAGCCTCTTTCATTCAGTAAAATAATAACTTCTCATCTGTCACATAGTGCCACTCTATGAGTCTGACCCTAACGCAGCTGCGCTATCTGGTTGCCGTCGCTCGCCAGGGCAGCGTTACCGGCGCGGCCAGGGCGCTGAACGTCTCACAGCCGTCCATTTCGGTGGCCATCGACGCGGTCGAACAGGATTTCGGCCAGAAACTCTTCGTGCGCCAGCGCGGAAGCGGCGTTTCGCTGACATCCTTCGGCCGCGCCGTGGTGACCAAGGCGAAACAGGTCCTTGCCGAGACGGACGAGCTCATCGGTCTCGGCTCGCGCAAGTCGGCGCTCGGGGGCGAACTGGTGCTCGGATGCTTCGAAGATCTGGCGCCTTATTTCGCGCCGGCCCTGATCCGCGCCTTCTCGGAACGCCATCCTGAGGTTGCAGTGATCGTGCGCGACGAGACCTTCGAGACGCTCGGGCGGCGCCTCGGCTATGCCGCCGTCGACCTCGGGCTCACCTATGATCTTGGGCTGCCTTCGCATTTCGCCCGCATCCTGCTGCATGAGCTCAGGCCGCACGCGCTTTTGCCGGCTGGACACGCGCTGGCGGATCGTCCCGATGTCAGCCTGGCCGATCTGGCCGCCTATCCGCTGATCACGACGGACCAGCCGCATAGCTGGCAGCACATGCTGGACCTGTTCCGCAGCCGTGGCCTGTCGCCGGTCGCCGACAGGCAGACAAGCTCGTTCGAACTCCAGCGCAGCATGGTGGCCAACGGCTTCGGCGTCGCCGTCAGTTACACGAGGCCGAATGGCGACCGCAGCTATGACGGCTTGCCTCTCGTCTGCAAGCCGCTTTCCGATCCGCTGCCCATGCAGCGCATCATCCTCACCCATGACACGCATCAGCGCACGCCCAATGCCCTGCTGGCCTTCATCGACGTGGCAAAGAGCTGGTTCTCCACCCGCGACATCTTCGCCTCCTGAAGCGCTGACGAATGCCACTGCCCTGCTCGCCGCTTGACGGTTTGCGCGGCTGCTGCCACTCCATCGTTCATGGAAACGGTTCAGTCGAAAGCAGCCCAGGGCCGCGTAGCCGACGCGCCGAACGGCCATTGGGTGTACCGCGTGCTGCCGCGGCCGATATGGCCCTATGCGCAGCTTGCCCGATGGGACAGGCCGATCGGCTGGCAGTTGCTTCTGTGGCCGTGCTGGTGGTCCGCGGCTCTCGCGGCCAGCGCCTATCCGCGCCCGGGCGATCCGCTGCTTTCACTGCTGCCGGCGCCCTTGTATCTCGTGCTGTTCCTGGCCGGCGCCATCGCCATGCGCGGCGCCGGCTGCACCTACAACGACCTGGCTGACGAAGACATCGACAATCAGGTCGAGCGCACGCGCTCGCGGCCGCTCCCGTCGGGCAAGGTCACGCGGCGTGGGGCGTGGCTGTTTGTCATCCTGCAGGCACTGGTCGGACTTGCCGTGCTCTTGCAGTTCAACAGCTTCGCCGTCCTGCTCGGCGCCTGTTCGCTGGCCATCGTCGCCATCTATCCATTCATGAAACGGATCACCAACTGGCCTCAACTGGTTCTTGGCCTTGCCTTTTCCTGGGGCTCGCTGATGGGATGGGCGGTTGAGTTCGGCGACCTGGACGGGCCGGCCGTCATGCTCTATCTCGGCTCGATCCTGTGGGTGATCGGCTACGACACGATCTATGCGCACCAGGACAAGGAAGACGACGCCATCGTCGGCGTACGCTCGACCGCGCGCCTGTTCGGCGACAACACCAAGTCGTGGCTGGCCGGGCTTTACGGCGGCGCGCTTGTCTGCTTCGCCATCGCCTTCGCGTCAGCGCAGGCCCCTGTCGTGGCTCTGGCCGGACTTATCGCCGCCGGCGCCCACATGGCGCGGCAGATCCTGGTGCTGGATATCGACAATCCGGATCAATGCCTGCGGCTGTTCAGGTCGAACAACCAGGTCGGCTGGCTGATCTTCCTCGGCCTCATCGGCGGCGCGCTGTGGGTGGCGCTGAAGCCGCTGGTGTAGTTTTCTTTCCCTTCTCCCCGTTTACGGAGAGAAGGTGGCGGCAGCCGGCGCCAGCCTTCCAGACAGAATTTCAGCCTATTCGCGCGCGATGATCTCCTCGCCGCCGATCACCAGCCTGAGACCGAGGTCACCCGCCCTGCGGCGGGCGAGGAAGCGCGGGCGGCGCATGGTCGAAACGCGGCCCTTGCGGCGGTCCTGCGGCGGCAGCGTCTTGATGGCCGCGCCGAGCGATTCCTCCAGCGTGCGGGCGATGCCGTCCGATTCGATCAACAGCATCGGCAGGCGATAGGCGTCGGCCCAGGCGCGCCAGTCGGCGGCGACGTCGTCGAGATCGTCGGCCACCAGCAGCGGCACCGACAGCATCGGATCATTGTGCAGGAGTTCCAAAGTCACCGTGACGTTACCTTCCGGGTCCTCCATCGCGCGGGCGGCAACGCCGCGGAACGCATTGGCGGGCAGAGCGATGATTGCCGGTACGCCGCTCATCTCGAGCAGGCGGCGGATCACGGCGCCACGGTGGTCGATGGTGAAGGTCACGTCGCCATAGTCGTCGCGCGTGGCGTAGCTTACCACCTGCGGCAGGCGGAATGGGTCGAGGCGCATGTTGCGTCCCGCCCAGACTGGCTTCAGTCCAGTGTTCATTGAATGCCTTCCTGTTTCTCCTGAGAGCCGGTGTCCGGTTCTCTCCGGGCCAGTTTTCCCGGCCTCGTTATGGGGAAACAGTAGCGCGGCCTCCTTACCGCCGCGCTTAAGAAAGTCGGTTAAATTTTGCTGATCACGGGGATGGTTATCGGAATGCGACCGAGCGCTTGAATCCGAAAGGATCAGATAACCTTACCAGGATTCATGATGCCGGCGGGGTCGAAGGCCTGCTTGACCCTGCGCATCAGGTCGATCGCCATCGGCGGGGCGGTGGCGATCAGTTCGTCCCGCTTCAACTGGCCGATGCCGTGCTCGGCCGAGATCGAGCCGTGGAAGGAGCGCACGACGTCGTGCACGGCCTTGTTCATGGGGTGGTAGAGATCGAGAAACGCCTGGTCGTCGCCGTCGATGGGCCGCGAGATGTTATAGTGGAGATTGCCGTCGCCCATATGGCCGAAGCAGACCACGCGCGCTCCGGGGCTGACCGAAGCCACCGCGCCGGCGGCCTCTTCGATGAAACGTGGGATCGATGCCACCGGGACCGAAATGTCATGCTTGATCGAGGCGCCCTCGGGCTTCTGCGCGTCGGGCAGCACCTCGCGAAAATTCCAGAAGGCATCGCCTTGCGCAAGGCTGGCCGCGATCACCGCATCGCCGACGATTTCCTGTTCCAGCCCGGCCCCGAGCACGTCCTCGATCAAGGCCCTGGCATCTTCTGGTGAACGGCCGGACGAGATCTGCATCAGCACATACCACGGCCAATCCTGCGCCAGCGGCCGCACCACGCCCTGGGCATGCGCCAGCGTGAAATCGTAGGGCCGCTTGCCGATCAGCTCGAAGGCGGTGAGCGCGGCGCCGGCGCGGTCCGTCGCCAGGCTGAACAGCGACAGCGCCGCCTCGGCCGACGGCAGGCCGACGAACGCGACCTCGCGACCTTTCGGCTTCGGGAACAGCTTCAGCACCGCGGCCGTGATGATGCCGAGTGTGCCTTCGGCGCCGACGAACAGGTTCTTGAGGTCGTAGCCGGTATTGTCCTTCTTCAGCTTGCGCAGATCGTCGAACACCTCGCCCGTCGGCAGCACCACCTCGATGCCCAGGCAAAGCTCGCGCGCATTGCCATAGGCCAGCACGCCGGTGCCACCGGCATTGGAGGAAAGATTACCGCCGATCTGGCAGGAGCCCTGCGCGGCCAGCGACAGCGGAAACAGCCGGTCGGCGGCATCGGCCGCTTCCTGCAACGTCTGTAAGATGACGCCGGCCTCCGCCGTCACGGTGTTGGACAAGACATCGATCTCGCGGATGCGGTTCAGCCGCGACAGGGACAGCACGATCTCACGGCCGGACCTGTCCGGCACCTGGGCGCCGACCAGCCCGGTATTGCCGCTCTGCGGCACGATTGGCGTTCCCGTCTCGGTCGCCAGCCGCATGATCCGGCTGACCTCCTCGACGTTGCCTGGCCGCAGCACAAGCGATGTCGCGCCATGCCATAGCCCGCGCCGTTCGGTGATGTAGGGTGCTATATCGCGCTGGTCGCGCAACGCGTATTTTTCGCCTACGATCGCCGCGAAGCGGTCGATGAGAGCGGTGTCGGGAATCTCGGCGATGTCGGTCATGTGCGCGAAACTAGGTTGGCGGCAAGCTATTGTCACGCGGCGCGGCGGCCCGTGAAAGCCGATCGTTGATCGCTTCGCCGAGCCCGTCGAAGGGAACGGGTTCCACGGCGATGGTCCGCGCGCCGCTGCGATCGAGTTGCTGCATGTAGGCGAAAAGATTGCTCGCCGCTTCGCGCAGGTCGCCAGCCTCGGACAGATTGAGCCAGGCGGCCGCCTTTTGCCAGCCTTCGGCGCGACGTTTGCCGAAGGCCAGCAGCGCCTCGCCTTCGCCGACCGTCCCGGCATTGAGCCGCACCGCGGCGTCAGGCGCATAGTGCGAGGCAAGCATGCCCGGCGCCTCGAAACCGGCGTCGGCGCCGCGCAACAACTCCATGCCGACGACCGCCTCGATTTCCTGGGCGGCAATCCCGCCGGGCCTCAGCAGACGCAATTTTCCCTCTTCGGCCTTGACGATGGTCGATTCCAGCCCGACCGGCGTCGCCCCGCCATCGACGACCAGCTTTATGCGTGCGCCGAGATCAGCCGCCACGGCTTGCGCCGTCGTCGCGCTGATCCTGCCGGAGGAATTGGCGCTGGGGGCCGCAAGCGGCCGGCCGAGCCTTGCAATCAGGTCGCCGCCAAAGCCCCTCGGCATGCGCAAGGCGATCGTGTCGAGCCCGGCGGTGACCAAAGGATGGGTGCCGTTGCCGGGCCGCTGCGGCAGCACCAGCGTCAAAGGACCTGGCCAGAACGCAAGCGCCAATTTCCTCGACAGCGGATCGAACACAGCGATGCGCTCGGCCATCTCCATGTCGGCGATATGGGCGATCAGAGGGTTGAAGCGCGGCCGCCCCTTGGCCTCGAAGATGCGCGCCACGCCGATGCCGTTGGTGGCGTCGCCGGCGAGCCCATAGACGGTCTCGGTCGGGATGGCGACCACCTCGCCGCTTTCAAGCAGCGCCAATGCCCGTTCCATCGCCTCGCCGACGGCAAGAATTTCAGCCACTCTGGTCACCTCACGAATGCCGGCTGCGTAGTACGATGGCGTTCAAGGGGCAAGCCCGCCCCTGGCGATTTAACAATTCCTAAAATGCTACGGTTCCGCGAAAGCCGGCATCAATTCCGACCCGCTATCGTGCGGCTTCGGGTAATGGGGAGCTTTCATCGTGTCTGTGCGTATTTGGGGAACGCTGGGTGTAACTCTGGCGGCGATGGCCGGCGGGGCCCAGGCCTCGTCACTGGTCTTTCCTGGAGCGCCGTCCGCAACGCCGTCCATTGTCGCGCTGAAGGCAGCCGACGCTGCCCAGGCAGGCGATACGCCGTCGGTCACCGAGCTCGGCGACCCTGACGTCACCTATGAAAAGGTGGCGGCGATCCCGAACGCGCCTGAGGCGCGGCACGGCTTCCTGCAAAACCCGACGATCATTCGCGGCGGTATCGTCGGCAGCGCCTTCTCGACGCCCACGCAGGCCAAGGCGCCGGCCACTGCCCCTGCAACCGCCACCGCTTCGGCGGCACCGGCGGCGAATGGGCAGAAGATCCCGGCGACATCACCGGCAGCCGCGCCGGCGACGGCAGCGCAGCAGCCCGTCCCTGGGGTCGGCAAGCTCAAGTAGCGGCTGTCTTGACGTCGGTCCGGCGCCCGGCACCATTGCCGGACGGCCGCTTTTGCGCCGTGGACGAGTGTCGCCGCCTGAAGTCTCTTTAGCCCGCGATCTTGGAGAAATCCACAACCTGGTCGGTGGCCGCGCGGATGCGGGCGAGCAGCGCCAATCGATTGGCGCGCACGGCCTGATCCTCATCATTCACGAGAACGCGTTCAAAGAATGAATCAACCGGTTCGCGCAAAACGCTAAGCGCCAGCATGGCGGCGGAAAAGTCTTCGTTTTGAATCGCTTCGCCGGCTTGCTTCTCGGCCTGATTCACCGCCGCGAACAGCGATTTCTCGGCATCCTCGCGGAACAGCGCGGGCTCGACGGTTTCAGCGATCGCCGTTTTCTTCTTCTCCTCGGCAGCCAAAATATTGGCCGCGCGCTTGGTGCCGGCAAGCAGGTTCTTGCCGTTCTCGGTGTCGAGGAAAGTGCCGAGCGCCTCGACGCGGCGTACGATCTGCAGCAGGTCATCCGACTGCGGCGTGATGACCGCGTCGATGAGGTCGTGGCGAGCGCCCTGATCGCGCAGGTAGACTTTCAGGCGGTCGTGGAAGAAGGCGAGGAGGTCTCGGACCTGATCCGTACTGCCAACCGTGTAATTCATGGAGGCGCTGCCGAAGATCGTCGTCAGCCCCAGTCGAATGCGGTTCTCGACCAAAATCCTCACCACGCCGAGCGCAGCGCGGCGCAGCGCGTAAGGATCCTTCGAGCCGGTCGGTTTTTCATCGATGGCCCAGAAGCCGACAAGCGTATCCAGCTTGTCGGCGAGCGCGACGGCGATCGACACCGGATCGCTCGGCACGTAATCGGACGGCCCCTGCGGTTTGTAGTGCTCTTCGATGGCTGCCGCCACGGACGGATGCTCGCCCTGGAGCAACGCGTATTTGCGGCCCATGGCGCCCTGCAATTCGGGAAACTCGCCGACCACTTCGGTGGTCAGATCGGCCTTGGCGAGAACCGCGGCGCGAGCGGCGAGCGCGGGATCGGCGCCGACGAGCGGCGCCAGTTCCTCCGCCAATCGCCTGATCCGCTCCACGCGCGCGCCCTGCATGCCAAGCTTGGCATGGAAGGTCACATTGAGGTGGTCGAGGCGCGCGATGCGCTGGTCGAGAGGCTTCTTCAGGTCAAGCCCGAACTTTTTCGCCGACGCCTCGAGCTCAGCGAGATCAGGCAGATCGCCCTGGTCGGTCGTCCAGAAATAGAGCGCGTCGGAGAGGCGCGCGCGCACCACCTTGCCGTTGCCGTGGGCGATCTCCTTGCCGCCGTCACTAGCCTCGATATTGGCGGTGAGGATGAAACGGTTGGAAAGTTCGCTGATCTCCCCCCTTGAGGGGGAGATGCCCGGCAGGGCAGAGGGGGTCGTCTCACGTGGAGCGCCGGCGTCCTCTGTGTGCGAAAGGGAGTCGCGTCCCGTCGTGCCGACCCCCTCTGTCGGCTTCGCCGACATCTCCCCCTCGAGGGGGGAGATTGGGCGCGATGTCACAAAGCACTTCTGGTTGGCGCGGATGGTCAGGCGGATCACCTCGGCCGGAATGGCCAGGAAAGCGTCTTCGAACGCGCCCATCAGCACGACAGGCCATTCCACCAGCCCGGACACCTCTTCCAGAAGCCCCTCGTCCTCGACCAGATCAAGCCCGTTGGCGAAAGCGAGGTTGCGGGCATCGGCAAGGATGATCTCCTTGCGCCGGTCTGCGTCGAGCACGACCTTGGCCGCTTCCAGCTTGCTTACATAGTCGTCGAAGCGGCGCACGGTGATTTCGCCGGGCGCGTGAAAGCGGTGGCCGTAAGTGACATTGCCCGAACGGATGCCGTCGATCTCGAAATCGACCACGACCGGCTCCTCGGTTTCCGGACCGAAGGTGCACAGGATCGATTGCAGCGGCCGCACCCAGCGCAGCGAGCCGGGCTTGGCCGAGGCCGGCCCCCAACGCATCGATTTCGGCCACGGGAAATTGCGGATGATGTCAGGCACCAGTCCGGCGATGATCTCTTCCGCCGCCCTGCCCGGCTTCGAGACATGGGCGACGTAGAAATCGCCTTTCTTCGGGTCGGAATGGACGTGTGCCTCGGCGACCGAGGAAAGCCCGGCCTTGCGCAGGAAGCCCTGGACCGCCTGTTCCGGCGCCGTCGTCGACGGCCCCTTGATCTCCTCGCGGATATCCTTCGAGCGCGCGGTCAGGCCCCTGATGTCGAGCGCCAGTCGCCGCGGTGTCCAGTACTCGCGCGCCGCCTCGTAGGTCAGCCCTGCCTCGACCAGGCCGTCGGTCAGCATCTTCCTCAGATCGCCAGCCGCCTTGCGCTGCATGCGGGCCGGGATTTCCTCGGAGCGAAGTTCTAGAAGCAGGTCAGGCATGGATAGCTCCTCACCCTCCCCTCGATGGGGAGGGTCGGCGCGTCAGCGCCGGGGTGGGGTGGCGGCGTCTCAATCTCAAGCGCCTTCGGCGTCTGGCGGACGAAGGTCTGTTTTTCGTTCTTCCACCGCCGCATAGATCGTATCGAGCACGGAATCCAGTTCGTTTTTGATTTCGTGGTTCCAGAAACGGATGACACGATAGCCCTGACTTTCGAACCATTTTGTCCGAATTTCGTCGTGTCGTTGCTGACGATCGAAACTGTGGTGAGCGCCGTCCACCTCGACGATCAGTTTCAGGCGGTGTGAGATGAAATCAGGGAAGTAAATACCGACCGACGCCTGCTTGCGAAAATGAGTGCCTTCCACCGGGATGCGCCATAGGTGCCGCCACAAGATGCGTTCTTCGTCGGTCATCGCCGCACGAAGCCGTTGCGCCGACCGCAGTTTGAACCGATCGAGTTTCGGCATGAGAAGTCGCGCTGTCACCCCCACCCGCCGCTTCGCGGCGACCTCCCCCATCCAGGGGGAGGTAAAGAGGCCATAGCAACTCGGCTGGCCGCTGTCACCCTTTCCAGAAATTTTGGGCGTCCTGTCGGGACGGGATGATCCCACTCGTCCTTGGATCAAAGATTTCCATGAACCGAACGCAGCGCTGAAGCGACCCACGCTCAGGCAGAGAGCTATTGGCTGAACGACCATGAAAACGGCATCCAGACTTTTGCAAATCCTGGCGCTCATCGCCTGCTTCACCGCTCAGGCCCATGGCGCCTTCTCGATGCCGGGCGTGCGCCAAGCATTGCGTATAATGGCCGGCCCGAGCGGCCAGATTCTATCGCCGATCAACGCTTCCCTCGAATTGATGAGCGAAAATGCCTGAGCTCAGGCCGCCAATCCGCCGGCCTGCGTCTTCAAGAACGCCTCGCCACAGGCTTTCGCCAGATTGCGCACGCGCAGGATATAGCTCTGCCGCTCGGTGACGGAGATCACGCCGCGGGCGTCGAGCAGGTTGAAGACGTGGCTGGCCTTGATGCACTGGTCGTAGGCGGGAAAGACCATGCGGTGCATAGGCAGATTGTCGTTCGATGCGGGCGCGCCGGCCTCAAGCAGCGCTTTGCATTCGGCCTCGGCATCGTCGAAGTGGCGCAGCAGCATCGCCGTGTCGGCGTATTTGAAATTGTGACGCGAATATTCTTGCTCGGCCTGCAGGAAGACATCGCCGTAGGTGACCTTGTCGGCGCCGTCGCGGCCGTTGAAATTGAGGTCGTAGACATTGTCGACGCCCTGCACATACATGGCCAATCGTTCCAGGCCATAAGTGAGTTCGCCGGCAACCGGTGCGCATTCGATGCCGCAGACCTGCTGGAAGTAGGTGAACTGCGACACCTCCATGCCGTCGCACCAGCATTCCCAGCCAAGGCCCCAGGCGCCCAGCGTCGGGCTTTCCCAATCGTCTTCGACAAAGCGGATGTCATGCAGCAGCGGGTCGACGCCGATCGCCGCCAACGAGCCGAGATAGAGCTCCTGCAAGTTGGGCGGATTGGGCTTCAGGATCACCTGATACTGGTAGTAGTGCTGCAGCCGGTTCGGATTCTCGCCGTAGCGGCCGTCCTTGGGGCGGCGCGAAGGCTGGACGTAGGCGGCGTTCCAGCGCCTCGGTCCAAGCGCCCGCAGCGTCGTGGCCGGATGGAAGGTGCCGGCGCCGACCTCCATGTCGTAGGGCTGGAGGATGACGCAGCCATAGTCCGCCCAGTAATTGTGCAGAGTCAGGATCAGCCCCTGAAAGGAGCGGCTGGGATGCATATGGGCGGGGATTTCAATCGTCACGGTGGCCTCGGCTGCAAGGGCTGACTTGCGGCCCCGTCCTAGAGACACGGCGGCGAAGCGTCAAGCAAGGCGCGGGCGTCGCGAGGCATGTCGAAAGCTTTGCGAGCGGCTGGCCCATTGCCGGCGATGAGCACGTGCCTTCTGGTGAACGCTCACAACTCCGCCTCGCCAGACAACAGGTCAGCCATGCCCAACTCCATCACCGTCCGCCCGGTCACGCGCCAGGATTTCGCGCAATGGCTGCCGCTGTGGGACGGCTACAACGCGTTTTACGGGCGCTCGGGCGAGACGGCGCTGGCAAGCGAGATCACCGCCATGACATGGTCGCGCTTCTTCGACGCCTATGAGCCGGTGCATGCGCTGGTTGCCGAAAGTGAAGGACGGCTCGTCGGCCTCGTGCACTACCTCTTCCACCGCAGCACCACGGCGATCGCGCCAAACTGCTACCTGCAGGATCTTTTCACCGACGAGACCTTGCGCGGCAAGGGCATCGGCCGGGCTCTCATCGAGGGCGTCTACGAGCGGGCGCAGGCGGCCGGTTCGGGCCGGGTCTACTGGCTGACGCACGAGACCAATCACACCGCCATGAAGCTCTACGACAGGATCGGCGAACGCTCGGGCTTCGTCGTCTACCGCAAGCTGTTCTGACGTGGCTGCCAACGAAAACGGAGCCCGACAAGGGCCCCGTTCACGACCAACATCATTTCATTTTAGCCCTTCGGCGCAGCCGGTGCCGGCTTGACCTTGGGGGTTTCCTGCGCCGTGTTGGACTCGATCGGCGGCAGGCCCTTCATCAGCTTCTGCTGCAAGGCGGCAAGCACGTCGGGATCCGGCTTCAGGTCGCGCGCCTGGTTCCACTGGAAGGTGGCTTCCAGCTTGCGGCCGACGCGCCAATAGGCGTCGCCGAGATGGTCGTTCAGCACCGGATCTTCCGGCTTCAGCGACACCGCGCGTTCCATTTCGCGCACCGCGTCATCGTACCTGCCGAGGCGGAAATAGGCCCAACCCAGCGAGTCGACGATGTAACCGTCGCTCGGCCTGAGATCGACGGCCTTCTGTATCATCGCCAAGCCTTCCTTCAGGTTCATATTCATGTCGACCCAGGAATAGCCGAGATAGTTCAGCACCTGCGGCTGGTCGGGCTGCAATTCCAACGCCTTGCGGAAATTGGGCTCGGCCTTCGGCCATTCCTTCAGCCGCTCATAGGCGATGCCGCGCTGGTAGAAGATATTCCAGTTGGCGGCGGTCGGCGTCTTCAGCGCCTCGACGGCCTTGTCGTAGAGATTGGCGGCGGAACGGAAATCCTCCTTCGACGAGTAGACCCCACCAAGCGCCAGATAGGCGCGCATGTCGTTGGGATGCGCATCGACGAAGGCCTTCAGATGCGTGATCGCCTCGTCATGGCGATCGAGATCGGCCAGGTTGAGGCCAAGCTGTAAGTCCGAAAGCTCCTTCAGCGGCGAGGTATCCGGTATCCGTCGGTAGAGCGCGATGGCCCCCTCGCCGTCCTTCAGCTGTTCGGAAACGGCGGCAAGCTGCACCAGGGCGGCATCGCTGTCGGGTTTCAGCGCCAGCGCATACTGCAGATAGAGCCTGACGAAAGGCTCACCGCCGCCGCGATTGAGCGCGGTTGCCAGATCGAGCAATATCTCGGAGGCGCCGTCGGATGGGCCGGCTATGAAGGGCGGGATCTTGTCGCCCTTGCTGATCCTGTCGCGCAAGGCGACAATTTCCAGCTTGCCCGGCGAAAACGCCTCGGCCTGGTCGAGCACCGATACCGCCTTGGCCGTGTCGCCCTTGCGGGCCAGGAACGAGGCATAGGCCTGCGCATTGCGCATCCATGTTTCGGGAGCCGCGCTGCCGGCGGCGGTGTCCTGCATGGTCGCGGCATAGATCGCGTCGGCCTTCTCAGGCATGTTGGACGCGTCGGCGATCAGCGCGCGGTGGAAGGATTTGAACAGGCCGAACCAGTCCGGCCCCTGCAGCTTGTCGATGGATGCCATCGCCTCGCTGGGGTCGCCGGCGCCCTCTTGGGCCCAGCCGGACATGACGCCGGAGATCAGCCGGTCGAGATCGGATTCCAGCGACAGCTTCAACCAATACTGCGCCTTGGAAAAATCCTTCTTGTGGAAGGAATCGACCGCCAGCGCCAGGCGCGAGAACCGTTCGACGTCGGGAACTTCCTTGAGCTTGTCGGCATAGACAAGGGATTCGTCGAAGCGGCCTTGCGCGATCAGCGACAGCATCAGGCTCTGCTGCAGGCCCGTATCGCTTGGATCGAAGGCCAGGGCCTGCTTGTAGTAGGCAATGGCATTATCCAGGTCGTTGTCACCCTCGGCGATCCGGGCAGCCAGATAGGCTCCCGAGAAAGATGTGATCTTCACCGGTTCGGTGGTCTGCTTGGCATAGGCCGGCAGCGCCGAAATCGCCATGCCCGTCACAAGTGCCAGCCTTGTCAGCCAGCGCGCACGTCCCTGCTGCATCGTATCCCTTTCAGCCAGGCGCCATCTCCGCGTCAGCGGGATCGACGTAGATTCGATCTTTCGGAGAAAAGCATGGCCTTTTTGGGGTCACGCTTCAATCCGCCTCGAATTCACAATCGGGTCACCCGATTAACAAACCATGCCGGCAAAGAACGGCTTTCAGCCCGAAACCGGCGCATCGGCGTCAGGAGTGCCCGGAAGACCGGAGGGCCGCAGGCGCGCGCCCTGATATCCGCCTGACGCCACCGCGCTGCACAGGCCGCTCCATTCACAGCCTCGGCAGGCCTCGCGCGTGAGGCCGGCCGAGAAGGCCTGCCGCATCCGCGCCAGCATGTCCGCACCGGGATCGAGGCGCGCACCGGCCCGGATTGGTCGCCCGAGCAAGGCGCCGGCATCGTGGGCGGCAAGCCGGTCCCGCTCGGCGGCGCTGTCCCGCAGGCAATGTGGCTCCTGTTCATCCAGCAACGGTGCGCAGATGTCGTCCGGGCCGGACACGACCAGTATGTCCTCGCCCCGGCCAAGGCGCTGCGCGATACCGTCGTAGTTGGCCGTGAATGCGGGGCTGTATCCCTTGCCCACATAGGTGAGCAGGCAAAGGAGGTGATGAGCGCGCAGCCTTATCGTCACGGCTGGCGCTATTTCGCCTTGCCGCGCGGGAGCGCCATCAGCGTGGCGGCGCCAAGCGCCGACTTGAGCAGGCCACCGAGGACAAACGGCAGGAAGCCGAAGGCAACAGCCTTCTCGGCGCCGATGATGACGGCGAGCCACGCCGTGCCAAGGGCTAGGCACAGCAGGTTGCCGAGCAGCATGGCGACGAAGGCAAGCACGACCCTGCCGCCGTTCCAACCGCGCTCCGCCAGCCAGCCGACCAGTGCGCCGACAACCGGGAAGGCGAAGAGATAGCCGCCCGTCGGGCCAATAAAATGTTGTACGCCGGCAGCCCCGCCGGCCAGAACCGGGAAGCCGACCGCACCCTCGGCCAGCCAGGCGGCGATGGTGATCGCGCCCAGCCGCCAGCCGTAGAGCGCGCCGACCAGCGTCACGGCAAAGGTCTGCATCGTCACCGGAACCGGCACCATCGGCACCTCGATGTAGGAGGACAGCGCCAGGAACAGGGTGCCGAGCACGACGGCGCCCGCCTGCCAGCCGAGCGATCGCTCCTGAAGCCGGAGCGGGCTGAAGGACGGTTTTGCGGACGAGAACGCGATGTCGGTCATAGGGGCTCCCTTGGTCGATCCAAAATTATAGATAATTTTTGCCTTCGATCTATTATCGAAGCCACAATTTTCGGACGATGGCAAGGCACGCCTTGCGCAAGGCGGTTAGCCCACGATCGCGAAGGCCTCTCGCGTGGTGCCGGAGGCTGTCCTGACCGGCTTGCGGCCAATCCATTGCACGTGCCGCCCCAATGTCGCCGCGGCCGATTCGGTGTTGCCCTGCCGCAAGGCGGCCAATATCGCCCGGTGGTCCTGGTCGGTACGGGTCTCCCATTCCGAGCGCCATGCGGCGAACAGGAAACGGGCGCTTGCGGCGTGCAGGTCATCGATGGTGGCGAGAAGACGCGACATGCCGCATGGCGTCAGGATCAACCGGTGAAAGGCGCGGTTGGCTTCTTCCCACGACCTGACGTCCCGGGATTTGTCGCCGGCCTTGCTGGCCTCCTCGGCCCGATCGAGAATAGCGGAGGTCAGATGCGGCGCCGCGTGGCGCAGCGCCAGCACTTCGAGCGCCGCCCGCATTTCGGCGACCTCCTTGACCTCGCCGAGGTCGAAAGCCGCCACGCGCACGCCGCGGCGCGGTTCGCTGACGGCGAGGCCTTGCGCCTCGAGGCGGCGAAAGGCCTCGCGCACGGGCACATGGCTGGTATTAAACTCCTCGGCGACATGGTCCTGCCGCAACCGGGCGCCCGGCTCGATCGCGCCCGAGATGATGCGATCCGCCAGAACCTTGCCGATGCGCACCGCGATGGTGTCGTCCGTGCCCTTTGCCATGTTTTATAGATAATTTGCAGCCGGGCAGCTTGTCGAGGCGGCGGAGAAGGATTCACGGATTTCTCCCCAGCACGAGCCAGAGGAGAGCTGCGTGAAAGGCAGCGGCTCAGTTCACCCGGCTGATGCAGAAGTCGATGACGTCGATCAGCGCCGATTTCTGCGGCGTCGCCTCCAGCGGCGCCAGCGCGTCGCGGGCGATCTCGCCGAAATGACGGGCGCGCCCGATCGTGTCGGCGATCGCGCCGTGGTGGGTCATCAGCCCGATCGCCTTTCCGAGGCCGGCGTCATCGGTGACATTGTCCTCGATGGCCCGCTTCCAGAAGGTGCGCTCGGCCTTGCTGCCGCGCCGGTAGGCGAGAATGACCGGCAGCGTCACCTTGCCCTCGCGAAAATCGTCGCCGACATTCTTGCCCAGATCCTTGCTGGTGCCGCCATAGTCCAGCGCATCGTCGATCAGCTGGAAGGCGAGCCCGAGATTCATGCCGTAGGAGCGCAAGGCGGCGCGGTCGTTGCGCGTCGCCTGGGCGATGACGGGGCCGACCTCGGCGGCAGCCGAGAAAAGGGCCGCGGTCTTGGCCTTGATGACGGCGAAATGCTCGTCCTCGGTGGTCTCCAGGTTCTTGGCGGCGGCAAGCTGCATGACCTCGCCCTCGGCGATGATCGAGGCCGCGCTCGACAGGATGTCGAGCGCCTCCAGCGAACCGACATCGACCATCATGCGGAATGCCTGGCCAAGCAGGAAGTCGCCGACCAGCACGCTCGCCTGGTTGCCCCAGATCATGCGGGCCGTCTTCTTGCCGCGTCGCATGCCGCTCTCGTCGACGACGTCGTCGTGGAGCAGCGTCGCCGTGTGCATGAACTCGACCGATGTAGCGAGCTTGACGTGGCCCTCGCCGGCATAGCCGAACATCTGTGCGGCGGCGAGCGTCAGCATTGGCCTGAGCCGCTTGCCGCCCGACGAGATCAAGTGGTTGGCGACCTCCGGGATCATCTCGACATCGGATCCGGCCTTCGACAGGATCAATTCGTTGACGCGCCCCATGTCGGCCGCCGTCAGGTCGATCAAATCCTTGATGGAGGCGGGTTCCCGCTTTCCGTTTTCGATGTTGAGAACGACACCCACGACAAACTCTCCCGTCTGATGTAACGCGTGCGACGGCACCCTTAGTTCCGTTACGGACTCTAGGGCGGCGAACGCGGCCACGGCAAGTGGCGAATTGGCGCGGCTTCTCTGGTTTCGGGCCTCGCATGCGTTTACATGAACGCGGCAAACTGAGAGTTTCGTCCGATGATAGAGCTCATTCGCACCAACGACGCCGTCATCATCTCCTTCGTCGAATCGCTGATGCGCGATGCCGGCATCGGCTGCTTCGTGGCCGACCAGAATATGAGCGTGCTCGACGGCTCGCTCGGCATCCTGCCGCGGCGCGTCATGGTCGACGCCGACAAGGCCGACGCGGCGCGGCGCATCCTGACGGATGCCGGCATCGCCAACGAGATCCGCCAAAAATAATGTCCGCCGCGCCAGCCGCCCTCGCCCCGGACACGCCAGCCCACACGGTCGATGCCTTCCATCGCGGCCGGTTCTGGCTGGTGCAGCCCAAGCACGGCGGCCATCGCGCCGGCATGGACGCCATGATGCTGGCGGCTGCCGTGCCGTCCTCCTTCGGCGGGCGTCTCGCCGATTTCGGCGCCGGCGCCGGTGCCGCGGCACTTGCCGTTCTGGCGCGCTGCCCGACGGCCCGGGCCGTGCTGGTCGAACGCGCGCCGGAAATGGCGGCTTTCGCCGCGGCCACGCTCGCGCATCCCGGCAACGCTCACCTCGTCGACCGCGCTTCGGTGCTCGTCGCCAATGTCGCGCTTTCGGGCCGCGCCAGGACGGCGGCCGGCCTCGGCGACAATGATTTCGATTTCGTCATCATGAATCCGCCCTTCAACGCCGCGCAGGACCGCGCCACGCCCGAGCGCTTGAGAAAGGAAGCGCATGTCATGGAGGACGGGCTGTTAGAGGGCTGGATCCGCAGCGCCGCAGCAGTGGTCAGGCCGCGCGGCGGGCTTGCCGTCATCGCGCGGCCCGAGCAACTCGGTTCGCTTCTCGATGCGATCGCGGGCCGTTTCGGCGACGCCGAGATGCTGGCCGTGCATCCCCGCCCCGATGCCGCGGCGATCCGCATCATCGTCAGGGCAACGCTCGGGGCGCGCGGCAAACTCGCTATTCGGCCGCCTTTGATGCTTCACGCGCAGACGGGCGACGGCCCGTCGGAACGGACGGAGATGATCAACAACGGCCTCGCCTCCCTGTTCGGAGATTGAACACAAACTGGCCGCGATGGCCGCGGCATTGCCGTTGGCCTTGAAATTCCTACATGCTGGCAACCCATCGAGCGGAGATCGACCTCAGTGAAACGCCTTTTCAACCGCCTGCTGCCGAAATCCTGGCGTTCCACGGTCGTCACCATTCCGGTTATCCGGTTGCACGGCACCATCCTGGCGGGCGGCGGCCCGTTCCGTCCCAGCCTGTCGCTTGCCTCCACCGCCGGGCTGATCGAAAAGGCGTTTTCCTTCGACGCGCCTGCCATCGCCATCTCCATCAATTCGCCCGGGGGCTCGCCGGTGCAGTCCCGGCTGATCTTCAAGCGTATCCGCGACCTCGCGATCGAGAAGAACAGAAAGGTGCTGGTCTTCGTCGAGGACGTCGCTGCCTCGGGCGGCTACATGATCGCGGTCGCCGGCGACGAGATTTTCGCCGATCCATCATCCATCGTCGGCTCGATCGGCGTGGTCTCGGCTTCGTTCGGCTTCCCGGAGCTGATGAAGAAGATCGGCGTCGAGCGCCGCGTCCATACGGCAGGGCAGAACAAGTCGGTGCTCGATCCGTTCAAGCCCGAGAAAAAGGAAGACATCGAACGGCTGAAGGCGCTGCAGCTCGAAGTGCACGAAACCTTCATCGATCTGGTCAAGGAGCGGCGCGGCACCAAGCTCAAGGACGATCCCGACCTGTTCACGGGCCTGTTCTGGACCGGCAAGCGCGGCCTGGAGCTTGGGCTTGTCGATGCGCTCGGCGACATGCGATCCGTGCTCAAGACGCGGTTCGGGGCGAAAACCCAACTCAAGCTGATCTCGGCGCCGCGCGGTTTGTTCGGCCGCTTCGGGCTGTTCGGCTCGAGCAAGGGATTTTCGGCGCCCGATATTGCCGCCGCTGCCGCCGGGGGCGTGATCGATGCGGCGCAAGAGCGCGCTTTGTGGGCGCGCTTCGGGCTTTGAAAACCCGGCAAAACCGTCTAGCATGAACCTCGAAGTTCCATGCATGTCGTTTTTCTCCAGAACCCGTCTTTGGACGACATGCGCCAACCGACCCGACCGGCCGCCCTTCGCCGGCCCAGCGTGGGAGGAGTTTTGATATGCCGCAGATCATTTTCTTCGCCGCCGTCGGGATCGCCGCTTATTTTGGCTACCGCACCTTCATCCGCGAGGCCGAGCGCGTAACCGCCAAGGTGCGGCGCACCGAAAAGCAGACGGCAAACGGCGCGATGGGGACGCTGGTGAAGGATCCGAAGACCGGCGAGTACCGGCTGGCCAAGGACTGATCCTCATTTCACTCGCAATCGAGAGCCTGGAATCCGGCCAGCGCGTCCGGATATGGCCGGCGCCCGCCAAGATAAACCTCGCTCTGCATGTCACCGGCAGGCGCGATGACGGGTATCATCTGATCGAAAGCCTGGCGGTGTTCACGCGCTTTGGCGACAGGATCGAGATCGCGCTTGCCGAGCGAGACGATTTCAGCGTGTCCGGCCGCTATGCGCCGGATGTTCCTCTCGACGGCAGCAATCTGGTGCTCAGGGCGCGTGACGCGCTGCGGCAGGCGGCCGGTCCTCGCGGCACGCCGCCGGTCTCCATCAAGCTCGAAAAGAACCTGCCCGTCGCTTCCGGCGTCGGCGGCGGGTCGAGCGATGCGGCAGCAGTTCTGCGCGGGCTTGCGGCAAGCTGGCAACTCGACATCGACGATGCCGCGCTGGCGCGGATCGGGCTTTCGCTCGGCGCCGACATTCCCATGTGTCTGGCAGCCAGGCCGCTGATTGCACGCGGCATCGGCGAGGAGTTGTCGATCGTGCCGGATTTCTCGGCGCTCGGACTGGTGCTGGTCAATCCCGGCAAGGCGGTCTCGACAACCGACGTGTTCAACGCGCTGTCGCGGCGCGACAATGAAGCGCTGCCGCCGCTGCCGCGCGTGGTCGACTTCCACAGCCTGCGCAACTGGCTGGAGATTACGCGCAACGACCTTGAGCCGGCGGCCCGCGCCATCGAGCCCGCTATCGGCAAGGCACTTTCGGTGCTGAACAAGGCCGGGGCCGGTTTTGCCCGCATGTCGGGTTCCGGCGCCACCTGCTTCGGCCTGTTCGAGACCGGCAACGTCGCCAAGCGCGCGGCCGCCGACATCCGTGCCCGGCAACCCGACTGGTTCGTCGCCGCGACGCGCAGCATGACGGCGGAGGCAGATGCCCATGGCCAGGACTGACGAGAGCCGTTCCTTCATTCCGGTCCGCATCGCGGTGCTGACCGTTTCCGACACGCGCAGCCTTGCCGACGACAGGTCCGGCCAGACGCTGGCCGACCGCATCGCGGAAGCCGGCCACATCCTTGCCGCCCGCGATATCGTCACCGACGATGGAGACAAGATCCGCAACAAGGTGCTCGGCTGGTCGAAGGATGATGGGATCGATGTGGTCATCACCACCGGCGGCACCGGCTTCACCGGGCGCGACGTGACGCCGGACGCGCTGGAGCCGATCTTCGAAAAGCGCATGGATGGTTTTTCCGAGGTGTTCCACCGCATTTCCTACGACAAGATCGGCACCTCCACGATCCAGAGCCGGGCGACCGGCGGCGTCGTCAACGCCACCTTCGTCTTTGTGCTGCCGGGCTCGCCCGGCGCCTGCAAGGATGCCTGGGACGGCATCTTGAAGGCGCAGCTCGACTACCGGCACATGCCCTGCAACTTCGTCGAGATCATGCCGCGCCTGGACGAGCACCTGCGGCGCGGCATGTCGGCTCCGTGAAAGCCGAGGCAAGGCGCTGGTTTCACGCCGCGTTTGCCAGGCAGAACACCGCCTTCGCCTTCGAAAGACCATTCCAAACCGGATGCGGCAGGACGTATCGTCTCGCGGCGGCGGCCATCGCCGTTGAAGACGGGCGGACGCGATGACAGTGCATAATGGCGGGTGCCATTGCGGCAACATACGCCTTCGATTTTCAACCGAGCTCGATCCATCGACAATCGAGGTTCGCGCCTGCCAGTGCTCGTTCTGTACCAAGCATGGCTCGCGCGCCGTCGCCGATCCGGACGGCAGGCTGGTCATCTCAGTCAAGGACATCCAGCGATTGAAGAAATACCGTTTTGGATTGGGGACGGCCGACTACCTGATCTGCGGTGAATGCGGTGTCTATACCGCCGCAATCGCCGGAGAGGACGATGCCAGGGCAATCGTCATCATCAACGCCCTGGACGATCAAAGGTCGTTCAGTCAGGAACCGATCCCGGTCGACTACGACGCGGAAAGCAAGGCACAGCGTCAAGCCAGACGTCGTCTTCGCTGGATGCCTGTCGAGATGCGTTTTAGCGAATGACCGGCTCGCCGTGGAAGCGCCGGCGCGAGGACCGCGAGACACCGAAACCACTTCCATCATCAGCCGCGGCCGGCGCGCCGCCACCCGCGTGATCGGAAACTGGCTGCGCGTCACATGTGCAACGCACGTAGACAGAGCAGCTGCAAAATCATTTGGACAGGCGGTGCTCTTGTTTTGCCGGAGCGGCCCAGATTTCGGCATCCAGCCGCTTGGTCGCCAGGCCGCGTGCGAGGGCCTCGGCGCTGCCGGCTTTTTTCGACAAGGATGTGGCCTGGCGCTTGCTGATCAGCAGCCCGTCGGCCAAGGCACGGTTTCCCGAGAAGATACGGGCCAGGAATGGCGCGCGGCCGGCGCGTGTGCGTGAAAACCGCGCCGCCATGGTTTGCCTCGCTGTATGCGCAACGACCTCGTCGATCCACCCGTCGACCAGCCGCGCGCCCGGTTCCAGCAGCAACAGCCAATCGCCTTTCGCGTGCCGGATGGCCGCCGCGACGCCGTCGGTCGCATACTGGCACCCGGCATGCTCGGCGACGCGATGGGTCTGGTCGGTGGAACCGGTGTCGCAGACGATGACCTCGCGCACCACGCCCTCGACCGCGCCGCCGATCAGCGTCGCCAGGGTGCGAGCGAGGCCCTCCTCGTCATTGTGGGTCTCTATGAGAACGGTGAGCATCATTTGCCGAATAGCGGAAAGCGGAACGCAGCGCCAGTTTTTGCGGCGCACCATAGAAAGTTCTTGCTTTGTTCTCGTTCGGCAAATAGGATTAAATTCATGAGCAGAGCGATTCGAAACAACATGGACAGTCCCTGGGAGCGGGCGAAGATGGAACCGATCATGCGCGCCGACATTGCCGCCTTCGGAGCAGGACGAGCCGAAATGGCCAATGCTATGATCGAGCAGAGCGGCATGCGCGTGCGTCCGGACCGCAACCGCGGCCGGTCGGCAGGCATCAACCCGTCCGGCCGGTTCGAGCCGGTCAGCCGGCATGTCTTCGACGATGGCTGGAACTCGCTGGAGGAACTGCCTCCCTTCAAGACCGAGGTGCAGGTCGAGAAGCCGCGTACCATCATCACCCGCAATGAATCGCCCGACATCTCCTTCGACCGCTCGATCAATCCCTATCGCGGCTGCGAGCATGGCTGCGTCTATTGCTTTGCGCGGCCGACGCACAGTTTCATGGGCCTGTCGCCGGGGCTGGATTTCGAATCCAAACTGTTCGCCAAGCCCGACGCGGCGCGCCTGCTCGACAAGGAACTGTCGAAGGACGGTTACCAGCCGCGAACCATCGCCATCGGCACCAATACCGATCCCTACCAGCCGATCGAGAAGCAGTACCGGATCATGCGCGAGATCCTCGAAGTGCTGGAGGCGCGCGGCCACCCGGTCGGCATCGTCACCAAATCCGCTCTGGTGACGCGCGATATCGACATCTTGTCACGCATGGCCGAACGGGGCCTCGCCAAGGTGGCGTTGTCGGTGACGACGCTCGACCGCATGCTGGCGCGCACCATGGAGCCACGCGCCTCGACGCCGGCCAAGCGGCTGGAGGCGATCAGGCAGCTTGCGGATGCCGGCATCCCTGCTTCGGTCATGGTGGCGCCGATCATCCCCGGGCTGACCGACCAGGAGATGGAACGCATCCTCGATTCGGCGCACCATGCCGGCGCACGCGAGGCGGGCTATGTCGTGCTGCGTCTGCCGCTCGAGGTCAGCCCGATCTTCAAGGACTGGCTGCTGCGCCACTATCCCGACCGCTATCGCCATGTGATGTCGCTGATCCGCTCGATGCGCGAGGGCAAGGATTACGATTCGGAATGGGGCAAGCGCATGAAGGGCGCGGGTCCTTACGCCTGGCAGATCGGCCGGCGCTTCGAAATCACCGCCAAGCGGCTCGGTCTCAATGCCGAGCGGCGCACGCTGCGGACCGACCAGTTCGTCGCCGCCGGCAAGGACCAGGAGCAGTTGATGCTGCTTTGAACGACCGCGGCTGTTTGCCGCCGTGGCGAAAAAATCCCGTCCGGCCTGCCCCGGCCTGCAGACGGTGCCCTCCCGGTCCGGCGCCCCACCCGACCCGGAGGGACTTGCGGAGAATCAGAGCCGATGCGAACCTCGCCGCAACATGGCTCGCGCGCGTTCTGATTCTCCGCCTCTCTTCGAAATCGTCGAGAAACCCGATTTCTCCTTCGAGACGAAGGCGATGGCCGAAGGCCTGTGGCCGGTCGCGGGGATGGACGAGGCCGGACGCGGCCCGCTGGCCGGACCGGTGGTGGCGGCTGCGGTCGTGCTCGACCCTGCCAACATCCCTGACGGCCTCGACGATTCCAAACGGCTCAGCCATTTGCAACGCGAGGCGCTGTTCGTGCGCATCATCGGCTCCGCGCTCGGCGTGTCGATGGCCTCGGTCAGCGCCGAGGGCATTGACGGCAGCAACATCCTCAAGGCGAGCCTGGAGGCGATGCGCCGTGCGGTCGCCGGCCTGCCGGTGCAGCCGAAGCTCGCGCTTGCCGATGGGCGCGACGTGCCGCCGGGCCTGCCTTGCACGGGGCGCGCGCTGATCAAGGGCGACCAGCGCTCGCAATCCATCGCCGCCGCCTCGATCGTCGCCAAGGTGATGCGCGACCGCATGATGTGCGGCTGCGGCAGCCATCACCAGCACTACGGCTTCGAAGTGCATATGGGCTATGCCACGGTCCGCCATCGCACCGCGATCGAGACGCACGGGCCGGTGGCGCGGCTGCACCGCGTGTCGTTCGCGCCATTCAGGCTTGAAGGTGCCGAGGTGGTGGAAGAAGAGAGCTTCGCCGGGCTGGATTAGGGCGAAAGCAGCCGAGCGCATATCTCCCCCCACGAGAAACCCTGGAGGGGCGAGATGGCCGACAGGCCAGAGGGGGTCGCCGCGCGTGAAGCGCCGACCTGCTCTTTCGCCGGACAGAAGGTCGCGCCAGGACGTACCGACTCCCTCTGTCGCCTTCGGCGACATCTCCCCCTCGAGGGGGGAGATTATCCCAGCCAACAAAAAAGCCGCCGGGTTTCCCAGGCAGCCTTTGATTGTTCGATGCGATCAACTCAGTTCAGCTTCGCCTTCACATCGGCGAGCGAGGTCTTGAACAGGTCGGCTCCTGCCTTGGCGTCGATCTTGCCGGCGAGCAGCGTGCGAGCGGCTTCGACGGCGATGTCGACGGCGCTGGCGCGCACTTCGCCGATCGCCTCGCGCTCGGCCTGGCCGATCTTCTGTTCGGCAAGAGCGGTGCGCCGCGCGACGTAGTCCTCGGTCTTCTTGTGCGCCTCGGCGGCGAGCAGTTCGGCTTCGCGCTTGGCCGCGGCGACGATGTCTGCGGCCTCCTGCTCGGCTTCCTTGCGCTTGCGCTGGTATTGGCCAAGCAACTGCTGGGCCTCCTCGCGCAGCCTGCGCGCCTCGTCAAGCTCGCTGCTGATCCTGGCGGCGCGGGCATCGAGCGCCTTGGCGATCAGGCGGGGCACCTTGATGTAGATGGCGATACCCAAAAAGATGACCAGGGCGATCGTGGCCCAGAGCGTTGCAAGAGATGTGGCGTCCATGATGCGCTCCTCACCCGGCCACGGACTTGACCGCGGCCGCGATCTCGGCCTTGCTGGCCTTGCCGCCGACCAGCGCCTCGACGATCGCCGAGGCAGTGTCCTCGGCGATGCTGCCGACTTCCTTCATGGCGTTGGCCTTGATGGAAGAGATGCGCGCCTCGGCCTCGCCGAGCTTCTCGTCGAGCGCGGCCTCGATCTTCTTGCGCGCGGTCTCGGCTTCCGCCTTGGCCGCGTCATTGGCCTGCTGGCCGATGGCGTTGGCGTTCTTCTTGGCTTCCGCCAGCTCCTGCTCGTAAGCAGCAACGGCGGCGTCGGCCTCGCCCTTCAACTTCGCGGCCTGATCGAGATCCTGGCTGATACGGTCGTTGCGGACATCGATGATGCCGCCGACGCGCGGCACCACCACCCTCTTCAGGAAGAGGTAGAAGAGCCCGAACGTGATCGCCAGCCAAAGAAGCTGCGACGGAAACGTCGCCGGATCGAATGGCGGAAACATGCCATGAGCTTCGGCAGGCACGCTGGTGCCGGAATGCGTGTCGCCTTCCGTCGCAGCGTGGCCAGCCTCGGTGGCAGGCGCGGACTCTTGCGCAAAGGCAGATGTCACGAACATGGACTATCCCCTGATATCAGACCCGCCGCTCTCGCGGCCGGCCTGTCCAATCTTCCCATAGCTTAGCCAAATAGCGGCTCAGCCAAACAGGGGCTCAGCCGAACAGGGCCAGCAGCGCGATGAGAAGCGAGAAGATGCCCAGAGCTTCGGTCACGGCGAAGCCGAAGATCAGACGGCCGAACTGGCCATCGGCGGCCGACGGGTTGCGCAGCGCGCCCGAGAGATAGCTGCCGAAGATGTTGCCGAGGCCAATGCCCGCGCCGCCCATGCCGAGGCAAGCGATGCCGGCGCCGATGTACTTTGCTGCTTCTACGTCCATTTGTTCAACTCCTTTGGATCTGAAATTCCGTTGCGATTCCATTCCGGCGGCAATGTTGAAAACTCTTGCGCCGGAAATTTTTTATCAGTGCCCCGGGTGCAGGGCGTCGTTGAGATACATGCAGGTCAGCACCGCGAACACATAGGCCTGAAGGAAGGCGACCAGCAGTTCGAGCGCGGTCAACGCCACGGCCATCGCCAGCGGCAGCACCGAGCCAGCGACGCCGACCGCGCCCAGCGCCGAGAGGCTGACGACGAAGCCGGAGAAGACCTTCAGCGTGATGTGCCCGGCGAGCATGTTGGCGAACAGACGAACCGAGAGGCTGACAGGGCGCGAGACGAAGGAGATCACTTCGATCAGCACCACCAGCGGCAGCAGGAACACCGGCACGCCTTGCGGCACGAACAGCTTGAGGAAACCAAGGCCGTGCTTGCCGAAACCGTAGACGATCACGGTGCCGATAACCAAGACGGCGAGGCCGAAGGTGACGATGATGTGGCTGGTGACGGTGAAGAAATAGGGGAACAGGCCAAGCAGGTTGGCGACCAGCACGAACATGAACAGGGAAAACACGAAGGGAAAGAACTTCATGCCCTGCGTGCCGGCGGCGTCGCGCAACATGTTGCCGACGAATTCATAGGCCATTTCGGAGATCGATTGCAGCCGGCCGGGAACGAGGCTGCGGCTCGACGTCGTCAGAAACAGGAATGCCGCGGCGACAACCACGGTCGCGACCATGAACAGCGCCGAATTGGTAAAGGACAAGTCGTAGCCGCCGATATCGATCGGTATCAGCTTGTTGATATGGAACTGGTGGATCGGATCGACCTTGTCAGCTGCCACGTTCAAACCCCGTCAGTGCCGCATGCGGCCTTGTTACCATGCCGCCCGTCGAAAGGCGGCTATTTCCAAATGCCGCCTGAAGGGCGGTCACTTGCTGTCGTCGCGGCCAGAGCGCGATTTGTCGCCCTGTCCGAATTCCGCCACAACGCCTGCCGAACGCATGACATTGAGCACGCCCGCGCCAAAACCAAGCAGCAGAAACACGATCAGACCCCATGGCGATGTCCCCGCCAGACGGTCGATGATCCAGCCGATGCCGGCACCGACCACCACCCCGGCGATGAACTCGCTGGACAGCTTGAGTGCCTGACCGTATCCGGTCACTGGTTTCGCGTCTTTCCCCTCGAGCCGGTCCGGCCGTCTTGTCGCAAGCGATGCTTCAAGTTCACGCCGGCGGCGCTCAAGTTCGTCGTCGCGGATGGCGGCTTCGTGCTGCTTGCCGCGGCCGGTTTCTCCGGTTCCGCCTGGCCCAGTTTCATCGGCCATCGCAACCCCCCTGCCCGGGCAGACCGTCACCGTCCGTCCGCTTCTAAAGTCGCCGGCAACATAGTTAGAGGGTTTGCGCCCGTCAAGCCACGGGCGGAAGTTCGTTACCATGTATTTTATACAATGAAATCAATGCAGTATAGAGGTGCGACATCGTGCCCGCCATGGCGACGCGGACGCCTTGCGCGAATCCTCCGCGCGACGGCTCTTCGAGAGACCGCGCAGCCGCGCAAAAATATGGACGCCTATCGGGCGTTCAGCTCCAGCCGCCGCCATAGGTGCGATAGAAGATATGCAGGCCGATCTTGGTCATCTTCTGCATCGTGCGCGCCCAGTTGGGATGGACGTAATTGGCATAATAGTGGGTCGACGATCCGACTTCGGGAATGAAGACCTTGCCGGCGGTCACCGCCATGCCGACGTCCTGCGCAGTCTTGTAGGCGACCGGGTTGTCGATGCGCTTCTTCCTGCCGTCGCAGGCGAAGGAGAACTGGCAACGGTTGAACCAGCTGTCGTTCTGGTAGACGACGCCGCAGATCGAATTGGGATAGGCCGGATTGCGGACACGGTTGAGGATGACCTGGGCGACGGCGGCCTGGCCGCGCACGGATTCGCCCCGCGCCTCGAAATAGATGCCGTTGGCCAGGCATTTCTGCTCGGGCTTGGAGAAGACGCTCGCCGGAAGTGGATTCTGGATCCACGAATGGTCGCCCTTGGCCATCGGCGGGATGAAACGGCCGTTGTTGGGCTCCTCGTCCTGGAGCAGGGCCTCGAAGGGCGACGCCTTGGCATAATCGGGCGCGGCCTGCGCATAGGCCGTCGCCAGCACATCCGGATGATCGTTGTTGACCAGGGCGGCAAGCATGGGCGACACGCCGGGATCCGGCTTCTTGTCCTCACGCGCGTGGAATGCCGCGGCGATCTGGATTTCCTTGCCTTTGATCTCGGGTTTGGCGAAAGCCATCTTCAGGCCGCTGTCCATGCTGGGCCGCAGCAGGGATGAGGTGCGCTCGAAGATCGAGCCGGCGTTGAAGTTCTTCGGCGGGGCGACGGGAGAGATCTGGACGATGCGGCCCTTCTTGTCGGCGCGCACGATGCGGTCCTCATCGGGCGTAGTGCTGACCTTGCCGCCCTTGCCGCGAAAGGAGACGGCGCCGACGCCGGGCAGGCGCACCCCCGATCCGGAGAGCGAACCCGTCACAGCGTCGTCGACAAACGGCATCTCGGCGGCATGGACCGATCCGGCGACGGATTTCTCGACATAGGAATTCCAGCGGGTCGGCGCCTCGAGGCCGGAAACGAGGCTCGTCATATCCTGGTAGGCGGAAACCGTCGGAAATCCGATCCAGATGCCGAGGCCGACGATGAAAGGTGCCACGAGGCTGCGTTTCTTCTCACCGGCGACGGCAACAAGGCGCGTCAAGACACGTCGATGCACGGAACTCTCTCCAGGAACGCTACTGACCCCACTGGAGAGCAAAATGATGCATTAACCTTGATGGGACGTTAACAGCTTCGATCGGGTTTTCCCGGTCGGCTCAGGCTCGTGGTTGCGAAGTGGGGCGGTTTTGCGGCGGGACGGACATGGAGGCCGGCCGCAGGAAGATGGGCCACGCGATCAACGCGCACGCCGCAGCCGACAACCAGACGCCGGGCCAGGACCAGAGATGCAAGAGCCCCGGAATGGCCACCGGAACCAGGAAGAAGCCTATGAAAACGAAGCTGTTGGCGAGGCTGAGCGCTGTGCCGACATGGCCGGCGCCGGCAAGCGTGGCAAGCTCGGTGTAGGCGACGCCATGCCAGGTGGAGACCAGGATGCCTGCGACAATCAGCATCACGGGAAGCGTGGCCATAGCGACGGGCTGGCCGCCTGATGTGGTCGGGCCGGCCAGGACCAGCAGCCAGAGCAGCGTGAAGGCAAGCGCGCTGAGCGCACTGCACAGGCGCAGGAACGGCCTGCGATTACCGTGGCGGTCGGTGAAGCGCCCGCTCCAGACGCGCATCGCCATGGCGCCGGCCTGCACGGCGGCGAGGCTTGCGCTGGTGGCCAGGGTCCCCATGCCGGCGAAGTCGTGCAGGAAGACCGATGCGAAGGTGAGTACGGCCACTTGCGGAAAGCACAGCAGGCCGATGGCCGCTGCGATGCGCCAGACCTCGACATTGCGCAGCGGCCGGGGCCCGGCCAGAACGGTCGGCGCGGCCGAACCCTGTGTCGGCGGTTCGTGCAGCCAGCGCCAGGCGAAGATAGCGGAGATCACGGAGAAGGCGGCGAGCAGGCCATAGACCGCCGCGAAGCCATGCGTGGCGGCAAGCAAGGGCAGGACAAGAGCGCCCAGCCCGCCGCCAAGCGGCACCGCCGTCTGCCGGATGCTCATGGCGAATCCGCGTTCGCCTTCGCGGAACCAGCCCATGATGGCGCGGCCGCTCGAACCGTTGACGCTGCCGCCGAGCAGGCCGGTGGCGAGCAAGGCGGCGGCCAGGACATGAACGCCCGGCACGCCGGACGGGGATGGAACGACAAGCAACGCCATCAGGAACAGCCATGCCGCCGTGGCGCCGAGCCCGGTCAAAAGCACACGGCGATCGCCCCAGCGATCGGTGAGCAGGCCCCAGGGCAGTTCGCTGAGCGCAACGCCCAGACCGAGAAGGCCAAGCGCCAGGCCGAGCTGAGCATTGCCGAGATGATAGCCCTGCCGCATCAGCACCGCGGTTGCCGGTATGCCGGAGAAAGTAGCGGAAAAACCGGCATTGGCGGCGACGCCGATGCCCAGCACCTTCCAGCGGTGATTGGGCGTGAAGGTCCTGGAGCCGGAGCCTTCGGCCCGTGGCGTCGACTGACAATCGGTGCGGGTGACGATGGCGGACATGGTTTCATTCCCGTTTGCAGCCCGGTGACCGGCCTTGACGGCGCATGTCTATCGCCATAGCTTTGTCCATAAAATCAGGAAGTTTTTGACGCACAATCCTAAAAAACGGGATTATCATGCGACGCGTGACATTCGACCTCGACGTCCTCAGAAGCTTCGTCACCGGAATGGAGCTTGGCAGCTTCGCCAAGGCGGCCGACCGGCTTGGCCGCTCGACCTCGGCGGTCAGCGCGCAGTTGAAGAAACTGGAGGAGCAGGCGGCGACGCCTATCTTCCGCAAGTCGGGACGCGGGCTGGCACTGACGGAAGCTGGCGAGACCATGCTCGGCTATGCGCGGCGGCTGGTCGAGCTCAATGACGAGGCGGCCGCCGCCATCCATGATGTCGAGCTGGAAGGCTGGGTGCGGCTCGGCCTGCAGGAGGATTTTGGCGAGGCGGTGCTACCTGACGTGCTCGGCCGCTTCGCCCGTGCCCATCCCAAAGTCAAGATCGAGGCCCGCATCGCGCGCAGCCATGAGCTCGCGGAGCGGATCATCTCGGGCAGCCTGGACATCGCACTTGCCTGGCACAGCGGCGCGACGCTGCCATACAGCCAGCATGTCGCCGACGTGCAGATGCGCTGGATCGGCCCGGCAAAGCGCATCGAGACCAGCCTGCGCCATGGCGAGCCGCTGCCGCTGGTGGCGCTGGAAGCACCTTGCCTGTTGCGCACGGTCGCAACCGAAACGCTCGACCGCGCCGGCCTGCCCTGGCGCATGGCCTTCTCCAGCCCGAGCCTTGGTGGCATCTGGGCGGCTGTTGCAGCCGGGCTCGGGCTGACGATCCGCACCGACATCGGCCTGCCGGCCAGCGTCAGCGCGATGACGCCGGAGATTGCCGGTCTGCCGGCGCTGCCCAGGATGACGCTGTTCCTGCACCGCAGGGATGCCGAACCCGAACCGGTGGCCGCCCGCCTCGCCGATATCCTGCTGGAAGCGGCGCGGCAGGCACTACCGGAGGGCGCGCGGACGGATGAGAACCTGCTGAAGGTCGCCTAGGCCCTGGTCGCAACCCCTCTTCGTCATTCCAGGGTCTACACCGCGTCGAAGGGTTGGCACCCTTCCCCCGGACGTCAGCGCTTCTTGGCCCTGCCGGCAAAGGGATTGTCCGAAGTCCTCAACGCCATGCGGATCGGTACGCCCGGCATGTCGAAGGCTTCGCGCAGGCTGTTGGTGAGATAGCGGACATAGGATTGCGGCATCGCATCCGGGCGCGAGCACGAGACGACGAAGCCCGGCGGGCGCGTCTTGGCCTGCGTGACATATTTGACCTTCAGCCGGCGACCGGCAACCGCGGGCGGCGGATGATGCGCAAGAATGCCTTCCAGCCAGCGATTGAGCCTGCCGGTCGAGACGCGGCTGTTCCAGACCTTGTGCGTGCGGATGACGGCTTCCATGAGCTTGTCGAGGCCCCGTCCGGTCTCGGCCGAAACCGTCACCGCCTGCATGCCGCGCGCCTGCGGCAAAAGCCGTTCGGTCTTTTCGCGCAGTTCGGCCAAGAGTTCCTGCGGATTGTCGATCAGGTCCCATTTGTTGAAGGCGATCACCGGCGCGCGGCCCTCGCGGATGATCAGGTCGGCGATCTGGAGATCCTGCTTCTCGAAAGGGATGGTGGCGTCGAGCACGATGATGACGATCTCGGCGAAGCGGATGGCGCGCAGGCCATCCTGCACCGACATGACCTCGAGCTTTTCATGGATCCTGGCCTTGCGGCGCATGCCGGCGGTGTCGAACAATTTTATACGGCGGCCGCGCCAGTCCCAATCGACCGAGATGGAATCGCGGGTGATGCCGGCTTCCGGTCCGGTCAAAAGCCGCTCCTCGCCGATCAGTGCGTTGATCAGCGTCGACTTGCCGGCATTGGGGCGGCCGACGACGGCAATGCGCATCGGCTTGGTGTCGTCATAGGCCGGCACCTCGTCGGCGTCGGGATCGGCGATATCCTCGCCGATCAGCACCTCGCTGGAGGCGATCTCCTCGTCGTCGTCCTCATCTTCGCCAAAGGCTCTCGCCTCGCCAAGTGCGGCGATCACCGCGTCGCGCAGGTCGGGCATGCCTTGGCCGTGTTCGGCCGAGACCGGAACCGGCTCGCCAAGCCCGAGCTCCCAGGCCTCCAGCATGCCGCCCTGCGCGCCCTTCGCCTCGGCCTTGTTGGCGACCAGCACGACCGGCTTGCCGGATTTGCGCACGATCTCGGCAAAGGTCCGGTCGTCCGGCAACAGGCCGGATTTGGCGTCGACGGTGAAGAAGATCAGGTCGGCCTCACGGATAGCGATCTCGGTCTGCGCACGCATGCGGCCGGGCAGCGTCGAGGCGGCGGCGTCCTCGAAACCCGCAGTGTCGATGACGTCGAAATGCAGGTCGTAAAGCTTTGCCGCATGGACGCGGCGGTCGCGGGTGACGCCCGGCGTGTCATCGACAAGCGCCAGCTTCCTTCCCACCAGCCGATTGAAAAGAGTCGATTTGCCGACGTTAGGCCGGCCGATGATGGCGACTTTGAAGCTCATATGTCACGACGCACTGCCCGAGCCGCGGATCAGCTCGGACATCAGGGTCGCCCGTTCGCGGGTGTTGCGCGGGGCACCGTCATCGGCGGCGATCTGGTCGAACAGCTTCAGCGCATCCTGGGTCTTGCCTTCCTTCCAGGCGGCCAGCCCGAGCGCCTCGCGCGCGGTGTGGCGCAGCGTGTTGGTGTCCGAGGTCAGGGCCTCGACGCGGCTCGACACATCGGCGAAGGAGCCGTGATCGACCAGCAGCAGCGCCGCCCTCAACCGCGCCATGTCGCGAATGCCCTGGGGAATGGCGGCGTCGGCCGCCACCTCGTCGAAATCCTTGACGGCTGCGTCGACGTCGCCCTTGTCGGCCTTGACGGTGGCCGCGCGCATGCGGGCGAGCAGCGGATAGGCGCCGTAGCCATCCTTCTCCAATTGATCGAGCGCGGCCAGCGCCTCGTCGTTCTTGCCGTCATTGGCCAGCTTCAACGCTTGCGAGAAGGCATCGCCCGAACGGTTGGCGCGGGTCTCGTCCCAGTAGCGGTAGCCGACGAAGGCGGCGGTGCCGAGCACGACCAGCACCGCGACCACAAGCAGGGCCGGGCCGAAACGGTCCCACAGCTTCTGCGCCTGTTCGCGACGGATCTCGTCATTGACTTCACGGATAAAACTGTCGTCGGACATCAATAAAACCATTCCTGCCCCGGGCCGGAGCGTTCGCGAGCCCGCGTTTTAGCGAAATTTTGTCGGCATGGAAGGGGTTCGACCGGAAAATCACCTATTCGCGGGGCAAACGGACGAAAAGGCCACCGCACCCACGCCACATTTGCGCTATAGCGGGGCCAAAACCGCCCGGGGTCAGTAGCTGTTGCCAATATCCTTTTCGTCTCGCGTTGCCGCGTTCTGTCTCGCTTCGCTCGCCACGGCCGGTGCGGCTTTCGCCGATCCACCCGGCTCGCGGGCGCCTTTGCCGGCAAGACCGAAGCAGGTCGTCATCATCTCCTTCGACAGCGCCCGCGACATCTCGCAATGGAAGCGCAGCCGGGCGCTGGCGAAGCGCACCGGAGCGCATTTCACCTATTTCCTCTCCTGTGTCTTCCTGCTGTCACCCGAAACGCGCAGCCAATACACCGCGCCGGGCAAGACATCGGGCAAATCCAACATCGGCTTCGCCGCCTCGACGCAGGAAGTGAGCCAGCGGCTGGAGCAGATCGGGCTTGCGGCATCGGAAGGCCATGACATCGCCAGTCATGGCTGCGGCCATTTCGACGGCAAGGACTGGAGCAAGGCCGACTGGCTGAAGGAGTTCGCCTCGTTCGAGCACATCCTCGAAAACGCCTATGCGATCAACGGCATCGAGCCCGAGCCGACCGGCTGGCGCGATTTCGCGCGGCATGCGGTGGTTGGCTTCCGCGCGCCCTATCTGTCGACGAGCAAGGCGCTCTACGAGGCGCTGCCCGCCGCCGGTTACCGGTTCGACGCCAGCGGCGTCTCGCGCGGCCCGGTCCAGCCGCCGACCACCGCCGGCCTCGCGCGCTTTTCACTGCCGCAGATCCCGGAAGGACCGAAATCGCGGCCGGTGATCGCCATGGACTACAATCTCTATGTCAGGCATTCCGGCGGCTTCGAGCGGCCGAGCAAGGCAGGCGAGTTCGCGGACCGCACCTACCAGGCTTTCCGCGCCGCCTTCGAGGATCAATACCGGGGCAAGCGCGTTCCGCTGCAACTCGGCTTCCATTTCGCGCTGATGAATGACGGCGCCTACTGGAACGCGCTGGAGCGTTTTGCCGGCGAGGTCTGCGTCAAATCAGACGTCGAATGCATCAGTTTTCGCGATTACATATCGCGGCAGGGTGCTGGCCAGAAGCAGGCTTCCGTCGGCGGCTGAGCCGCCGACCCGTTTCGCACCCAGGTCTTTCCTGACTTAAGCGGGATCCTCGGCGCCTTGCCGCGCCAGATAGCGCTGGTCGATTTCCGGCAGCGGCTCGCCCTGCAGCGTCGCCTCGAAGGCTCGCAGGCGCTTATGCACCGATTGCAGTTCGACGATGGTCGACCAGGAGGTGAGCAGGAACTGCAAGGAACCCGTCACCTTGCCGAATGCATTCGAGATCTGGTTCAGCGCGCCGAACGTTATCTTGTGGGCGACCAGCGACGGCCCGAGGATCAGCAGCGAGAAAATATTGTCGGCCTGCAGGTAGGTGTACCGGACGACATTGAAATAGATGTAGTGGAAATACAGCCGGAAATAATTGTGGCGAACATTGGCGAACAGCGCGGCGGTGGTGGCGGGCTGGGCCCGGTCGGCATGATCCTCGCCGTAAACGAGCTCCTTGCGGTAGGCCGCCTCCACGCGCTGGTTGCGGAACTGCAGCCCTGGAAGCTTCATGCCGGCGATCATGACCGAAATCGTTCCGAACAGACACCAGGCCAGTGCCGCGACCACCAATGGCTGGGGGATCGCGCCGATGATCGGCAACTCGGTTATATGGGCCTGCAACTGGATCATGACCGGCAGGAAGGCGATCAGCGTCATGATCGACTGGACGAAGCTGGAACCCAGATCTTCCATGATCTGGGAAAACCGCATCGTGTCCTCCTGGATACGTTGCGAGGCGCCCTCGATGTGGCGCAGCCTGCCCCAGTTCTCGACGAAATAGTTGTTCATCGCCGTGCGCCAGCGGAAGATCCAGTGGCTGACGATGAAGGCGTTGACCACCTGCACGTTCATGCCTACCAGCGCAAGCCACGAGAAATCGGCCAGCCCAATGTAGAATTCGGCGTTGGTCGATTTTCCGGTGCCCGACATCAGCCCCTGCACATAGTCGAAGAAGGGCCCGTACCAGGCGTTGACGGCGACGCTGACCTGCACATTGAAATAGATGAAGAACAGGATGACCGCCGTCATCAGGATCGACCAGCGTTGCCACGGATGCGGCGAATACCAGCTCCAGAACGCATAGAAAGCGACCACGCAGAACGCGAAGTAGATGTAGAACCAGAGAAACGGCTTCGAGACGAGGACGGCGATGCCGATAATGGGCGGTGCACCGGCTGCTGCCGGCGGCAGGCCGAAGACGGCGCCCAGTTGCTCACCCCCGAAAAACCAGAACAGGATTGCCGCAAGGCTCCAGACGGCGGCCGAAGAGAAAAACAGCTTCGGCTGCGGGAAGAAGGATACGAACACTGTGGCGAATTCCTCGATTTTTGCGCAAATCAGCTGGGTTCAGCAGGCATAAAGTCACACATTAGGGGGAAAGAAAATGCCCATGCCCGATGCCCGGCACCGAGCAAACCCACAATCATGGCGATTTTGGCGCGGCCGACCATGTGATGACGCCGGAGGCGACCAGAACGGCCGCGGCGGCGATCGAGGCAAGGAAGAAATCGCCCGACGCCTGCGCCAGGAGCCCGGCGGCAATCGGGCCGATGATCTGGCCAAGACCGAACGAAGCCGTCATCAAGGCGAAGGTCCGCCGGGGAGCTTGTGGCGCCAGTTGCCGCGCGGTCTGCAGGCCGATCGCGGTGATGGCAATGAACGTGCCGCCAACGAGCAGCCCGCCGAGCAGCGGCCCGGTGCGCCCGCCCACCGCGACGCTTGCGACAATGCCGACGACCTCGACGAAACATCCCAGCGCATAGGTCGCGTAAAGGCCGATCCGTGCCGATATCTTCTGCCAGAGCCAGACCGAGGGAAAGCCGGCAAGACCGGTGACCATCCAGACCACCGCCTCGAACACGCGTCCGCCGCCGCCTTGCCGGACAATGGCGACAAGAAAGGTCGCCGTTACCACGTAGCCGAAGCCGAACAAGCCGTAAGCGACGATCACCTTGGTCAGCGAGCGGTCTTTTGGCAGCGCCGGCTCGCGGCCGGTATCGCCGCTGGCCAGCGGACCGCTGTCCACCAACAGCGCCACGACGACGAAGCCACAAGCCGAGATCGCCGCCGACCACAGCCAGCCCGCCGCCCAGCCGGCATGTTCGCTGACCAGGGCCGCCATCAGCACCGAGGACAGGGCGATGCCGAGGCCGACGCCGCCGAAATGCCACGCCTGCAGATCGCTGCGGCCGGCCGCAGCAAGATGGCTGAAAACAATGCTGGCCAGGAACACCATGACAAAGGCGCTGGCCAGGCCTGCAAGAAAGCGGATGACGAGAAACGCGGCGATCGTATCCGACAGCCCCATCAGCGCGGCAAGCAAGGCGCTGGCGCCGAGGCCGGCCAGCATCAGCAGGCGCTCGCGCCCATGCGCCCAGCCGCCCGCCGCGGCAAAGGCGCCGGCGAGGTAGCCGAGATAATTGGCCGACGCGATCCAGCCCGCATCGGCCGCCGACAGATGGAGTTCTTCCATCATGCCGGGCAGGATCGGCGTATAGACGAAACGACCAATGCCCATGGCGACAGCCATGGCGATCATGCCGGCGAAAGCGAACCGCAGCGCTGTTGAGGTGGCGGATGTCATCGCGGTGCACAATAAGTGCGAAGACCGGCGACACAACGTGCTTGCGTTGGGCCAGGCGCCGGACCGTCAGCACCAATCAGCGGCAGCCCGCTTGCGCCGTCTCGTGGGCGGTGCGTCGCGCCGTCAGCCGGAACGGTATGTCGCCGAGCTCACGCTCCGACATGGCGTCGAGCACGGGATGCGCAAGCGGATCGGCCAGCCAGGCGACCGCTTCGCCACCGTATGGCGGCTCGTGCACAGGGAATACTATCTTGAGCGACGATAACAGCCTCAACATGTCAGCCTCCGCAGGCCTGTCCCGTGAATAAAGTCTGCGTTTTCGGCATCACTTTCAATTGAGATTTCAGCCCCGCTGGTTTAGAAAAACTCAATGGCCATGCTCAACCGCGTCCACCTCAACGGCCTTCGCGCCGTGGAGACCGTCGCCCGTCTCGGCTCGCTCGCCGCGGCCGCCGGCGAACTCAACGTTTCGGCCAGCGCCGTTAGCCAGCAGATAAAGCGCGTGGAGCAGCAGCTCGGCCAGGCCGTGTTCGAGCGAACGACCAAGGGGCTGGTCCTGACCGAATTCGGCGCCATGTTCGCGATGCGCCTCGGCGCGGGTTTCCGCGAGCTCACCCAGGCCGTGGCGCTGGCCGACGAGGCGCGACAATGCACGCTGGTGGTTTCCGTGGCGCCGGCATTCGCCTCGAAATGGCTGCTGCCGCGGCTGTCGCATCACTTCACCCGGCATCCCAACGTGCTGTTGCGCATCGACGCCTCGGTGCGGCTGGCCGACCTCGACCATTCCGATATCGATATCGCCATCCGGCTTGGCGACGGCACATGGCCGGGCGGCAAGGCGGAGTTGCTTTTGGCACAAGAGGTGTTCCCGGTCTGCGCGCCCTCGATAGCGAAGAAACTGAAAGCGATCGAAGACCTTGCCCAGACCTGCGCGATCACCGACGAACGGGCGATGATCAACTGGGAAAGCTGGTTCGCCGCAGCCGGTGTCGAACCCGTCACCTTCCTGAAGGGCGCGCGCTTCACCGATCCGATGCTTTGCCTGGAATCGGCGATTGCCGGCCATGGCGTGATGCTGGGCTGGCAGTTGCTCGCCGCCGACGCGCTGGCGGACGGGCGGCTCGTCGCGCCGTTCGGGATCCGCGCCCAGAGCGGGCTTGGCTATTGGCTGGTGACCTCCGCCGCCAAGGCCGAAAGCCGCAAGGTCCGGGATTTCAAGCTCTGGATCAGGGAAGAGATCGAGGCGACGATGGCGCGGTTCGGCTCCGCGAAGACGGGCACGACCGATGCGATCACGGTGGAAAGCACCGTGGCGCCGGTCTATGTAGAGTCCGACATCAAACTACGGCAGGCAGGATCATGACCACACATTCGCGCGGCGTTTCCGCAACGATCGACCCGGTGAAGCTCGACAGGCTGGCCGAAGTCGCCATCAAAGTGGGGCTGCAATTGCAGCCCGGGCAGGACCTGGTGCTGACCTCCTCCATCGCCGCGCTGCCGCTGACCCGGCGCATCGTCGAGCATGCCTACAAGGCCGGCGCGGGGCTGGTGACGCCGATCTTCAACGATGACGAGATCACGCTGGCGCGCTTTCGTTATGGCGCGGACGCCGGCTTCGACCGCGCCGCCGGCTGGCTCTATGAAGGCATGGCCAAAGCCTTCTCCAACAATGCGGCGCGACTTGCCGTGCGCGGCGAAGATCCTTCGCTCCTGTCGGCGCAGGACCCGGCGAACGTGGCGCGCGCCAACAAGGCCAATTCGATGGCCTACCAGCCGGCGCTGGAAAAGATCACCGGCTTCGACATCAACTGGAACATCGTCGCCTATCCCGATCTCGCCTGGGCCAAGCAGGTCTTCCCCGATGATGCCGACGACGTTGCGGTGGCCAAGCTCGCCGACGCCATCTTTGCCGCCTCGCGGGTGGACGTGGAAGATCCGATCGGCAACTGGAAGGCGCACAATGCCGCCCTTCGCAGCCGCACCGAATGGCTCAACGGCCATGCTTTCCATGCGCTTCATTTCACCGGGCCGGGCACCGACCTGACGGTCGGGCTGGCCGACGGCCATGAGTGGATGGGCGGCGCCTCCACCGCCAAGAACGGCGTCACCTGCAATCCCAACATCCCGACCGAGGAGGTCTTCACCACGCCGCATGCGCGGCGGGTTGAAGGCCATGTTTCATCGACCAAGCCGCTCTCCTACCAGGGCACGCTGATCGACGAGATCTCGGTGCGTTTCGAGGGCGGCAGGATCGTCGAGGCGAAGGCTTCGAAGGGCGAGGACGTGCTGAAGAAAGTGCTGGACACCGACGAGGGCGCACGCCGGCTTGGCGAAGTGGCGCTGGTGCCGCATTCCTCGCCGATCTCGGCGAGCGGCCTGTTGTTCTTCAACACGCTGTTCGACGAAAACGCCGCCTGCCACATCGCGCTCGGCCAGTGCTATTCGAAGTGCTTCGTCGACGGCGCCTCGCTCAGCCAGGCCGAGATCGCGGAGCGCGGTGGCAACAAGAGCTTCATCCACATCGACTGGATGATCGGCTCGGACAAGATCGACATCGACGGCGTCGGCAGGGACGGCAGTCGCGTGCCGGTCATGCGCAAGGGCGAGTGGGCCTGACGGGAGCGCACGAAGGAGAGCGGATGGCCTTCGAGATCGCGGTCAAACGGGTGTATGAACCACCCTCGCCCGATGACGGGCAGCGGGTCCTGGTCGATCGTGTCTGGCCACGTGGCGTCAGCAAGGAGCATGCCGCGCTGGCGCTATGGCTGAAGGACATCGCGCCGAGCACCGACTTGCGCAAGTGGTTCGGGCACGAGCCCGAACGATGGGCCGAGTTCCAGAAGCGGTATCGTGCCGAACTGGAAGGCAATGGCGAGGCCGTGGCGCAACTGCGCGCCCTGCTCCGCGACGGCAAGGTGACGCTGCTCTACGGCGCCCATGACGAGGCGCACAACAATGCCGTGGCACTGGCGGGGTATCTGAGAGGACAGTGACCTGTCCCTTAGTCATCCTCGGGCTTGACCCGAGGATCCATGCCGTGACGTCCGTCCGGAAATGCAACGGAGCAGAATCAGCACGGCTGCGACGCCCAAAAGTCACGGCATGGATCCTAGGGTCTGCGCCGCGTCGCTTCGCTCCCTGCTCCGCCCTAGGATGACGAACTGAGAGTGTACCGCGCCCTACTTCCCGACCACCGCCGCCTCATAAACATCCGGCTTGAACCCGACCAGGATGCGGTCGCCAACCTCGAGCACAGGCCGTTTGATCATCGTCGGCTTGGCCAGCATCAGTGCCTTGGCCTTCTTTTCATCCAGGCCCTGCTTATCCTTGTCCGGCAACTCGCGGAACGTGGTGCTGCCCTTATTGAGCAGCTTTTCCCAGCCGACCTTGCGGACCCAGCCATCCAGCCTGCCCGCCTCGATGCCTTCCGCCCGATAGTCGTGGAACCGGTAAGGCACGTCGTGGCCCTCCAGCCAGACGCGGGCCTTCCTGATCGTGTCGCAGGTGGTGATGCCGTACATGGTGATCGTCAAAACAGGTGCCTTCCGGACTTCGAATCTGGCCGCAGATTAAGCAGCCCCGGCGCGCTTTGCCAGCGGCCCGGCAGAACCATCGAAGAGTAAGTTTATTCACTAGCGGGCGCGCGGTCGCCCATCCGTGACGACGATGTGCATCAGGTCGGATAGCGGCCAGGACATGATCCTGGCCGCTCAGGATGCGGCGAAATGTGCCGACAGCCGAAAACCCGTCTCAATAATAGAAGCGCTCTTCGGCAATCTTGCCGTTCTTGACCGTGTACAGGCCAACCTCGTCCATGGTGACACGCTGGCCCGTGGCCTTGGGCGTTATGTCAAATGTAAAGCGTACGGCGAACTGGTCGCCGTTGACATAAGGGCCCTCGACCGAGCCGCCATGGACTTCGTTGTTTTCCTGCCACCACTGGCCTTTCTGCTTGACGGCGTCCTTGCCGCGGCAGACGGCCATCGGCCCCTCCATGGCCTCATAGCTGACGATGTCGTCGGCATTGTATTTCTCGGCAGCACTTTCGTAGTCACCGCGCTTGAGAAGCTCCGTGAAATCCTTGGCAATTTCCGTGTTGGTCATGTGTTCCTCCTGTTCAGACGCATTGCAAATAGGGAAAGGTTGGCGGCCTGCCATCGTCGTGCCGTCTGGTAGCTGACATGCCATGTCAGGATGATGGACCGCGCGGACTATGCGAGGACGATGCAGGCTCTCACATGGCGGGCAGTGCATCGTCCTGGCCGGTCAGCCGCCAACGTCCGGGCTGCTTGTAGGCGCCCTTCCCAATGAGACTGTGGATCAGCACAAAATCCCGGACAGTCCAGCCGATCGGGTCGATCGACCGCTCGCGAATGCTGGGGACGCCCACTTCATCACGAAGCAATGTAACATGCGGTTCGATGGACCTGGTGAGAAAGGGTTTTAGCGGGCTGTCCGAGATCACCGCCGTCAGGTCACGCCAGAACTTCTGCAGCGACGGATTGCCATCGCTGCCGCGCAGGACCAGTGCACCACCGCCAAAAGCCGACAGGCGATCGAACGACACCTCGAAGGGCTTCGCAACGATCATCGATCCGATATGACAGGCGGCCTCTGCCAGCTCTTGCGGATATTCCTCATGGTCGCCGAGGCCGACAAGCGAGATGTGGATGTGATTTTCCGGAATCAGCCAGCCTTGCAATCCGAACTCACGGTTCAAGGCAATGGCCTTTCGCGCGAGACGACCAGCAATCGCGCTGCCGACGAGGATGGCAAAGAACAGCCGGTGGAAATGCTTCCCGGCCTGTTCCCATCGGAAAAAGGCCTGGCCGTTCTTCGCGGTTCCGAATGCGGGTTGCCCACTCATACTGATCTCGTCCGCCAATTCACTCAGGTTGGGCATATTAGAACAAAACGAGAACAAATGCAAGCCGAAAAATGAAGCAGGCGTCGGGACTCCCGCACCGCCGCATGCATTCAACCCCTGAAGGAGTGCTTCCTTGCGGTACGCCAATCGCCGACGACGCCGGCAGACATGGCGCCTGGCTCACCACAAACGGGATAGACCTTTGACAGGAATCCGGTGAAAGTGCCGCGCCGAACCAGCGAGCCGCATTTTTGATGATCAGAGGACCGCACGCATGACAAACCCGATGCATCTGCCCGCCGAAGGCCTTTTTGTCGGGCGCGCCAGAAGCAGCGACGCCGCGCATCCCCTGGTGGTCACGGTGCGTGATGGCACCGTCTTCGACATCACGTCGAGCACGGCGCCGACCGTGCGCGATATCTGCGAGATGGCCGATCCGGCCGGTTATGTGCGCTCGGCCAAGGGCAAGCCGATCGGCTCGCTCGATGATATCGCGGCCAACAGTTTCGAGGCCGCGCGTGATCCGGCAAGGCCCTATCTCATCTCCCCCGTCGACCTGCAGGCGATCAAGGCCTCGGGCGTCACCTTCGTCGTCAGCCTGCTGGAACGCGTCATCGAGGAACAGGCGCGCGGTTCGGCGGAAAAGGCCGACGCCATCCGCGCCGACATTGCCGGGCTGATCGGCCACGATCTGTCCAAGCTCAAGCCCGGTTCGCCGGAAGCGATGGAGATCAAGGCCAAGCTCATCGCGCGCGGCGCCTGGTCGCAATATCTGGAAGTGGGCATCGGCCCCGATGCCGAGATCTTCACCAAATGCCAGCCGATGGCCTCGGTCGGTTTCGGCGCCGATGTCGGCCTGCATCCCGTCTCTACCTGGAACAATCCGGAGCCGGAGATCGCCGTGATCGCCGCCTCAAGCGGCAGGATCGTCGGCGCCACCATCGGCAACGACGTCAATCTGCGCGATGTCGAAGGGCGCTCCGCGCTGCTGCTCGGCAAGGCCAAGGACAACAACGCCTCCGCCTCGCTCGGCCCCTTCATCCGCCTGTTCGACGGCACGTTCTCCATCGACGACGTAAAGCGGGCCGTGGTCCGGCTGAAAGTGGAAGGTGAGGACGGGTTCTCGCTGGAGGGCGCGAGCTCGATGGCCGAGATCAGCCGCTCTCCCGAAGAGCTCGTAGCGGCTGCCATGGGCCCGCATCACCAGTACCCGGACGGCCTGGCGCTCTATCTCGGCACCATGTTCGTGCCTTCGAAGGACCGCGGCGAGAAGGGCAAGGGGTTTACCCATAAGGTCGGCGACATCGTCACCATCTCGTCGGAGAAATTCGGCGCGCTGGTCAACCGGGTGCGACTGTCGCCGGACTGCCCGCACTGGACCTACGGCGCCAGCCATCTGATGCGCGATCTTGCCAAGGCCGGCCTCCTCTAGCTCTGGGTTCACCCGAGGGCGGTCAATCATCGCTCCGGCGACCCTCGAGGCCGGTATCACCTGCCGCGAAAAATCATCCGAACTGATGCAATCTGATGGGACCGCTGATGGCGCCCCGTCAGGCGCCGACTACGACTGACAGGCGGAGGCTTGCCATTTGTCGAAAAAGAGGATGCTCTGATCATCCAACACGACGTTGGCGGGAGGACGCGGTCTTGCCCGATCAAGAGGGCGGTTTCGAACTGATCAGTTTCAAACGGGAGGAAATCAAATGCTGACACGGCTAAGAGTGGTTCTATACGGCCTGCTGGTCGCGCTGACGGTCATTCCGGCGGCGGCGCAGGCCAAGACGTTCTACTGGATTTCACATGGCGGCCCGGCCGATCCGGTCTGGACATACTTCCTTGCCGGCGCCAAGCAATGGGCCAAGGACACCGGCAATACCGTCAACACCTCGTTCCACAATGGCGACGTCGCCTCGCAGCAGGAGGCGGTGCGGGCCGCGATCTCGGCCAAGGCCGACGGCATCACCACCACCAGCCCCGATCCGGGCAGCCTTGTCGAGATCGTCAAGGAAGCCCGCGCGGCCAACATTCCGATCATCAATTTCAACACGCCCGATCCCAAGGCCAATTTCAACGCCTATGTCGGCGGCGACAATGTCACCTTCGGCAAGCACTGGGCGCAGTATCTGGTCGACAAGGGCCTGGTGAAGAAGGGCGACTTCGTCTGGATGCCTGTCGAGATTCCCGGCGCCACCTATGGCGTGCAGGAAGAGGAAGGCATCAAGAGCGTGTTCGAGCCGCTCGGCATCACCTATGAGGTGACCGAGGCGACGCTCGACCAGGCCGAGGTGATCAACCGCATGGTCGACTATCTCACCGCCAACAAGGCCAAGGTGAAGGCGATCATCGGCCTTGGCGACCTCGTCACCGGCTCGATCAAACGCGTGTTCGACCAGGTCGGCGTCAAGCCCGGCGAAATCCCCGTCGTCGGCTGGGGCAACTCGCTCGACACCACCCAGGAAGTGCTGAACGGCTACGTCAATGCCGGCCAGTGGCAGGATCCGCAAGCGACCAGCTATGTCGCGCTGTCGCTCGCCAACATGGCCGCAAGCGGCATTCCCCCGGGCTTCAACGTCATCACCGGCGCGCTCTATGAGAAAGACACCGCCGAGATCTACGACAAGATCCTGTCCGGCAAATAGCCCCTGATCTCCAGCGCCGCGCGTCCACCGGGCGTGCGGCGTCCCGCCCTTTCGCCTGGTATCGAGCCGTTTGATGCGGCCCGATGGTCCGGCCCATTCCAACCAGTCGCGGGTTACACGTGGAAAATCGTTCGCTTGTCCAAGGCCTGATCGCGCGGCCGGAATTCGGCCCCTTCGTGCTGCTCGTCGTCGAGATCGCCGTCTTCTGGGGTTTCAACCACGACTTCCTGTCACCCCAGAACATCTCCAACACGCTGGCTTTCACGGTCGAGCTCGGGCTGATCGCGCTGGCGATGACGTTGCTGATGACGTCGGGCGAGTTCGACCTTTCCGTCGGCTCGCTGTTCGGCTTCTCGCCCGTGCTGATGTGGACGCTGTTCAACAGCGGCCTCACCTCGCTGGAGATGGGCTTCGTTGTCGCGCTGCTGGTCGCCGCCTTCATCGGCCTGGTCAATGGCTGGTTCGTCACGCAGCTCAAGATCCCGTCCTTCCTGGTCACGCTCGGCATGCTCCTGGTGGTGCGCGGCACCGCGCTGTTCGTCACCGACGGCTTTCCGCAGCGCACCTGGAGCGCCGAGGGCAGTTGGCTGGCGGAGGCGCTGGTCGGCGATTTCTTCATCGGCCCGTTCCGCATCTACATGTCGCTGTTCTGGTTCATCGCCGCGGCCATCGCGCTGGGCTATGTGCTGACGCAAAGCCGCACCGGCAACTGGATCCAGGCCGCCGGCGGCAACCCGAACGCTGCGAGGGCGCGCGGCGTCAATGTCAGCCGCGTCAAGATCGGCCTGTTCGTGCTGTCCTCGGTCATGGCCTCGCTTGCCGGCGTCATCTCCTCGCTGCGCACCTCGGCGGCCAACCCCAACAGCGGCACCGGCTACGAACTCGAGGTCATCGCCATGGTGGTGATCGGCGGCACGGCGCTGACGGGCGGGCGCGGCACCATCATCGGCACCGTGCTCGGCATCCTTATCCTGCGCGTCATGCGCAACGGCATCGTGCTGATCGGCGTGCCCGGCCTTGCCTACAACATCTTCATCGGCGCGATCATCCTTGGCATGATGGCGCTTCATTCATGGCTGGAACGCCGGCATCAGGCAGGGACGTGAACCATGGCCGAGCCACTGATCCGCATGCAGAACATCCGCAAGTCCTACGGGCGCGTGCAGGCGCTGGTGGACGCCAATTTCCATGTCAACGAGCGCGAGATCGTCGGCCTGCTCGGCGACAATGGCGCCGGCAAGTCGACGCTGATCAAAGTGCTGTCGGGCGCGGTGCCGCTGACCAGCGGCGACATCTTCATCCGCGGCAAGAAGGTGAACCTGCGCAACACCAGCGACGCCATCGCCAACGGCATAGAGACCATCTACCAGGACTCGGCGCTGGTCACGCAATTGTCGATCGCCCGCAATTTGTTCCTCGGGCGCGAGCCGATCAAGCCGCCGCGCTTCCTCAACCGCATGGACCAGGAGGCGATGAACACGGTCGCCCGCGACCTGCTCAAGCAGGTCGGCATTTCCAAGAACATTCCGCCGACCACGCCGATCGGCTCGCTCTCCGGCGGCGAGCGCCAGGCGGTGGCGATCGCGCGCGCCATGCATTTCGACAGCGATCTCATCATCCTCGACGAACCGACCAACAATCTCGGCGTCGCCGAAACCCAGGGCGTGCTGAGCTTCGTGCGCAGCGCGCGCGATTCCGGCCATTCCTGCATCTTCATCGCGCACAACATCCACCATGTCTTCCAGGTGGTGGACCGCATCGTCGTCATGCGGCGCGGCAAGGTGGTGGCCGGGGACATCGACCCCAAGACGACCAGCGTGGCGGAGGTTGAACGCGTCATCACCGGCATGTCGGACAAGGAGATCCGCGACGCCATCGCCGATGGCAAGGGGTCGCATTGAGGACGAGCGCAACATCCCTGGCGAAACAGCAGAATGGGCATCCGGGCGAATGGGCGCGATCGGCGCCGCTCAAATCGCCCGTCTGGCGTGCCATCGCATCGGCAATAGGGTTGCGGCATGAAAGCCACCGTCTCTGACATCGCCAGGAACTGCGAACTGTCGACGGCGACGGTCGACAGGGTGCTCAACAACCGGAAGGGGGTCACCGCGGCCAACCGGCAGCGCGTCATGGAGGCCGCCAAGCAGCTCGGCTATCTGCCGGTCGCCGATCAGGTAACGCTCCCCTCGCGGCCGGCCAATCTGGAATTCTTCCTGCCGATCGGCAGCAACGCCTTCATGCAGGATTTGGCCAGGCATATCGAGGATTATGCCTCGCGCCTGCCGCTCGTTGCCTCGTGCCGGATCCACAACCTCGCCGGAATCTCGCCGAACGCTTTGCAGACCGCCGTCGAAAACCTGTCGCTGAAAGCCAACGGCGTCGGCGTCATCGCCGTCGATCATCCCAGGACGCGCAACATCCTGCGCGACATCGTCGAGGCCGGCATTCGCCTGGTGATGCTGGTGTCCGATATTCCGGCCGCACCACGCTCGGCCTATGTCGGCATAGACAACCGGGTGGCGGGACGGACCGCCGCACTCCTGATGGGGCGTTTCCTCGGCGACCGCGAGGGCCAGTTGGCGATGGTGGTCGGCTCGCGCTCCTATCGCGGCCATGAGGAACGTGAGATGGGTTTCCGCTCCGTGCTCGGCGAGGAGTTCCCCAACCTGAGCGTCAGCAGCGCCGTCGAGATCAACGACGAGACCGGTGCCAGCTATGCCGAAACCATGAAGGCGCTGCGCAACGAGCCGGAACTGCTCGGCATCTATTGCATTGGAGCCGGACGCTCCGGCGTTGCCAAGGCCATCCGGGAGGCCAGGCCCAACCGCAAGCCGGTATTCATCTGTCACGACCTGACGAGGGAAACGCGCGGCTATCTCGTCGACGATCTCGCCGACGTCGTCATCGACCAGAATGCCAGGCTGATCGCCGAGCAATCGGTCATCCGCCTGCTTGGCTCGATCGCATCATCGGCGCCCTACCTGACGCGGAAATTCATCGAGCCGCGGCTGATCTTCCGGGAAAACGTCCCGGTGCAGTGACGCGGGCCGCGAGGCCTTCCGGTCACGTCGCGAGCGATACGGCGAATCTGCACAGCTGCTATGCACGATTCACGATTGCCGAATCATTGGGCAACTCATAGCTTTTGGTTGTCGGCCATCTACTCCTCCCAGATGCGATGCCGGCGCTGAGTGGGGTGCACCTCCTCCCGCACCACATTCGAAATCGAGCCCGCTGCCACCTCCTCCCGGCAGCGGGCTTTTTTATTGCATGCCGGACATTTCCGGGAACGGCAGGGAATCCACGCAACATCAAAGCCACGGCAAACCGGAAGCGCACGCGCTGTCCGGCGCCAATGAGCCTTGCCGATGGATCAGCCCGCGGCGGCTCCGCCCCTGAAGGACTGGATCAACCCTTCCGCCATGCGCACCAATTGCGCGCTGGGACCTTCGGTGCCAACGGTCTGCACGCTCACGCGCGCGCCTTCGCACAGCAGCGAAAGCGTATCGGCCAGAAGTTCGGCCTGGCCGATGCCGGCGCCCCGGCAGAGCGCCACCAAGCGCTCGCGCTGGGCTTCCTTGAGTTCCTTGATCACGCGCCTGGCCGGATGGTCGGGTTCAGTCAGCTCAACCGCGGCGTTGGCCATGTCGCAGCCCCGGCAATCGGCCGTAAGCATCTCGGCCGCCTTGCGAACCCAGGCATGCAGTTGCGCGAGCTTGTCGCCCGGGTGCTCGGCTTCGAATGCGTCCCACATCGCGCCGGCCTTTGATGCGGTGGCGCGCAGGCATTCGATGATCAGATCGTCCTTGGATTCGAAATGACGGTAGAGCGTCATCTTGTTCGTGCCGGCAGCCTCGGTGATGGCGTCGACGCCGACGCCCTTGATGCCGTGCTTGTGGAACATGTCGCGCGCCGTCTCCAGGATCCGATCCCGGGGACGAGGACGCTCCACGACGCCGTCTGTCATCATTGATCTCCTTTCGTTTCCAAAAATCCCTCGGCCACCTCTTGACTAGGGTGTTACCGGTCTGTAACTTCCAGAATGTTACTTACTGGTAACACCTATGGCGTCCGCCGTCAATAACAAGACCGTGATCTGGTCCGGCCAGATCGGGGCGGGCGAAAAATTGCATTTCATGCGGCTCCGGCCGGTGAAGAGATGAAAAACGGTTCGCGAGCATGGGCTGCGAATCGACAGACAAGGAGCCGGCCAATGCCACAGCGCCGCGATCTTACCATAGATGAAGCCGTCCGGGATCCGATGATCCGGCTGGTCATGAAAGCCGACGGGGTCGATCCGCGCGCTTTCGAAACAATGCTGCGCACGCTTGCCGGTTCGCAGCGCGGCGAGGTGCCGTTGCTCCGTTCGTCGGAAGAGTTCGGACGCGGCCAGAGGCTGTCCAGGGTTGCCACTGCGTTCGGCAGGGCAAGAGCAGCCGGAGAGGCGTGCGTGTCGTGGTAAACTTCTTCATTCACCGCCCGATCTTCGCCTCGGCGATCGCCATCATCATGGTGCTCGCCGGGACGATTTGTTATTTCCTGCTGCCCGTCTCGCAGTTTCCCGACATCACACCGCCGCAGGTCGTGGTCAGCGCCCACTATCCGGGAGCCAGCGCGCAGGTGGTCGCCGACACTGTGACGACGCCGCTGGAGCAGCAGATCAACGGCGTGCAAGGCATGACCTACATGTCGTCGACCAGCTCCAATGACGGTTCCTCGACGATCACCATCACCTTCGATGTCGGCTATTCCCTGAGCACCGCCGCCGTCGACGTCCAGAACCGCGTCTCGCAGGCTGCCTCGTCGCTGCCGGCGATCGTCAATCAGGGCGGCGTGACTATCAAGAAGCAGAATCCGAACTTTGTCCTCATCGTCAACCTCACCTCGCCCGACGGCTCCGTCGACCCGGTGGCGCTGTCGAACCTTGCCTATCTGCAAGTGGTCGACCCGCTGAAGCGGCTGCCCGGTGTCGGTGACGTGCAGATCTTCGGCGAGCGGCGCTATTCGATGCGCGTCTGGCTCGATCCGGACAAGCTCGCCAATCTCGGCATCACCGCCGTCGACGTCCAGAACGCCATTGCCGAGCAGAACGTCCAGGTGGCCGCCGGCAAGATCGGCCAGTCTCCGGCGCCTGCCGGCACCGCTTTCGAGATGCAGGTCAATGCCGTCGGCCGGTTGAGCGATCCCAAGGAGTTCGGCGACATCGTGGTGCGCGCCAACACCACCACCGGCTCGCTGGTGCGGCTGCGCGACGTCGCCCGCATCGAGCTCGGCGCCCTGCAATATTCGTCGTCGGCCTTTTTCGGCAAGGACCCGACCGTGGTGCTCGCCGTCTACCAGATGCCCGGCTCCAACGCGCTCGATCTGCAGCAGCGCGTCAAGGACAAGATGCAGGAGCTGTCCGCCCGCTTCCCCAAGGGCGTCAGCTATGCCATGCACTACGACACGACGCGCTTCGTCTCGGCCTCCATGCATGACGTGCTGATCACGCTTGGCGAGGCTCTGGTTCTCGTCGTCGCCGTGGTGTTCATCTTCCTGCAAAGCTGGCGCACCACAATCATTCCGACGATCGCCATTCCGGTGTCGCTGGTGGCGACGCTCGTCGTCATGGAGATGATGGGCTTCTCGCTCAACATGCTCTCCCTGCTCGGCATGGTGCTGGCGATCGGCCTTGTCGTCGATGATGCCATCGTGGTGGTCGAGAATGTCGAACGACAGCTCGAGGCCGGGCTGAAACCGCTGGCAGCGACGAAAGCCGCCATGGCCGAGGTCACCGGTCCGATCATCGCCACCACAGCCGTGCTGATGGCCGTCTTCGTGCCGGTCGCCTTCATCCCCGGCGTTTCGGGACGCCTCTACAACCAGTTCGCGCTGACGGTGGCGATCTCGGTCGGCATTTCCGCCTTCAATTCGCTGACGCTGAGCCCGGCGCTGAGCGCCGCCTTCCTGCGCCATCGCCAAGGCACGCAATTCGTGCTGTTCCGCTGGTTCAATTCGGGCTTTGACAGGCTGTCGCATGCCTATGCCAATGGCGTGCGCATCCTCATCCGTTTGCGCTGGATCATGCTCGGCCTGTTCGCGGCCGGGCTGGTCGCCACCTATTTCGTCTGGGCGAAGCTTCCCTCGACCTTCCTTCCGGTCGAGGACCAGGGCTATTTCTTCGTCGTCATCCAGTTGCCCGACGGCGCTTCGCTGGAACGCACCGACGCGGTGGCGCAGAAGGCGCGCGACATCCTGCAATCGACGCCCGGCGTCGACATCGTCGGCTCGATCAGCGGCCTGAACTTCCTGACCAGTGCCGCGCAGTCGAATTCCGCGGTCGAATTCGCCATCCTGAAGCCGTGGGAAGAGCGTGGCCCCGACCAGAGCGCCTCCAAGCTCGTCGCCGACGTGCGCGGCAAGCTGATGCAGATCCCGGAGGCGTTCGCGCTCTCCTTCGATCCGCCCTCGATCCCGGGTATCGGCACCACGGGCGGCTTCGAATTCGTCGTCGAGGACCTTACCGGCCGCGGCAGCACCGCGCTCAACGACGCAACGCAAGCCGTGATCGCCGAGGCGCGCAAGCAGCCGGAAATCAACCCGCAGCAGCTTTTCTCCCCGTTCTCGACCTCGACGCCGCAGTTCAACTACGACCTCGACCGCGCCAAGGCGAAGCTGCTCGGGCTTAACCTGCCTGACGTCTTCAACACGCTGCAGATCTATCTCGGCTCGCTCTACGTCAACGACTTCAACCTGTTCGGCCGCACCTTCCGGGTGACCATCCAGGCCGACAAGGATGCACGCGCGGGTGCGGCCGACATTTCGCGGCTCTATGTGCGCAATGCCTCCGGCGGCATGGTGCCGCTCAGCACGCTGGGCAAGCTGGTGCCGTTCGTCGGCCCGGAAACGGTGCCGCACTACAACAACAACGCCTCGGCCTCGATCAATGGCGGCGCCGCGCCCGGCTATTCGTCGGGCCAGGCGGTCGCCGCCATGGAGCGGGCCGCCGCCACGGCTCTACCAAGGGATTTCGGCTTCGAATGGACCGGCATCACCTTCCAGGAGCTCAAGGCGGGATCGATTGCGTCGGTCGTCTTCGGCCTCGCCATCGTCTTCGTCTTCCTGATCCTGGCGGCGCAATATGAGAGCTGGGCGATGCCGTTCATGGTGCTGCTGGCAGTGCCGCTCGCCTTGTTCGGCGCGTTCGTGGTGCTGTGGGTGCGCGGCATGCAGATCGACGTCTACTCGCAGATCGGCTTCGTCATGCTGATCGGCCTGGCGGCGAAGAACGCCATCCTGATCGTCGAGTTCGCCCGGCGACGGCGCGAAGAAGGCCTCAGCATCGTCGAAGCGGCGATGGAAGCGGCACGGCTGAGGCTGCGGCCGATCCTGATGACGGCCTTCGCCTTCATCCTGGGCGTGCTGCCGCTGATGTTCGCGACCGGCGCCGGTGCTGCCAGCCGTCAATCGATCGGCACCACCGTCTTCGGCGGCATGGTGGCGGCGACCATCCTGTCGCTGGTGTTCGTGCCGGTCTTCTATGCGGTCATCGAACAGCTGCGCGAACGGCGCGGCGGCGACGAGCCCGCTTCCCTGCATTCCGAACCAACTGCCGAACCCGCCTTGCCGCCCATGGCGCAAGCGGCCGAATAAGATTGGAGACTGAACATGCGTAAATGGAAAATCGCTTTGGGCGCCGCTGTCGCGCTGGGTGCAATCTCGGTGGCGAGCGTTCACCTGCTCGATATGGGCAGCCTCAGCCTCAATGCCGGCACGGCCGGAGCGGCAACGCCCGCTCCCGCGGCATTCGTCATGCCGGTGCCGGTGACCAGCGTGGTGAAGAAGACGATCCCGATCTATCTCGACTATGCCGCCCGCACCGAACCGATCCGCAGCGTCACGCTGCAGGCCAGAGTGCCGGGCTACCTGGAAGAGCAGGCCGCCGAAGACGGCGCCGACGTCAGGAAGGGCGACCTCCTCTACAAGATCGCGCCGCAGGACTTCCAGGCGGCGCTCGACCAGGCGAAGGCGCAGGTGCAGCGTGATACAGCGACGCTCGACTATGCCCGCTCCAATCTCGGCCGCGGCACCGAGCTCGCCAAGAGCGGCTATCTGGCCAAGGACAGCTTCGACCAGCGCACCAGCACCTTGCGCGAGGCGCAGGCGTCGCTGGCGCTCAACCAGGCGGCGGTCCGCTCGGCCGAGCTCAATTTGAGCTATTCGGAGATTCGCGCTCCCTTCGCAGGCCGCATCGGCCGTAACCAGGCCTCGATCGGCACGCTGGTCAGCGTCGCCGGCACGGTGCTCAACACGCTGGTGCAGCTCGACCCGATCTATGTAACCTTCAATCCGAGCGAGAGCGATCTGGCGCAGATCGAGGAAGCTCGTGCCGCTGGCCCGATCGAGGTCGAGGTGCTGCTCCCGGGCGAGACCGAAGCCCATCAGAAGGGTGAACTCACCTTCATCGACAACACGATCGACCATTCGACCGGCACCATCACCGCGCGCGCCACCATCGGCAACGCCAAGTTCGCGCTGCTGCCTGGCCAATATGTCCGCGTCCGGCTGCACGTCAAACAGCAGCCCGATGCGCTTATGGTGCCGCAGGTGGCACTGGGTTCGAGCCAGCTCGGCAAATATCTCTACGTCGTCGGCAAGGGCAACACGGTCGACCAGCGGCTGGTCTCGACCGGGCCGACCAGCGGCGACCTGGTGGCCATCCTGAGCGGAGTCACGGAAGGCGACCGGGTGATAACAGGCAATCTGCAGAAGATCGGCCCTGGAATGCCGATTTCGCCACTGCCACAGAAACCGGCCACCTGACTCCCCCGCAGGCCCGGTTTCAGCGCGGCGCCCCGGCCTTCCCACAGGTCGCGGGCGCCGCTTTTGCGAGCAGCTCCGCCCGACCAGTACCGGCCATGTGAAAAAAGCCGCAAAAGTCCTTGTTAGATTGTCGACAATCTGCTTGTCTTGCCCTTGTTTCGTCGGGAGTGGCCGGGATGGCAAAGGCGGATTTCAGTCCAATCGCGGATACGACCCGACGCGCGGAGATCGTGGCGCTGCTGCGACGGGCAATCCTGACCGGCCAGTTGGAGCCGGGCCAGAAGCTCAACGAGCTGCGGATTTCCGAGCAGATGCGCGTCAGCCGCGCGCCTTTGCGCGAAGCAATGCGCGAGCTGGTGCAGGAAGGCATCCTGACCAGCATCCCCTATGCCGGCACCTTCGTCATCAATGTCACCGCCAAGGACATCGACGATGTCTACTCGCTCAACAAGGTGCTCGACGAATTCGCCATCGAGCGGACATGGGAGCTGCGCGACCGGCGCTTTTTCGATGAGCTCGACCGGCGCCATGAGGCGGTGAAGCAGGCGACGCGCGACCGCGACACCACAAGGCAGATCGAAACCGCGCTGCAACTGCATGGCCTGATTCACGAATGGGCCGACAATTCCGTTCTTTTGGAAACATGGCAACGGCTGACCAGCCGGTTGCAGATGTATTTTGCCCTGCACCAACAGGCACGCAACGAAGCGGTGCCTGCCGAGAACGTTCACGAGACTTACGTGCGGCTGCTCAAGGGCGACGACATGCGCGCTGCCCAGCGCCACGCCCGCGAGCATATAGACCACGACTTCGAAGAGCTTCTTGCCTACGCGCGCGCTCTCGAACGTCGCCCGTCGAAAGGCGCTTGATACTTCCCCAGCGGACAACGGACATTAACGTGCAGATCGCAACCATCAAAGCCTACCATGTCGTGCAGCCCTTCGTGGACGGCCCCTACCGCATGTCCAAGGGGCGCGTCGCCGACGCCTTCGACGCGGTGATCGTCGCCATCACCTCGAACGATGGCATCACCGGTTGGGGCGAGATGGCGCCGCTCGGCAATTTCTATTCGGCCGCCTTCCCGGCGGGCGCCCGTGCCGGCGTTATGGAGATCGCCCCGCACCTCATCGGCCACGACCCGCGCGGCCTCGCCGGCATCGGCCGGCTGATGGACATCGTGTTCAAAGGGCATCCCTACATCAAGTCGGCGCTCGACATGGCCTGCTGGGATCTCGCCGCGCGCGCCGCCGACGTGCCGCTGGTGACGATGCTGGGCGGCAAGGAGAGCGACACGGCCGAGCTTTACAAGGTCGTCACCCATGGCAGCGTCGATGCCATGGCCGCCCTTGCGCAGCGCATCGTCCAGGACGGCTTCCACCGGCTGCAGGTCAAGGTCGGCGGCAACGTTCGCGACGACATCGAACGCGTCACGGCGGTCGCCGCCTCAGTGCCGAAAGACACTGTCATCTTCTGCGATGCCAATGCCGGCTGGACGCACTACCAGGCGCGCCAGTTCGCTGATGCGACGCGCTCGATCGATTACACATTCGAGCAACCCTGCACGACGATCGAGGAAAACATGTCGGTGCGCCGCATGCTCGACAAGCCGATGGTGCTCGACGAATCCGTCACCTCGCTGGAGGACATGCTGGAAATTCATCGCCGGGGCGCGGCCGACGGGCTGACGCTGAAGATCTCGCGGCTCGGCGGCGTCGGCAGGACCCGGCTGATCCGCGATGTCGCCGTCGACCTCGGCTTCATGATCACCGTCGAGGATACCGGCGGCGCCGAGATCGACACGGCGGCTATGGCGCATCTGTCGCTGTCGACGCCGCAGGAGCGCCGCCTGCACGCCATCGCCTTCCACGAATGGGTGACGGTGCGCACGGCGTCGAACAAGCCGCCGGTCACCGGCAGCCGCATGGGCGTTCCGGATGGTCCGGGCCTCGGCATCGACGTCGTCCCGGATCTGCTCGGCAAGCCCTTCTTCGAGGTCGGCCGGTGAAAATCCGCGGCATCAACGCGACGCCGATCAACCTCAGGCTCGAGGCGCCTTACGCCTGGGTGTTCGGTGAACTCGACGGCTTCTCGCCGACCATTGTCGAAGTGGAGACCGAAGATGGCCTGATCGGCCTCGGCGAAGCACCGATACCGGCGGCAGCCGCGATCATCAACGACATCCTGGCACCGCGGCTCGTGGGCCGCGACGCCTTCGACATCGCCGGCGCCGAGCATGTCTGCCTCCCCTACTGGACCGGCGTGCAGTCGATCAACGACCGCACCCGCATCATGGCCTTCGGCGCGATCGAGATGGCGCTCTGGGACCTGCGCGGCAAGGTGTGGAACCAGCCGCTCTACCAACTGCTCGGCGGCGCCGTGCGCAAGGAGATCCCGTTCACCGATTACTTTTCGCTGCGCGGCGACGGGCCAAGCGTGAAAGGCGAGACGACAGCGGAGGAAGTCGCCGACTACTGCGTCGAGCTTCATGAGACCCACGGAACGACCTTCTTCGAAGGGAAGTTCTCGACGCAGGATCCAAAAATCTCGCTGAAGATGATCGAATTGATCCGCAGGAAGCTCGGCGACGATGCAATGATCCGCATCGATTCCAACCAGGCCTATTCGCTCAGCACCGCCCGGCGACTGACGCGGCCGCTGGAAGAGCTTAGCGTGCGCAATTGGGAGGATCCAGTGGCGACGATCGAGGAGATGCGCGAACTCAGGCGCCATTGCTCGATCCCGTTCTCGACCCACAACATCGACATCGCCCGCGCCATGGACCTCAAGGTGCCCGACGCCTTCGTCGGCAATCCAACCGCGCATGGCGGCATCGGCCGCATGCTGCGCTTCGTCGGCGCCTGCGAGCACGCCGGCATCGATTTCTGGTGCTACAGCGGCGACAGCGGCATCGGCAGCGCCGCCTACCTGCATCTATGCGCGGCGCTCGGCTGGATACGGGAACCGAACCAGTCGCTGTTTCGCATGCAACCGACCGACATCACCGAGGAAGGACCGTTTTGCCCGAGGAACAATGTCGTGCCTGTGCCGGAGGGGCCCGGTCTCGGCATCACATTGTCGCGAGAACGGCTCGCTGCCTGCCATCGCGACTTCGCCGAGAACGGGCCCTGCAACAAATATCACGATCCGGCAAAGCCCGGAACTTACCGTCGTTTGCCGCTGAACTAGATGAGGGCGGCCGGCCAAAACAGAAGAAACCAGCCACCGCGATCCCGATCGGAAAGGGTGGCCACGGACCAGAGGAAGCAGTGCAGCCCAGAAACCGGCACGTCCACGCCAAGGACTGGATGGACCGGACAAAACCGCGTGCTACAGTCCCGGTCTACAGGCCTCTGGCGACCGGAAACGGTGTAGTCGCGAATTTTCGTCAACCATAAGAAACAGGGGAAAGGGTCAAACCCATGAGCAAGAATTATCGCATTCTCGACCTCATCCGGCGCAACCGCTCGCCGCTCGAAAATCACCTCATCGACGGTCTCGTCGACGGCCGTGTCAGCCGCCGCGACTTCATCCGCCATGGCAGCCTGCTCGGCCTGTCGCTGCCGCTGCTGGGCGGCATCACCACGGCCGCGGGCCTCGGCGCCATGCCGTCGCTCGTCCGGGCGCAAGGCGCGCCAGGCGCCACAATCCGCGTCGCAAGCAGCGTGCCGGCGGCGACGATCGATCCTGTCACCATCGCCGATGCCGGCGGCCTGCTGATCATGCAGCAAGTCGCGGAGTTCCTCTGCGTCGACGGCCCCGATCTCGTGCTCAAGCCGGCGCTGGCTGAAAGCTGGAAGCCGAACGACAACGGCTCGGTGTGGACTTTCAAGCTGCGCAAGGGCGTGAAGTTCCATAGCGGCGGCGAGATGAAGGCCGACGACGTGGTGGCCAGCATCGACCGGATCGCCGACCCGGCCAACTCGTCCAACGCACTGTCGGTGTTCACCGGCATCCTGTCGAAGGGCGCCAGCAAGAAGGTCGACGACTACACGGTGGAATTCCACCTCGACGCCCCGAACGGCAACTTTCCCTACATGGTGTCGTCCGACAATTACAACGCCGTCATCGTGCCGGCGAGTTACAAGGGCGACTACGAAAAGAGCTTCGACGGCACCGGGCCCTTCAAGATCGACAAATACACGCCAAAGGTCGGCGCGTCCTTCGTCCGCAACGAAGGCTACTGGGGCGAGAAGGCGCTGCCGGAACGCACCGAATTCACCTTCTTTGCCGACATGCAGCCAATGATCCTGGCGCTGCAGGGCGGGCAGGTCGACATCATCAACCAGATGCCTGTGCTGTCTGGCGTGGCGCTGCTCAACGATCCCAACATCGACATCATCAGCCTGAAATCGTCGGCGCACCAGCAACTGCACCTGCGCTGCGACGACGGGCCGATGAAGGATGCGCGCGTGCGCCGCGCCATCGCGCTCAGCCTGGACCGCGACAAGCTGGTCGCGGGCCTGATGAAGGGGCGCGCCGTGGCTGGCAACGACAGCCCGTTCGCCCCGGTTTATCCCTCGACCGATGCGAGCGTGCCGCAGCGCAAGCAGGACATCGCGCAGGCCAAGCAACTCATGGAGGCGGCGGGCGCGGGCAAGGGCTTCAAGATGACGCTGACCACCGAGCGCTATCTCGAAATCCCCGAATACGCCCAGCTCATCCAGAACTGGGTCAAGGAAATCGGCATCGAGCTCGAGCTCAACATCCTCGACCAGAGCGCCTATTACGGCGACGCCGTGTTCGGCAAATCGAACTGGCTGGACTCGGAAATGGGCATCACCGACTACGGCCACCGCGGCGTGCCGAACGTCTATCTTGCCGCCCCGCTGAAGAGCGAAGGCACGTGGAACGCGGCGCACTTCAAGAACAAGGACTACGACGCGCTGGCGACCAGCTATATCGCGGCCCTCGATCTCGAAGCGCAGAAGGCGACGGCAGGCAAGATCCAGAAACTTCTGCTCGAGGAGACGCCGGTCATCTTCGGCTATTTCTACGACTATCTGACGGCGACGGCGAAGGGCGTGGCCGGCGTGCAGCCGACCGCGATGTCGCAGCTGTTCCTGGAAAAGGCGTCGAAGGCCTGAGCGGAAGGGAAAGCCAATCCTCTAACAGCCAGCTTCCTGACGGGAGCTGGCTACTCAGGGAGTGTTAGCCATTCTCTCCTTCCTTGTCCGGCGCGTCTCGCTTTCGCTCGTCACGCTGTTCCTGCTCAGCATCATGGTCTTCCTGGGCGGGCAGGTGCTGCCCGGCAATGTCGGGCGCGCCATATTGGGGCCGTTCGCCGACCAGCGCGCCGTCGATGCGCTCAACCATTCGCTCGGCGTCGACCGGCCACTGCTTGCCCAGTACTGGAGCTGGATTTCAAACTTCGTCCAGGGCGACATGGGCACGTCCTACATCTTCCGCTCGCCGGTCGCCCCCTTCGTCATCGATGCGCTGGGAAATTCGATGAAGCTGGCGGCGGTCGCCTTCGTGCTGGTGGTGCCGATCGGCATCCTTGGCGGCGTCGTCGCGGCCCTCAACCTCAACCGGCCGCTCGACCGCATCATCAGCCTTGGCGGCCTGTCAGTGACGGTGCTGCCGGAGTTCGTCACCGGCATCATCCTGATCCTGATCTTCGGCGTCTGGCTGCGCTGGCTGCCGATCTCGGCGGCATGGCCGCGCGATGCCGGTTTCTTCACGCAGCTTTACTACCTGATCCTGCCGGCGCTGCCGCTGTTCCTGGTGCTGTTCGGCTATATCGCGCGCATGGCGCGCTCGGGCATGATCGAGGCGCTCGATTCCGACTATACGCGAACCGCGGTGCTCAAGGGCCTGCCCTGGCGCACGGTGATCTGGCGCCATGTGCTGCGCAATGCGCTGCTGCCGACCATCACCGTCATTGCCACCCAGACCGGCTATCTCATCGGCGGGCTGGTGGTGATCGAGACGCTGTTCCGCTACCAGGGTATCGGCTCGCTGATCTTCACCGCTGCGCGCGGCAAGGATTTCCCGATGCTGGAATCGGGCATCCTGACCATTGGCATCGTGTATGCCGTGGCCACCCTTGTGGCCGACTTCCTCTATTCCGTGCTCAATCCACGCATCCGGCTGGGGTCAGAACAATGAGCGCCGTCCAGACCAGTCCCGCCAGACAGGACGACACCCGCCAGCGCAGCCCCCTGGCGGAGGTTTTGTCCTCGCTGCTTCGCTCCGGCACCTTCCTCGTCGGCATCACCATCGTGCTGTTCTGGGTCGCCTGTGCGCTGTTCGGCGAACATTTCGCGCCCTACGATCCGCTCGCCGACGACATCATCAACGCGCTGGCGCCGCCTTCGGCCGAACACTGGTTCGGCACCGACCAGATCGGCCGCGACGTCTTCTCGCGCGTCATCGTCGGCTCGCGCGACATCCTGACCGTGGCGCCGCTGGCGACATTGCTGGCGACGGTGGCCGGCACGGCGCTCGGGCTGCTCACCGGTTACTTCCGCGGTATCGTCGACGATGTCGTCAGCCGCATCCTGGAAGCCTTCATGGCAATCCCGGTGGTGATCGTGGCGCTGCTCGCCATCGTGGCGCTCGGCACGTCCAAGACCACCGTCATCGTGGTCATCGGCCTGAGCTTCGCGCCGATCATCGCGCGCACCGTGCGCTCGGCGGTGCTGGCTGAGCGCGAGCTCGACTATGTCGCCGCGGCCCAGCTCAGGCATGAGAGTGCGCTGCATACGATGTTCGTCGAGATCCTGCCCAACGTCATTCCGCCGATCCTGGTTGAAACGACCGTGCGGCTTGGTTATGCCATTTTCGCGGTTGCCACGCTTTCCTTCATGGGCTTCGGCATCCAGCCGCCGTCGCCGGACTGGGGGCTCTCGATTTCCAGCAATTACGGCATGATCGGCGGCGGCTTCTGGTGGACCGTGCTGTTCGACGCGCTCGCCATCGCCTCGCTGGTGATCGGCGTCAACCTGGCGGCCGACGGCGTGCATGGAGCCTTCAATGACTGAACCCTCCAAGACCCGGAAGGCGCAGGCCCAGAACGCACTCGACCTCAACGACCTGTCGGTCGCTTATCGTGTTTCCGGCCGAAACCGGGCGGTGCTGCGCAATCTCAGTCTCACCATCGGCCAAGGCGAGGCCTATGGGCTGGTCGGCGAATCCGGCTGCGGCAAATCCACGGTCGCCCTTTCCGTCGTGCGCTACCTGCCGCGAAACGGTTCCATATCAGGCGGCGCGATCTCGCTCGACGGACAGGACGTCATGAAGCTCGATGCCGAGGCGCTCAGAAAGATGCGAGCCGAAAGCGTCTCAATGGTCTATCAGGACCCCGGCAAGGCGCTGAACCCGTCGATCCGCATCGGTCGCCAGCTGACCGAGATCTTCGAGCTTGGGGGCAAAACGGGGCAGGCAGCCGAGGATCGCGCAATCGCCATGCTGAACCGGGTGCGGATCTCCGATCCGGTCAGCGTCATGCAACGCTATCCGCACCAGCTTTCCGGCGGCATGCAGCAGCGCGTGGCGATCGCCATGGCGCTGGCCAACGATCCTTCGATGCTGATCCTGGACGAGCCGACGACCGGCCTCGACGCGACCGTCGAAGCCGAGGTGCTCGACCTGATCGCGCAGCTGCGGCAAGAATTGTCGGCCTCGATCCTGTTCATCAGCCACAATCTCGCCGTCGTCTCCAACATGTGCGATCGCGTCGGCGTGCTCTATGCCGGCATGCTGGTCGAGGAAGGGCCGACGGAGGCCGTCTTCAACGATCCGCGCCATCCCTATACGGTAGCGCTGCTGCGCTGCCTGCCGCGCGGCGGCCAGCGCAAGGACCAGGGCCGCCTCGACACCATCCCGGGCTTTTTGCCCGGCATCGGGGCCGACATCAAGGGCTGCCCCTTCACCGACCGCTGCGCTCTCGCTACCGACCGCTGCCGCAACGAGTTGCCGCCGCTCTACGAACTGGGCGGCCGGCTGTCGCGCTGCCACTATCACGAGAAGGCGCAATCCCTGCCGCGCGCGACGCCCGGCGACGCGCCCGCCGCGCCGAAAGCCGCAGCCGCGCCGGTATTGCGGGTCGCCGGGCTGAACAAGACCTTTGCCAGCCATGGCCATTCGCTGCGCGCGGTGAAGGACGTGTCGCTCGATCTCAGGCCGGGCGAAACGCTCGGGCTGGTCGGCGAGTCCGGCAGCGGCAAGACCACTTTCGCCAGGCTGCTGCTCGGCCTCGTGCCGCCCGACGACGGCGGCAGCATCGAGCTCGAGGGCAAGGCGCTGGCGCCGCGGCTGGGGGACCGCAGCGACGACCAGGTCAAGGCGATGCAGATCGTCTTCCAGAACCCGGACTCCGCACTCAACCGCTCGCATTCGATAAGGCATCTGATCGGCCGCGCGCTGAAGCGGCTGGCCGGCTTGAGCGGCAAGGCGCTCGAGGCGCGCCTCGACGACCTCGTCCGCTCGGTGCGGCTGACCGACCGGCATCTGGCCGTGAAGCCGCGCCAGCTGTCGGGCGGGCTGAAACAACGCGTTGCCATAGCGCGCGCCTTCGCCGGCGATCCACGCATCGTCGTGTGCGACGAGCCGACCTCCGCGCTCGACGTGTCGGTGCAAGCCGCGATTCTCAACCTGCTCGCCGATCTGCAAGCGAAGGAAGACGTCAGCTACATCTTCATCTCGCATGACCTTGGCGTGGTGCGCTACCTCTCAGACAAGATCGCCGTGCTCTATCTCGGCCGCATCATGGAACTCGGCCCGTCGGAAGACGTCTTCTCCGGCCCGCATCATCCCTACACCGAAGCGCTGCTGTCGGCCGTGCCCAGGCTCGACCAGACCGAGACGGCGCGCATCCGTCTCGACGGCGAAATCCCCAGCGCCGCCAATCCGCCGCCGGGCTGTGTCTTCCACACGCGCTGCCCACGCAAGATCGGCCCGATCTGCGAACAGCAGGAACCGCCGCTGGCCGAGGCGCGCCCCGGGCACTCGATCCGCTGCCATATTCCCTACGCGGAACTCGCCAGGCTGCAGAGGCCGGCAGCGGTCGATACCGAGCCGGCGTAGCCGAACATACGGCCCCTGCCCTTCACGGATGGCCGGCCATGCTGAAGGACCGGTCGCCTTCGGCAAAGCCCTGCTCGCCGGCCCAATCCCTCGTCAGCGCCCGCAATCCCGCCAAGGCCACGTCGAGCACATCCGACGACGCCGGATTGCTGGGATAGGCAAGATAGATCGGCCGCTGGAACACGGGCGTGTTCGCGACGCGTTTCATTTCGCCGCGCTCGATATGGCCGCTGACGGCGCTGAGCGGCAGATAGGCGGCGGCTTGCTGCGACAGCACGTGCTGCAAACCGATGAAGACCAGGCCGGCCGAAATGGCCGGCTTGACCATGCCGGCAAACGCCCGATCATACTCGATGCGGAATTCGAGCCCCCAGTCCATCAGTATGTAGTTCTCGGTCCATGGCTTCGTCTGCGCGGCATGCTGGACAAGCACGACCTGATCGACGGCCAGCGTTTCGTAAACGATTCCGGGATGCGGCCGCGGCAGATAGAGGATGCAGATGTCGAGCAGGCCTTCGGCCAGTTGGTCGATCGCCAGATCGGGAAAACTGCCCTCGAGCCGTAACGCAACGTTCGGCCGCTCGGCGCGCATCCATTCGACCCATGGCGAAGTGATGCGCTCCCACAGATAGGCGGGCGCGGTCAGCCGGAGCAGTGTTTCATAGCCATCGGGAACGGCGATGTCCTGCCTCGATTGCTCCCAGGTGCGGGTGATGGCGGACGCATGCGGCAGGAACTGGCGGCCGGCCGGCGTCAGCGTGATGCCATCGCGGTCGCGGATGAAAAGCCGTCGCCCCAACTGCTCCTCCAGCACTCTTATCCGCGCACTGACGGTGGACTGGGCAAGGTTCAGCCGATTGGCCGCGACGGTGAAGCTGCCATGCTCGGCAATCTCCAGGAAACTGCGCAGGTTTTCGGTGTCCATGCCTTGGCTCTCCGCATCGAAAATTCCGATGGCCCCTATCAAAAAATATCGCTTTCCGCTCGCGGTCAACGATGAACTAGATGGCCTGCCCCAAGACAAGCGAGGATTGCAGCCATGCCGAAGCATTTCGAGAGGATCGACATCGCCCGCCGGAATCTCACTGCAATCGAAAATTCCGCTGTCGACGAATTGCTGGCCGGCCGGCTCGACCGGCGCGATTTCCTGCGCCATGGCAGCGTTCTCGGCCTTTCGCTGCCGTTCTTGGGCAGCCTTGTCGCCGCCGCCGGTCTCGGCACGCAAGAAGCCCGCGCCGAAGGCAAACCGGGCGGCACGGTGCGCGCCGGCGTGGCGACGCCAGGCGGGGCCATCGATCCCGTCACCTACTACGACAGCGGCAGCTACCAGCTGGTTTTCCAGACCGCCGAATTCCTCTGCGTCACACAGCCGGACCTCACGCTGAAGCCGGTGCTGGCGGAAAGCTGGTCGCCGAACGAGGACGGCAGCGTCTGGACGTTCAAGCTGCGCAAGGGCGTGAAATTCCACAATGGCGAGGACTTCAAGGCCGACGACGTCGTCGCGACCTTCGACCGGCTGGCCGACCCGGACGGGGCCTCGAACGCGCTTTCGGTGTTCAAGGGCCTGCTGTCGAAGGGCGGCACCCGCAAGGTCGACGACCACACCGTCGCCTTCCATCTCGACGTGCCGAACGGCAGCTTTCCCTATTCGGTGTCGATCGACAACTACAATGCCGTCATCCTGCCGGCGAGCTACAAGGGCGACTACGAAAAGACCTTTGAAGGCACCGGCCCGTTCCGGCTGGAGAGCTACACGCCGAAAGTCGGCGCTACCTTCATCCGCAACCCCGATTATTGGGGCGAGAAGGCGTTGCCCGACCGGCTCGAGTTCAAATTCTACGGCGATGTCCAGCCGCGCATCCTGGCGCTGCAGGCCGGCGAAGTGGACATTCTCGACGCCATTCCGCTCGATGTCAGCCAAGTGGTGCTGAACAGCCCCGACATCACCGTGCTGCGCGTCGCCTCGACCGCGCACCGCCAGCTCCACATGCGCTGCGACATGGCGCCTTTCACCGACAAGCGCGTGCGCCAGGCGCTGGCGCTGTGCATCGACCGTTCCAAGCTGGTGGATGGGCTGTGCCGCGGGATGGCGGCGACCGGCAATGACAGCCCGTTTGCGGCGGCCTTCCCCGCGACCGACAGAACGGTGCCGCAGCGCGCCCAGGACATCGCCAAGGCCAAGCAGCTTATGGAAGCCGTGGGCCTCAGCAGCGGCTTCGACATCACGCTGACGACGCTGCGCTACTCCGACATTCCCGGCTACGCGCAGCTGTTCCAGAACTTCGCCAAGGAGATCGGCGCGCGCGTCTCGCTCAACATCGAGGACCAGGACAAATATTACGGCAAGGCGGTGTTCGGTCAATCGGACTGGCTGGACAGCCCGCTCGGCATCACCGACTACGCCCATCGCAGCGTGCCGAACGTCTTCCTGAAAAGCCCGCTGGTCAGCGACGGCCCGTGGAATGCGGCGCATTTCAAGAGCGCCGCCTATGACGGCATGGTCAATTCCTATCTCAAGGCGCTCGACATCGGCGCGCAGCGGGCGGCGGCGTCAGACATCCAGAAGCTGCTGCTCGACGAGACGCCTGTCATCTTCAGCTATTTCCCCGACCTCCTGGTGCCGGTGCGCAAGAATGTCAGCGGGCTGCCGCCGATCGCCGCCGGCCTGCTGCTCGACCGGGTGTCGCTGGGATAGAGGCTGGATGGACAATTTCTGCTTTCGGGCGGCGAGGCTATCCGCCAGCGGGGCTGCGAAGGGCGATGGGGGGCCATCGTTCGAGCCGCTCGACTCAGGAGAAGCCCGCCGCCCGGAAACCCACTCCGAGACGACTCAATCCAGGTCCATCTCGCTTTGCGCCAGCACTCTATGACAAAAGAAAAGAAACGGGAGACTACCATTCGCAAGCCTCATTTGCGCGGCCGCGGGCCGCATTTTCCCTTGCTCGACACGATCGTGCAGTATGAGTTCGAGCCCGGCTACGTCGCCTTCACCATGCCGATGCAGAAGCGGCTGCGCGTGCAAGTGGGATCGATGATCGTCGCCGACACGACCAGGGCGCTGGTGTTCTACGAATCCGATCACCTGCCGGTCTACTATTTCCCGATGAGCGACGTGCGCGAGGAATTCCTGCTGCCGAGCAGGACGACGACGGAAGATCCGTTCAAGGGCCTGGCCACGCACTACTCGCTCAACACCGGCATCACGCTGGTCGAGGATGCCGCCTGGCGCTATCTCGACCCGGTCAAGGGCTGCCCACCGATCGCGGACTACATGTCCTTCTACTGGCCCAAGATGACGCATTGGTATGAGGAGGACGAGGAGATCTTCGTCCACGCCCGCGACCCGTTCCGGCGGGTCGACTGCCTGCCGTCCTCACGGCGGGTGCAGGTCATCCTGGACGGCGAGCAGGTCGCCGATTCACGGCGCGGCGTGTTCCTGTTCGAGACCGGCCATCCGGTACGCCATTATCTGCCGATCTCCGACACGCGGCTCGATATGTTCGCGCCCAGCCGCTACATCTCGCGCTGCCCCTACAAGGGCATCTCCAACTACTATCACGTGACGACGGGCAAGAAGCGCCACGAGAACCTCGTCTGGTACTATCCCGAGCCGGTGCATGAGGCGGAGCGCATCAAGGGCCTGGTCTGCTTCCATCACGAACTGGTCGACAAGATCCTGGTCGACGGCGTCGAGATCCCGAAAGAAGCCACGGCCGCCTCCGACGGCTATTTCTAGCCGTGTCGCAATGCCCGCGCTGAAGGCTTGATCGGAACGCGGGACAGCGCATACCCTCCCTGAAGCAGGGAGGGTTATCGATGGATCTTTTCAAGCTGGACGGCGATGTCGCGCTGGTTACCGGTGCCGGCAGCGGCATCGGCCAGGCAATCGCGATCGGATTGGCGCAGGCCGGCGCCGACGTCGCCTGTTTCGGCCATGCATCGAAGGGCGGGCTGGAGGAGACCGCACAGCGTATCACCGCGCTTGGGCGCAAGGCGCTGGTGCTGACGGGCACGGTGACGTCCGAGAGCGATCTCGCGGCGGCGACCGACCGCGTCGAGAGCGAACTCGGCGCCCTGACGATTGCCGTCAACAATGCCGGCATCGCCGGATCGGAGCCGGCCGAGACAATGGCCCTGGAGACGTGGCAGAAGGTGCACGAGGTCAATGTCGCCGGCGTGTTCCTTTCCTGCCAGGCCGAAGCGCGCAAGATGCTGGCGCGGCGCAAGGGCTCGATCGTCAACATCGCCTCGATGTCGGGCACCATCGTCAATCGCGGGCTGACGCAGGCGCATTACAATTCCTCGAAGGCCGCCGTCATCCACATGTCGAAGAGCCTCGCCATGGAGTGGGCCGACCGCGGCCTGCGCGTCAACGTGGTCAGCCCGGGCTACACGCTGACGCCGATGAACAAGAGGCCCGAGGTGGCGGAGGAGATCAAGATCTTCAAGCGCGACACGCCGATGGGGCGCATGGCGACGCCCGAGGAAATGGTCGGGCCGACCGTGTTCCTGGCCAGCCGCGCGTCGAGCTTCGTCACCGGCCTCGACCTGATCGTCGATGGCGGCTACGTCTGCTGGTAAGGTGGCTCGGCAGGTGGGTTGGGTGCGACCTCGCCTGCGGTCCGAATTATGCATCCAGCAAGCCTTAGTCATTGCGCGCGATAAGTGTTGGTATATATAATTTCATCTCATGAAACGGTTCTGGCGATGGGGCTTGCCGGGCCGATAGCCGAGGTCAGGGGACCCTGATGGCTCGCATTTTGCAGGGCGTCATAAGGCTGGCAATCGACCCGCAGGTGATCGTTGTCGCAGCGATCCGTCGGCAGCTATGACGCCGACCTTTCAGCACCATTTCCGCAAATCAAACACTCAGCACAATCCACCTGCGCCGGTTTTGGCCGCGCGATGGCGGAAACGGCCTTGCGCAACGGCAGGTCTTTCCAACACAATCAAGAAAAAACCCAGCAAGGGCAGAAAGACGCAAGAAGGGAACGAACGATAACCGTCACAGCTTGAAGGAGAACAAGCATGTCATTTCGGAGCGGAGTTTCTAAACTGTCCATGGGCGCCGCCGCGCTCGCGGCACTGAGCCTGCCAACGCTTTCCGTCCACGCCGCAGCCCCTGAATCCAACGATCCCATCAAGATCGCGCTGTTCGACTGGACCAGCGTCAATCTCAACGCCAAGATTCTCGGCGGTATTCTCGAAAAGCTCGGCTACACCGTCGAATATCCGACCGCCGATTACCTCTCCAGCCTGACCACCGGTCTCACCAATGGCGACCTCGATATCGGCCTGGAATTCTGGGACACGACCGCCGGCGAGGCGATGAAGGCTTCCGACGCCACCGGCCAGACCGAGCGCCTCGGCAAGCTCGGCCCCAAGGCCAAGGAAGAGTGGTGGTTCCCCGAATATATGAAGGAGAAATGCCCGGGCCTGCCCAATTGGGAAGCGCTGAAGGATCCGAAATGCGCCGAGGCCTTTTCGACGGCCGAGACGGCGCCCAAGGGTCGTTATCTCGGCGGTCCGGTGACCTGGGAGGGTTTTGACGACGAGCGCGTCGAGGCACTCAAATTGCCATTCACCGTCATCCACGCCGGCACCGACGCGGCGATGTTCGCGGAGCTCGATTCCGCTTACCAGCGCAAGGCGCCGATCATGCTGTGGATCTATTCGCCGCATTGGGCGCCGGCCAAATACAAGGGCGAATGGGTTCAATTCCCCGAATACACGCCCGAATGCTACAGCGACCCGAAATGGGGCACGAATCCCGACGCCAAATATGATTGCGGCAAGCCGCATGGCGAGATCTGGAAATATGCCTGGAACGGCATGAAGGACAAATGGCCCGTCGCCTACAAGGTGGCCAAGGCCTACACGGTCGACACCGACGAGCTCAACAAGATGAGCGGTGAGATCGACCTCGGCGGCAAGACGCCGGAGGACGTCGCCGCCGCCTGGATCGCCGCCCACGAAGCCGACTGGCAAGCCTGGGCACAGTGATTGCTCCGACTGGAGAATGAGACCCGGCCGTCGATCGGCCGGGCCTCAATCGTCGATATTCCAGAAGGACGCTTGAATGCCTGACAAGACCGAACAGGGATCGAACGTTGCGGGCGCGCCAAAGGATGCCCGCCCGATAAAGCTGGCCTGCCGCAATGTCTGGAAACTGTTCGGTTCGAACGCGGCCAGCTTCATCCGCGAGCGCGACGGCAAGGCCAGCATGGCCGATGTCGCCGCTGCCGGACTGGTCGGGGCGGTACGCGGCGTCGATCTTGAAATCCGCCAGGGCGAGGTCTTCACCATCATGGGGCTCTCGGGGTCGGGCAAGTCGACCCTGGTGCGCTGCATGTCGCGTCTGGTCGAGCCGACGCACGGCAAGGTCGAGTTCGAGGGCAAGGACCTGCTCAAGATCTCCGATGCGGCGCTCATCGAACTCAGGCGCCACCGCATGGGCATGGTGTTCCAGAATTTCGCGCTGCTGCCGCATCTCAACGTGCTGGACAACATCGCCTTTCCGCTCAGCATCCAGGGGCAGGACCGCGCGACGCGCGAAGCACGCGTCCGCGACGTGATCGAGCTTGTCGGCCTGCGCGGCCGCGAGCATTTCTATCCGCGCGAGCTGTCAGGCGGCCAGCAGCAGCGTGTCGGCATCGCCCGCAGCCTGGCGACCAAGCCGGAGATCTGGTTCCTCGACGAACCGTTCTCGGCGCTCGACCCGTTGATCCGCCGCGAGATGCAGGACGAGTTGATGCGATTGCAAACCATGCTGCACAAGACCATCGTCTTCATCACCCATGATTTCGACGAGGCGATAAGGCTGGCCGACCGCATCGCCATCATGAAGGATGGCGAAGTCATCCAGATCGGCACGCCGGAGGAACTGGTGGTTAATCCCGCGACAGACTATGTCTCCGAATTCACCCGCGACGTCGACCGCGCCAAGGTGATCTCGGCGAAGAGCCTGATGCGCGCCTGCGACGGCGCCGAGCATGGCGGCACGGTGGCGCCGGAGGCCAAGATTGCCAGCTTCTCGGCCAGCATCGTGGCGGGCGGCAGACCGTTCGCGGTGATCAACGGCAGCGGCAAGCCGATCGGCGAGGTGACGCCGCAAGCGGTAATCGACCTGCTCGCCGGCATCGAGAGGTCAGGAGCCGGTGCATGACAGTAACGGCAAGCGCCAGTGGGACGAGGCCGCGACCGGCGCAGACCCGGCTGCTGGTCTGGGCCGCAGCGCTTGGCGTGGTGCTGGTCGTGTTCCTGCTCCAGGACAGTCTCCCCTGGGCCGTCAATTATCCGGCCGAGGCGATCGTGCCGGTCGCCGACTGGATCAGCGCCCTGATGCGCTGGATAAAAATAAACCTGTCATGGCTGACGCGGTCGATCACTGCCGTGCTCGGCGTGCCGCTCGACTTCGCGCTCGACCTTCTGGCTAAGAATTTCAAGATCGGCCACGGCGCCGACGCCTATGTGCTGCCGCGCCTGTCCTGGATCGGCATCTGCGCGGCGGCCTTCCTCGCCGGGCATGCCGCTGGCGGTCGCAAGCTCGGCATGCTGGTCGGCGGCTGTTTTCTCTACATCGCGCTGTTCGGCCAATGGACCAGCGCCATGCTGACGCTGGCGCTGATTTCCATCGCCGTGCCATTCTGCATCGCCACGGGATTGTTCGTCGGCATCTGGGCTTGGCGGAAACCCTGGGCGGAGCGGCTGGTGGTCTCCCCTGCCCTCGATCTGATGCAGACCATCCCGACCTTCGCGTACCTCATCCCGATGCTGCTTCTGTTCGGCAACAGCCCGGTTTCGGCGATGATCGCCACCGCCATCTTCGCCACGCCGCCAATGGTGCGGGCAACGATGCTCGGCCTGTCGCGGGTGCCGTCCGAGATCGACGATTTCAGCGAGATGGCCGGCTGCACGGCGCGGCAGAAACTGTGGCGCGTGCTTTTGCCGTCGGCGCGGCCGACGCTGATGGTCGGCGTCAACCAGGTGATCATGCTGGCGCTGAACATGGTGATCATCGCCTCGATGATCGGCGCCGGCGGGCTAGGCTATGACGTGTTGCTGGCGCTGCGTGCGCTGAAGGTCGGCGAAGCCATGGAAGCGGGGCTGGCCATCGTGGCGCTAGCCATCGCGCTCGACCGGCTGAGCCAGGCCATCGCCGCCAACCATGCAAAAGGTCACGTCCACCGGCAAGTCCAGCCCGCCTTCTGGCGGCGCAATCTGACGCTGGCCGTCGCCATCCTGATCGTCACCACACTGCTTGGCCTCTTCGTGCCTGCCTTCGCGGCGGTGCCGAAGGCGATCACCTTCACCACCGCGCCATTGTGGAAAGCGGCGGTGAATTGGGTGACGATCAACTTCTTCGATGTCATCGAGGCGTTCCGCGTGGCGCTGATCCTTAACGTGCTGAACCCGGTGCGGGCCTTCTGCGAGGGCTTTCCGTGGCTGGGCGCGGTGTTCCTGCTCGGCCTTGCCGGCTATCAGCTTTCCGGGTTGCGCCTGGCCGCTCTGGTGGCAGTGCTGACCGCCTTCTGCGCCGTCACCGGGCTGTGGGAAAAGACGATGGCGACGGTCTATCTCTGCGGCATCTCTGCTTTCATCGCTTGCCTGATCGGCATTCCCATCGGCCTGATGGCCGCGCGCAGCGATCGCGTCGAGAAGGTGATCACGCCCGTCATCGACACGCTGCAGGTGCTGCCCTCCTTCTGCTTCATCATTCCGGTGGTGATGCTTTTCCGCGTCGGCGACGTCACCGCGATGATCGCAACGATAGCCTTCGCCGTGGTGCCGGCGATCCGCTACACCAATCACGGTATCAGGCAAGTGCCGCCGGCACTGATCGAGGCGGCCAAGGTTTCGGGCTGCACGCCGCGCCAGACTTTCTTTCGCGTGCAGTTACCGCTGGCGCTGCCCGAGATCATGCTGGGCGTCAACCAGACGATCCTGATGGCTTTGGCGATGATCATCATCTGCGCCATGGTCGGCACCCGTGATCTCGGCCAGGAGGTGTTCATCGCGCTGTCCAAGGCCGATTCCGGCCGCGGCATCGTGGCGGGCCTCGCCATCGCCTTCATCGGCATCGTCGCCGACCGGCTGTTCAATGCCTGGACGGCGAAGGCACGGGCGAGGCTGGGTTAAAGCTCAAGCGGCGAACTTATCAAGGGAGGAAGACATGACCAGCAGGATTGCCCGCTGCGCCTGTGGCCAATTGCAGATCCGCTGTCCGCAAGAGCCGGCCAAAATATCGCTTTGCCACTGCCTGGACTGCCAGCGGCGCACCGGCAGTCCGTTCGGGATAGCGGCTTTTTTCGATGCCGACGCGATCGACATCGACGGCTCATCCCACATATTCCGGCGCAATTCCGACAGCGGCTTTCCCGTCACTTTCCACTTCTGTGGAAACTGCGGCTCGACGGTGTTCTGGTATCCGTCGCGCAAACCGGAGGCGGTCGCTGTCGCGGTCGGCTGTTTCGCCGATCCGTCTTTCCCTGCGCCGACGCAAGCCGTCTATGGCGAAAGCCGCCACGACTGGGTCGTGTTGCCGGCCTGAAAGCCGCTACTCCGCCGCGACGCCCTTCACCTCCAGATAGCTCTCCATCGAATCGTCCAGCGCCTGCAGCCACGGCGTATGGTGCAGCGGCGCCATGGTGCCGGTCATCAACGAGCGGTAGGAATGGTCGCGGAAGCTCATGATGTCTTCCACCTTGTGATGCTCCCATTCCATGAAGGTCTGGTTGACCGCCTCGACGTCGAAGCCGGGATAGTCGGTCTGGTCCATCAGTTCCTTGGTGTAATCGCCCTGGAACCAGATCATCTGCTCGGCGTCTTCCAGCGTCTCCTCGCGCGCCCGCCATCTGGCGCCGTGCTCGGCCATTGCCTGCGCGGACGGCAGCTTGATGCGGCCCATGATGACGTCGCGCGCGAACCAGGCCTGCGCGTCGAACATGTTGAAAGTGTAGAACTGGTCCTGCATGCCAATGTAGAAAAGCTTCGGGTTCTTCTCCCAAACGACGCCTTCATAGAGATCCAGCGGCCACATGCGGTTGGCGGTCTTGAGCTTCAGGTCGTCAGTGAGGAAGGGGAAGGAATGGAGATAGCCGGTGCACAGGATGATGGCGTCGACATCCTTGGTTGAACCATCCTTGAAATGCGCGGTCTTGCCGACGACCTTCTGCAGCAGCGGCACCTCTTTCCAGTTCTCAGGCCATTTGAAGCCCATCGGCTTGGAGCGGTAGCTCGAGGTGATCGACTTCGCGCCGTATTTGTAGCATTGCGAGCCGATGTCCTCGGCCGAATAGGAGCGTCCGATGATCAGGATGTCCTTGCCCTTGAATTCCATCGCGTCGCGGAAATCGTGGCTGTGCAGGATGCGGCCGTTGAAGGTCGAGAACCCCTCGAAATAGGGAACGTTTGGCACCGAGAAATGCCCGGAGGCGACGACGACATTGTCGAACTCTTCCGAATAGGTGACGTCGTTGGTGCGGTCATGCGCGGTGACGGTGAATTTCTTCGTCTCGTCCGAGAAGGTCACCATTCGCACCGGGCTGTTGAACCGCACCCATTTGCGCACGCCTGACTTTTCGACGCGGCCCTTGATGTAGTCCCACAGCACGGCGCGCGGGGGATAGGAGCCGATCGGTCGGCCGAAATGTTCCTCGAACGTGTAGTCGGCGAATTCCAGGCATTCCTTCGGCCCGTTCGACCAGAGATAGCGATACATCGAGCCGTGCACCGGATCGCCATGTTCGTCGAGGCCGGTGCGCCATGTATAATTCCACAGGCCGCCCCAGTCGGACTGTTTTTCGAAGCAGACGATCTCGGGAATGCCTGCCCCTTTGTCGGCCGCCGACTTGAAGGCCCTGAGCTGTGCTAGGCCGGACGGTCCGGCCCCGATGACGGCAACGCGAGTGTTCATGTCCGGGCCTCCATTTTTTTGATTTCCCCAGCGAAACAAATTTCACTGCCAGTGACAGTAATTGGCCCTCCGGCACTGTCAACAGCCATCTGCGGGAACGGCGTTTGCGCACGGCGGATTCCTGGCGAAGAACCCGCATTGCCCGAAATCGCGGGATTGGCGCATGCGGCATAAGACGGCTTGCCGACGCGGCTGCGCTCATGTATCGCCACCGAACATGTTCACCTTGAGTGAAATAAATCCGCGAAGTCCGGGGGGCGACATGGCGAAAAACGCTTCAAATCCAAAGGCCGGTGCTGGAGCCGGCGGCGCAAAGGCAAAGCCGCTGTCAAAGGTCTCGGTGGACGGGAAGACCATCCGCGCGCCGCTGACCCAGAACCCGCACGCCATCCGCGACACGCGTGAAAAGGTGCTGGAAGTGGCGATCGGCCGCGAGGTGCGCGCGTTCCGCAAGAAGCTCGGCATCACTGTCGCCGATCTGGCGGTCGCCACCGACATTTCGCTGGGCATGCTGTCGAAGATCGAGAACGGCATCACCTCGCCGTCGCTGACCACTTTGCAGGCGCTGTCGCGGGCGCTGGGTGTTCCCGTCACCGCCTTCTTCCGCCGCTTCGAAGAGGAGCGCAGCGCCGTTTTCGTCAAGGCGGGCGAAGGGTTGGACGTCGAGCGCCGCGGCACGCGGGCCGGCCACCAGTACAATCTGCTTGGTCACATCGGCTCGAACACCAGCGGCGTCGTCGTCGAGCCCTATCTGATCACGCTGACCGAGGATTCGGACGTGTTCCCGACCTTCCAGCACGAGGGCATGGAATTCCTCTATATGCTCGAGGGCGAGGTCGTTTACCGACACGGCAGCAATCTCTATCCGATGAAGCCCGGCGACAGCCTGTTCTTCGACGCCGACGCCCCGCACGGGCCGGAACAGCTGACGAAACTGCCGATGCGCTATCTGTCGATTATTTGCTATCCGCAGAGCGCGGGGTAACGGGACTCGATTTCCTTTTTTACAGCATTGGCGATTGGCGAAAGCCGAAGTGGCATCCGATCTCCCCCTCGAGGGGGAGATGTCCGGCAGGACAGAGGGGGGCGAACCGCGATGACGCATAATCTCGTATCCTCCAACAACCGCCGCAATGCGCGCAGGATGCGCAAGGTGATGACCGACGCCGAACTCAAGCTCTGGAATGAGATCAGGGCACATAGGTTGATGGGACTGGGGTTTCGGCGCCAGATGCCTATCGCCGGCCATATCGTCGATTTTGCATGCCCGGACAAAAAAGCTGATCGTCGAGCTTGATGGTTCCCAGCATGGCCAAGCCGAAACGTCGGAATTGGACGCTGCAAGAACCGCCAAGTTCGAAGCGCTGGGCTGGACCGTCCTGCGCTTCTGGAACGACGATGTATCGGCGACGTCGACAGTGTCTGCCAGCATGTCGTGATTGTGGCCGGGCTGGGCGGCGGGTGAGTTTCGCGGAGCGTTAGAGGTTGGACATTGGGCAAGGCCTGCGCTCCACGGTGCCCCCCTCTGCCCTGCCGGGCATCTCCCCCTCTTCGGGGGAGATTGGCTGCTTGAGGGGCAGCGCCAATACCGGCGATTCAGTCAGGCCCAAACCCCGGTGACGTCGCACTTCCATCATCCAACTTCGAGAGCCATTCCACCAGCGTTGGCCGATACCGCGTCAGCCCCTTGTAGGTGGCAAGCTCCTCGGGCAGGTCGCGGATGACACGGTGCAGGCGGCGGGCCCATTTGGGCTGCGTCACCAGTTCGTCCATCTTGATCAGGTAGCAGCGGATCGGGAAGACGATGGCGTTGGAGCGCGGCAGGCGCCAGAAGCTCTGCAACTCGACGCGCAGATGCACCTTGTCGCCGACATTGTCGGGCGTCACCGTCGCCCGGTCCGGGCCCCATTTGTGATAATTCTCGGGGCTGGTGTCGAGGCGCGGATTGACGGTCATGGTCCAGTTGAGGCGACGCGCCGGCTTGCCTTGCTGGATGTTGGTGAGGAATTTCAGGGCGCGCGTGAAAATCCCCTTTTCGTGCGCCAGCGGCACCGGCGCGTGCCACTCGAAGAAGTTCATGCCGATGTCGAAGTCGAGCGACCAGTCGGCTTGGGTGGTGACCATTCCGGCATCCATCCAAAGATTGCCGTCGCGCTGATCGAGGATGCAGAAATCGCCCTGGCTCTGGCGGGTGATGTACTCCATCGGCCCGTAAGGCAGCGTCGTTGTGTCGCCGAAGGTGAAGGTGTCGTCGATGCCGAGCGGCCGGTTGATCCAGCGCCAGCGATCGCCGTCTCGGGTCAGCGTGAAATGCTCGGGATAGCCCAGCGCCTGCTGCTCCATCAGAAGTTCGAGCAGATCCCAGCCGGCGAGCGTCATGTGCGGCAGCGACTGGCAGCGCAACGGATCCTCGGCCAGCACCAGAGCGCGGTCCTGCATCTCGGCGACATAGTGCTCATCGACATCTATCAGGTTTTCCAGCACGCTGCCCTTCGGACCGACGACATGCGGCTCGATGTTGACCGCATACATGTAGCTGTCTTCATGGAACGGAAACGGGAACCGCCTGATGTGCTCAGGGCTGTTCCTGAAGGTGAAGTCGTCGCGAAACGTTTCCTTGCGAAAGGTGATGCCCAAGCTCGCCTCCTATCTTTCCAAGACCAGCGATTTGCCTTCGAAGCGCGACACGCACGGCATGATCTTGCAGCCGGAGCGATGATCTTCCTCGCTCAGCCAATGGTCGTTGTGGATGAACTTGCCGTCGGACGCGATGACGTTGGTCTCGCACTGGCCGCAGACGCCGCCGCGGCAAAGATAGGGCGGATCGACGCCGGCCGCCTCGATCGCCTCGAGCAGGCTCTGCTGCTCGCCGACGCGGATGGTCTTGCCGCTGATTGCCAGCGTCACATCGAAGGGCAATCCCGGTTGCGGTGCCGCGAAATGCTCGAAATGCACGGTCTCCGGTGGCCAGCCAAGCGCGGCGGCGCGCTCGCGCACCCAGCCGATCATGCCGGCCGGACCGCAGACATAGAGATGCGTACCGAGCGGCTGCGACGACAGCAGCCGGTCGAGATCGACGCGTTCCCCGCGGTCGTCGTGATAGAGCCGGACCCGGCGGCCGTAACGCTGTTGCAGCACATCGGCATAAGTGCCGAGCGAAGCCGTGCGGCAGGTGTAGTGCAGTTCGAAATTGCCGCCCTCGCCCGCCAACTGCGCGGTCTGGGCCATGAAGGGCGTGATGCCGATGCCGCCGGCCAGCATCAAATGTTTCTTCGCCCTGAGATCGAGCGAGAACAGATTGACGGGATAGGAGATCACCATCTCCAGCCCGGGCCTGACGCTCCGGTGCATGAAAAGCGAGCCGCCCCGGCCGACATCGTCGCGACGTATCGAGATCGTGTATTCGCGCGTGTCGAGCGGCGAGCCCATCAGCGAATAGGGATTGAGCCTTGTGCGGTCGCCGTCGCTCATCTCGACCACGACATGGGCACCGCCTGAAAAGGTCGGCAACAGCTCGCCGTCGCGGCGGCGGAAATGAAAGCGGGTGACCAGCTCGTTGACGGGAACAACATCGCTGACGACGACGTCGAGTTTGGTGGTGCCGGTGCTCATCGGAAGACCTCCTCGATCGGAGGAATTTCGCTGCGATCCTCGGCATTGATGCAGACGCCCTGGAACGCCGCCAGCCGCCGCGAATAGTGGTCGCGTACCAGAAGTAGCAGGCCGCAATGCGAGCAGGTGGCGGGTTGCGTCGTTACATTCTCGGTGATGCCCTTGCAATGCACGCACTGCACGCGGCGCGCCAGCGAGCCGCGATGTTCGGTCTGGATCGCGGTGTGGTCGATGCCGGCATCGAGCGCCACCTGCATGGCCTGGCCGATCAGCCCTTCGGTACCGGCGAGATAGAGGCGCAGGCCCATATGCGCGTTATCAAGCGTCTGTTTCAGCCGCGGCAGCAGGCTGGCGAAGGACGGCGCCTGGTGGAAGCGCGCCGGTTTCAGCGCTTCGAGAGCGGCGACATGCTTGTCGTCCGGCCCGGGAATGAAGACGATTTCGGCACCGTCGAAGAACCTGTCCGGAGCCGTTTTGGCCATGTCCGCTATCGCGAGCGCACCCTCGGCATCGGCGATGAAAAGATGATGCTTGCCGGGCTGCGGCGACAAGGTTCCGTAGACGGGCCGGCTGATGATCGACTTGGCTGCCATTCTCTGCTTCGTGCCTCGAACCCTCGCCTTCGACTATGCCTCAGCCTTTCGCCGTGCGCTTGGTCTTCTTTGGGTCATCGAACGGCAATGGCTGCGCCGTCGCCTTGATCGATCCGCTCCTGTTGCGGATCTCGAGCCTTGTGTCCTTGACGGCGCAGTCGACGTCGAGGCGGACGATGCCCATCGATTTCTCGACCAGCGGCGAATACATGGCGCAGGTGACGACGCCGACTTTCTTCCCATCGCGATAGACCGGGGCGCCCTCGTCGGCCGGCTCCTTGCCGTCGAGCAACACGCCATAGATCTTGAAGCGCTCCTTGCCCTTGAGACGGTAGTGCTCCTCGGCGCCGCGAAAGCCGGTCTTGCCCGGGCTGACGGTGAAGTCGAGGCCGAGTTCCCACAGCGTGTCGCCGGGGCCTTCATTCTCGAACGGATATTTCTGCGAATTGTCGTAGGGATAGAACAGGAGATAGCTCTCGACGCGCAGCATGTCGAGCGTGGTGAAGCGGCACGGGATAATGCCGGCGCTCTTGCCCTCGTCGAGGATCCTGTCCCAGATCGGGCCGGCATCCTGGCCGCGGCAGAAGATTTCATAGCCGCGCTCGCCGGTATAGCCGGTGCGCGAGATCATCACCGGAAAACCGAAGAGCTGCGTCTGCATGTGATGGAAATAGTTGAGGTCGCGAATGCCCGGCACGTGCCTGGCAAGATAGTCGACCGCCGCCGGCCCCTGCAGCGAGAGGTCGTGCAGATTGTCGTCGAAGCGCAGCGACACGTCCCTGCCCATCGCCGCCCGCTGCAACTCCTCATGTCCGGTTCCCGAGCCATGCACCACCATCCAGCTATTCGGCCCGGTGCGGTAGAGGATGCAGTCGTCGGTGAATTTTCCCGCCTCGTTGAGCATGCAGGCATAGGCCGATTTGCCGGGATAGATTTTTTCGACGTCGCGCGTGGTGGCGAGATCGATGAGGTGCGAGGCGTGCGGGCCTGTGATGTGGACCTTCTTCAGGCCCGAGACATCCATCAGCCCGGCCTTGGTGCGGATAGCGATGTATTCCTCGTCGGCATCCTTGTCGTAGGTCCAGGCGGTGCCCATGCCGCTCCAGTCTTCGAGTTTCGAACCCAGCGCGCGATGGCGATCCGCCAGGGTTGAAAATCTCCAGGATGCCGTCATCCGATCCTCCGTTCGATATTTTGATTATGTTCCCTGCTCCTGTGCGCGCGGGCTGGAGCTTTGAGCGAATATTGATCGCAAACGCGTGGGGCCTGCAATCCCCTGAAAGCAAATAATTTCATTGTCAGGCAAAATTCGTCATCCGAACAAGGCGGTTAACTCTGCGTAAATTCGCCTTGACAATTTCCGAATTCGGTCTGAATTTATGAAAAAAATTTCACTCTCTTGAAAGAGAACGGCGGGCGGTGGATTCGGAACCGGACGTCGAAAAAGGGGAAAACCGATGTCAGACCTGCAGCAGCGCATCGAGGCGCTGTACCGTTCCGACTTGCGCGGATCCGCGCTCCTGATCGTCTGCCTGTGGGCGACGATCCTCTTCGTCCTCTTCATGACATGGCCGCATATCCCGCATGACGGCATCAAGGCCGTCGTCGCGATTGCCGCCGCCGCGGTGCTGATCTTCAACACGGCGGCGATCCTGGCCATGGTCAACCACTACAAGGAAGACAAGGAGTTCATCTACGGGCTCGACATCAAGAATTACGACCGCAACCGCAAATCCTGAGAGGGGAGAGAAGCATGTCCCGCTACACGCCGCCGCAACAGAGCAAGGCCGGGCAGGTCTTCGATATCGCCGTCGTCGTGGTCGCCATCTTCGTGGCGCTGTGGCTGCCGCTGAAACTGGGATTGGCGGGAGCAGCCAAGTCCATCGATGCGCTCGACGCCAAGACTTGGGAGGCGCTCGGCCAGAACCCGACCATGGCCTCGATCTGGGAAAGGCTCGGCTATACGCCCGAGACCGCGCACGACATCATCCAGAATCGTTTCCACTACATCATCGACTGGCCGACGCTGGTTGTCATGGCAGCCGTGTTGATCGGTTATTTCGTGTTCCTGTTCCGGGCATCCGACCGTGAATATCGCGACGTCATCAACGAGAAGTTCGACGAGAAATAATCCGGGGACAGACCATGTGGATAGTACTCTCTTACGCATGCTGGGGCATCTCGATCGTGCTTGCGCTGTGGATGCTCTACGATTGGTTCAAGGTCGATACGACCTACTCCGAGGATATGCTGACGTCCTCGCGCGAAGGCGAACTTGAAGCCGCTTCCGAAAAACACCGGATCTGAGTGGGGATTGATCGATGACGGTCGTGGTTGAAACTGCGGGTTCGGCAACAAATGGCGACAGGGTCTCGCTGCTTCGGGTGCTTGGCCCGGCCCATGTCTGGGCGTTGGGTGTGGGCATCGTCCTGGTCGGCGAGTTCACCGGCTGGAATTTCTCCGCCGACAAGGGCGGCGCGCTTGCCGCGCTGATTGTCTGCTGGGTCGTCGGGCTGCTCTATACCTCGGTCGCCATGATCGATTCCGAAGTGACGTCGACGGTCGCCGCCGCGGGCGGCCAATATGCGCAGGCCAAGCACATCGTCGGGCCGCTGATGGCCTTCAACGTCGCGCTGTTCCTGGTCTTTGCCTACACGATGCTCGAAGTGTCGGACGCCATCCTGCTCGGCGACACGATCGTCGCCAAGGCGGGCGTCGAGGGTCTCACCCACAACTCCTTCATCGCCGCCACCATCGTCGTCCTGGCATGGCTCAACTATCGCGGCGTGCTGATGACGCTCAACGTCAACTTCGTCATCACCGCGATCGCCTATATCTCCATCGTCATCCTGTTCTTCTCGGTCAGCCCGTGGACGCAAGGCGCGGTGCTGAAGCTCAACGAATTGGTCACCCCGGACAATGCGCTGCCCTATGGCTGGATCGGCGTCATCGCCGCTTTCCAGTTCGGCATCTGGTACTATCTCGGCATCGAGGGCACCACGCAGGCGGCCGAGGAAGTGCGCTCGCCCGCGCGCTCGCTGCCTTATGGCACGATGGCCGGCATGATCACGCTTCTGATCGCCGCCGCCATGACCTGGTATGTCTGCGCCTCGCTGATGCCCTGGGAATATCTCGGCATCACTTATTATCCGCTGTGGGACGCCGGCAAGCTGACCGGCAACCCGCTGCTGGAAAACCTCCTGTTCATCGCCACGCTGCTTGCCGCACTGGCGTCCGCCAATGGCTGCATCAACGACGCGGCGCGCGCCTGGTTCTCGCTCGGCCGCGATCGCTACCTGCCGAGCTGGTTCTCGGCGGTGCACCCGAGATACCGCACGCCCTACCGCTCGATCCTGTTCCTGCTGCCGATCGCGCTCGCCTTCGCCTTCATCGCCGACCTCAACCAGGCGATTACCTTCTCGATCCTGTCCGGCGTGCTGCAATATACGTTCATGAGCATCAACATCATGATGTTCCGGAAGAAGTGGCCTCTGGGTTCGATCCGCCGCGGCTACACGCATCCCTTCCACCCGCTGCCGGCGATCGTCTTGTTCTGCCTGTGCGTGGTCACCTTCTTCGCCATCTTCCTCGGCTTCGGCTCGCAGCTCATCGCCATGGTCGCGTTCTATTTCCTGATCTCGCTGTGGTTCCATTTCTATCGCTACAAATTCGTGCGGCGCGGCGACCAGTTCACCATGCCGTGGCCGAAACCGCAGGGCTATTGATGGGAGTAGGCCCGTCCGAATTGGGCGGGCCTGGCATGACGAAATGTCCGAGGTGACGTCAGCACTGCTTGCCGGGGCGGCTGTCCTGGCTCTCGTCCTGCACTTTGCCTGGCTGGCACGCCGCAGCCGCGACAGGGCTGCCGTGGCGCGCGCCGCCGACCAGGCCAGCATCCGCGCCGTCATTGCCGACGCCGAAGATGTCTGGGACGGTACTGCCGGCGTCGTTACGTGGGAAGGCTCGTGGAACGGCCAGCGCGTGCAGCTGCGCACCATCGTCGACACGCTGGCGACGAGAAAGCTGCCGGCGCGCTGGCTCAGCGTATCGATAACGGAGAAAACAGCCGTGCCCGGCACGTTCGACATGATGATGCGGCCGGGCTCGCCGACGACATTCTCCAATTTCGACCATCTCGACCACACGCTGCCGAAGGCGCCCGGCTTTCCCGCCGAGGCGGTGCTTCGAACGGACCGCAGAGGCGTGCGCTTCCCGCAAAACATCATCGCCGACCATCTGGAGCCCTTTTCAGAAGGACGCGCCAAGGAGCTACTGATCACGCCAAAGGGTGTGCGTATCGTCTGGCTGCTGGCCGAAGCCGAGCGGGCCCGCTACGGTGTCTTCCGGCAAGCCGCTTTCGGTGACGCGCAAATCGACCCGGCGCTGATCTCGCGGCTGCTCGTATCCCTTTCGGGACTGCGCGACGCGATCAACAGGAACGAACGGAAAGCGGCATGACCGGCGCAACCCCCTCGCCCGGACCTACCAGCCCATATATCGTCCTGGGCGCGGCAACCCTGCTGCCGGGCAGCGGCCACGTCATGCTGGGCGTTCCCACGCGCGGCCTGCAGTTTCTTTTCTTCATGGTCATCCTGGCCTGGGTGACGGCGAAGATCGCCCCGCCCGACGCCAGCTTTGTCGGCCGCCACGCCGGCGGCTTCCTGATCTATGCGCTGTCGATCCTCGACGCCTACAAGATGGCTCGTATCCGGACCGCCAAATGGGCCCATTCCATGCGCCGACAAGGCGATGGGCCGCCGGATGGGACAAAACACAACGCGTAACGAGAGGAATATTTTTTTCATACCAATTGAATTCCCCGAACTCATTCGATACATCATTTTTAGCGACAAAGGGTCTGGAGGCTGGCATGTGCGGAATCGTTGGACTTTTCCTCAAGGACAAGGCGCTGGAGCCGCAGCTCGGTGCCATGTTGTCGCAGATGCTGGTATCGCTCAGCGATCGCGGACCCGACAGCGCCGGCATCGCGATCTATGGCGCGCCGTCCCGCAACGAGGCCAAGATCACCATCCAGTCGCCGAGGCCGGAGCGTGATTTCCGTGGACTGGACGCCGAACTCACCAAGGCGCTCGGCGTGCCGGTGAGCGTCATGGTAAAATCGACGCATGCCGTCATCAGGACCACGCCCGAAAAGGTCGATGCCGCGCGTGAGACCATCCAGTCGCTCAGGCCCGACATCCGCATCATGGGTGCCGGCGAAGCCGTGGAAATATACAAGGAAGTCGGCTTGCCCGAGGCTGTGGTCGACCGCTTCGACATCCGTGGGATGACCGGAACGCATGGCATCGGGCACACCCGCATGGCGACGGAATCGGCGGTGACGACGATGGGCGCGCATCCGTTCTCGACCGGCGCCGACCAGTGCCTGGTGCACAATGGCTCGCTGTCCAACCACAACAACGTTCGCCGCGAACTGGTCCGCGAAGGCATGAAATTCGAGACCGAGAACGACACCGAAGTGGCGGCCGCCTATCTCTCCTCCCAGATGGCGCATGGCAAGAACCTCGGCGAGGCGCTGGAGGGCACCCTCTCAGATCTCGACGGTTTCTTCACCTTCGTCGTCGGCACCAAGAACGGCTTCGGCGTGGTGCGCGACCCGATCGCCTGCAAGCCCGCCGTGATGGCCGAAACGGACCAGTATGTCGCCTTCGGCTCGGAATATCGCGCGCTGACCAAACTGCCCGGCATAGACAATGCGAGAGTCTGGGAACCGGAACCCGCAACCGTCTATTTCTGGGAGCATTGAGTTCATGCCGGCAACAAAACTTTCAACCGCGGCGGCGAGCGACCATGCCTCCCGGGTGTTCGACCTGGACCAGATGTCGTTGCGCGAGCTCAACCAGGCACTGCACAATCTGACGCCAGGCTCGAACGAGACCGCCTGGGAAGTGTTGAACCCGAAGGGCAGCCATTCGGTCGCCGTCGGCGTCGACCAGCCGGTCAGCATCGATGTGCGCGGCAGCGTCGGCTATTACTGTGGCGGCATGAATTCCGGCAGTGCCATCACCGTGCATGGTTCGGCGGGACCCGGCGTTGGCGAAAACATGATGTCGGGGTCGATAACAGTCAAAGGCGACGCCAGCCAATATGCCGGCGCCACCGGCAAGGGCGGGCTGCTCGTCATCGAGGGCAATGCGTCCTCGCGGTGCGGCATTTCGATGAAAGGCATCGACATCGTCGTGCACGGCAATATCGGCCATATGTCGGCCTTCATGGCGCAGTCCGGCAATCTGGTGGTGCTGGGCGATGCCGGCGACGCGCTCGGCGATTCCATCTACGAGGCACGGCTGTTCGTGCGCGGCAAGGTCGACAGTTTGGGCGCCGACTGCATCGCCAAGGAAATGCGGCCCGAGCACCTGGAACTGCTGCAGGGCCTGCTCGATCGTGCCGGCGTCACCGGCGTCAAGCCGTCGGAGTTCAAGCGCTACGGCTCGGCGCGCACGCTCTACAATTTCAATATCGACAACGCCGACGCGTATTGAGGCAGCATGACCTATCGCAACCCGCCGACGACGCCGCGCAAATCCGCGACTTTCGACGACTACACGCTTTCCGAGATCCGCCGCGCCGCGGCCACCGGCATCTATGACATCCGGGGCGCCGGCGCCAAGCGCAAGCTGCCGCATTTCGACGACCTTCTGTTCCTGGGCGCATCGATCTCGCGCTATCCGCTCGAAGGCTATCGCGAGCGCTGCGACACATCAGTCGTGTTGGGCTCACGCCATGCCAAGAAGCCGATCGAGCTGAAAATCCCGATCACCGTTGCTGGCATGAGCTTCGGCTCGCTGTCGGGCCCGGCCAAGGAAGCGCTCGGGCGCGGCGCGACGCTGTCGGGCACCTCGACCACGACCGGCGACGGCGGCATGACCGAGGAAGAGCGCGGCCATTCCAAGCAACTCGTCTACCAATATCTCCCCTCGCGCTATGGCATGAATCTGCGCGACCTGCGCCGCGCCGATGCAATCGAGGTCGTCGTCGGCCAGGGCGCCAAGCCTGGTGGCGGCGGCATGTTGCTCGGACAGAAGATCTCCGACCGTGTCGCCGAGATGCGCACGCTGCCCAAAGGCATCGACCAGCGCTCGGCCTCGCGCCATCCCGACTGGACCGGGCCGGACGATCTCGAGATCAAGATCCTGGAACTGCGCGAAATCACCGACTGGGAAAAGCCGATCTACGTCAAGGTCGGCGGCGCCCGCCCCTACTACGACACCGCGCTTGCGGTGAAGGCAGGCGCCGACGTCGTGGTCGTCGACGGCATGCAGGGCGGCACGGCGGCCACCCAGGAAGTGTTCATCGAGAATGTCGGCCAGCCGACGCTCGCCTGCATCAGGCCGGCGGTGCAGGCGCTGCAGGATCTCGGCATGCATCGCAAGGTGCAGCTGATCGTCTCCGGCGGCATCCGCAACGGCGCCGATGTCGCCAAGGCGCTGGCGCTCGGCGTGGACGCGGTCTCGATCGGCACGGCTGCCCTTGTCGCGCTCGGCGACAACGATCCCCGCTGGGAGGCGGAGTACAACGAGCTCGGCACCACATCAGGCGCCTATGACGACTGGCACGAAGGCCGCGACCCCGCCGGCATCACCACGCAGGATCCCGAACTGATGAAGCGGGTCGATCCGGTGGCCGCCGGCCGCCGGCTGGCGAACTATCTCAAGGTGATGACGCTGGAGGCGCAGACCATCGCCCGCGCCTGCGGCAAGAACAGCCTGCATAATCTCGAACCCGAGGATCTCGTCGCGCTCACGATCGAGGCCGCCGCGATGGCCGGCGTGCCGCTGGCCGGCACCAACTGGATACCGGGGAAGAACGGCTTCTGATCAACAAAGGGCCGAAGGCCATATGCTCTAGGGCCAACAATCGACAAAAAATGGGGAACTTCCGTGACAGTTGATCTTGCAGAGTTCGCAAGGGCGAAAAACGTCAAATATTTCATGATCTCCTACACCGACCTGTTCAGCGGGCAACGCGCCAAGCTGGTGCCGGCGCAGGCGATATCAGATATGCAGAAGGATGGCGCCGGCTTCGCCGGTTTCGCTACCTCGCTCGACCTCACGCCGGCACATCCCGACATGCTGGCGGTGCCGGATCCGAATTCGGTTATCCAGCTGCCCTGGAAGCCTGACGTCGCCTGGGTCGCCGCCAACTGCATCATGGACGACAAGGAGGTCGACCAGGCACCGCGCAACACGCTTAAGCGACTGATCGCGGAAGCCGCTAACGACGGCATGCATGTCAAGACCGGCGTCGAGGCGGAATTCTTCCTGATCTCGCCCGACGGCAAAACGATCTCCGACGAATATGATACGGCGGCGAAACCATGCTACGACCAGCAAGCGTTGATGCGCCGCTACGACGTCATCGCCGAGATCTGCGACCACATGCTGGCGCTCGGCTGGGGCGCCTACCAGAACGATCACGAGGATGCCAACGGCCAGTTCGAGATGAACTGGGCCTTCGACGATGCGCTGGCGACCGCCGACAAGCACTCTTTCTTCAAGTTCATGGTCAAGTCGATCGCGGAAAAGCACGGCCTGCGCGCCACCTTCATGCCCAAGCCCTTCCAGGGACTGACCGGCAATGGCTGCCATGCGCATATCTCGGTGTGGGACAAAACAGGCAAGACCAATGTCTTTGCCGACAATTCGATGGAGCTCGGCCTGTCGGCCAAGGGTAAGCACTTCCTCGGCGGCATCATGAAACATGCCTCGGCTCTCGCCGCCATCACCAACCCGACCGTCAATTCCTACAAGCGCATCAACGCGCCTCGCACCATTTCGGGCGCCACCTGGGCGCCGAACACGGTGACCTGGACCGGCAACAACCGCACCCACATGGTGCGCGTGCCCGGCCCCGGCCGCTTCGAGCTGCGGCTGCCTGATGGCGCGGCCAACCCTTATCTGCTGCAAGCCGTCATCATCGCCGCCGGCCTCGACGGCATCCGCTCCAAGGCCGATCCCGGCAGGCGCTACGACATCGACATGTACCAGCATGGTCACACGGTGGAGGGCGCGCCGAAATTGCCGCTCAACCTGCTCGACGCGTTGCGCGAATTCGACAATGACAAATCGCTCAAGACGGCGCTGGGTGAGGAATTCTCGTCGGCTTATCTAAAGCTGAAGCACCAGGAATGGAATTCCTATGCTTCGCACTTCACGCAATGGGAGCGCGACCACACGCTGGATATCTGACCGGCGCAGCGTGCGAGCGACCTCGGAATGAACGTATGAAATATTCGATCTTCTCGCTCGCCCGCGCCGCCTTCTCCGGCCACAAGAACTGGCAGCGCACCTGGCGCGACGCCAGCCCGAAGGACCGCTACGACGTGGTGATCATCGGCGGCGGCGGGCATGGTCTGGCCACCGCCTGGTTCCTCGCCAGCGAGTACGGCATCAGGAATGTGGCCGTGCTGGAAAAGGGCTGGATCGGCTCCGGCAATGCCGGCCGCAACACCACCATCATCCGCTCCAATTACGGCCTGCCCGGCAACACCGGCTTCTACGAATTGTCCATGAAGCTGTGGGAACGGATGGAGCAGGACCTCAACTACAACACGATGGTCAGCCAGCGCGGCGTCATCAATCTCTACCATTCCGATGCGCAGCGCGATGCCTATGCGCGGCGCGGCAACACGATGCGCATCAACGGCATCGATGCCGAATTGCTCGACCTTGCCGCGGTCAAGAAGATGATGCCGTTCCTGAATTTCGACAATGCGCGCTTTCCCGTGCAAGGCGGGCTCTTGCAGCGGCGCGGCGGCACGGCGCGGCACGACGCGGTGGTCTGGGGCTACGCCCATGCGGCGAGCGCGCTCGGCGTCGACATCATCCAGAATTGCGAAGTGACGGGCTTCGTGCGCGACGCCAACGGCAAGGTGACCGGCGTCGAGACCTCGCGTGGCAAGATCGGCGCCGGGAAAGTCGGCATGGCCGTCGCGGGCTCCTCCTCGCGTGTCGCCGCGATGGCGGGCCTGCGCCTGCCGATCGAAAGCCATGTGCTGCAGGCCTTCGTCTCCGAGGCGATCAAGCCGCTCATCCCCAATGTGATGACGTTCGGCGCCGGCCATTTCTACGTCAGCCAGTCGGACAAGGGCGGCCTGGTCTTCGGCGGCGACATAGACGGCTACAATTCCTACGCCCAGCGCGGCAATTTGCCTGTGATGGAAGACGTCTGCGAAGGCGGCATGGCGCTGATGCCGATGATCGGCCGCGTGCGCCTGCTGCGCCAGTGGGGCGGCATCATGGACATGTCGATGGACGGCTCGCCGATCATCGACAAGACGCCGGTCGACGGGCTCTACCTCAATGCCGGCTGGTGCTATGGCGGCTTCAAGGCGACGCCGGGCTCAGGCCTCGTCTTTGCCCACCTGCTGGCCCGCGACCAATCCCACAAGGAGGCCGCCCGCTTTCGCCTCGACCGGTTCCGGTCTGGTGCGATGATAGACGAAAAGGGCCAGGGCGCCCAACCGAACCTGCACTGAAGGCCCTGCCATGCGCATCACCTGTCCCTTCTGCGGCGAACGCGACCTCGGCGAGTTCACCTATCTCGGCGACGCCAAGCCGATGCGTCCGGAGGCTGGCGCTTCGGAGGACGACGTCTTCGACTACGTTTACCTGCGCGACAATGTCGCCGGCGTGATGGACGAGAATTGGTACCACGGCGGCGGCTGCCGAGCGTGGCTGAAGGTCACCCGCAACACGCTGACGCACGAAATTTCGGCCGTGGAGCCGGCGGCGGGCGCCGGGGCGAGGCAGGTTGCGAAATGAATTTTTCTGTCCAGCTCAGCGCCGCGAACTCCGCCAGGCCTCTACCTCCCCCTTGTGGGGAGGTCGGACCGCAGGTCCGGGTGGGGGTCTGCGCCGCCCCCCCACCCCGCTGCTTCGCAGCGACCCTCCCCACCAGGGGGAGGGTAAGAAGCGGCAGGGCGATGAGCGGCAGCGCGACGCCAGTGCATGGGGCTGCATCGTGACTTCCTCCCAATCCCATCGTCTCCCGACCGGCGGCCTCGTCGATCGTTCGTCACCGCTGAGCTTCCGCTTCGATGGCAAGACGTTCTTCGGCTTCGAGGGCGACACGCTGGCGTCGGCGCTGATCGCCAACGGCGTCAAGCTGGTCGGCCGCTCGTTCAAATACCACCGTCCGCGCGGCATTCTGACCGCTGGCTCGGAAGAGCCCAACGCGCTGGTCGAACTGCGCACCGGCGCACGCCGCGAGCCGAACACCAAGGCCACGACCGCCGAGCTCTATGAAGGGCTCGAGGCCGCCAGCCAGAACCGCTGGCCGTCGCTCCATTTCGACGTGATGTCGGTCAACCAGCTCTTCGCGCCGATCTTCGTCGCCGGCTTCTACTACAAGACCTTCATGTGGCCGGCGAAATTCTGGGAGGCGATCTACGAGCCGGCGATCCGCCGCGCCGCAGGCCTCGGCCGCGCCGCCGGCGTTGCCGATCCCGACCACTATGACAAGGCCTGGGCGCATTGCGACGTGCTGATCGCCGGCTCCGGCCCGACCGGGCTTGCGGCGGCCCTTGCCGCCGGCCGCTCCGGCGCCCGCGTCATCCTGTGCGAAGAGGATTTTATTCCCGGCGGCCGCCTGCTCTCGGATGGCGGCACGATCGACGGGCTGCCGGCAGCCGAGTGGCTGTCGCGAACCCTGGCGGAACTCGAGGCAATGCCCGATGTCCGCATCATGACCCGCACGACGCTGTTCGGCGTCTACGATGGCGACACCTATGGCGCGATCGAGCGGGTCAACGACCATCTGCCCTCGCCGCCCGAGCACCAGGTGCGCCAGCGCATGTGGCGCATCGTGGCCAGGCGATGCGTCGTCGCGGCCGGCGCCCTCGAGCGGCCGGTCGTCTTTGCCGGCAACGATACGCCCGGCGTGATGATGGCTTCGGCCATGCGGACCTATGTCGCGCGCTATGCCGCCGCGCCGGCAAAACGCATCGCGCTGTTCACCAACAATGAGGATGGCTGGCGCACGGTCGAGACAGTACTCGGCGCAGGCTTGCAGATTGCGGCGGTCATCGACGCACGGCCTGACGTCTCGCCCGCCCATCGTTCGCTCGCCTCGAAGAGCGGCTTCCCGGTGCTGCATGGCGCCGTCAGCCGTGCGGACGGCGGCAAGGACGGTGTGAGGAAAATCTCCGTCTCTCTCACCGGCGGCGTGCGAGCCGAAGTGGAAGCGGACGGGCTTGCCGTCTCCGGCGGCTGGAACCCGGCGGTCGGGCTCACCTCCTATCATCGCGGCCGGCCGAAATGGCGCGACGACATCGCCGCCTTCGTGCCCGACGGCGCGCCTCCCGGCATGGTCGCCGCCGGTGCAGCCAATGGCTCGTTCGGTCTCGGCGCCTGCCTGGCGGGAGGGTTTGCAGCAGGCGCGGCAGCCGCGCTCGACGCCGGGCGCTGCGGCAAGGCCGGCACAGCACCGACTGCCGATGACGAGGCGTTCTCGTTGACGCCGCTCTGGCATGTCGCCGGCAAGGGCAAGGCGTTCGTCGACCAGCAGCACGATGTCACAGCTTCCGACATCGAACTGGCGCAGCGCGAGGGCTTCGAGTCGGTCGAGCATCTGAAGCGCTACACGACGCTCGGCATGGCGACCGACCAGGGCAAGACCTCCAACGTCGCCGGCCTTGCCATCATGGCCGTGGTGTCGGGCAAGTCCATTCCCGAAACCGGCACGACGATCTACCGCCCGCCCTATGTGCCGGTCGCGATCGGCGCCTTTGCCGGCCATCACCGCGACGAGACTTTTCACGCCACAAGGCTGACGCCCTCGCATCACTGGGCCGCCGAACAGGGTGCCGTCTTCGTCGACACCGGCCTGTGGAAGCGCGCGCAATGGTATCCGCACACGGGCGAGAAGGACTGGCTGGAATCAGTCACACGCGAGGTCAAGACGGTGCGTTCCGGCGTCGGCTTCTGCGATGTCTCGACGCTCGGCAAGATCGACGTGCACGGCCCCGATGCCGGCGCCTTCCTCGACCGCGTCTACATCAACACCTTCTCCAGCCTCGCCGTCGGCAAGGCGCGCTACGGGCTGATGCTGCGCGAGGACGGGTTCGTCTACGACGACGGCACGACCTCGCGGCTGGCCGAGGATCATTATTTCCTCACCACCACCACCGCCAAGGCCGGACTGGTGATGCAGCATCTCGAATTCTGCCGGCAGGTGCTGTTCCCGAAACTCGATGTGCAACTGACCTCTGTCTCCGACCAGTGGGCGCAGTTTTCGGTCGCCGGGCCGAAGACGCGTGATCTGCTGAAGGAGATCGTCGATCCGGCCGAGGACCTGTCGAACGAGGGCTTCCCCTTCATGGGTGCACGCGAAGTCGCGCTGCGCGGCGGCATCAAGGCGCGGCTGTTCCGCATCTCTTTCTCCGGCGAAATGGCGTTCGAAATTTCGGTGCCGGCGCGCTATGGCGAGGCGCTCGTGCGCAATCTGATGCTGGCCGGCAAGCCGTTCGGCGTGACGCCATACGGCACCGAGGCTCTTGGCGTCATGCGCATCGAAAAGGGCCATGTCGCCGGACCGGAACTGAACGGCACGACCACGGCCGCCGACCTCGGCCTGGGCAAGATGATGTCGACCAAGAAGGATTTTGTGGGCCGCATCATGGCCGGGCGCGAGGCACTGGTCGCGCCGGACCGGCAGGTCGTCGTCGGCATCAAGCCGACCGACAAGGCGCGGCGGCTGCGCTCCGGCGCGCACATCGTTCCGAAGGGCCAGACGCCCGGACCTGATAACGACCAGGGCTATGTCACCTCAGTCTGCTTCTCGCCGACATCGGATCAATGGATCGGGCTTGCTCTCGTGGAACGTGGTCGCGAGCGTATCGGCGAGACCGTGCGCGCGCACGATCCGCTGCGCGCAGAGGAGTATGATGTCGAACTGTGCAATCCCGTCTTCTACGACCCGGATGGAGGGCGCCAGCGTGGCTGAATTTACCTGGGATGCGCGCAGCCCTCTCGACCGCACGCTGGTCGTCGGTCCGCATGGCGCGCAGGGCGATACCGGCGTTTCGCTGACCGAGATCCGCAATTTCGACCTCGTGCAAGTGATGGCACGCCGCGGCAAGGCGGGTGACCTGGCCAGGGCTGCGACGGCGTGTTTCGGCATTGCCGGTCCGGATGCGCCCAAGGCGGTGCGGATTGCGGACGCCACGCTGATCTGGTCCGGGCCGGATCAGTTTTTCGTGCTGTCGAAGAGTGGCAAGCACGGGATGAAGGCGCTTGCTCCTCTGCTTGCCGGATCGGCTTCGCTGTCTGACCAGTCGCATGCGCGGGCGCTGATCAGCATCTCCGGTGACAAGGCGCGGGCGATGTTGGCCAAGCTTTCATCGCTCGATCTGCATGCCAGTGTGTTCGCGGTCGGCTCTGCCGCCGCAACCTCGATGGATCACACCAGCGTCTCGCTCTGGCGTGGGAATGATCGGGCGGACGGACAGCCGATGTTCAACGCTCTGGTCTTCGCGACCTTTGCCGAGAGCCTGTGGCACACGATGCTCGATGCGGCGGCGGAATATGGTGTGGATATCAGCCATTCCGAGGAAGTGACGTAGCCTTGCGCGCGCCCTTCCCTTCTCCCCTTGTAGGAGAAGGTGGCCGCGCGGAGCGAGGTCGGATGAGCGGTGCTCCAGCTTGGCAATGACGGCACTCCGTCACCCACCCCCTCAACCGTCTCGGCGCTGCGCACTGATCCACCGCCCTGGGGCGAGCCACGGATCTCGCCCCGTCCTTCAGACCCCACAAGGGGAGAAGGAAGAACCCAGTCCACCACCGCCTTGCCAAACCCACCCGCACTGCTATTCTTGCTGCTAAAATAATTTCACACACAGGCAAACTTGTTTCTCGAACCGCAAGGCTGAGATGAGCCAGTCGCCCTACCCTGCCGTCGCATCCGGGCCACCCCGGCCGAGCCTGATCCTGCGGCCCGGCCAGATCGCGCTGCCGCCGGGCATGGAGCGCTATACGGTCCAGGGCAATGGTGCGGTGCTGATCGAGGTCGAGGCCGGCGACACCATCACGGTGCGCAATGTCGAGGGCGGCCAGGCTTGCGAACTGCTGGCGTGGGATGGCACCGGTGCGACCGATCCCTCCATCCTCGGGGAAAACTCCAACAGCAATGCCGCCGGCATCAAGGCGCTGCTTGCCGAGGGCGATGACAGCCTCGCGTCCCTGCGGCGCGGGCTCGCACGCCGGCAGGTGCGGCTCGACCAGGCCAAGGCGGTGCGCGTGTTCGGCGGCGCCACGCCGGCCGGCACCGAACAAGCTTTCACCGTCGTGCGCGACGGCTCGGTGGTGATTGCCGCGCCCGGCGGGCCGATGCTGGTCGACGGCCACGATACGGCGACGCCGCTTACCGTGATCGTGCGGCGTGCCACCATCCGTCCGGCGGCGAAGTCGCTATTGGCCGACCCGCTCGCCGATCCGGTGCTCGATTTGCGCGTCCATTCGGCGACGGCGGAATCCTACTTCGTCAAAGCCGGCGACTATCTGCAGATCATCGACGTCGACGGGCGCCAATGCACCGACTTCCAGTGCTTTTCGGCGCGCAAGCTGGACAAGGGGCTCGACCATCCGCTCGATGTGACGACGACACGCACGCTGATGGGCGCGAGCTATCCGATGCCGGGGCTGCACTCGAAATATTACGACCAGGACATGGAGCCGCTGGTCGAAGTGGTGCAGGACACATGCGGCCGGCACGACGCCTTCGCGCTCGCATGCGCCGCCAAATATTACGATGACATCGGCTATCCCGGCCATGCCAACTGCTCGGAGAACTTCAACCGCGCGCTGTCGGACAAGGGCGTCACACCACGCGCCGGCTGGATGGCTATCAACTTCTTCTTCAACACGGCAATCGACGCGCATGGCATCATGGTCTCCGACGAGCCATGGTCGCGGCCCGGCGACTATGTGCTGCTGCGGGCCCTGACCGACATCGTCTGCGTGTCCTCCGCCTGCCCCGACGATACGACGCCGGCCAATGGCTGGGACCTGACCGACATCCATGTGCGCACCTATTCCGGCCAGCACAAATTCTCGCGTGCGATCGCCAGACGCATGACGCCCGATTCGGAACCGAAAATGACCCGCGAGACCTCCTTTCATTCGAGCTTTGCCAAGCACACCCGCGACTTCGTCGAGTACAGGGGCTATTGGCTGGCCAACTCCTTCGCCAGGGAAGGCGCGATCGCCGAATACTGGGCCTGCCGGCAGGACGCCGTGATCATGGACCTGTCGCCGCTGCGCAAATTCGAGGTCACCGGCCCGGATTCCGAAGCGCTGCTGCAGTACACGCTGACCCGCGACGTCAAGAAGCTCGGCGTCGGCCAGGTCGTCTATTCCGCCATGTGCTACGAGCATGGCGGCATGATCGACGACGGCACGCTGCTCAGGCTCGGCAAGGACAATTTCCGCTGGGTCGGCGGCGACGATCTGTCCGGCGAATGGCTGCGCGAGACGGCGACAAAGCTCGGTCTCAACGTGCTGGTACGCTCGTCCACCGACCAGATGCACAATATCGCCGTGCAGGGGCCGAAGAGCCGCGATATCCTGAGGAAGGTGATCTGGACCTCGCCGCTGCAGCCGTCGATCGAGGAACTGGAATGGTTCCGCTTCGCCGTCGCGCGCATCGGCGGCGGCAATGGCGTTCCGGTCGTCGTCTCGCGCACCGGCTATACCGGTGAACTCGGCTACGAGATCTGGTGTCATCCGCGCGACGCCGAAAAAGTCTTCGACGCGATCTGGGCCGCCGGCCAGCCGCATGGATTGAAGCCGATGGGCCTGCAGGCGCTGGACATGGTGCGCATCGAGGCCGGGCTGATCTTCGCCGGTTACGAGTTCTCCGACCAGACCGACCCGTTCGAGGCCGGCATCGGCTTCACCGTGCCGCTGAAGTCCAAGACCGACGACTTCATCGGCCGCGAGGCGCTGATCCGGCGCAAGGAGAACCCGCAGAACAAACTGGTCGGGCTCGACATCGATGCCAACGTCGCGGTCGGCCATGGCGATTGCGTGCATGTCGGCCGCGCCCAGATCGGGGTCGTCACGTCGGGCATGCGCTCGCCGGTGCTGAACAAGACCATCGCGCTGGCGCGGCTCGATGTCACCCACGCCGCCATCGGCGCGCGAGTTGAAATCGGCAAGCTCGACGGCCACGCCAAGCGGCTGCCGGCGCGAGTCGTGGCCTTCGCCCATTACGATCCGCAGAAGACCAGGCCGCGTTCCTGACCGCGGCCTTCCGGGCATACGGGATTGCCCGTCGGCGGCGCCGCGGGGCACATTTGTGCGCCCGCCCGCAAGCGTGATGTGCACGGCGCGACAAAACGCTTGACGTGAAAGCGCGCCGGATCAATCTTCACTCCTAAGAAAAAAATACGACTGAGTGGAAACACTGAAGTCGCGGCGATATTGGCCGGGAGCAAGCTTCGCACAGCCGAGGCGTCGCCGGCGGGGAACATCAAAAAGGGGAATTCACCGACATGAGCACCATAAGCACGGTCCTGGACCAGCCTGCCGAAAGCAAGCTGCTCAGGCATATCGACTGGCGCGGCGCCTTCTGGGTGGCGAGCGGCGTTCCAGCCCTCGTCCTGTTCTCGATCGGCGGCATTGCCGGCACGACCGGGACGCTCGCTTTCCTGATCTGGACGGTGTCCATGGTCATGGGCTTCCTGCAATCCTTCACCTATGCCGAGATCGCCGGCCTGTTCCCGAACAAATCGGGCGGCGCCTCGATCTACGGCGCCACCGCCTGGCTGCGCTACTCCAAGTTCATCGCGCCCTTGTCGGTATGGTGCAACTGGTTTGCCTGGTCGCCGGTGCTCTCGCTCGGCTGCTCGATCGCCGCCGCCTATATCCTCAATGCGCTGGCGCCGGTGCCGATCTTTACCGACACGTCGCCCGAGGTCGCCGCCTATATCGCGGCACATGCCGGAACGAGCGCCGGCGACGCCATTACCGCGGTGACCGCGGCGGCGACCCCGGCGATCCGCACGTGGTCGGCGTTCAGTCACACGCTGGGTCCGGTGTCCTTCACCTTCAACGCCACCTTCTTCATCGGCGCCGTGCTGATGCTGATGATCTTCTCGATCCAGCATCGCGGTATCCTGGGCACCGCCAATGTGCAGAAATATATCGGCCTGCTTGTCATCGTCCCGATGCTGATCGTCGGCGTCGTGCCGATCTTCACCGGCCAGATCAACTGGGCCAATTTCTCGCCGCTGGTTCCCTTGGCCGCCGCCTATGCGCCAGAGCCCGGCGCCTGGAACATCGCCGGCTGGACGCTGGTGCTCGGCGGCATGTTCATCGCCGCCTGGTCGACCTACGGCTTCGAGACCGCCGTCTGCTACACCTCCGAGTTCAAGAACCCGGGCACCGATACCTTCAAGGCCATCTTCTATTCCGGCCTGCTCTGCATGCTGCTGTTCATCCTGGTGCCGTTCACCTTCCAGGGCGTGCTCGGCCTCAACGGCATGCTGGCGACGCCGATCGTCGACGGTTCGGGCGTGGCGGATGCTCTCGCCGGCATGGTCGGCGGCGGCGGGCTTATCCACAGCCTGCTGGTGATGCTGATGATCCTAGCGCTTGTGCTGTGCATCATGACGGCGATGGCCGGCTCCTCGCGCACGCTCTACCAGGGCTCCGTCGACGGCTGGCTGCCGCGCTACCTCAGTCACGTCAACGAGCATGGCGCGCCGACGCGGGCGATGTGGACCGACCTGTGCTTCAACCTGATCGTGCTGGCGATCGCCTCGGCCGATGCGACGAGCTTCTTCTTCATTCTCGCCGTATCCAATTGCGGCTACATCATCTTCAACTTCCTCAACCTCAATGCCGGCTGGATCCATCGCATCGACAACGGCCATATCGCGCGGCCGTGGAAGGCCCCGACGTGGCTCTTGGGGATCGGGGCGATCTTCGCCTATGTCAACGCGATCTTCATGGGCGCCGGCGCCAAGGTGTGGAACCCGATGGCGCTGTGGGCCGGGCTGATCACCGCGGCGCTGATCATCCCGGTGTTCTGCTTCCGCCATTACATCCAGGACGGCGGCAAGTTCCCCGACCACATGCTGGCCGACCTCGGCATGGCGGGAGCGGACCTCTCGGTGAAAAAGGCGGGCATGCTGCCCTATCTGACGCTGGTCGCCGGCGTGGCGGTAATGCTGATCGCCAACTGGTTTTTCGTCATCTGATTTGCCTGACGGGCAAGCGGCCTTCGGCTCCGCAAGAACAGAAATTGGCCGGTCTCAAATGAGACCGGCCGATTTCGTTCATTCAGCCGCCAAAGCGAGTTGCGGCCTCTCGACGCCTTCGACGGTTTCTGGTTCGGGCGTCTGTTCGTCGGTCGGCACCTTCTTGCGCTCGCGGCCGAAGAACAGGGCGTAGCCGGCGGGCAGCACCAGGATGGTGAGCACGGTTGCAACCAGAATGCCGCCCATCATGGCGTAGGCGAGCGGCCCCCAGAATACGCCGCGCGAGATCGGGATCAGCGCCAGAACCGCGGTCATTGCCGTCAACACGATCGGCCGGAAACGGCGCACAGCCGAGCCGATGATCGCTTCGGAGCGTTCCATGCCTTTCGCGATGTCCTGGTCGATCTGGTCGACGAGGATGATGGAGTTTCGCATGATGATGCCGAGCAGCGCGATGACGCCGAGGATGGCGACGAAGCCGAACGGCGCGCCGCTGATCAAAAGGGCCGCGGCCGCACCGATGATGCCGAGCGGACCGGTGGCCAGCACCAGCATCGCCTTGCCGAAATGCTGCAGCTGGACCATCAGCAATATGACGATGACGGCCAGCATGATCGGCGCCTTGGCGGCGATGGAAGCCTGGCTTTCCGCCGAATCCTCGGCACCGCCCTGGATCTCGATCTTGTAGCCGGGCGCCAGGCCGTCGCGCAGGCCCTTCATGTCGTTGTACATCTTGGTGACGACGTCGTTGGACTGCACGCCGTCGGGCAAGGTCGCCCGCACGCTGATGGTCGGCAAGCGGTCGCGCCGCCACTCGACGCCTTGCTCCAGCACCGGCACAACCTTGGCCACCTGCGACAGCGGCACGAAGCCACCGAAATCGGTCGGGATGTAGATGGAATCGACCGAGGACAGCAGCGCGCGGCTGGCATCCGGCTCGCGGGCGACGATGGACACCGTTTCTTCGCCGTCGCGGAAGTCGCCCAGCGGCGCGCCGGACATGGACGCCTGCAGCATCTGGCGAATGCGTTGCGAGGTGACGCCCAGCGCGCGGGCGCGGTCCTGGTCGATGACCAGCTTCATCGCCGGCACAGGTTCCAGCCAGTCGTCATGGACGGCGCCGAGCAGCGGGTTGGCCTGGAATTTCGCCTTCACCTGGTCGGCAATGCGCCGCACTTCCTGGCGGTCCGGACCCATGACGCGCATCTGCACCGGCCAGCCTGTCGGCGGCCCGAGGAACAAGCGGTCGACCTTGCCGCGGATGGAGGGGAAGTCCTGCGCCAGGATGGTACGCAGCTTGACGATCAGCCGCTCGCGCGCCGGCTCGTCATTGGCCATCACAAGAAGCTGGGCGAAGTTCGGATTCCTGAGCTGCTGGTCCAGCGGCAGGAAGAAGCGCGGCGCGCCTTCACCGATATAGGTGGCGATGAAGCGCTTGTCCTTGTCGTCCATCATCTTGGCTTCCAGCGCCTTGGCCTGCGTCTCGACTTCCTTGATGCTGGTGCCTTCCGGCAGCCAGAGATCGACGAGGATTTCCGGGCGAGACGATTGCGGGAAGAAGTTCTGCGGAATGAACTGGAAGGCCCACAGGCTGGCGGCGAAGGTCACCAGCGTCATCGTCAGCACGATGATGCGATGGCGCACGGCCCAGGTAACGGTCGAGCGAAGCCGGCGATAGAAGCTGGTGTCGAAGACGTCGTGATGGGAACCGGCATGCTTGCGCTGCTTGAGGATCATATATCCCAGCCATGGCGTGAAATAGACCGCCACGAACCAGGACACGACGAGCGCGATGCCGACGACGTAGAACAGCGTGCGGACATATTCGCCGGCAGTGGAGGCGGCGAAGCCGACCGGAATGAAGCCGGCGGTGGTGATCAGCGTGCCGGTCAGCATCGGGAAAGCGGTCGAGGAATAGGCGAAACCCGCCGCCTCGATCTTGACCAGCCCCTCCTCCAGCTTGCGTTCCATCATCTCGACGACGATCATGGCGTCGTCGACAAGCAGGCCGAGCGCGATGATCAAGGCGCCGAGAGAAATGCGCTGCAGGTCGATGCCGATCTCGTACATGATGGCGAAGGTGGCGGCCAGGACCAGCGGAATGGCGATGGCAATGACAAGTCCGGAGCGCCAGCCGATCGACAGGAACGAGACGACGAGCACGATCAGCAGCGCTTCGCCGAGCGCATGCATGAACTCGCTGACAGCGTCCCTGACGACCTCGGGCTGGTCCGATATCTGGTCGACGGAGACGCCATACGGCAGCGCCTCCTCGAAGCGCCTATAGGTCGCCTCGACGTCCTTGCCGACATCGGTGACGTTGAAGCCCTTGGCCATGACGACACCGAGCTGGACACTCTCGTGGCCATTGAACCGATACTTGCGCTCGAAGGGATCCTCCAGCCCCGAGCTCACGGTCGCGATATCGCCAAGGCGCGTTACCTGGTTGCCGGCGCGCAAGCGCAGCTCGCGAATGTCGGCGGCGCTGGTGACATCGCCCTCGACCGAAATGCGGACCGAGCGCAGGCCGGTGTCGACAGAGCCTGCCGGGTCGACATTGTTCTGTCCCTTGATCGCGTTCTGCAGGTCAGTCAGCGTCAGGCCGCGCTCGGCCAGCGCCTTGGACGAGACGTCGATATAGATCTTCTCGGGCTGGTCGCCGATGATGACCGCCTTTTCGACGCCGGGCGTCGTCAGCAGCATATCGCGGGCCTGGATGGCGAACTTCTTCAATTCGGGATAGCTGAAGCCATCGCCGCTGATCGAATGCAAGGTGATGAAGGTGTCGCCGAATTCATCGTTGAAATAGGGGCCGAGCAGGCCCTGCGGCAGATCGCCTGCTATGTCGCCGACCTTCTTGCGCACCTGATAGAAGGCGTCGTTGACCTGGGCAGCATTGGTGTCGCCCTTGATCTGAACCGTGATGATGGCGCTGCCGGCGCGCGTATAGGAGCGCACGAAGTCGAGATGCGGCGTTTCCTGCAGCTTGCGTTCGATCTTGTTGACGACCTGGTCTTCCATCTCCTGGATCGAAGAACCCGGCCAGATCGCCTGCACGACCATGACGCGGAAGGTGAAATCGGGATCTTCCTTCTGGCCCATGCGCATCAGGCCGAGCGCACCGGCAAGGATGATCAGGCCGAACAGGAAACGTGCGATGCTCGGATGCCCGATCGCCCAACGCGAGAGGTTGAAAGGCCGCTTTTCAGTGTTGCTGTCGGTGGTCATGGCGCCAGTCCAGTCCAATTGATCTGCAGGGCAGGTTCATCATGCCGTTCATGCGTACTTCGTCTGGCTTCCGGGCGGCGAAGCTCCCTCAAGCGGAGAGACTCGCATCGCGTGTGACGCGACAATGATGCGGGGGAGCCATCTTGCCGGCGTCTCGACGATCGGGCGCCTGCCGCCCGGAAACCATGGCCTGCCCGGTCTTGCGGCTCGCGCCGCCAAGACAGGGGGGCTTTCGTAGTGCCTGGCTGTCAGCGCAGGCTGCTGGTGGCAGCGTCGTCCGCCGCCGAGGCGGACTGCTGGAGACTGTCGCCGGACAGCTTGACCTTCAGATCGTCGGTCATGAACTGGGTGCCAGCGGCAACCACGACGTCGCCCTGCTTGAGGCCGTCGGCAACCGCGACGCCATCGGCGGTGAAGTTCGCGATCTTGACCGGACGCGAATGCACGGTGTCGCTGCCGCGGTCCACGGCCCAGACGATCTTCTGGCCATCCTTTTCAGCCAAGGCGCTAAGCGGGATCGAGACGAGCTGGGTCTTGCTGTCGACCGTCGCCTGCACGTTGGCGGTCATGCCGAGCAGCACGCGCGGATCGTTGGGGAGCGAGACGCGAACGGCGAAGGTACGCGACTGCGGGTCGGCGCTGCCGGCCACTTCGCGGACCTTGCCGGCAAGCGTCAGCGCATCGTCCGCCCAGAAGCTTGCCTTGACCTCCTTGCCCGGCCTGAAGCCGGCAATATCCATTTCCGGTACCGCGATCAGCACTTCCTTCTCGCCGTCGACGGCAACCGTCATCACGGGCGTGCCGGCACCGACCACCTGGCCGACATCGGCACTGACCGCGGTGACGATGCCGTTCTCGCTCGCCTTGAGGTCGGTATAGTGGACCTGGTTCTGAGCCTGGGCGAGGGTCGAGCGGGCGGCATCGCGCGTCGCGACCGCCTGGTTGTAGGCCAGCGTCGCCTGCTCGAGCTGCGATTTCGGCGCGAAATTCTTGGCATAAAGCTGCTCGGCGCGCTTCCTGGCGAGATCCACCGTCTCGACCTGGCGCTCGGCGGCGTCAAGGCTCGCCGCGGCGCTTTTGACCGAAAGCTCGTAATCGGAGGGATCGATGCGGGCGAGGACGTCGCCCGAGGTGACATGCTGGCCGATGTCGACGAGCCTCTCGGTGACCTTGCCGGCAACGCGGAAGCCGAGATTCATCTCGGTGCGAGCACGCACCGAGCCGGAGTAATCGAGCTGGCGGGTGGTCTGCGCCGCGCCGATCTCGACGACCTTGACGGGGCGGATGATATCCCTGACCTCCGCCTTCTCCTGGGAACAACCGGCCAGGCCGAGTGCCGCGACGATCAGGCCGGCAACGGGCAGCCAGCGGATAATGGAATTGGACGAAGACACCTTAGCACTCCCAAACTGGAGATTGATTGTCGTTGCCGGCGCCCGGCGGGCGGCGGCTATTTCTTCAAGGCCTTGATCGCATACTCGATGAGGTCGTCGGGCATCGCCCGGTTGGTCTTGGCAAGACACTGGGCCACCATCTGCGGGTGGCACAAAATGACCGTGGCGGCGCCGAAGCAGCGCGACGCAATCACCGGATCCTGTTCCCTGAATTCGCCGGCCGCGATGCCCTCGCGGATCACCTCGGCAAAAAGATCATGGATACTGTCGACATGCTTGTCGATGACGCCCCAATCGCGCTCGAGGGCGACGATGACCATCTCATGGACCTTCTGGTCGTCGAGCATGACCTCCATCGTCATCTTGTACTGCGCGTGCACGTAGCGCCGCAGCCGTTCCTCGGCGCTGATCGGCAAATGCATGATCTCGTAGGCCATCCTGTAGCTGGCCCCGAGCATCCGGCCGCAGACCGCCTGGTGGATTTCGACCTTGGAAGCAAAGAAGCGATAGATGTTGGCTGGCGACATGCCGAGTTCGCGGGCAATGTCGGCGACATTGGTCTTGCCGTAGCCATAGTGCCGGAACAGGCGCTCAGCGCAATCGAGAATGCGCGTTACATTCTCCTGGCGAGCGGCATCGGCGACGAGGTTGGCGGTTTCGGACATAGCCTCTTTCGATTTACTAGTGATGAATTTTAATTTTCGTCACTCGTAAATCGAAAGGAACGCGATGTCAACGCGGATTCGGCGTACGCGTACAAAATGGTGACAGATGGTGACAGTCGCAGGTGTGCAATGACCGACGTTGCCGATTGCGAATGGCGCTCATCCCGTCATCATCAAGGGCGTAGCAAGGAGCGGAGCGACGCGCAGACTCTCAGAATCCATGCTGCGACCTCTGTCGAAAAAAATAAATCGGCTCAAAGGGTTAGGCCGACCAGCATCCACAATCTTGGAAAGCCATTGTCGGCCGTCGGATCACGGCTGCCGGGTCGCGGCATGGAGCCTAGGGCTCCGCGACGGAGCTTCGCTCCTGCAACGCTCTGGGATGACCAACTCGCGGATGCTGGTGCAAACTGCTACGAGTTGGCGCTGCCACTCTTCGCCATCTCCCTTAGCCGGAATTTCTGGATCTTCCCCGTCGAGGTCTTGGGAATCTCGGCGAACACCACCGCTTTCGGCAGCTTGAAGCGGGCAAGCAGCGCACGGCAATGCTCGATGATCTCGGCCTCGGTCGCTGTCTTGCCGGGCTTCAGCTCGACATAGGCGACCGGCACCTCGCCCCATTTCTCGTCCGCCCGCGCCACCACGCCGCAAGACGCAACGGACGGGTGCTTGTAGAGCGCGTCCTCGACCTCGATCGAGGAAATGTTCTCGCCGCCCGAAATGATGATGTCCTTGGAGCGGTCCTTGAGCTGGATATATCCATCCGCATGCATGACGCCGAGATCGCCGGAGTGGAACCAGCCGCCGGCGAACGCCTCGTCGGTGGCCTTGCGGTTCCTGAGATAGCCTTTCATGACGATGTTGCCGCGAAACATGACCTCGCCGATGGTCTGGCCGTCGGCGGGCGTCTGCGTCATCGTTTCGGGATCCATCACCGTGAGGCCTTCGAGCGCGGCGTAGCGGACGCCTTGCCTGGCCTTCCTCGTGGCCCTCTGCCCCTTCTCCAGATGATCCCACTCATTGTGCCATTCGTTCACCACCGCCGGGCCGTAGGTCTCGGTCAGACCATAGAGATGCGTGACGGCGAAGCCGGCATCGGCCATGCCGGTGAGCACCGCTTCCGGCGGCGGCGCGGCGGCCGTGTTGAAGGTGACGGCTTGCGGGAACTGGCGCTTGTCCTCATCCCTGGCGTTGATCAGCACCGACATAACGATCGGCGCGCCGCACAGATGGGTGACGTCATGGTCGGCGATGGCGTCGTAGATCTGCTTCGGCCGAACCCAGCGCAGACAGACATGGGTGCCGGCCTGGACGGCCAAGGTCCACGGAAAGCACCAGCCATTGCAGTGGAACATCGGCAGCGTCCACAGATAGACCGCATGCTTGGCCATGCCGGCATGGACGGTGTTGGCGTAGGCCATCAGGGCAGCACCCCGATGATGGTAAACGACGCCTTTCGGGTTGCCTGTCGTGCCCGAGGTGTAGTTGAGCGAAATGGCGTCCCACTCGTCGTCTGGCATCGACCAGGCGAAATTCTCCTCGCCCTCGGCAACGAAGGCCTCGTAATCAAGAGTGCCGATGCGACCACCCTTCGGATAGGGAGCGTCCGCGGCGTAGTCGGGATCGTCATAGTCGATGACCAGGGGCTTCACCTTGGCCAGATCGAGCGCTTGCCGAACCACTCCGGAGAATTCGCGATCGACAATAAGCACGCTGGTCCCGGCATGGTCGAGCTGGAAAGCGATCACGGCGGCGTCGAGGCGAGTGTTGAGCGAATGCAACACCGCCTTGGTCATTGGCACGCCGAAATGTGCCTCCAGCATCGGCGGCGTGTTCGACAGCATCACCGTCACCGTGTCGCCCTTGCCTATGCCGCGCCTGGAGAGCGCCGAGGCGAGCTGCAGCGAACGCCGCCAGAAATCGCGATACGTCACGCGCTGCCGGCCATGGATGATGGCGACATGATCGGGATAGGTCTTGGCTGCCCGCTCCAGATAGGTGAGCGGCGTCAGCGGCTGGTGGTTGGCAGCGTTCCTGTCGAGATCCTGTTCGTAAGGGTTGCCCATCGTGTCCTCCCCGTATGTCCCTTTGCCGACATGTTCTAACCACAGGCTGGGGCCGCGTCACCAGCAACGATGCCACGACAAAGCGCGTCTGGCGCAATGATGATCTAGATTTGGCGCGCGTAAAGGCATCGCGTACCTCCGCGCGGTTTGACTTTTGTCGAGAGCCGTGACTAATGTCAGCCGAGGAGAAGGCATGGCAATCCGACCGGCAGAACAACTTATCCACAAGGCCGCCTGGCTCTATTATGCGCATGGCCTGCGCCAGGACCAGGTGGCGAGCCAGCTTAACATTTCCCGCGCCTCGGTTGCCATGTATCTGCGCAAGGCGCGAGAGACCGGCATCGTCAACATCTCGACCTCGACCCAGCTTTTCACCGACGACGTCATGGCGCGCAAGCTCGAGGATGCACTCGGTCTCGACGCGGTCTGGATCGCGCCGGAAAACGGCCATATCGCCGATCCCGCCACCGACATCGCGGTGCTGGCGGCGAGCGTCTTTCTCGAACTGGTGAAAAAAGGCGACCGCATCGGCGTCGCCTGGGGACGCACCGTCTACATGATCGCCGACATCATGTCCTACGCCGATCTCCAGGATGTCACCGTGGTGCAGCTCTGCGGCAATCTCGGCGCGCCATATTCCTATCGTCCCGACCAGTGCACGATGGAGATCGCCCGGCGGCTCAACGCCAAGGGCATCAATTTCTACGCGCCGCTCGTGCTGACCACAGAAGAGCTGGCGCGCGGCCTGCGGGCCGAGCCTGTAATCCGCGAACAGCTGTCGAGCATCCACGAATGCGATCTGGCGCTGTATTCGGTCGGCGCCGTCGATGCCGACAGCCATCTGGTCAAATGCGGCGCGCTGACATCAGACGAAATGGCCGACCTGCGCAAAGCAGGGGCGGCCGGCGTCATTGCCGGGCAGATCATCGATGCCGAGGGCAAGGTGCTCGACTGCGGCTACAACCGGCGGGTGATCTCGGCGGAGCTTTCCTCGCTGCGCGCCATTCAGAAGCGGCTGATGGTGGTGCAGGAGAACAGCAAGTTCGAACCTCTGCTCGCTGCGATCGCCGGCGGCCTTTGCACGCATCTGGTGGTCGGCGCCGATATGGCGCAGCGGCTTCTGGATCATGCCGGAGCGCCAGGCAAAAAGGTATCCTAGAGACCATTCCTGCCGCGCCCGTCATCAAGGCGTCGTGGCATTCCTGTTTCACCACTATGACAGCAACCGGACGAAGCTAATGAAGAACCTGTGGAATGACGGCGACGCGGAGAAGATGGTTGCCGACTATGCAAAGAAAGGCGTCGGACGCGATCTCGCGCTGCGCGTCTACACGACGCGCCTGCTGGGCGGCGAACCGCGACTGGTGCTGCATGGCGGCGGCAACACTTCCTGCAAGACCAAGGCGACCGACCTCGTCGGCGACGAATGGGACGTGCTGTGCGTCAAGGGCAGCGGCTGGGACATGGCCGTCATCGAGCCGCAGGGCTTGCCGGCGGTGAAGATGGGCGCGCTCATCAAGGCGCGCGCGCTGAACAAGCTCTCCGACGAGGACATGGTCGCGCTGCAGCGGGCGAACCTCATCGATCCGTCCTCGCCCAATCCTTCGGTCGAGACTTTGCTGCATGCCTTCCTGCCGCACAAATTCGTCGACCACACGCACTCGACCGCCATCCTGGCGATCGTCGACCAGGAGGACAGCAAGCCGCTGGTGAAGACGGTGTTCGGGGCCAAGATGGGTTACGTGCCCTACATCATGCCGGGCTTCGACCTCGCCAAGGCGGCGGCCGATGTTTTCGACGCCGACCCTGATGTGGAAGGACTGATCCTCGACAAGCACGGCATCTTCACCTTCGGCGACGACGCCAAGCAGGCCTACGACCGGATGATCCATTATGTGAATGTCGCCGAGGAGTATGTTGCCAGCCACGCCAAGCCGAGGGCGGCAAAGGCCGCGCTTCCGGCGAAGCTCGCGACGCCGGCTTCCATCGCTCCTATGTTGCGCGGCGCCGTGGCGGTGGCACGCGGCGAAGGCCGCTTCGACCGCATGATCAGCGATTTCCGCACCTCGGATGCGATCGTCGATTTCATCAATTCGGCCGAGATCGCCGACTACGCCGCGCGCGGCGTGTCGACGCCGGACCTGTCGATCCGCATCAAGACCGGGCCGATGGCGGTGCCGGCGCCAGATGCGGACAAGGCCGGCGACTACAAGGCCGTCATCAAGAGCCATGTCGACGCCTTCGCCAAGGAATACCGCGCCTATTTCGAGACCAATGACGCGCTCGACGACGTCAAACGCACCATGCTCGACCCGATGCCGCGGCTGACGCTGGTGCCGGGGCTCGGCATGTTCGGCCATGGCCGCACGCTGAAGGATGCCAGGATCGCTTCCGATGTCGGCGAAATGTGGATCGAGGCCGTGCGTGGCGCCGAGGCGGTCGGCCGTTTTCATCCGCTTTCCAAAGCCGACCTGTTCCCGCTCGAATACTGGTCGCTGGAACAGGCCAAACTCGCCTCCAACAAGCCGAAGCCGCTGACCGGCCAGGTCGTGCTGATCACTGGCGGTGCCGGTGCGATCGGTGCGGCGACCGCCAAGCTGTTTGCGGACAATGGCGCGCATGCGGTGGTCGTCGATCTCGATGGCGAAAAAGCCGTTGATGCCGCGAAGAAGGCCGGCAACAATTCGATCGGCGTCGCCGCCGATATCACCGATCCGGACCAAGTGCGTGCAGCCTTCGACAGGGCGGTCGCCGTGTATGGCGGCGTCGACATATTGGTGTCCAATGCCGGTGCCGCCTGGGAAGGCCGGATCGGCGAACTTGACGACGCGCTGCTGCGCAAGAGCTTCGAGCTCAATTTCTTCGCCCACCAGTCGGTGGCGCAGAACGCGGTGCGCATCATGCTCGAACAGGGTACCGGCGGCGCACTGCTGTTCAACACCTCCAAGCAAGCGGTCAATCCGGGTCCGAAATTCGGCGCCTACGGCGTGCCGAAGGCGGCGACGCTGTTCCTGTCCAGGCAATATGCACTGGATTACGGCGCGCATGGCATCCGTTCCAACGCCGTCAATGCCGACCGCATCCGCTCCGGGCTGTTGACCGACGCCATGATCGCCAGCCGATCGGGCGCACGCGGCGTGTCGGAAAAAGAGTACATGTCCGGCAATCTGCTCGGCCAGGAGGTGACGGCGCAGGACGTGGCGCAGGCTTTCCTGCACCACGCGCTGGCCGACCGCACAACCGCCGACGTAACGACGGTCGACGGCGGCAATATCGCGGCGGCGCTGCGGTAGCACGGTCACGCACAGCGCAGACGGCAGGCTTGCAAGAACACCCGTTTGTAGCTACATTGTGGCTCAACAGTAAGGAGTCGCAACATGGCTACGGATACGGTTGTCCGCGCTCGAATTGATGCCGCGACAAAGGTCCAGGCTACCGAAGCCCTGGCGGCAATGGGACTGTCGGTCTCCGACGCCATTCGCCTGCTGCTGGTCCGCGTCGCCGCCGACAAGGAATTTCCCTTTCCGGTGAAGGTGCCGAACGCAACCACCCAAAAGGCCATGGCCGAATTGGAAAAAGGCAAAGGCAAGCGTTTCGCGTCAGCCGACGAATTGTTCAAGGATTTGGGCATCTGACATGCCGACGCCCGTTCACTCCGGGCAATTCCGCAGGGACGTTAAGCGCATGGAGAAGCGTGGCAAAGACCTCGCTAAATTGCGCGAGTTGTTGGGCCTGCTCATCGCCGGACTGCCGGCGCGTTATAAGGATCACCCCTCTAAAAGGCGACTGGAAAGACTATCGGGATGCGCATGTAGAACCGGATTGGCTCTTGATCTACCGCATTGCCGACGATGAGCTGCGGCTTGCCCGCACCGGCTCCTACTCCGATCTGTTCAACGAATGAAGACAGCAAAAAAGCCGCCTGCAGTTGCTGCAAGCGGCTGTTCCAAGTGTGAGCGAATTGCAATATCGATTGGCCTACTTCGCGTTCGGGTTCGGCATCCAGGCGGGCATGGCGACATCGGCATGGGCGAACTGCGGCAGCTTGGCCGACAGGTCCTCCATGTTCTTGATGTCCTTGTCGAGAAGGTCCCTCTCGGTGATCAGCGTCGGCGGCACGACGACGTTGTGGCCGGGGTCTTCGCCGGCCAGCAGCTGCGCCAGCGCACGCACCGAGACCTGGCCGACGACGGCCGGGTTGGTGGCCGCGGTTGCCGCCCAGGCGCTGTCGGGCTCGCGCATCGCCGCAATGTCCGAGGTCGAGATGTCGGCCGAATAGATCTTGATGTCCTTGTTCAGGCCCGCCTCGTCGACGGCGATCTTCACGCCCTTGGCGAACTCGTCATAGGGAGCAAACATCACCTTGATGTCGGGATGGGCGGTCAGCACCGAGCGCGCCTGGTTGGCGACCGAGTTGGCGATCGGGTTGTCCAGCGTGCCGAACATGGCGACTTCGTTGATGCCGGAGTATTTCTTCTTCACGTCGACCCATGTTTCATTGCGGCGGTCGAGCGGCGCGATGCCCGCGACATAGACATAGCCGGCCTTCCAGCTCTCGCCATTGTCCTTGACCGCCTGCTCGAGCGCGAGGCGCGCAAGGTCGCGGTCTGACTGCTCGATCTGCGGGATCTTGGGGTTTTCGACGTTGACGTCGAAAGCGACCACCTTGATGCCGGCGTCGACCGCGCGCTGGGCGGCGTCCTTCATCGATTCCGTCAGGCCGTGCTGGATGATGATACCCTGCACGCCAAGCGCGATGGCCTGGTCGACCATGTCGGCCTGGAGGGCGGCGTCCTGGCGGCTGTCGAGCACGCGCAGGTCGACGCCGAGGGCCTTGGCCTGCGCCTCGACGCCGGACAGATAGGCCTGGAAGAAGTCACCGGTCGAGAGATAGCGCACCAGGGCGATCTTGACGCCAGGCTTGTCGAACGGTGCCGGGCGATCGGCAGCCAGGGCCGTCCCCTGCATCAGCAACGCCGCGCCGGCGAGCCCGAGCGCTGCCTTGCCCAAAAGTCTTCTTGTGATGTTCACGTCGTTTCCTCCACTTGTTGAAATGCAACCCGGTCGAAATCTATGTCCTGCCCCTGCCGGAAAGAGCGAAGGTGAAGACAAGGGCGACGACCAGAACGGCGCCCTTGATGAAATCCTGCGTGTAGTACGGCGCGTTCATCATCGTCAGGCCCTGCAGCAGGACACCGACGAAGACGGCGCCGACAGCCGTGCCGAACGCGTTCGGCTTGGCGGCGCCTAGCACCGCGTAGCCGATGAGCGCCGCGGCGACGGCGTCGAGCAGCAGATTATTACCCGAGGCGATGTCGCCGCGTCCAAGCCGGGCGGCGAGCAAAATACCGCCGATCGAGGCAAAAACTCCTGAAATGATATAGGCCCAGATTTTGTATGCCTTGACAGGCGCGCCGGCGAGTTCGGCGGCGCGCTCATTGGAGCCGACTGCATACATCATGCGGCCGAAGCGGGTGTATTCGAGGAAGAACCAGATCAGCACCGCGAGCACCGCCAGGACGACGACCGAGACCGGAACGAGATTGGGAATGAAGAAGTCGAAGCGGTGGCGGCCGAGCGCCAGGAACGCCTCGCCGAACTTGCCGTTGGCGACCGAGCCATCGGGCATGGTCATGCCGGTGGCGATCGAGCGGCCTTCGGTCGGGATACGCTGCAGGCCGACCAGCAGGAACATCATGCCGAGCGTCGCCAGCAGGTCCGGCACGCGCATATAGACGATCAGCCAACCATTGATGAGCCCAACGATAACGCCGATCAGCAGGCAGACGATGACCGCGATGACAGCGTTCTGCTCCAGCACCACCATGACATAGGCCGCCGCCATCATGGCTGACGTGGCGACCGAGCCGATCGACAGGTCGAAACCCCCAACGACCAGCGTGGCGGTGACACCAAGCGCCAGCACGCCGGTGATGGCGACCGACTGGAAAATGAAGACCGCACTTTGCGGCGAAACGAAACCGTCGGCGGCGATCGCGAAATAAGCGACGAGCCCGAACAACAGGACGATGAAACCGTAGCGGATGGCGTGGTTGCGCTGCGTCATTCAGCGCCCCCGCGCGCCGCTGCCGTTTTTACCCAACTCGAACCCATGCTCTCCATTCCAATTGTCATCGTCAGCTCTTCAATTCCAGCCGGTCAAGCCGCGCGGTGCGGCAGCCCGCCGGCCACCTCGGCCAGCAGGCGATCGAGATCGATGTCCGCGTTGCGGTGTTCGCCGACGATGGTCTGCTCCGACATCACCAGGATACGGTCGGCCGTCTCCAGCGCCTCGTCGAGTTCGGTGACGAACAAAAGCGTCGCGCGGCCATTGGCGCTTGCCCTCAGCTTGGCGGCGATGTCGCGCCTCGCCGAGATGTCGACGCCCTGAAACGGCTCATCGAGAATGAACAGGCTTGCATCCTGCGCCATCCAGCGGGCGACCATCACCTTCTGCTGGTTGCCGCCGGACAATGCCGACATCTCGTCCTTCTCGGAGCGGCAGACGATGCCCAGTTCCTGGATCTGCCGGCGCGCCGTGGCGCGTTCGAGGCGGCGCTTGAGCACGCCCAGGTTCGACATCCGCCTCAGGAACGGCAGGCTGACATTGCGCTCGATGTTGAAGCCGCCGACGATGCCGCTGGTGGCGCGATCCTTGGCGATGAGGAAGACGCCGGCGGCGATCGCATCGCCGGCCGAGCGCGGCGCGTAGGGTTTGCCGTTCATCGTCATGGTGCCGGCGATCGGCCTGCGCACGCCGAATAGCGTCTCGGCAAGCGCTGTCTTGCCGACGCCGACCAGCCCGGTGACGGCAACGACCTCGCCGTCGCCAAGGGTCAGCGAGATCGGCCTGGCGCCCTGGGCGATGCGCAGGCCTTCGACGGTCAGCACCGCCTTGGCCGAGTGCCTGGCGACGATCTGGTCGAGGTGGATCTTGCGGCCGAGCATGGCATTGACCGCACCTTCGTAGTCGAGCGGCTTCTTGTCAAAGACGCCGGACACGGCGCCGTCGCGCATCGAGACGATGCGGTCGGCAAGCCGCCTTATGTCGGACATGCGGTGCGAGATATAGAGGATCGCCACGCCTTGCGCGCGCAGCCTGTCGACCAGCGCAAAAAGCCGATCGGCTTCGGCGCTCGATAGCGATGAGGTGGGTTCGTCGAGGATCAGCACTTTCGGCTGATGTGCCAGCGCGCGGGCAATCGCCACCATCTGGCGATCGGCCAGCGAGAGATCGCTGACGCGCGCCTTCAAGTCGATCGCCAGGTCCATGCGGTCGGCAACCGCCTTGGCCTCGCGACGCACACGGACCGGGTTGAAGAGCACCGGGGCGCCACTGCCGCTCAGCCTGTCCAATGTCAGATTGGTCGCCACGTCAAGGTCGGCGACGACACCGTCATTGATGTTCTGGTGAACGGTGACGACGCCAGCGCGGATCGCTTCCGCCGGTCTTCCCGGCGCAAAGTCCTGGCCGGCCAGGGTCATGGTGCCGCCGTCGCGCTCGTAGACGCCGCTGACGATCTTGACGAGGGTGGATTTGCCGGCGCCGTTGGCACCCATCAGGACGGTCACTTCACCGGCATGGAGTTCGAGCGAGACGCCGCCAAGCACCTCGTTGCGGCCAAAAGATTTCTTCAGTCCCTCTACGCGGAACACGGCACTGCCGACCATGCGTTCCTCCCTGACGGTGACGCTATGGGCTACATCGGCAATTGTCAACACGATTGACAATTGCCAGTGCGCTACCTAGCTTGGCCCCGCCGCCGTGGCTCCGCTATTATGAGGGACGAGCAGGAGAGGTGAGGATGACCGGGAAAACGCCGTTCGAAGCACTGTCGGTGGAGACGCTCGCCACGCGGCTCGGCAGCAACGAAGCGCTCACCCAGCGCATCGGCGAGGACACCAGCCGCTGGAAGGTGCGCGAGGTCGGCGATGGCAATCTGAACCTCGTCTTCATCGTCGAGGGCGACAAGGGCGCGGCTGTCGTCAAGCAGGCCCTGCCCTATGTCCGGCTGGTCGGCGACAGCTGGCCGCTGCCGCTGAAGCGTTCCTTCTTCGAATATCACGCGCTGACACGGCAGGAGGCGCGCGCGCCGGGCTCGGTGCCGGCCATCTACCATTTCGACGAGACCCAGGCGCTGATCATCATGGAGTATCTGTCGCCGCACATCATTTTGCGGCGGGCGCTGATCGAGGGCCGGCAATTGCCGAACATTGCCAGGGATATCGGGCTGTTCATGGCCCGCACCCTGTTCCGCGGCTCCGACTTCTCGATGGTGACCAAGGATCGCAAGGCGGACCTGGCGCTGTTCGCCGACAACGTCGAGCTGTGCGACATCACCGAGAATCTGGTGTTCTCCGATCCTTATTTCGACGCCAAGATGAACCGGCACACTTCGCCGCAGCTCGACGCCCTGGTCGCCGAGTTGCGCGCCGACCGCGACCTCAAGGTGGAAGCGCAGCGCCTGAAGCATCTGTTCGCCGCCAATGCAGAGACATTGCTGCATGGCGACCTGCATTCCGGCTCGATTATGGTCACCGATAGAGAGACCAGGATGATCGACCCGGAGTTCGCCTTCTACGGGCCGATGGCCTTCGACGTCGGCATGCTGCTCGCCAATTTCTGGATGGCCTTCTTCTCGCAGCGGGGCCATGAGCAGAACGGCAAGCGCGACGCCATGCGCGCTTATCTGCTCGATGTCACGGCGCAGACATGGTCGGTATTCCGCACCGAATTCTCGCATCTGTGGCGCACGGAACGCAACGGCATGCTTTATCAAAAGAGCCTGTTCGAGGATCGGGGCGACAGGCTCGGCGCCGAGCAGGCGCTCGACCATGTGCTGCACCAGATCTGGGACGACCTCCTCGGCTTTGCCGGCATCGAGGTGCACCGGCGCATCCTCGGCCTCGCCCACAATGCCGATTTCGAGACCATTGCCGACGAAGACCTGCGCGCCACATGTGAGGCGAAGGCGCTGAAGTTCGGCCGCCACATCGCCGTCAACAGGCGTCATATTCACAGCATCGACGAGGTCAACAACCTGGCCGCGCTGATCGAACAGGAGAACCGCATTTGAACGTCGGCGAGCGCCACTATCGCACCATCTGGCTGAGCGACGATGGGCGCTCGGTGGAGATCATTGACCAGCGCTGGCTGCCGCATGACTTCCGTATCGTGAAGGTCGACACCGTTAATGGCATCGCCACCGCCATCCGCGACATGTGGGTGCGCGGCGCGCCGCTGATCGGTGTCACCGCTGCCTATGGCGTTGCCATGCAGATGGCGGACGATCCGGCGGATGCCGCGCTCGATGCCGTCTGGGAGACGCTCCACGAGACGCGTCCCACAGCGATCAATCTGCGCTGGGCGCTGGATGAGATGCGGCGGTTCCTGCGGCCGCTGCCGACGGAACAACGCGCCGCAGCCGCCTATCGTCGCGCCAGCGAGATCGCCAACGAGGATGTCGGGCTCAATCGGGCCATCGGCGAGAACGGTCTCGCCATCATCAAGGACATCGCGGCGCGCAAAAAGCCGGGCGAAACCGTCAACATCCTGACCCATTGCAACGCCGGCTGGCTGGCTACCGTCGACTACGGCACGGCCACCGCGCCGATCTACCTGGCAACGGAGGCCGGCATTCCGGTCCATGTCTATGTCGACGAGACGCGGCCGCGCAACCAGGGCGCCCAGTTGACGGCCTGGGAGATGGCCGGCCACGGCGTGCCGCACACGCTGATCGTCGACAATGCCGGCGGCCATCTGATGCAGCGCGGCGCAATCGACATGGTCATCGTCGGCACCGACCGCACGACGGCCGACGGCGACGTCTGCAACAAGATCGGCACCTATTTGAAGGCACTCGCCGCCGCAGACAACGACGTGCCGTTCTATGTCGCGCTGCCTTCGCCGACCATCGACTGGACGGTGGGCGACGGGCTTGCCGAAATCCCGATCGAGGAACGCTCGGGCGACGAGGTTTCGCTGGTGTGGGGCAAGACCGCGAGCGGCGAGATCGCCCAGGTGCGCGTCTCGCCGGAAGCGACGCCCGCGGCAAACCCCGCCTTCGACGTGACGCCGGCGCGGCTGGTCACCGGCCTGATTACCGAACGGGGCGTCGCCAAGGCCTCGCGCGCGAGCCTAAAGGAGATGTTCCCGGAGCGGGGATAGCCGGCTCTCGCAAAGGCCAGGAACCACCTTTCGCGTTCAGAAGGTGCTGCTCTTTGCGATCTCCAGCGAGTTGACGAAATCCAGTGAACGCCGCAGCGCGCTCCGAATGGTGGCCATATCCACCGGCGCGCTCCGCCGTTGGGGATCACGGCGCTGCGGGCGCCGCAGCCGCAATGGCAGTTCGATGCTGACCGGCAGCGTCGCGGGAAGCGTTGCCCAGTACGGTCCGTAGCCCATCGAGCCGTCGCCGATGGCGCAAAATGTCCATCCCTCCCCGGTGCTGACGACATCCTTCAGATGGGCATGCCCAACGGCATCGATGGCATCAGCGATATCTTGCGCCGGCTGCACCGTCTCGTTGCTGTAGGTAAAGACATTTCCGGCGTCGTGGTTCAGGCGCACGTGTCGCGATCCGATGTCCCGAATGAAGCTTGCCCCCATCCGGGCACTGCCGAGCAGATCGCCTTGGCCATGTCCGGGGTTTTCAAGCGCCAGGACGATGCCGACTTCCTCCAGCCTCGGCAGGAGGGCGTCAATCGTTTTGCGGATCGCCGCGCTGTTTCTCGCCGGGCCGGCATTGGTAATCAGGAAGGACGCGCCAAGACCGGCGGCAAAGCCGATGCGGCGGGACAAGGCGTCGACGGCATCGGCCCCCGACAGGTCGAGATGAGCCGACACGGCATTGATCCCCAGCCCGGCATGTTCCGCTGCCTGGCGCAACTTCGCGGCGTGCGCAGCCGCAAACATGCCTTCGTCGAAATCGACATAGCCGCGGATGAAGGCCGGCTCGACATGGAGGGCGCCGGCCGCCGCAATCTCCTCGAGGGCCAATTCCATGGGATAGCCATCGAAGAGCGCGGTCGATACCGAGGTCCGGCGCGGCGAAGGCAGGGCTCAGGCTCCCTTGCCGTAGACGATCAATTCCGAGGCTTCCTTGACCTTGGCAGGAGACAGCGCTTCGCGCCAATCGTCACGGACCACGACGCCCTTGGCGAACCGCATCAGGCGTAGCGCCGCATCGGACGGCACTTTCGGAGAGAAGCCGAACCACATGGCGATCTCGACGTTCAGATGGCCTATCAGGAAGTCCATCGCGGCCTTCCTGGGAATGCCATATTTGCGTTCGCACTCCTCGACAGCCTCGACCATGGTGTCGACGAAGGGCATGGCCACCATTTCGGACAGGCCCGGCTCCAGGATCGCCAATTGTTCGACCGTGACGCGATGGCTGTCGATGATCGGCGACCACATGGCCCTGCACACTTCCTCGCCAAGCGCATAGTGCTCTTCCGGACCTTGCATCAGGGCACAGACGATCGATTGCCTGGCGATGCCGCCATGGTAATCGCGACGCGCGGCCCATTCCGTCTCGTCGCCGAACAGCGGGGGATGGCAGGGATGGCCGACAAAATAGGTGAGATCCGGCCGATCGCCGGGCAAGTCGCCGGCATAGGGCGCTGCCGCATCCAGAATGAGGATCATGGTGCCCGCGGCAAGCATCGGCGAGATCTGCCGCGCCACCTGGCCGATGATATTGTCCGGCAGGGCCATTACCACCACCTTGGCGCCGGCAATGCCCTCGTCCATGGCGACGGCGCCGATATCGGCCTCTCCCAGCCGCTTGCGGCCGGCCTCGCCGATCTCCACGGCGCGGACATCGTAGCCCGCTTCGATAAGCTTGCGCGTCACGCGGAAGCCCATCTTCCCTCCGGCCCCAAGCACCGCCACGGATGTCGTCATTTGCTTTCTCTCCCATTTGCCTTGATGGCGCGCCGATGGCGCAGATTCAGCCGAACGCTTGCAGCGCGGCTTCGAGCTCCGGATGCGTGGCGGCGTAGTCGCGTGCGGGAACCCCTGCCGCCGCGGCTTCGAAAGCATCATGCAGGCTTCGAACGCCGGCGGCCGGCCCGCCTGGATGCGCCATGATCCCGCCGCCGCAGCAATAGATGAAATCGTCCGAGCCGAGCCTCGTATAAGTCTCGGCTGCCTGCACAGCGGTCTGCCCGGACGAAAACACCGGCATGACCGTATCGGGACGGCCAGCCCGCTCGAACATCGGGGTGAGACAGCCATGGGCCGACGCCATCACCGATTCGTCCGGCTCGCAGAACTTGTTGGACAGCCCGTTGACGTGCATGTGGTCGATGCCCGCCAGACGCCAGAATTTCTGATAGGCGAGATAGCTCATGCCGAGATCGGGAGAGCGGCTGAAGAGGCCCCAGCCGGCCCGATGGCCGTGCAGCGCAACGGCGGAGTGGCGACGCATCTCGATGACGGCGGACAGGCCGACGGAATTCAGGACCAGCATGGCGCAGGTCCCGCCACGGCGCTCGATCAGATCCAGCTGGCGACGCATGGCGTCGATGTCACCGGAAATGTTGGCCGCATACATGACCTTGCGCCCGGTCCTGTCGGCGTGCCTGTCTATCACCGCCATGACCGCTTCGAACCGGTGTTCGAACGGCGAATGCGGAGGGTCTCCCATCAATTCGTCGTCCTTGATAAAATCAAGACCCGCGGCAATCAGCGTGTCGGCCAGGGCTGCCGTCTCCTGCGGGGTAAGACCAACGCTCGGCTTGACGATGGTGCCGATCAGCGGGCGCCCTTCGACGCTTGTCAGGCGACGCGTTCCCTCGACGGCGAAGGCCGGCCCTGGATAGGCATCCGCGAAGGCATCGGGAAAGGTAACGTCGAGGAGACGCATGGCCGAGAAATGATGCAGCTCGAACAGATTGCCGAGAACCGTCGACCAGACCGAAGCCAGCACTGTCCCCGTATTCTCGATGTTCCAGGAAAGGCCCACCTTGGCCCGGTGCGGCCTCACGGTCGCATTTTTTGGCGAGCGCGAGAACGGCAACGCCTCGCTGTCGACCTCGGCAACATCGCTGATGAATTCGACGCGGGCTCCGAACCTGCGCAGCAGCTCCGGCGTTTCTCCGGGTATGGCGCGGAAAGTCCCGCTTGATTGTTCGCCCGCCATCGCAGCCGCGGCAACCTCCAGCGGGTAGCGGGTTTCGATCAGATAGGTGGCGCGGAGGCGACCGGACAATGCAGGCTTCCCGACTGGAATGACGTTCACGGAGTGACCGTTAGCACCAAAAAGAAATCATGTCATCATATGAGTTTTCTCGGGCAAAAAAATTTCGGCGGCCGCTCAGCCGGCTCCACCGCCGGCCAGTTTCGAATAGAGCTCGTTGGCGCGGCCAATGTGGTCGGCCATTGCCGCGCTCGCGCCTTCCGGATCGCCGCCGGCGATTGCCTTGTAGATCCGCTCATGCTCCTCGACCGTCAGCCGCTCGGCGCCTTTCATCGCCACCAGATCGCGCTTGAAACGGGACAGCCATTCGAGCATTCCCTTCGCCACCGCCGCTATCATCGAATTGCCGCTCATCTCCGCAATGACGGCGTGGAACTCCATGTCGGCAGCTACAAACCGGGCTTGGTCGCCCTTTGCCTCGCGCAAATGACGCAAGGTCTCCGCGAGGCGTTCCAAACTCTTGGCCGTAGCGCGCCGCGTGGCTATCCGAACCAGGCCGGTTTCCAGCAAGAGCCTGACTTCCTTGAGTTCTTCAAGCCCGCGAGAGTTCGTCGCCAGCATCATGACCATCGCCGCTGAGACCTGATCGACGATGACATCAGGCGTCGGATTGATGACGCGGGCACGTTCTCCGTGCGAGATCCTGATAAGTCCCATCTGCTGCAGCGACAGCATCGCTTCCCGGATCGAGGGCCGGCCGACGCCGATCATCGTCATCAGTTCCTTTTCCGACGGCAATTGAGAGCCGGGCGGGAATTCGGATGTCGAGATTGCCGCCATCAACCGGTCAAGCACCTCCACATACAGTTTCTTTTTCTGGACCGGCTCCATCCGTCCCTCCCTGGGTGTTCGCGGAACAATCGATCCCGAGTCGCGTCGGCGGACAAGGGTCCCGCCATCGATTGACATTACATATATGATGACCTAACGTCCGTCTACGGCTGGATTTGGACCGGTCGCCAGTTGCCGGGGCAGGCCGGCTCCGTTTGGCCAAGGAAAGAACGAAGCCGACGGCTGAGTTCGTCTCGTCCTTAATCGAAGGAGGTTTCGGCAATCGAGGTTCCGGTGCCCGCTTGCCTATTTGGTATGCTGGTATAACATGTAGCTGGTATGGCGTCTTTCGGAGGATGTCGTAACGGAATGGCAGAAGGCCGACGTATCGGCCGGTGTTTTTTGGGAGGAAAATATCATGAAGTTTTCAACCGTGGCGGCGCTTGCCGGCGCCGCGCTAGTCAGCGTCTCGGCTGTGCCGGCAATGGCGTCACCGGATGCGCCGGTGATCGCGCTCGCCAACGCCTATTACGGCAACACCTGGCGGCACCAGATGGTGGAGGCTTTCGAAGCCTCGGCCAAGGAAGCCAAGGCGGCCGGTCAGATTGCCGACTACATCGTCATGAACGGCGACGGCTCGGTGGCGCAGCAGAACAGCCAGATCGCCGAGCTGATCCTCAAGAAGGTCGACGTGCTCGCCGTCGATGCCGCGTCGGAAACCGCGGTCAACGGGATCATCGAAAAAGCCTGCAAGGCCGGCATCATCGTCGTTTCGTTCGATTCGGTCGCCTCGGCGCCCTGCAACTACCAGCTCAACTTCGACTTCAAGGGCTACAAGGCAGCCCAGGCCGAGGCCGTCTTCAAGATGATCGGCGGCAAGGGCAACGTCATCCAGGTGCGCGGCGTCAAGGGTTCGGCGCCCGACAACGACATGTTCAACGCGCAACAGTCGGTGCTGGCCAAATATCCCGATATCAAGGTTGTCGCCACGGTCTATGGCCAGGCGACCGCGTCGGTCGCACAGGCGGCCATCGCCAACGTGCTGCCCTCCCTGCCGCATGTCGACGCCGTGCTCGCACAAGGCGGCAGCGACGATGTCGGCATCGCCCAGGCGTTCGTCCAGTATGGCGGCGACTATGCCGGCAAGATGCCGATCATCGAAGGCGGCGGCGGCACCGACTTCGTCAAATGGTGGGCCGAGGAGAACGCCAAGAACGGCTACCAGACGGTCTCGATGAACACCACGCCCGGTATTGGCGGCGCCGCGTTCTGGCTCGGCCTGTCGCTGCTCAAGGGCGCCAAGGCACCCAAGATGATGATCATGCCGGTGGCCACCGTCGATGCCGGCAACCTCAAGGAATATGCAAAGCTGCCTGGCGGCCAGATCATCAGCCCCAGCTATTCGCTCGACTGGGTCAAGCAGAACCTGCTGAGCAAGTAAGGTTGGCAATGCCAGGGACCGGGCGCCGCGGAACGGCCGCGCCCGGTCCCTGCCCGTGAAGAAACGGAGGACGAATGTCCCATCTCGCCGTAGCCCCGGAAGGCGCAGCCGCCGCGGTGCTCGCCGATCCGACCCGGCAGAGCGTTGTTTCGCTTTCCGGGATCACCAAGAGCTTCGGACCGACGCTGGCGAATGCAGAGATCGACCTCGCCGTCTCCACCGGCGAGATCATCGGGCTGGTCGGCGGCAACGGCGCCGGCAAATCGACGCTGATGCGCATCCTGTGCGGGGCGATGTGGCCGACCCTGGGCTCGATTTCGTTTGCCGGCCAGAATATCGGCTTCGCCGGCTACGACACGGCGGAAGCACAGCGCCGCGGCATCCGCATGGTGCACCAGGAATTGTCGCTGTGCGCCAACCTCTCGGTGGCCGAAAACTTCTTCCTGGAAATTCCGGCGGATGCCGCCAACCGGCCGGGCTGGCGGGCACTCTACAGGGCGCGCGCCCGCTCGGCGCTGGACGCCGTCTTCCCCGCAAACGGCATCGATGTGAATGCCGAAGTCGGCCACCTCTCCATCGCCGAACGGCAAATGGTCGAGATTGCGCGCGCCGCCGCGACCCCCGGTGTCAAGCTGATCGTTCTTGACGAACCGACCTCCTCGCTCGATCTCGATCGCTCGAGACAGTTGCGGGCCTTCATCCGCGAGCGGGCCAAATCCGGCCTCGCCTTCATCTTCATCAGCCACAAGCTTCAGGAAATCATCGACATCGCCACCCAGGTGGTCGTGCTGCGCAATGGACGCACCGCCTGGCGCGGCGATGTGGCCGAGACGTCGATCGGCAGGCTGGTGCAGCTCATGGGGGGCGACGCCAACTCGATCCACCAGCATGGTACCGCCACCACCGGCAGCCGCGAAGCGCTGGTGCGATTGTCCGGGTTCCTGACGGCCGAACTCGGCCGCGACATCGAGATCGGCCGCGGTGAAATCATCGGATTGGCAGGCCTCGAAGGCAGCGGCCAGAAGGAGTTGCTGCACGCAATCTTCAAGCCCGATTCCGGAACGGATGCGGCCGTCGCCAGGAACGGTGAAGCCGGTTTCATCGCGGGCGACCGCCAGAAGGAAGGCGTGTTCCCCTTGTGGAGCGTGCTTGGGAACATCAGCATCGGCGCCCTGGCACGCCGCCCGGCGCTGGGCCTGGTCTCGGACCGCGCCAACCGCGCGGCAGCGGCGGATGCCGCCGGCCGGCTGCGGCTCGACGAAACCCGCTTCGGATCCAACATATTGGAGCTCAGCGGCGGCAACCAGCAGAAGGCGCTCGTCGCCCGGGCGCTCGTCGCCGACACGCCGATCGTCCTGCTCGACGACCCGACACGCGGCGTCGACATCGCCACCAAGCAGGACTTCTACCGCCTCTGCAACGACATTGCGCGAGGCGGGCGCACGCTCATCTGGCACACGACCGAAGATGCCGAACTCCTGGCCTGCGACCGCGTGCTGGTGTTTTCAGGCGGCTGCATCGTCAAGGAACTGGCCGGCGAGGCGATCACGGAATCAGCCGTCGTTGGAGCGTCCTTTGCCCAGCAGACGGACAAAGCCGCCAGTGCGGGACGCAGCGGCGCTGCCGGCGCCGGGCTTGCCCGCAGGCTGGTGAATGCTGCCCCCTTCATCGGCCTCGCCGCCGTGCTGGCGGTGATGATTTCGGCCAATCCGGCGGTCGCCTCCATTTTCGGGCTCGACCTCTTGCTGATGCCGGCGCTGTCGCTGGTACTGGTGACCGCGGCGCAGATGTTCATCGTCGGCGGCAGCGAGATCGACCTCGGCGTCGGCGCGTTCGCGGGGCTCGTCAGCGTGCTCAGCGCCACGCTGCTCTACGACCAACCGTGGCTCGGCGCCCTGGCGCTGGCGGCGGCGATCGTCGCCTATGCCGGGCTCGGCGGCCTGATCCAGGCGCGCAAGATCCCGGCCATCGTCGTCACGCTGGGCGCCTCCTTCATCTGGGTCGGGATAGGCTATGCGCTGCAGCCGACGCCCGGCGGCGCCAGCCCCGAATGGCTGTCGACAATGTTCAACTGGTCGCTCGGCTTCGTGCCAACCTCGATCATCCTCATCGCCGCGGTGGCAATCGTGGTGTTCGTGATCGACCGGCTGCCGCTCGGCGTGGTGCTGCGCGGTTTCGGCAACAATCCGACCGCGATGATCCGTTCCGGCTGGTCGCCGACGCGCTACGCGCTGGTGCGCTACCTCGTCGCCGGGCTGTTCGCCGCCGCCGCCGGCCTGTCGCTGACGGCGATCAATACGGCGAGCGACATCAATTCCGGCAATTCGTTCACCCTGCTCAGCGTCGCCGCCGTGGTGATGGGCGGCTGTTCGCTGTTGGGCGGCGTCATCTCGCCGGTCGGCGCCGTCGCCGGCGCGGTCACGCTGGCGTTGATCGGCGCGCTGCTCGGCACGCTGAGCGTGAGCAGCGACTTCAATGCGGCGACGCAGGGATTGATCCTCATCGCCCTGCTGACCTTGCGCAGCCTGACCGCGGACCGCAGGAGCGAACAATGAACGCGCTTGCCGCCTTCAGCCCTTGGGCGCAGAAAAACCGCTGGATCTGGTCGGCGATCGGGGTGCTGCTGCTCTGGCTGGTGCTGTCCATCGTCACCAACCGCTTCAGCCTCTCCAGCCTGTCGGGCATCGTTCTGTCGGCCTCGTTCCTAACGGTCGTCGGCATCGGCCAGATGTTCGTCGTCACCACCGGGCGCGGCAATATCGACCTTTCCGTGGCCTCGGTGATCACGCTCAGCGCCTTCGTGGCGCTGCTGACCATCAAGGGCCAGGACGCCAACCTCGCCGTCGGCGTCGGCGCCGCGATCCTGCTCGGCCTTGCGGTCGGCGCTCTCAACGCGCTGCTCGTCGTCGGGCTGAACATACCGGCCATCATCGCCACGCTGGCGACGGGCTATGTGCTGGCAACCGCAACGCTGCTGTCGAACCGCGCGATATCGGGCTTCGCCGTCAGTCCGCTGTTGAAGACGCTGGCCACGGGCCGCGTCGCGGGCGTGCCGATCATGGCAGTCATCGCCATCCTGGGCGTCGCCGCAACGTCGTTCGTGCTACGCTATACCGTTTACGGGCAACTGCTCTCGGCAGTCGGCCAGAACCGCGCGGCGGCGCGGCTGGCAGCGATCCGCAACAACCGGGTCATCGCCTCGGCCTTCATCATCTCCTCGGTGCTGGCTTCGCTCAACGGGCTGCTGCTGGGCGCCTATATCGGCGGCGCTTTCCTTGAAATGGGCCAGCCCTATCTCCTGCAATCCATCGCCGCGGTGGTACTGGGCGGAACGCTGATCTTCGGCGGCTCCGCGACGGCGCTCGGCACATTGTTCGCCAGCATCCTTTTGATCCTCATCGTCACCACCATGCAGATCATCGGCCTGCCGCCCGGCGCGCAGGACATCGTCCAGGGCATCGTGGTCATTTTCGTTCTGGCGCTGGCCGGCCGGCAGGTGCTGTCGCGGCGCGCCGCCATCGACCCCGCCGCCCTCGAGAGCGCAGCCGGCGACGCCACGGCGAAACCTAAGGCGGGCGCTGCGGCAATCAGGCCGCAGTGACAATGATTTCTCTTGCCAAGATGGTAGAGTGATCATACCAGTATATAAGGTGACGATTGGCGAGACCATCGTTCAATATTTAGGAGCAAGGCTAGATGACGACGATCGCGCTGTTCGGTGCCGGCGGCAAAATGGGTTACCGCCTTTCGACCAATTTCCGCGGCTCGCCCTATACGATCCGCCATGTCGAAGTCAGCGACGCCGGGCGCGAGCGGCTGAAGACCGGGCTGGGCTTCGATACGGTCAGTGCCGACGAGGCGCTGGAAGGCGCCGAGGTGGTGATCCTGGCGGTTCCGGACACCCATATCGGCAAGGTCGCGGCAAGCATCGAAAGCAAGCTTGCGCCGGGCACGATGGTGATCGTTCTCGATGCCGCGGCGCCGTTTGCCGGCCATTTGCCTGATCGTCCCGACCTGACCTACTTCGTCACCCACCCCTGCCATCCGCCGATCTTCAACGACGAAACCGACATGGCGGCCAAGAAGGATTATTTCGGCGGCGTCAAGGCCAAGCAGCACATGGTCAGCGCACTGATGCAGGGACCGGAAGCGGACTACGCCAAGGGCGAGGCCATCGCCAAGATCATCTGGGCGCCGGTGATGCGCTCGCACCGCGTTTCCGTCGAGCAGATGGCGCTGCTCGAGCCCGGCCTTTCTGAGACCGTGTGCGCCTCGCTGCTGGTGGTCATGAAGGAAGCTGTCGACGAGGTCGTGGCGCGGGGCGTCGACCAGCAGGCGGCCCTCGATTTCCTGCTCGGCCACATGAATGTGCTCGGCGCCGTAATCTTCGGCGAAACCAAAGGCGTGTTCTCCGACGCCTGCAACAAGGCCATCGAATTCGGCAAGCCGGTGCTGATGCGCGACGACTGGAAGCGGGTCTTCGAACCGGAAGAGATCGCAGCCAGCATCCAGCGGATTACCTGAGTGGGCCGCCGCTTAGATACAGATCACCTGAATTAGTGGTTGACTCATTATACCAGTTAGCTTTAGCTGTTCCCGGACTCGGATCGGTCATGCTTCGTTGAAGTTTGAAGTTGATGCGAGTGAGGACGGCGGGAGCGGAGCGAGGAGCAGTTCGGATGACAGCCGGCGATCGGCTCTGAAATCCGGGCGGCGCGCTGCCGGCCCTGCCTGACGAATTCAATCGTAGATAGAGGCCTCGAAACGATCGAGGCATGGGTTTCAACGGGAGGACTTCATGAAACTGACACGTAGAATGACGCTTGCCGCCTTCGCAGGCGTGCTGGCACTCGGCACGGCGATGCCCGCCTACGCGGCGGATCTCATCGCCATCATCACCCCATCGCACGACAATCCCTTCTTCAAGGCGGAAGCCGTCGGCGCCGAAGCCAAGGCCAAGGAATTGGGCTACGAGGCGCTGGTGCTGGTCCATGACGACGACGCCAACAAGCAGTCCGAACTGATCGACACCGCGATCGGCCGCGGCGCGAAGGCGATCATCCTCGATAATGCCGGTGCCGACGCCACCGTCGCCGCCGTGCAGAAGGCCAAGGAGGCCGGCGTCCCCTCCTTCCTTATCGACCGCGAGATCAACGCCACCGGCGTCGCGGTGGCTCAGATCGTCTCCAACAACTACCAGGGCGCCCAGCTCGGCGCGCAGGAATTCGTCAAGCTGATGGGCGAGAAGGGTAATTTCGTGGAGCTGGTCGGCAAGGAATCCGACACCAATGCCGGCATCCGCTCCAAGGGCTATCACGACGTCATCGACGACTATCCGGACCTGAAGATGGTCGCGCAGCAATCGGCCAATTGGAGCCAGACCGAGGCCTATTCCAAGATGGAATCGATCCTGCAGGCCAATCCTGACATCAAGGGCGTCATCTCCGGCAACGACACGATGGCGATGGGCGCCTATGCGGCGCTTGCCGCGGCCGGCCGCAAGGACGTCATCGTCGTTGGCTTCGACGGATCGAACGACGTGCGCGATTCCATCACCTCGGGCGGCATCAAGGCGACGGTGCTGCAGCCGGCCTATGCCCAGGCGCAGATGGCGGTCGAACAGGCCAACGACTTCATCAAGAACAAGAAGTCGCCCGAGAAGGAAAAGCAGCTGATGGACTGCGTGCTCATCAATGGCGACAATGCCGCCAAGCTGGAAACCTTCGCGCTCAAGAACTGAGCCGGCGCAACGCGAACAGCGGGGGGCGAACCGAGGTTCGTCCCTCGCTCCTTTTCACCAGGATGCCTCGACCGCCATGCAGAAAAAGCCGAGTTGGCCGATCCTTGCCCTGACCGCCGGCATCGCGCTCAGCGCCTGCAAGATCCTTCCGACGCCATCGGCGCAAGGCGACGGCAATGCCTCCGCCTTCAACCCTGACAAGATGGTCGAGGACATCTGGGCGGCGAAAGTCATTCCCTATCTGCAGCAGAAGGCTGGACCGTTCGCCGAGGTCCATGCGCTGGCGAAGACCGATCCGGCCGCGGCCGGCGCCAAATACGGCAATCCGAAGAAGCAGGCGAATTCGCCATGGACGTTCGCCGTGCGCGTCGAGGGCAAGATCGTCGCGGCAAACACGCAGTCGCGCGCGGCCACCATCGATGTCGACGCCGACGGTGACGGCAAGGCGGACGCGCGCGTTCAGATCGGGCCGGCGATGCGCGGCACGGCACTGCGCGACAGCCTCGACTTCGTCCAGTTCAACGACTTCACCAACCAGATCGACTTCGCCCAGTTCGGCAAGGCTTTCAACGCCCATGCGGCCAAGACGGTGCTCTCCAAGCTGCCGCGCGAGGCGCTGGAAGGCCGCACCGCCAAGGTGCTCGGCGCCTATACGATCGAAGGCGGCCAGGACCTGCCGCTGGTGACGCCGGCTGAGGCCGAGATCGGGCCGAAGCCATGAGCCAGGCCAATGGCCATGACGTCATCCTCAAGCTGGAGGATGTCTCGAAAGTCTATGCCGGCACGGTCGCGGTCAAGCAGGCGAATTTCGAAGTGCGCAAGGGCGCGGTCAACGTGCTGGTCGGCGAAAACGGCGCCGGCAAGTCGACGCTGATGAAGATCATCGCCGGCGTCGAGCAGCCGACCGTAGGGCGCATCCTGCTCGAAGGCGAAGAGGTCTCTTTCTCGTCGTCGGGAGATGCGGTCGACCGCGGCATCGGCATGGTGTTCCAGGAGCTGAACCTGTTCGGCAACCTGTCGGTCGCCGAGAACATCTTCGCCACGCGCGAGATCACCAACCGCTTCCGCAAGACCGACCGCAAGGAACAGGAGCGCCGGGCCGGTGAATTCCTGGAGCGGCTGGAAGCCGGCATCCGGCCCGACATGCTGGTCGAGGATCTGCGCATCGGCCAGCAGCAACTGGTCGAGATCGCCAAGGCGGTTTCGCTCGACGCCAAGATCCTCATCATGGACGAGCCGACCTCGGCGCTGAGCGCCGCCGAAGTCGAGATCCTGTTCAAGGTGATCGCCGACCTCAAGGCGCGCGGCGTCGCCATCGTCTACATCTCCCACCGGCTGGAGGAACTGATCCGCATCGGCGACTACATCACCGTGCTGCGCGACGGCCGCATCACCGGCCAGGAGCAGATGAAAAACGTCGATACGCAGTGGATCGTGCGGCAGATGATCGGCTCGGACGCCAAGGACTTCGCCAAGGCCGACGGCCATGTGCCGGGCGCGGAAATCTTCCGCGCCGAGGAGATCTGCCTGCCACGCGTCACCGGCGGGCTGGCGGTCGACCACGTCTCGCTGTCGCTGCGCGCCGGCGAGATTCTCGGCATATACGGGCTGATGGGTGCGGGGCGCAGCGAGCTGTTCGACTGCATCATGGGCCGTCACGGCCATGCCAGCGGCAGGATCTTCATCGCCGGAAAGCAGGTGAAGGAGCGCGACACGACGCGCCGCATCCAGCGAGGGCTGGCCTTGATCCCAGAGGACCGCCAGCGCGAGGGCCTGGTGTCGATCCTGTCGGTCGCCAGCAACCTGACGATGGCGAGCCTGTCGCGCTTCGTGCGCCTGTTTCACATCCGCGGCGGTGCCGAGCGGCAGGCCGTGATGCAGATGGTGCGGGAACTCGCAATCAAGGTCGCCGACCCGGCGCAGGAGGTCTCGTCGCTGTCGGGCGGCAACCAACAGAAGGTGGTGATCGGCAAGGCGCTGCTCACCGGACCGAAAGTGCTTCTGATGGACGAGCCCAGCCGCGGCATTGATGTCGGCGCCAAGGCCGATGTCTTCCGCACCATGCGCAAGCTTTCGCGCGACGGGCTGGGCATCCTGTTCGCCACCTCGGACCTCGACGAGGTGATGGCGCTGTCCGACCGCATCGCGGTGATGAGCAATGGCAGATTGACCGGCATGTTCGACCGCGCCGAAGCGACGGAGGCGGCGATCGTCGCCGCGTCGGCGCTGGGCCACGGACCGGCCGCACATGGGGAGCAACGCTGATGACTGACATTCCGGCCAAGGCTGCCGCTTCCTCCGCCTCCAGCGGCTCGGCGCTGCTGACGCTGATGAAGCTCAGAACCTTCATTGCGCTGATCGCCGTGCTGGTGTTCTTCTCGATCGCGGCGCCGAACTTCCTGTCGGCCGCCAATCTGATCCTGATGGCCAAGCACGTGGCGCTCAATGCCTTTCTCGCCATGGGCATGACCTTCGTCATCATCACCGGCGGCATCGACCTTTCGGTTGGCTCGATCGTCGGCCTGTGCGGCATGGTGGCCGGCTACCTCGTGCTCAACGGCATCGACCTGCAGATCGGCTACACCATCTATTTCAATGTCGTCGAGATCGCCTTGATCACGCTCGCGGTCGGCATGCTGATCGGCGCCGTCAACGGGCTGCTGATCACCAGGCTCAACGTCGCGCCCTTCATCGCCACGCTCGGCGTGCTCTATGTGGCGCGCGGCTTCGCGCTGCTTTCCTCCGACGGCCGCACTTTCCCCAATCTCGTCGGCAAGCCGGAACTCGGCACCACCGGCTTCGGCTTCCTGGGTGCCGGCCGGCTGCTCGGCCTGCCGGTCTCGATCTGGATCCTGATCGTGGTGGCGGTGGGGGCGGCCTATCTCGCCCGCTACACGCCGCTTGGCCGCCACATCTTCGCCGTCGGCGGCAATGAGCGCGCCGCGCGCATCTCGGGCGTGCGCGTCAACATGGTCAAGATGTTCGTCTACATGTTCTCCGGCTTCTGCGCGGCAATCGTCGGGCTGATCATCTCGTCGGAGCTGATGGCCTCGCATCCGGCGACGGGCGAGAGCTTTGAGCTCAACGCCATCGCCGCGGCGGTGCTTGGCGGCACTTCGATGTCGGGCGGCCGCGGCACGATCGGCGGCACCATCGTCGGCGCCTTCGTCATCGGCATCCTTTCGGACGGGCTGGTGATGATGGGCGTGAGCTCGTTCTGGCAGATGGTGATCAAGGGCCTCGTCATCATCGTCGCCGTCGTCGTCGACCAGGCGCAGCGCCGGCTGCAGCAGCGCGTTACCCTGATGCAGATGGCAAAGGCGGGCTGAGCATGGCGGAGTTGCGTGGAGCGCTGATCGGTTGCGGCTTCTTCGCCGTCAACCAGATGCATGCCTGGCGCGATATCGAAGGCGCCTCGATCGACGCCATCTGCGACCGCGATCCGGAGCGGTTGCGGATCGTCGGCGACCAGTTCGGCGTGGTGCGGCGCTACACCGATGCGGCGGAACTTTTCGCCGCCGAGACCCTCGACTTCGTCGACATCGCCACCACTGTCGGCAGCCATCGACCGCTGGTCGAGATGGCGGCAGCGCATGGCGTTCCCGTCATCTGCCAGAAGCCGTTCGCGCCGACGCTTAGCGATGCCAAGGCGATGGTCGCGGCCTGCGCCAAAGCCGGCGTGCCGCTGATGGTGCATGAGAACTTCCGCTGGCAGTCGCCGATCCAGGCGGTGCGCGCTGTGCTCGACAGAGGCGAGATCGGCACGCCGTTCTTCGGCCGCATCTCCTTCCGCTCCGGCTACGACGTGTTTTCCGGCCAGCCCTATCTGGCAAGGGGAAAACGCTTCATCATCGAGGACCTCGGCATCCACATCCTCGACATCGCCCGCTTCCTGCTCGGCGACGTCACGAGCCTGACCGCGCGGACCACACGCATCAACCCCGCCATCGCCGGCGAGGATGTGGCGACGATGCTCATGGATCATGCCGGCGGCGCCACGTCGGTTGTCGATTGCAGCTATGCGACGAAGCTTGCCACCGAGCCGTTCCCGGAAACACTTATCGAACTCGACGGCGTCGACGGCACGATCCGGCTGGCGCAGGGCTACCGGCTGACCGTCACCGGCAAGAGCGGAACCAGAGTGAGCGATGTCTCGCCGCCGCTCCTGCCCTGGGCCTCGCGGCCATGGCACAACATCCAGGAAAGCGTGCTGGCCATCCAGCGGCACTGGGTCGACTGCCTTGTCGGCGGCAAGGAGCCGGCGACCTCGGGCGCCGACAATCTGAAGACATTCGCCCTGGTCGAGGCCGCCTATGCGGGTGCTGCGAGCCGCGAACCGGTGCAGATCGAAGCCTTGCTGCAATGACGGCCGACGTGTTCGATCTTTACGGCACACGGGCGGCCGAAGCGGCACCGATCCTGCTGCAGGCGGGCGCGCTGAGTGCCGAGCTGGTCAATGGCAATCTGCGCACAATCCGGCATGCCGGCACCGAAGTGCTGCGCGCCATCGCCTATATCGTACGCGACCGCGACTGGGGCACTTATGAGCCGGAGCTCACGGACCTGACCATCGACCAGAAGGTCGACCGTTTCTCGGTAAGCTATGAGGCGAATTGCACCGGCCCGGGCGGCAGCAGCCTGCGCTTCCACGCGACGATCGAAGGCTCCGCCGACGGCAGGCTGGTCTTCGATGTGACAACGCTGCCGGAGAGCGATTTCGAGACCAACCGCTGCGGCTTCTGCATCCTGCATCCGATCGCCGGCCTCGCCGGCAGCCCGGTGACGGTGGAGCACACCGATGGCAGGGTGGTGGACACGGAACTGCCTGATCTGATCGACCCATGGCAGCCCTTCAAGGACCTGCGTGCCATCACCCATGCAGTGCGTCCCGGCGTCAGCGCCGAATGCAGGATGGAAGGCGATACTTTCGAAATGGAGGACCAGCGCAACTGGTCGGACGCCTCCTACAAGACCTATGTGCGGCCGCTGGCCTTGCCGTGGCCCTATGTGCTGCCGGCCGGCGAACCGCTGCGCCAGACGGTGAGCCTGCGCCTCACCGGCGGCGCCGGGATGCCCGCCGCGACCGCGAGTGCCGAACCGGTCCGCATCGAACTCGGCGAGACCGGGCCGAGGCTGCCCGATGTCGGCGTGATCGTCTATCCCGAGGACGTAGAGGCAACGCTGGCCGAACTGCCGATGCTCGCAAGGCTCGGTCCGCAGCAACTCCTGTTCCACTTCGATCCGACGCGCGGCCACGGCCTGGACGCGCTGCGCGCCCATGCCCGGCTCGCCGCGGCGCATCCCGCCTCGACCACGCTCGAATGCGTGGTGGCCTGCACGGGCGACCTCGATGCCGAATTCTCCGATGTCGCCGATATGGTGCGCCGGGTCGGCCTGCGGCTCGATGCGGTTGCCGTCTCGCCTTCGGTCGACCGCCAGTCGACGCCGCCGGGCAGCGCCTGGCCGGCATGCCCGCCGCTGGAAGAAATCTATGCCGCGGCGCGGCGCGCCTTTCCCGGGATCCGCCTCGGCGGCGGCATGTTCAGCTATTTCACCGAGCTCAACCGTAAGCGCGTGCCCGCCGACCAACTCGATTTCGTCACGCACTGCACCTGTCCGATCGTCCACGCCGCCGACGATCTCAGTGTCATGCAATCGCTGGAGGCGCTGCCCTTCATCACCCGGTCGACCCGGGCGATCTTCGGCGACAAGCCTTACCGGATCGGCCCGTCAACCATTGCCATGCGACAGAACCCCTATGGCGGCGCGACCAAGGACAATTTTGCCGGCCAACGCATTGCCATGGCGAACCGTGATCCCCGCCATGCCGCGCAGTTTGCCGCCGCCTGGACCATTGGCTATGCCGCGCGCGTCGCGCCGGCCGGGCTGGAGATGCTGACACTGTCCAGCATCACCGGACCATTCGGCGTGCTGGCCGCATCCGGCGAACCTGTCGCCGAGGGATCGCCGCGGCCGATTTTCCGGGCCGTCCAAGGGCTTTGCGAACTGGCTGGGCTCGCGCATGTTGCCGCGAAAACAAGCGACGAGACGCGTGTTGCGGTGCTGGCCGGTCGCGCCGCCTCGGGCGACATTGTCGTCTGGCTGGCGAACCTGACGGCGAACGACGTCCCGGTTGATGTTTCGGCACTGGGTCAGGGCCATCTTACGATGTCGCCCTACGCCATTGTCCGGGTTGGCTAGAGCTACTTATCGGAATTCATCACATAGAGCGCACGCGAGCGTTCGAGATGCTTGATCATCGCCTTTTCGGCGCCGTCGGCATCACGGTGCTCAATGCGGTCAATGATCTCCTCATGCTCGGTAAGCGTGTATTGTTCCTTGCCGGTCCAGATCAGCATCTCGGTGTGGTATTCCTTCAGCCAGCCGAGCGTGGCTTCGCTGACGGCGACATAGATCGGATTGCCCGATATCGCCGATATCTGGGTGTGGAACTTCATGTCGGCGGAGATGAAGGCTTCGGAATCACCGCGCGCGGCGCGCTGCTCGGCCACCGTTGCCCTGAGCCGCTGCACATCCTCGGCGGTCGCTTTTTCCGCGGCTTCCCTGACCATGCCGCGCTCGAAGAAGATGCGCGCCGTCTTCAGGTGCTCCAGCGTGTCCCTGGATGAAGACAGGATGATCTTGGCCGCGCCGTCGACCTGCTTGATGATCGATTTGGCGGTTAGTTGCAGCACCTTGGCGCGCTCGCCATGCGAGATGGCGACCAGTCCCATATTGCTCAGCGCCTGCATGGCCTCGCGGATCGCCGGCCGGCCGACCTCGAAGCGCTCCATCAACTCGCGTTCGGACGGCATGTCGTCGCCCGGCTGCAGCTCGCCGCTGGTGATCAGCCGCTTCAGCCTTGCAAAGACTTCGTCGGAAAGTTTGCGCCGGACGATCGGCTCCGAACGGTTCATCGTGACGAATCACTCCCTGGCCCGGTTCCTGTTTAGCATTCCAGGCAGGATTACCGGAATGCCTGCGCCTGGAGCGGTCCCGCGATTTCATGCAATCGCCAAGCCGCGCCAGCTGTTTGTTCCAGGCATTCCGAACGAAAAACGCCGCTCATTTCCCGGAATTGCCGAAGCCGGCCCTCTTGCCGAAGTCGGGATATTGCTTGCAATACTTAGGTACTCATTATACCAGATTTCCTGCGCGACAAAACTTTTTTCGAACCCTTTTCGAGCGGCCGACAGACCATGATCACGCTTACCTATCGCATCGAAACCTCTGGCAGCATCGAAGCGCTGGCGGCCAAGATCGCGAGCGACCAGTCGACCGGCACCTTCGTCCCACTGCCCGGCGAGACCGAGGAATTAAAGGCGCGTGTGGCGGCTCGTGTGCTGGCGATCAGGCCCCTGCCCGATGCCGAGCAGCCGTCGCTTCCCGGATCCGGGAACGGCCCCTTCCGGCGCGCCGATGTCGATATCGGCTTCCCGTTCGACGCCATCGGCACCGACCTGTCGGCGCTGATGACGATCGCCATCAGCGGCACCTATTCGATCAGGGGCCTGTCCGGTATCCGGGTCATCGACATGAAGCTGCCGGAACAATATCGGGGCGCCCATCCCGGCCCGCAATTCGGCGTTGCCGGCAGCCGCAGGCTGACCGGGGTCGAGGGCCGTCCCATCATCGGCACCATCATCAAGCCGGCGCTTGGCCTCAGGCCGCACGAGACAGCCGCGATGGTGGGCGAACTGATCGAAGCCGGCGTCGATTTCATCAAGGACGACGAGAAGCTGATGAGCCCGGCCTATTCGCCGCTCGCTGAGCGGGTGAAGGCGATCATGCCGCTGATCCGCGACCACGAGCAAAAGACCGGCAAGAAAGTGATGTACGCCTTCGGCATCTCGCATGCCGATCCCGACGAGATGATGCGCAACCACGATCTGGTGCTGGAAGCCGGCGGCAATTGCGCGGTCGTCAACATCAACTCCATCGGATTCGGCGGCATGGCTTTCCTCAGGAAGCGCTCCGGGCTGGCGCTGCATGCGCACCGCAATGGCTGGGACATTCTCACCCGCCATCCCGGCCTCGGCATGGATTTCAAGGTATGGCAGCAATTCTGGCGGCTGCTCGGCGTCGACCAGTTCCAGATCAACGGTATCGGCTCGAAATACTGGGAGCCGGACGATTCTTTCATCCGCTCTTTCGAAGCGGTGACCACGCCGCTGTTTTCATCATACGATTGCGCGCTGCCCGTGGCCTGCTCCGGCCAATGGGGCGGCCAGGCGCCCGAGACCTATGAGCGCACCGGCCGCACGGTCGATCTCCTCTATCTCTGCGGCGGCGGCATCGTCAGCCATCCGGACGGGCCCGGCGCCGGGGTGCGCGCGGTGCTGCAAGCGTGGCAGGCCGCGGTCGAGGGCATTGCCCTCGACGAATTCGCGCGCAACCATGCCGAGCTGGCACGCTCGATCGAGAAATTCAGCGACGGCAAGGCGGCCTGAGCGAAGCCATGCAGAACCTGCTCCTGAGCTATTATGGCGACGACCTCACCGGCTCGACGGATGTCATGGAGGCGCTCGAGTTCGGCGGCGTGCCGACGGTGCTGTTCATGCGTCGGCCCGATGAGCGCCTGCTGGCGCGATTTTTCCATTGCCGCGCCGTCGGACTGGCCGGCACCAGCCGAAGCGAAACGCCGCAATGGATGGAGCAGAATCTGGCGCCCGCCTTCGAATGGCTGAAGAGCCTCGAAGCGGCGATCTGCCATTACAAGATCTGTTCGACCTTCGATTCCAGCCCGACGGTCGGCAATATCGGCCGCGCCATCGAGATCGGCCGGCGCATCTTCGGCCAGAGTAGCGTGCCGATGGTCGTCGGCGCGCCGCAGCTCAAGCGCTACACGGCCTTCGGCAATCTTTTCGCGGCGTTCCGCGGCGAGTATTTCCGCATCGACAGGCATCCGGTGATGAGCAGGCATCCGGTGACGCCGATGAACGAAGCAGACCTGCTCGTGCATCTCTCGCGCCAGACCAGTCTCAGCTCCGGCCTTGTCGACCTGGCTGCATTGCAGACCGACGATCTCGCGCAAACGGTCGACCAGGCCGTGCAAAACAGGGCGGTCATCCTGTTTGATGTCGAAAGCCGCCAGACACAGAGACGCGTCGGCGAACAGATCTGGCGCATCCATGACCAAGGCCATGGCTTCGTCGTCGGATCCTCGGGCGTCGAATATGCCTTGCTTGCCGAATGGGCCGGCAAAGGCATTGCCTCCGGGCAGGCGTCGTTCGCGCCGCCGGGACCGGTAGACCGCCTCGCGGTGGTCTCGGGCAGCGTGTCGCCGACCACCGAAAAGCAGATCCGCCACGCCCTTGCCCACGGTTTCGACGGCGTCGAGATGGATGCCATGCAACTGGTCACGGAGGGCGCCAAGGAGGCAATCGAGCGCGCCGTCGCGAGCGGATTGGCAAGCCTGGCTGCGGGGCGCAGCGTCATCCTCTACACCGCGCTTGGCCCACAGGCCGACCGTGGCGCCGAGATCGACCGGATCGAAGGTGCGCGAAACACGCTCGGGCGAGCGCTGGGAACAATCCTGCGCCGGTTAATCGTGGAACAGAAACTCAAGCGCGCGGTGATCGCCGGTGGCGACACCTCCAGTCACGCGCTCGGACAATTGGCCATCGACGCGCTGACCGTGCGCATGCCGTTGCCGCAATCGCCGGGATCACCGCTCTGTGTCGCTCATGGCGGGGGCGCGATCGATGGACTCGAAATCGCGCTCAAGGGCGGCCAGGTCGGCACCGACGCCTATTTCGAGACGATCCGGCTGGGAAGCTAAGCCGTTGCCATGATGACGTGAGCCTGAATTTTGGCGGCCACCGCGCCGCTGCCATGTCTGTCTGCAATCGCGGATGCGGCGTAGTCGGTCGCGGCTTGCAGTTTCCCGGCCTCCCGGGCCTCGATTTCGGTGCGAAGCACAGTTCCCTGGCAATAAGCGACGGCGGGAAGGCGCGGCGAGGATGCACGGCTTTGTTCGGCTCTCGTCTCGATCATTACACCGGAGAACCCAGCATCCTCCAGCTCGTGACGGATCACTGCCTTGTCGTGGTAGCCATGGGGTGTGCGTGCCAGAAAGCGCGGTGGATCGTCGGGGAAGATCCTTGCGAGAGCATTCGTCACATCATCGGCAAAGACGTTCTCCTCGATGCGATCCCATACGCTGAACAGGAAATGTCCGCCCGGCCTCAGGACACGCCTGGCTTCGCGGTAGGCCGATGGCCGGTCGGGAAAGAACATCGCACCGAACTGACAGCAAACGAGGTCGAAGGTCGCATCTTCAAACGGCAGCGCCAAGGCGTCCGCTTGACGCCATGTGATGCGACCGTCGGGAGGTTGTCGCGAAGCGGCATAGTCGAGCATCGGCTGGTTGAGGTCGGTTACCGTATAGCTTGCGCCGGGAGACAGTTTCGGCGCCAATGCACGGGTAACGACCCCGGTGCCGGCGGCCGTCTCCAAAACGGCGGCGGGCGACAGGGACGCTGCTCGTCCTGCAATATCCGCAGCGAAGGGCTCGAAAATCAACGGCACCATATAGCGGTCGTAGTTTTCCGGTATAGAGCCAGCGAATACCTTGTCCGTTTCCAGCATTGCCACCACCCGCCCTCTGCCTAGAGGCTCGGGAGATTAGCATATCATTCCTTGTTTTGCGGCGTTTTCGGCGGAGGCGGCGAGTCCAGCTCCAAATCAAAGAGATAGAGCATGATGTCGTCCGAAAACCGCTTCGCGCTTATGGCATCAGGCCTTAGTACAGAGGCTCGGCCATGTGCTTGGGCGCCGGCCACTGCGTCGTGACGCCGGGCTGCACCGGCCGCTCGAGATAGGTCGACAGCACCACGTAGCTGCGCGTCGAGGTGACGCCGGGTGTCTCGTAGAGGCGCGACAGCAGGCCTTCGAGCGCCCGCGTGTCCTCCGTACGGACCTTCAGCAGCATGCAGGTGTCGCCGGCAACCGTGTGGATCTCCTCGACCTCCGGATATTGCGAAACCGCCATCAGCTCCGGCGTCTTGCCCCAGCCCTTGGTGTCGATATGCACGAATGCCAGCAGCGGCTTCTTGACCGCCTTGGGGTCGATGATGGCAGCCGTGCCGCGAATGGCGCCGCTGCGCCGAAGGCGCTTGACGCGCTCATGCGCGGCGGGCGGCGAGAGGCCGACACGATCGCCAAGCTCAGCATAGCTGACCATGGCGTCGTCGACGAGAACGCCTAATATCTTTCTGTCGATCGCGTCGAGATCGCGGGGCGCCGGCCTGTTCTGCGGAATGCCATTTGTTTCTTCGTCCATAGTGGAAATTCCCGATTGTAGCCGAATAAAATACGGCCATTATGAATATATGTCGAACAGCGATCAAGCAGCAACCCTGGGTGCGAATGCCCGGCCGCCCATTCCGGCGCTGGCCTATCTCTTGACCGGATGCATCGCCGTCATCGGCTCGAACTCCCTGGTGCTGGGTCCGATTGCTCCCGCCGTGGCCGTGTCGTTCGCGACCAGCGTGCCTGTCGTCATGATGGCGGCCGCCGCGTTCGGCCTCGGCACCTCGGCGAGCGCCCTGTTCCTGGCACGCTACATCGACCGGGTCGGCGCGCGCCGGATGCTTCAGGCGGCCTTGCTGCTGCTGACGTTGGCGCTTGTCGCAAGCGCGGTGGCGCCGACGGTGACGGCGCTGGTCGCTGCGCAGCTTCTCACCGGCATCGCCGCCGGCGTCGCCATGCCGGCAATCTATGCCAGTTCCGCGGCGATTGCCCCACCTGGACGGGAAAGCGGAACGATCGGCGTTGTGCTGACCGGATGGACGCTCAGCATGGTGGCCGGCGTTTCGCTGTCGGCGGTGCTTGCCGATCTCGTGCACTGGCGGGCCGTCTTCGCCGCCGTGGCGCTGCTGGCGGCGCTGGCGCTTGGCAGCCTTACCGCGTCGTCACTCCCGGATGTCAGAAAGGCCGGCCCGGCGCCGGCGCCGCTCGAGGCGCTCGGCATTCCCGGCATCGTGCCGCTTCTGATCGCCTGCGGCGCCTTCATGACCGCCTTCTATGGTGTCTATGGCTATCTTGGCGACCATCTGCACAGCGGGCTGGGTCAGCCGGTCAGCGCCAACGGCCTGGCCGCACTCGCCTATGGCGCCGGGTTCGGCACGGCGGCGCTCTTCGACGGCATCATCGATCGCCTGGGGGCTCGCCGCGTCATGCCCTTCGCTTACCTGCTCGTCGCCATCGTCTATGTCGCGATCGCCGCGACAAGCAACAGCTATGGCATGATGCTCGCCATGGTGGCGGCTTGGGGTCTCGCCAATCACTTCGGTCTGAACGTACTGGTGATGCGTCTGTCGGCGCTCGATCCGTCACGGCGCGGCACGATCATGGGCCTGAACAGCGCGGTGACATATCTGGCGGTCTTTGTCGGCACCACCGGCTTCGGGCCGCTATATTCGGATTTCGGCTTTGCCGCATCGGCAATGGTGGCGGCGTTGCTGATGCTGGTCGCGGCTTCGGCCGCCGCTTGGCGCACGCGCCAGCCACACAGGACGTGATGGGCCACCAGCCCGCGCGCGGTTGACAGCGGCGCCCCTGCCCTTCCATACAAAGCCGTTAATGTTCTCAGGGCGGGGTGAAAGTCCCCACCGGCGGTAAGGACTCCTGATTGCGCATGATTTCTTTCCGAAAACCGGTCCGGTTTTCGGGGTCATGCGCGGGACCCAAGCCCGCGAGCGCTTTCCGGCAAAACCGGAAGGGTCAGCAGATCCGGTGTGATTCCGGAGCCGACGGTTACAGTCCGGATGGAAGAGAACGAAACGGAAGACGGACCGCCCCGGCGGCCGGTTTTCGTATCGTGCGTCCTGATTCTGGTTCGAAACGGAAGGATGGACCCATGAATCAGCATTCCCACAAAGACTATGAAACGACCCGCGTTGCCGTTGTCAGGGCGCGCTGGCACGCGGATATCGTCGACCAGTGTGTCGCTGCCTTCGAGGCGGAGCTTGCTGCACTGGGCGACGGCCGCTTTGCCGTCGAAATCTTCGACGTGCCCGGCGCCTACGAGATCCCGCTGCACGCCAAGACATTGGCCGAGACGGGTCGCTACGCCGCGATCCTCGGCGCTGCCTTCGTCGTCAATGGCGGCATCTACCGGCACGAATTCGTCGCCGGCGCGGTCATCGACGGCATGATGAATGTGCAGTTGACGACCGGCGTGCCGGTGCTTTCGGCGGTACTGACGCCGCACAATTACCACGACAGCTCCGAGCACCACCGCTTCTTCCTCGAGCACTTCCAGGTAAAGGGCAAGGAAGCGGCCGGCGCATGCCTCCAGATTCTGGCGGCGCGAAGGCACATCGCCGCCTGAAACAGCCGAGAGCGGGGTAGAAATCCCGGTAACAGCCTGTAGTATCTCGGGAAAATGCCGAGTTCGGGAGGATGCCGGTGCAGACCAAGAAGATCATCAATGACGGCAACCGTGCCGTCGACGAGATGCTAGAGGGGATTCTGGCCGCGCATCCCAGCCATCTCAGGAGCGTGGACGGCAACCCGCGCTCGATCATCGCCCGCAACGGACCGCGTCCCGGCAAGGTCGGGCTCGTCGTCGGCGGCGGCTCGGGCCATGAGCCGACCTTTCTCGGTTTTGTCGGCAAGGGCCTGGCGGACGCGGCGGCGATCGGCAATGTCTTTGCCTCGCCGCCACCCGATCCCATCCTTGAATGCGCCAAGGCGGCGAACGGCGGCGCCGGCGTCCTGTTCACGTACGGCAACTATGCCGGGGACGTGATGAATTTCGACATGGCGGCCGAAATGGCCGCCATGGACGATATCGAGGTGCGCACGGTGCTGACCACCGACGATGTCGCCTCGGCACCGCGCGACCAGCGGCAGAAGCGTCGCGGCGTCGCCGGCAATTTCTTCGTCTTCAAGGCGGCCGGCGCGGCCTGTGACCGCATGCTCTCCTTCGACGAATGCGAGCGCATCGCGCGCAAGGCCAACGATCACACCTTCACCATGGGCGTGGCGCTGTCGCCCTGCTCGCTGCCGCAGACCCGGCGGCCGAATTTCGAGATCGGCGCCGACGAGATGGAGATCGGCATGGGCATCCATGGCGAGCCGGGCATCGCGCGCGGCAAGCTCGGGACCGCCAACGAGATCACCGACGAGATGCTGGACAAGATCCTCGCCGAGATGGCGCCTTCGCCTGGCGACAAGGTTGCGGTGCTGGTCAATTCGCTGGGCTCGACACCGTTGATGGAGCTCTACATCATGAACCGTCGTGTCAAGCAGCGTCTCGACGACATCGGCGTTTCCATCCATGCGACCTGGGTCGGCAATTACTGCACGTCGCTCGAAATGGCCGGCGCCTCGGTGACGCTGTTCCATCTTGATGGCGAGTTGCAGACCATGCTCGACCATCCGTGCGACTGCGCCATGTTCCGTGCCGGCTGAGGAGTGATCCGTGAGCATCGATAGCGCTGACCTGAAGAGAATGTTCGATGCGATCGCGGTGGCGATCGAAGCCGACAAGGACCGGCTCTGCCACCTCGACGGCGTCATCGGCGACGCCGATCACGGTATCGCCATGGCGCTCGGCTTCAACGCAGTGCGCGACGCGCTGGCGCCACTCGACCTGGCGGCGACCGAGCCGACGGCGCTTCTCAACATGGCGGCTAAATCGTTCCTCAACGCGGTCGGTGCGTCGTCTGGCCCGCTCTATGCCACCGCCTTCATGCGCGCCGCCGCTGCCGTCAAGGGCAAGACCACGCTGGCGGATGCGGATGTCGTCGCGCTGTTCCAGGCGATGGCGCAAGGCATGCGCGATCGCGGCAAGGCCGAGATCGGCGAGAAGACGATGATCGACGCCTGGCTGCCGGCGGCGGAAGCAGCCGGCGCCAGCAATGCGGCGGGAAAAGGCCTTGCCGAAAGCCTTGATGCGGCAGTGAACGCGGCGCGCCGGGGGGCCGAGGCGACCAAGGACATGATCGCCGCCAAGGGCCGCTCCTCGCGGCTCGGCGAACGCTCGCTCGGCCATATCGACCCCGGTGCCGCCTCGGCTGTGACCGTCATCGAGGCGTTGCGCGAAAGCCTGGCTTAGGCCTGCTTCGCTTCATCGAGCTTGTTGATCGCCTGGACATTGCCGGCCGACGGGCCCTTCTCGTCGAACTCCGAGGCCAACCAGGTATCGACGATCGCCTTGGCGAGTTCCGGGCCGATGACGCGGGCGCCCATGGTGATGATCTGCGCGTTGTTGGATTTGGCCGCGCGCTCGGCGGAATAGGTGTCGTGGGTGAGTGCCGCCCGGATGCCAGGCACCTTGTTGGCCGAGATCGAGACGCCGATGCCGGTGCCGCAGAACAGGATGCCGCGGTCGTTCTCGCCGTCGATGATCGTCTGCGCGAGCTTTTGTGACAGGTCGGCATAAAAGCCGGCCTGGCTGAGATCGCTGACGGCAAGTCCGGGCTTCGTCGCCAAATGTGCGGCGATGACATCGAGCAGCGGCTTGCCGGCGCTGTCGGCTCCAATGGCTATTTTCATGGTCGTATCCTTCCTTGAATGAGATTTCGTTCGTTCAGATCACCGCCGAGGCGCGCCTGAGGATGTCGACATAGCCCTCCACCTGCCAAGCCGAGCGGCCGATAAAGAGGCCATCGATGCTGGGCTGGCCGATCAGCTCGGCCGCGTTGCCGGGATTGACGCTGCCGCCATAGAGCACCGGCGGGATGGACGGCAGCAGGCCGCCGGCCACTTTCTTGATCAGCGCCTGCTGTTTTTCGGCATAGACGGAGCTGGCCGGAATACCCTTGTCGCCGATCGCCCAGACCGGCTCATAGGCAAACAGGATTTTTGCCGCCTTCGCCTCGCCTTCGAGGAACAGCAGCGCACCCTCGACCTGGCCGGTCAACACCGCATCCGCCTTGCCGTTTTCGCGCTCCGCCAGCGTCTCGCCGACGCAGATCAGCGGTATCAGTCCGTGCTTGACGGCGGCCGCCGTCTTCAGACCGACGGTGCGATCGGTTTCGCCGAAATGCTCGCGCCGTTCGCTGTGGCCGAGTTCGACCAGATCGAGGCCGCAGTCGCTCAGCATCAGCGGCGAGATCTCGCCGGTCCAGGCGCCGGCATCGGCCCAGTGCATGTTCTGGGCACCGACCTTGACCCGCGTCGACGACAGCGCCTGCTTGACCTCGCGCACCGCCGTGAACGGCGGGATGACGAAAGGCTGGATGCGCTCGTCGAAGCCTGGCACGAAGCCGGCCAATGCCCCGGCGAAATCCAGCGCCTCGGCGAGCGTCTTGTTCATCTTCCAGCTTGTACCGACCCAATAAACCACGCCTGCGCTCCTTGATCCTCAATCCTTGTTGGCGACCACCGTCAGCGAAACGCCGGCGGCATCCAGTGCGGCGCGCATTCCGGGCTCAGGCGCGCGACCGGTGAAGACGGCATCGAACGCCTCGAGTTCGGTCAGGAAATGCAGCGCCGTGCGGCCGAACTTGCCGTGATCAACCAGCAGATATTTGCGGGTCGCTGCTTCCATCATCAGCCGCTTGATCTGCACCACCTCCTGGTCCTGGTGGAAAGCGGAGGCGCCGTGGATAGCCGATGACGACAGGAAGGCGACGTCCGCGCGCAGCGATCTCAGCGAAGCCTCGGCAAGCAGTCCGAAGAAGCCGTGGAACTTTTTGCTATACTGGCCGCCGAGCGCAATCAGGTCGATGCCCCCGGCGCCGGCCAGGTCCTGGATGACGGCCAGATTGTTGGAGATCACCGTCAGCGGCCTGAAATCGGCGAGATGCCGTGCGATGCCGCCAGCCGTCGAGCCGTCGTCGATGATGACAGTCTGGCCGGGTTCGATCATCGCCACGGCGGCCGCCGCAAGGCGCTGCTTTTCCGCAGTCGCCTGCTTTTGCCGGTAGCGAAAATCGCTTTCGAAGAGACCGCTCGGCTGGATCGAAGCGCCGCCACGCACCTTGCGCAGGAAACCGCTCTCCTCAAGGTCGTCGAGATCACGATGCACCGTCATCCTGGAGACGCCAAAGCGTGAGGCAAGATCGTCGACGCTCGCCGCGCCGACGTCCATCAGAAAGTCCATGATGGCTTGACGTCTGCTGTCGCTCTTCATTGCTGCCGTTATCCGCCAACCGGCGCTGGCTCCTTGACAAGATAACATATTTCTTCCTGAAACTATCATGATTTTTGTTATAATGAGATATTTTCCTGGGATATTCCCGTGGCTTTCATCACGACCCTGTAACAAGAATTGCTGCCGGGACGGTGTCTGACGGTTGCGGTTGCACAGAAATCCGGCCAGAAGCATCGGTGGGCTGGACGATGCACGGACAGCCCGCAACCACAGGTTCGAAACCAGATACGGGAGACTATTCGTTGGCTCGCATCACACTGAGACAATTGCTCGATCACGCCGCCGAATACGGCTATGGCGTGCCGGCCTTCAACATGAACAACATGGAACAGGGCCTCGCCATCATGGAGGCTGCGGAGGAGACCAAGTCGCCGGTCATCCTGCAGGCAAGCCGCGGTGCGCGTGCCTATGCCAATGACGTGGTGCTGGCCAAGCTGATCGATGCGCTGGTCGAGATCCATCCCGACATCCCGGTCTGCATGCACCTCGACCACGGCAACAACGAGGCTACCTGCGTCACCGCGATCCAGCATGGTTTCACCTCGGTAATGATGGATGGATCACTCAAGGAGGACGGCAAGTCGCCGGCCGACTACGCCTATAATTCGGGCATCACCAAGCGCGTCGTCGACATGGCGCATTGGGGCGGCGTTTCGGTCGAGGGCGAGATCGGCGTGCTGGGCTCGCTGGAGAGCGGCGGCGGCGAACAGGAGGACGGCCACGGCATCGAAGGCGCGATCAGCCACGACCAATTGCTCACCGATCCGGTGCAGGCCGAGCAGTTCGTGCGCGACACCCATGTCGACGCGCTGGCGGTTGCCATGGGCACCAGCCACGGCGCCTATAAATTCTCGCGCAAGCCGGATGGCGCGGTGCTGGCGATGAACGTCATCGAGGAAATCCACCGCCGCCTGCCGAACATGCACTTGGTCATGCATGGTTCGTCCTCGGTGCCGGAGGATCTGCAGGAGATCATCAACAAATATGGCGGGCAGATGAAGCCGACCTGGGGCGTGCCGGTGGAAGAGATCCAGCGCGGAATCAAGCATGGCGTGCGCAAGATCAACATCGACACCGACAACCGCATGGCGCTGACCGGCGCGATCCGCAAGGTGCTGATGGAAAATCCCTCGGAATTCGACCCGCGCAAATATCTGACGCCGGCGATGGCGGCGATGAGGAAGCTGTGCAAGGAGCGTTTCGAGCAGTTCGGCACCGCCGGCAACGCGCCGAAGATCAAGCCGCTGCCGGTCTCGGAAATGGCCAAGCGTTACAAAGCGGGCAGCCTCGATCCGAAATTCGGCTAAACGACCAATTCCCGGAGCGGTTCAGTGTTGGATAGAACCGCCGAACCGCTCCAGCTCTTTGCGGGATGAGAACACCGGCCGAGGTCGCGGAACGTCCTGCGCGGCGAAGCCCAACCGTGTCAAACAGGCTCGCGCCAAGGCTGCATTGCTGTCGATGACGACCAATCCGTTCGTAGGGTTGAGGCTGGCGGCCACCACCGACAGTTCGGTGCAGCCGAGAACGGCCGTATCGGCGCCGGCCGATCGCGCGATTTCAAGCGCGCGCTCAGTTTCGCTCGCCGCCTCCGCGATCGAACCACCCTTGACCAGGCCGATCGCGCTATCGACGCGGCCCTGGAATTCCGTGACGGCGGGAAAGCAGAGCTCAAATCCCGCCGCCGACATCCTGTCCCGATAGAAGCCGGAGACCAGCGTGCCCTGCGTGGCGAGGATCGTAACCTTGTTGCCTCGGCCCAGGCTACGATGGGTTTCAGCTACGACCGCGTCGGCGATATGGATGATCCGCGCCTGCGAGCTCGCCGCCAACTGCTCATACCAATGATGGGCGGTGTTGCACGGCATCGCGATACAGGCAACGCCGAGCGCATTGAGCGTCGAGACCGCGGCTTTCAAAGACGCCAGCGGACCGTCATGGCCGGCAAGGATCGCCTCGGTCCTGTCAGGCAGCTGTGGCACGCTGAGGATGACGGCGGGCACATGCTCATTGTCCCGGAACGCCTGGGTCATTCGGGTCAGCTTGAAGTAGAAGTCAGCCGATGCCAACGGCCCGAGGCCGCCAATGACGCCGAGCTGGAGGCTGATGCCATGGTCGATCATCGAGCGGGCTCGGCTTCGAGCTGTTCCGACGCCGCTTCGACAGGCTGCATTGTCTCCCTGTGGCTGGGCGCGATCATTGCGGTGCTCGCCGCCACGGTGCAGACGCTGGACAGCGTCATGAACGTGTCGACGGCCGCGTCGACGGCGACGAACAGGGCGAAAGCCGCCTCGAAGGGAATCTTCAAGTAGCCACAGACGATCGACATCTGGGACAGGATGAGCAGGCTGCCCATGCCGCCGGTCGTGAGCGCGAGAAGCGCCGAGGTGATGCCGACGAGCAGGAGGTCGGGGATTGCCAGCGGACGGCCGTAGAGCTGAGCGATGAAAAGAACACCAGACGTGTAAAGCAGCGCCGGGCCTGTCCGCAGCAGTGCCGCCTGCAGCGGCACGAGCAGTTCGACGACCACGAGGCTGAACCGCAGACGCTCGCTCAGCAGGTTTATGACCCACGGAAGCGAGGCGACGGTAGAGCGCGTGGTGATGGCTACCATGAGAAGGGGCTGACAGGTCTTGATCGTGGCCCAGTAGCTTCGCCGAGAGCGGATGGCGATAACGCCAAATGCGCCGGCGATGAATGTGAGGCAGGAAAGACCCATCACCAGCAGATAACCGCCCATCAGCGTGAGCGGCTTGGTTCCGGTCGACGCGGTCTGATCCGCGATCAGGATGAAGGTTGCAAACGGCAATCCCCAGATGAACCAGTTGGTAAGGACCGTGCAGGCCCGGTAAACCGCGTTCAGCGCCTGAGACAGGCTCATGGACGAAGGCTGGGGAATCTTGCCCATCGCGAGCCCGAAAAGCAGGCAGAACAGCAGGACCTGGATGGTTTGACCGGAGGCCAGCGCGCTGAAGACGTTGTTCGGCACAAGATCGAGCAGTATCGAATGCCCGTTGTCGGAGCCTTCATTGGGTGGCGGTTGATAGGGGAATGCGAGATCGGTGGATACGCTACCCTGCGAATTGATGAACTCGCCAAGCTCGATGCGCGATTGAGGATTCTCGATCTGGCCCGGCTGAAGGACAAGCGAGTAGGTGCCACTCACCAATACGCTCAGGAACGACACGACCAGCACCGCCATACCCACCCGGCCAAGGTAACGGACCGAGTTCGGATCCTGAACCATCGACATGATCGAGAAGATGACCGACGAGACCAAGTAGGGCAGGACGACCATCTTGAGGAAATTCAGGTAGAGCTGCGCCACAGGGCTGATCGCATGGGCAAATGCTGGATAATAGAGGCCGCAAAGGATTCCCGCCCCGATCATCGCAATCGTCGTCGCGGGCGAGCGCAATATGCGCCTCGCCGCCAGGCGCCAATCGAAAGCCAAGGGTCCGGCTGCTTCCGTGACGGCCATCGTCAGGCTTTGCTCCCCAACCGGTAGCGCGCGATGATCTCGTCAGTGTTGAGAACCTGCTGACCGCGCGCGAGATCGAGGTAAAGGTCGATAAACGCCGCGAGATGCGGATTGTCCGGTCGCACACCGATTGCGATCGTGTCTACCTTGTCGGTCAGCGTGATCGAGCGCGCGGCGACCGTCATCGACGGATCGTCGACCATCAGCTTCTTGATCTCGAAATCGTCGCGATACGCCATGTCGATCGTCCCATCGCGGATCGCATCGACAACCATGTCCCAGCCTGCAAAACGATGAACTTGTGCATGCGGGAAGGTCGTCGCCGCATAGGTTGCGAATGAAGAGCCCTCGATCACGCCGAGATCGCCCGAGAAATCGCGGATGATCTGCTCGGGTGGTTTGCCTTGCGCGATGCGCGCCAGGTTGAGGCGATTGGCGATGAGGCCTTGGTGCAGCATGGCATAGGGCCGGGAATAGAGGATTGAGCGGCCACGGCGAAGGGTTCGGCTGAGCTTGCCGATGGCTATGTCCGCCTGGCCGGAAGTCAGCTGTTTCACCATGCCGTCGAACGTTGCGGCGGATCGGTCGAACACCGGCTCGACGCCAAGCTCCGCTGCTATGCCGCGGGCCAGTTCCATGTCTATGCCGCTGTCCCCCGATCCATCGGCCGGGAAAAATGGATCGGAGGCAAAGGCCGGCATCGCAATGCGCAGCGCATTGTCGCTGATGACGGGAGCGATCTCCGCCTGCTGTCCTGGAGTGTTGGCCGCCCGAGCTTGCGCGACCAGCAAGCCGACGCTTCCGGCCGTGAGCAGCGTGCGACGTGTAACCGACATGCGGATTCTCTAGTTCGCGAGGGAAGCCGGACAACAAATCGGACCAATTCGCAGTATGCATGGCGAAGTTAAACAAAAGTATCTTTCGCATTGTACTTTTATAGCAATCAGCAGCGCAGGCTGCCGCAATACTCGCATTATCTAATATGTCATCTGGTTGCTTCGCTGGCGGGCCAACCGGTTGGACGTCAACAGCGCGAGTGGCATCGGCTCCCCACTCCGACCTCTACCCGTTTTTCGGCAGCAGGTCAGGCCTGCCCGTGTCGATAAAGGGCGCCCAGTAGTCGACCGATTCGCGGATCATGGCGACCACCTGGTGGTCGACCGGTTCGCGCTCGCGAAACGACAGTTCGAGGCAGATCTCGTTGTCGGTGCCGCCGCCGCGCCGCACAGTCTCCAGCAGCTTTTCAGGCGTGATGCGGCCGTCCCTGTTGTGAGCCGCGGTGAACGGCCAATGGCCACCCTTGTTCATCGACGATTGCTTGATGTGGATGATCGGCGACTTCCTGGGGAAAGCCTCGGCCCAGGCATAGGGATCGATATCGGCCGGGTTGCTGGAGGTGACGTCGCCATGGTCGATGTCGACCATCATCTCCAGCGGAATGGCCATGCCGGCCGCGTCGATCGCATTCTGCAGCAGCCTGCAATTCTCGATCGTGTGGCCGAACTCGCGGCCGACCGACATCGGCTCCCAGAACAGGTAGTTAAGCCCGGCCGCGCGGGCGTGTTCGGCGACCTCGCGCCAGCATTCCAGTGCAATGTCGAACAGGCGCGCGCGGCGCGCGGGATCATCATAATCGCGATGGGTGAAGATCGCGAATTGGGTACCCATGCCGCCGGCGCCAAGCTCGGCCGAGATGTCGGCAAAGGTCTTGAACCAGCCGACATAGTAGCGGCGCACATCCGCGTCTGGATGGCCGAAATGGTTGAGCCGGCCGTAAGGACCGGTCATGCCCGAGGTCACGCGCACGCCCGTGCGGGAGAGTGCGCCACGAAACAGGCGGACGAATTTCACGATCGTCGCCGCCGGCCAGCCCGGATTGACGAATTCATGCGTGAGCTGAATGTCCCTGATGCCGATGTCGTAGGCGATGGTATCGACCAGGTCGTCAGGCTCGGCAAAGCGGTTGACCAGCGGATTGGTGTTGAGGGAGAGCGTGAATGCCACGATCGCGATCCTCTCAGCCCTTTCGCGCTACATTGGCGATGATTGCCATCACCCTGCCCTCGCCAGCCGGCTCGCGCACCAGTGTTCGAAAGCCGATCTCTCCTCGGCGGAAAGATGCAGGCCGTGCTTGGTGCGCCGTTCGAGAATGTCGGCCGGTGTCTCAGCCCATTCCTGCTCGAACAGGTAACTGGCCTCGCGCTCGAAGAAATCCTTGCCGAAGCATCGCCCGAGTTCCGCGAGCGAACGGGCCGCGCCGACCAGAAGACGTGTCCTGGTGCCGTAGAGCCGGCCGTAGTGCTTGAGCAGCGATGCAGGCATCCATGGATACTCCCGCCCGAGATCGCCTAGAAACTGTTCGAAATCGGCATTGGCGATGTCGCCGCCAGGCAGATGGGCCTTCGCCGTCCAGGGCTTGCCCATCCGGGGGAAGAACGGAGCGATCCTGTCCAGCGCATGCTCGGCGAGCTTGCGGAAGGTGGTGATCTTGCCGCCGAAGACGGACAGCAGCGGCGCCTCAGCATCCGGCGCGTCGAGTTCGAAAATATAGTCGCGGGTCACGGCGCTCGGGTTGTCGGCATTGTCGTCATAGAGCGGCCTGACGCCGGAGAACGAATAGACGACATCGCCGCGCGCGAGGCCGCGCTTGAAATAGCGGTTGACCACCCTGATCAGGTATTCGATCTCGCTCTCATCCGCCGCCACGTCCTCGGGTCGGCCGTCATAGGGAATGTCGGTGGTGCCGATCAAGGCGAGATCGCCCTGATAAGGATTGATGAAGATCACCCGCTTGTCGCTGTTCTGGATGAGGTAAGCTTGGCGGCCCTCCCAGAATTTGGGCACGACGATATGGCTGCCCTTGACCAGGCGGACATTGCGCGTCGAGTTCTGGCCAGCAACGCGGTTGATGATGTCGTTGACCCAAGGGCCAGCGGCATTGACCAGCGCCCGCGCTCGCACGGTGGTTTTCACGCCGGTCTTGCCGTCGCGCATCTCCACCGACCAGAGGCCGCCTTCCCGGCGGGCGGCGGTGCAGGCGGTTCGGGTGAAGATCTTCGCTCCGCGCTCGCGCGCATCCAGCGCATTGATCAGCACGAGACGGGCGTCGTCGACCCAGCAATCGGAATATTCGAAACCGCGCTTGAACTCGTCCTTGATCGGCGCGCCCTCGGGCGCGGTGCGCAGGTCGAGCGTGCGGGTGGCCGGCAGCCGCTTGCGGCCGCCGAGATGGTCGTAGAGGAACAGGCCGAGCCGCACCAGCCAGGCCGGCCGGTCGTCAGGACTGTGCGGCAGCACGAAGCGCATCGGCCAGATGATGTGCGGTGCCGATTCCAGGAGTACCTCGCGCTCGATCAGCGCCTCGCGCACCAGGCGGAACTCGTAATATTCGAGGTAGCGCAGGCCGCCATGGACGAGCTTGCCCGATCGCGAACTGGTGCCTTCCGCCAGATCGTCCTTTTCGCACAGGATGACGGAGAGGCCGCGGCCTGCCGCATCGCGGGCTATGCCGGCGCCGTTGACGCCGCCGCCGATGACGAAAAGGTCGACGATTTCGGGTCCGCCGCTCATCTCGTCACGATCTCGCTGCCGGATTTACACACCATGGCTGCCGCCTCAGCACGGATTGACCGGAGGCAGCCCGGCGATATAGCGGCGCACTTCCTCGGCGGCCTGCTCGGCCGCATAGGTCACGGTGCGCACCGAGGCGCCGGCGATATGCGGCGTCAGCGTCACGTTGGGGAGCCGCAGCAAGGGCCAGTCCGACGGCACAGGCTCGACCGCGAACGTCTCCAGCATGGCGCTGGCGATCTGGCCTGAAACAAGCGCCTCATAGAGTGCGTCATAGTCGACCAGCGGCCCGCGCGCCGTGTTGACGAAGATCACGCCGGGTTTCATCCGCGCGATGGTGTCCTTGCCGATCAGGCCGCGCGTCTCCGGCGTCACCCGCGAATGCAGCGTGACCACGTCGGAGCGGGATAGGAGATCGTCAAGCGCGACCAGTTCGACGCCGGCGTTGCGGTCCTCTGCGCTCAACTGCACATAGGGGTCGCTGACCAGAACGTGGCAGCCGAAAGCGCGCAGCAGCCTGACTACCTTTGTTCCGATATTGCCGTAACCGACGACGCCGACCGTCATCTCGCTAAGCTCGCGGCCGGTGCGGTCGGCGCGGTAGAGATCGCCGCGCCATTCGCCCCTGCGCAGCGCTTCGTGGCCGACCCGGATCAGCCGCGTTTCGGCCAATATGGCGCCGATGGTGAATTCGGCCACGGCGGTCGCGTTGCGGCCGGGCACGTTGACGACGGTGATGCCATGCGCGCGCGCCGCTTCCATGTCGATGTTGATCGGGCCGCCGCGCGACACCGCGACCAGCTTCAGGGCCGGCAGGCGGCGCATCATGCCCTCCGACAATGGTGCAAGCTGGGTGACGAGGATCTCGGCGTCGCCAATGAACTCGACGACCTCGTCGGGACGGCCGAAATACTCCTTGACCTTGTCGAGGCCGAGCGCCGGATCGCCGAATTCCATCGGCTCGTCGGGCCAGGCGGTCTGCAATGTCCTGACATCGAGGTCACCGCTCGCGACCTTCTCGATTTTGGCGCGAAACACCTCCGGAAGCATGAAGTTGTCGCCAATGATCGCTATTTTCCTGGGCATACTCGACTTCTCAATTTGCCTGCACCGAAGCCATCGCGCGCCAGACCGGCCGCAGCGCCTGGTGCGCCAACATGTAGGACGGGGTCATCCTGTCGTAGATCGCGGCGAGGTCCCTATCACTCGGCTCCGCCTCGCCAAGCAGCGGCGTCACCCATTCCGTGACGCATTCGTCCATCGACTTGTACAGGCCGACGCAGACCGCGGCTATCATCGCCGCGCCGGCCGCCCCGGCCTCCTCGCGCTGGCTGGTGCGGATGTCTGCGCCGACGGCGGCTCCGAGGATCTTGCGCAGCGCCGGGCTTCGGGCGGCGCCTCCGGTCAGCCGGATCTCGCGCGGCAATGGCCCCATGGCGGCGTAGCAATCGCGCGCGGCGAAGGCCAATCCCTCGAAGACGGCGCGCACCAGGTCGGCATAGCCGTGGCGCGAGGATATGCCGACGAAGCCGGCCCTGGCATTGGCATCGACGAACGGCCCCCGCTCGCCGGCCTCGGACACATAGGGCTGGTAGAGCAGCGAGGCGGGCTGCGAGGCGGCGATCCAGGTGTCGACGAGCGCGATCATCTCGCCATTGCTGCGGGTGATGCCTTGCGAAGCGAGGATGCCGGAAGCGAGCCCAAGCACCCAGTCGATGTTGAGGGTCGCCGCCATGTTGGACTGCATCTGCGCGAACACGCCGGGCGCCGGCATGGCCATGGTGTAGCCGGTTGCCGCCTCGTTCAGTTGCACGTCGTCCGGCGTCTCGGCCAGCCGCATATGCATGCCAGTGGAACCGATGATGGTGCAGCCGGGCTTGCGCTCGCGGTCGAGCAGGCCGGCGCCAAGCGCGGTGCAGACGACGTCGACATAGCCGAGCACGACCGGCGTGCCGGCAAGTATGCCGGTGGCGGCGGCCGCCGCCTGCGACAGACCGGCGCTGTGCCTGGTGCCGTCTGTGACCGGCGGTAGCAAATGCCTGAGGTCGGCGACGCCGAGCACGTCGAGCACATCCTCGCTATAGTCGCGGGTGCGGAAATCGCCAAAGGTGAAGGTTCCCTCGGAGGGGTCGGTGGCGCGCTCGCCGGTCAGCTTGAAATAGAGCCAGTCCTTGCAGTGAAACGCCGTCGCCGCCTTGTCGAGCATTTCAGGCATGTTGCGCTTCATGAACACGAACTGCGAGCCCTGCTGGCAGGCGGCGAGCCCGCTGCCGGTCTTTTCGAAGCGCAGCCGGTCCTCGGGCCGCGCGCGGATCTCCTCGACGACGCCGGCGGCGCGCGCGTCGAGCCAGAGCCAGCCCTTCGCCACCGGCTCGCCCTTGCCGTCGATCAGCCAGGTGCCGTCGCCCTGCCCGGTCACCGCGATGGCGATGGTCCGGCCGGCGAGATCGGGCACTTTCTCGGCGAGCTGGCGCAAGGTCGCCGCCGCATCCGCCCATGTGCGCGCAAGATCCTGTTCGGCGCCGCCGCCCGGCCGCGTCTCGTAATGGTTCGGCGTTGCCGCGGCGGCGATCTGCCGGCCTTTCGTGTCGAAGGCGATGGACTTGATGACGGAAGTACCGGCGTCGATACCGATCAAGAGATCACGCATCAGGCGAGCTCCATGCCGTGCGAAATGGCCTCGCCGCTCGCCTGGTCGAAGACATGCAGGTTCTTCGGGTCGATGCTGACATTGATCGGCGCGCCAAGGTCCAGCCGGGTGCGGTCGTGCTCGACCAGGACCAGCGAGCCGCCGGCGAAATCGGCCGCGATATGGGTCTGGTCGCCAAGCCACTGGTTGGCCGAGACCCTGGCGGGAACACCCTCCTTCGAGCGCCGCACCGCATAAGGCCTGATGCCGATGACCACCCGCTCGCGGCTGAGCAGCTGGTCGCGGACCGGAGCGCTGAAGGCGTCCTTGTCGTAGTCCAGCGACAGCCCGTCGGGAAGCCTGAGATTGATGCGGCCGGCGGTGGCGCCGACATAGGCCTCGAAGACGTTCATCGGCGGCTCGCCAACGAAGGTGCCGGTGAACAGGTTCGCCGGACGCTCCTTGATCCTGTCCGGCGTATCGAACTGCTGCAGCACGCCGCCTTCCATCACCGCGATGCGGTCGGCAAGCGCATTGGCCTCGGTCTGGTCGTGCGTGACCAGGATCGCGGTCAAGCCGCGCTCCTTGATGAAATGCTTGATGCGGCCGCGCAGCACGGCACGCAGCTGCGGTTCGAGCTGCCCCATCGGCTCGTCCAGCAGATGCAAATCGGCGTCGCGGATCAGCGCCCGGCCGAGGCTGGCGCGCTGCTGCTGGCCGCCGGAGATAGAGCTTGGGTAACGCTCCAATATATCCTCGATCTCGAGCAGCTTGGCGATGCTGGCGACCCTGGCCTCGACCTCGCTTCTGGGCAGCCGGGCCGCCTTGAGCGCGAAGGCCATGTTCTCGCGCACCGTCAGCGGCGGGTAGAGCGAATAGCCCTCGAAGGCCATCGCCACGTTACGCCTGACCGGCGGCAGCGTGTGCACCTGGCGGCCGGCGACCGAGATCGCGCCGCGCGACACCTCCTCGAAGCCGGCGATCATGCGCAGCGTCGAGGTCTTGCCGCAGCCGGACGAACCGAGCAGCGCCACGATCTCGCCCTTGCCGATCTCCATCGTCAGCTTCTTGACGGCGTGGACGCCCCGGTCGATCGGGCCATAGAATTTGTCGACCCCGGAAATGGTGAGTGCGCTCGCGCTCATGCGGCTTCTCCGTTGCGCAAACTGACGACATTCTTCGAGCCGATGCGCTCGCCGCCGGCGCGATCGAACAACAGGGCGCTCTTGCCGTCGACGGCAATGTGGGCCTTGCCTTCGCTGCGGCCCGGTGTTCCGGCCGGCCGCGAAACCAGGATCTCGCGGCCGCGCAACGTGCGCACCAGCGTGACGATCTTTTCGTTGAGCGGGGTTTCGGCCTCGACCGTCACCGGAATGGCGCCGGGTTCATTTTCTCCGACGAAATGCAGTGCTTCCGGCCTGAGCCCGATGATGCAGTCGCGGCCGACCGCGGTCTCGGGAGCCCCGCCGAGATGGACCTGCACATTCGACAGGGCGACATGGATTCCCTTGGCGCCAAGCGCCGGCTTGACGTCGAGCAGGTTGATGGTCGGGTCGCCGAACAGCCGCGCGATCTCGATGTTGGCCGGCTCGCGATAGATCTGTTCGGGCGTGCCGAGCTGGCTGATGACGCCTTGCGACATCACCGCGATGCGGTCGCCGAGCGCCATGGCTTCCTTATAATCCTGGGTGACGTAGACGACGGTGGCGCCGCGGTCGGCTAGCAGGCGCGGCAGTTCGAGACGCATCTCGAAACGCAGCTTGGCATCGACATTGCGCAAGGGATCGTCGAGCAGCAGCAGCGGTGGCGAGCCGACCAGCGCACGGGCAAGCGCGGTGCGCTGCTTCTGGCCATTGGAGAGCGCACGCGGCTTGTGGGAGAGCACATGGGCGATCTTCAACAGCTTGGCGACGCTCTCGACGCCGGCCTTGATCGCGCCCTGCGACGACCGCTTGGCCTCCAGCGGCGTCGCGATGTTGTCGAATGCGCTCATATGCGGAAACAGCGCGAAATTCTGGAACGCCATGCCGACGCCACGGAATTCGGCGTCGACGTCGGTCATGTCCTCGCCGCCGATGAGGATCTTGCCTTCGTCGGGGTCGATGACGCCGGCGACGAGGCGCAGCAGCACCGTCTTGCCGGCGCCGGAGGGTCCGAACAGGACCAGCGTCTCACCGTCAGCGACGGTCAGCGAAAGATTGTCGAGCACGGTCTGGCTCTTGTAGCGCTTGACGAGGTTTCTGAGTTCGAGGCTGGCCATGGAACTACCCCTTCACCGCGCCGAGCGACAGGCCTTCGACCAGATAGCGCTGTGCATAGAGGGCGAGCGCCAGCGTCGGCGTGATCGACAGGACGATGGCCGCCGAGATCTGGCCGTACTGGATGCCCGAGGAGGTGATGAAGGCGAGCGCGCCGACCGTCACCGGCTGCTTGTCGGCCGAGGCCAGCACCAGCGCGAAGACGAAATTGTTCCAGGCGAAGATGAAGGCAAGCAGGCCGGCAGCGGCGATGCCGGGGCCGGCGAGCGGCAGCGCGATCTTGCGGAAGGTGGCAAACCAGGAATGGCCGCCGATGCGATAGGCATATTCGATGTCGGCCGGAATATCCTCGAAATAGCCGCGCACGATCCACAGGATCAGCGGCAGGCAGATCAGCTGGTAGACCCAGATCAGCCCGATATAGGTGTTGGCCAGCCCGAGCTTCTGGAAATAGAGCGTGAGCGGCAACAGCACCAGCAGGGCCGGCGCGAACCTGAACGACAGCAGCGTGAAGGCGATGTCCTCCGAACCGCGGAACTTGTGCCGAGCGAAGGCGTAGGCCGCCGGGACGCCGAGCAGCAGCGAGACCGCCACCGAGGTCACCGACAGGAACACCGAATTCCACAGGTTGCGCATGAAGGCGATGTCGAGCGTGCCGGCGGCGGTCGTCAGCTTGCCGGTGATCAGCGCTGTGTAATTGGCAAGCGTCGGCTCGAAGACCAGCTGCGGCGGAATGCGCAGGATGGTCTCGTTGGTCTGGAACGACATCATCAGGATCCAGACGATCGGGAACATGAAGAAGATCACGACCAGCGTGAGTGCCGCGCCGCGCAGGGTGCGTTCAAGCAAGGAGGTGTGTTCCATGGCTGGCTCCTCCTATGCCTGGCCACGGGCGCGCTCGCGCAGCCTGAGCCAGTTCTTGATGAAGATGTTGGAGAGGAAATAGGTGATCGCCCACAGGATGATCATCAGCGCCGCCGAGCGGCCGACATTGGTCGACTGGAAGAAGTTGAGATAGGCCTCGACCTGGAAGACGGTCAGCGTGTCGCCCGGTCCTCCTTGCGTCATGGCGTAGATGATGTCGAACTGCTGGATGGAATCGAGCAGGCGGAACAAAGTCGCCGTCAGGATATACGGCGTCAGCATCGGCAGCGTGATGCGGAAGAAGACGAAGCTCCTCGGCACGCCATCGAGGGCCGCGGCCTCGAAGGGCTGCGTCGGCAGGCTGCGCAGGCCGGCAAGCAGCAGGATCATGATGAAGGGCGTGTAGACCCAGATATCGACGAGAACGACGGTGAACAAAGCCGTCGACGGCGACGAGGCCCAGCGGAAATCCTGTAAGCCGATGAGGCTGGCAAGATAGCTCAGCACGCCGAAGCCGGGATTGGTCATCAGCTTCCACATCAGCGCGGCCAGTGCCGGCGCCGTCATCAGCGGCATCAGCAGCATGATCGAGATGAAGTTGTTCAGGGTCGATCGCTTCTGCAAAAGCAGCGCGATGGCCAGGCCGAGAAGCAGTTCCAGCACCACCGTGGTGCCGGCATAGAGCAGCGAGATCTTGAGCGTGTTCCAGAACTTCGGATCGGTGAAGAAGGAGATGTAGTTGTCGCCCCAGTTGAACTGCCGCGCCCAGGGCTGGCTCAGCCGATAGCGCTGGAAGGAATAGACGACCGAGGTCAGGAACGGAATCAGGATGCCGATGCAGACCAGCAGAGCCGGCAGGCTGAGCACGTAGGGCAGCACTCTCTTGCTGATCCTGAAGCCCGAGGGCTTGGGCCTTTGCGATACCACCGCAGTCATCGTGCTGCTCCGTTGTCCCTGTCGCTCCGCCCGACCGGCCGCCCAAGGGAGCAAGGCGGCCGGTCGGGCGAATTGGCGGCCACCTTACGGCCCCGCGTCGCAATCTTGAAAAGGTCAGGTGAGGACCGGCCTGCCAAGGCTGGCCGGTCCTCTGTTACATCTAGCCGAGGCCGGCTTCCTTGAGCTGGCCGTTGATGCTTTCGGCCAGCTTGTCGAGACCCTCGTCCACCGGCACTTCCTTGGCCACCATCTTTTGCAGCGTCGCCGCCCATTCGGTGGTGAGATCGAAGAACAGCGGCTGCGCCGTGAACTTGATCGAGGCGCCCGGCGCCGAGGCGTCGAACATCTCGACATAACCGGGATAGCTCTTGTTCAGCTTCTCGCGGAACGTCTCATCCTTCCAGACCGACTGGCGGACCGGATTGACGAAATCCATCTTGGTGGCGCCGAACAGAGCATGCTCGGGTCCGGAGGCCCACTGCATGAAGTACCACGTGGCGTCCTTGTCCTTGGAGAAGTTGGACATCGACAGCGACCAGATCCAGATGTTCGGCGTTGGCGCCTTGGCCTCCGGGTTGGCCTTGAAGGCGGCAAAGGCAAGCTTGCCGGCCATCTTGTTGTCGCCGCCATTCATGAAGTAGCCGAGGATGTCGGCGTCGAAGATCATCGCCGAGGCGCCGGCGCCGAGATCGGCGCCGACCTGGTACCAGGTGTAGGTCGACCAGTCCTTCGGACCGCTTTCCTGGATCATCTGCACCCATTGCTTGTGGAAAGCCTTGGACTGGGCGGTGTTCATGGCGGCCGACAATTTGCCGTCGGCCGACACGTTCAGGTCCTTCTGGTCGAAATTGGCGTAGGCCGAAAGGAAACCCGGATGGATCGTCGCCCAGGAGCGCGACCCGCGCACGCCAATGCCGTAGACGCCGCCGCCGACATCCTTGGTGAGCTTGGCGGCCGCGGCCACCATCTCGTCCATATTGCCGGGAACCTTGACGCCCGCCTTGTCGAACATCCCCTTGTTGTAGGTGATGTTGTTTTGCTCGAAGCCCCACGGAATGCACCATTGCTTGGCGTCTTCGGACCCCAGAGCGCCGCCCGGCTTGCCGTTCCAGGCGCAGGAGTTCTTGACGCCGGGCAGGAAGTCATCCCAGGCATAGTTGGGGTTGGTCTTGGCCGGATCCTTGATCCATTCATTGAGGTCGGTGATCCAGCCGGCTGGGCCGTAGGTCCAGGTCATATAGGCGCCGGTCATGAAGGCATCGTATTCGGGCGAGCTCGCCGACAACGCGGCCGTGACCTTGTCGAAATAGACGTCTTCCGGGAACACGTCGTAGACGACATTCATGCCGGTCAACTGCTTGAAGTTTTCGAGGTTGGCGATCATCGCATCCGCATAGGGATGCTTGTTGAGCAGGAGCTTGATGGTCTTGCCCTGGTGCGCCTTCCAGTCGAAGTCGGCGGCCAGCGCCCGGGTCTGCCCAAGATTGAGCAGCGTACCGGCCGTGCCGGCGGCAAGGCCCATCGCACCCAGGCCCTTGATCAGCCCACGACGGTCGACTTGTCCGCGCAGGAAAGCGTCAATGAGGTCTTTCTCTTTCTCATGCATTTGGTCTTCTCCTCCACAGGGTAGTTTTAACTGAACCGACGCCGGCTACCCGACTGGCGTCTCCTCCACGAGCGATCGCGCTGTCCGCTCATCAGTTATCAGGCCCTTGAGATAGCGGCCCTCCAGCACCGCTTTGACGGCTCGAACCTTGACCTTGCCGCCGGCGACCGCGACGATCCGGCGGCTGGCGATGTCCTCGCGCGCCAGCGCCAGCGCCCGATTGGAAAGGGTTGTCGCCACCGCTTTGCCGGCATCGTCGAAGAAATGGCCGAGCAATTCGCCGACGCCGCCATTGCGGCGGATCTCCTCCATCTCGCCCTTCTCGATCATGCCGGTGGCGACGAGCGAGGCTTCGCGTTCGGCCGTGCCGATGCCGGCAAACAAAAGGTCGGCGGATCTTGCGAGATCGAAAACCTCGCTGATGCCCTTCTGTCCCAGCAATACCGCGCGGTCGTCCACCGTGTTGGCGAACATTGGCACCGGCATCACATAGGCTTCGGCGCCGGTGCGCTCGGCGAGGCGGTGAATGACGTCATGCGGGTTGGCCGAGAACTTCCGCGTCAAGCCGCCGAGCAGCGAAACGAAGCGGATCTTGTCTGTCGAGCTGCGCGGCAGGTATTCCACGCAGGCGGCGAGCGTGCGGCCATGGCCGACGCCGATCAGCGCCTGCTCGCCGCGTTCGATCTCACGCTTGAGGAATTGCGCGCCGGCGATGCCGAGCGCCTTGAGCGGCAATTCCTCGGAATCGAAATCGGGAACCACCTCGCAATAATCGAGGCCGTAGCGGCGCGACAGCTCGTCCTCGAGCTCGACGCATTCCGAGACTTCGCCGTCGATATAGACCTTCACCAGCCCTTCCTGATTGGCCTTGGTGATGAGGCGGTGGGCCTTGAGGCTGGTCAGCCCGAGGCGCTTGGCAACCTCGGACTGGGTCAGGCCGCCAGCGTAATGAAGCCAGGCGGCGCGTGCCGCCATGCCGGTTTCATCATCGCGCAAGAGGCCGTTTCCAAATCCAACCACGTTCCGCCCTCTGATATTTTTTTCAGTTTCTGCAAAATTTTTCACATGGACGCATCGGAGTCAAGCGCCAAGCGCCTGCAAACGCTGATTTTCAACGAGAATGGACGAGCGAACACCGGGCGTGGCACCGGTCAGGGTAACAGCGGCAGCGAAAGCGCAGGAACCCGATCACCGTCGCCGCCGTCCAGGTGAAGCGGCGGCGCCCAGCATTCGCCGGTGAGCGGATCGCACCATTCGGCAAGCCGCTTTCGGGTGATCAGCTCCAGGCTGAACTTGGTGGTGCGCCGGCGACGTCGAGGTGCCCGGCAGCGGCCAAGACCGCCGGCGAGCAGCGCCTATTGCAACGTCCGCGCCGCGAATGGCATGGAATGGTCGTGCGGCATGCCGGCATCGGCATCTTCCACGCCGAGCCCGCGGTCGAGGCCGGTGGCCACCACCGAAACCCTGAACCGGCCTTCCATGCTCTTGTCGAAGATGGCGCCGACGATGATGTCGGCGTCTTCATAGACCTCTTCACGGATTCTCGTGGCGGCCTCGTCGACCTCGAACAGGGTCATGTCGCGGCCGCCGGAAATCGAGACCAGCACGCCCTTGGCGCCCTTCATCGACATTTCGTCCAGCAGCGGGTTGGCGATGGCGGCTTCCGCCGCCTTCATCGCCCGGCTATCGCCTGACGCCTCGCCGGTTCCCATCATGGCGCGGCCCATGCCGCGCATCACCGATTTGACGTCGGCGAAGTCGAGGTTGATCAGGCCTTCCTTGACGATGAGATCGGTGATGCAGCTGACGCCGGCATAGAGCACCCGGTCGGCGATGACGAAGGCATCGGCGAATGTGGTCTTGGCGTCGGCGATCCGGAACAGGTTCTGGTTGGGGATGACGATCACGGTGTCGGCGCTTTCGCGCAGCCGCTCGATGCCCTCTTCGGCCATCTGCATGCGGCGCCTGCCCTCGAAAGTGAACGGCTTGGTGACGACGCCGACCGTCAGGATGCCTGCCTTGCGCGCCGCCTGGGCGATGACCGGCGCGGCGCCGGTTCCGGTGCCGCCGCCCATTCCGGCGGTGACGAAGCACATGTGGGTGCCGGCCAGATGGTCCATGATCTCGTCCAGCGATTCCTCGGCCGCGGCGCGGCCGATCTCGGGAAGCGATCCGGCGCCCAGCCCTTCGGTTACATGCGCGCCGAGTTGGATCAGCCGCGTCGCCTTGGACATGGTGAGCGCCTGCGCGTCTGTGTTGGCGGCAATGAATTCGGTGCCCTGAAGCTGCTCGGCGATCATGTTGTTGATGGCGTTGCCGCCGCCGCCGCCGACGCCGACAACGGTGATCTTGGGTCTCATCTCGGAGATCTCGGGCTTCTTGAACTCGGCCATGCGTCTTCTCCTTCGCCAGTCGCTCGCGCTTCACGCCCCGCCAGATCGATCACACCGCAAAACGGCAATCGACGCAGAGCGGCGTGACGAATCAGTCCGCTCGGATGGGTGTCCCAAAAAGCCAGAGAGCGGCCAGAGGTGCAAGTGCGGGGAAGGTCAAGATTTGTGATAGGGACGTTTCATATCCCCACGACGGCCGCGCATGCCCGAGAGTGATGCCGGCATCCCGGCTTCACCCTGCGCGCGCCGAGCCCGATACCGAGCCTTGGCTTTCCACGCTCTTGCCTCTATGTTTCGGTCGCAGATCGCGCAACTGGTTTTGAAATGCCTCCCGACATCCCAGCTAATGACTTGAATAAATAGGGAAACATCCGGCTGCGGCCAGCTATGGATCCCGAAAACTCACAAGCCATTTTTACCAGGGACAGCGCGGCCGATCAGGGCTCGGGCACCTTCGAAACCAGAGGTTGGAAATTGGGCGATGCAATTGCGGACGTTCTGAGCTGGCTTGAGAGCCGAAACGACATCCAGAGCCTGAGGGCCGCGGTGTGCGACCTCAACGGCATCATGCGGGGAAAGCGCATCCCCGTCGAGCAGGCGCGCAAGGCACTGGAGGGCAAGCTGCGCATGCCCTATTCGCTGATCGGGCTGGACATCTGGGGCGAGGATATCGAAGGCAACGCGCTGGTGTTCTCGACCGGCGACGCAGACGGATTGTGCCAATGGACCGGCCGCGGCATCCTTCCGGTGAACTGGACGGCCCATCCGACCGCCCTCATCCCGCTCTGGCTCGCCGACGAAGGCGGCGCACCGTATCTCGGTGATCCCCGGCGGGCACTGGCCCGTATCCTCGACCGCTACAAGGCTTTGGGCCTGACGCCTGTGGTCGCGACCGAGCTCGAATTCTATCTTGTAGACCCGCAATCGCAGCGACCGGTCGGGCCTGTCTCGCCGGTCACCGGGCGGCGTCTGGATTCCGACGCGGCACTGTCAATCGACGAGATCGACGACTTCGAGGCCTTCATCCACGACATCTACGAAGCCTGCCGAGCACAAGGCATTCCCGTCGATACCGCCATTGCCGAGAACGGCGTCGGCCAGTTCGAGATCAATTTGAACCATGTCGCGGACGCGCTGCGGGCGGCCGACGACGCCGTCCTGTTCAAGCGCACGGTGAAGGGCATTGCCCGCAAGCACGGCTTTGCCGCCTGCTTCATGGCCAAGCCTTATGGCGACCGAGCCGGCAACGGCTTCCACGTCCATTTCAGCCTTGTCGACGCCAACGGGCGCAACGTCTTCGACGACGGCACCGACCAGGGCTCCGGCATTATGCGCCACGCTGTCGGCGGACTGCTGGCGGCGATGGCCGAGAGCACGCTGGTGTTCGCGCCGCATTTCAACTCCTACCGCAGGCTCCGGCCGAGATCCTACGCGCCGACCGCCGTCGCCTGGGGTTACGAGAACCGCATGGTCGCGATCCGCATTCCCGGCGGCCCGACTGGTGCGCGCCGGATCGAGCATCGCGTGTCGGGAGCGGACGCCAATCCCTATCTTGTGCTTGCCGCCATACTGGGCGCGGCACTGGTCGGCATCGAAAGGCAGATGTCACCGGGCGACCCAACCGGGAACGACGGGCAAGGCCTTGCCCCGGCCAAGCTGCCGCCGGACTGGGCATCCGCGATCGCGGCCTTTGAAAGCGGGACGCATGTGGCGGAGATCTTCCCGGCGATCCTGCGCCACTCTTTCATCGCCTGCAAACGCCAGGAACTGAATACGTTCGCGCTCAACGTCAGCGACTTCGAGATCGAGACCTATCTCGAAAGCGTCTGAGGCTGCGCTGACCGACAGCAGCGGCGTCGGTTCAGCACGACCTTCGACGCAAGGGCTTGCGGTGCTGTCGCTGACCGGGCATAACATGATTGTTTCTATCATGTTATGCCCGGGATAAGCAGAATTGACCTTCGTCGCGCGCATGGAGAGCCGAATTCAGGGATTTGCCGTGATCGGCGAGCTGAAATGGCACGTCTGGGACGGCGTGGTCGCCGACCTCTGGGATGTCTCATGCGGTGACTATGCCGAGGGTTATTACGTCTCTCCCGACCCCCGACTGTTCGTCGCTCTCGATATCGACGGCGACGGTGCCTTCGTCGTCGAAGGCGCCCAGGGCGAACCGCGCCGCCACAACCAGGCGTTTTCCATGGCCTATATACCGGCCGGGGTGCCGATCCGCGGCCGGGTCGAGGGACTCAAACGGATCAGGCATCTCGACCTTCATTTCGACGCGGCGATACTGACCCGCCGCTTCGGCCGCAGCCTCGATCGCGATGCCTTGCAGATATCGCGCCTCCAGTTTCGCGATGATCGGATCGCTACGCTTGCCGGCCTTATCGCCGCTGAATGCGGCAGCGAGTGGAACCTGCATGATCTTTATGGCGAGGGTCTGCTCAACGCCTTGTTCGCATGCCTTTTCCAGATAGACCGGCCAAGTGCCGTCAGGCGCCGGTCGCCCCTGCCCCGCCGCAAACTGCGCCTTGTCACGGATTACATCGACGCCCACTGCCTGGACAGGATCCGCCTTGCTGATCTTGCCGCGCTGACCGGCCTGTCCGAAACCGCGATGAGCCATGCCTTCAAGGCAGCAACGGGCGTGCCGCCGCATCGCTGGCAGATGCAGGCGCGGATCGACAGGGCAAAGGCGATGATGGCGCATGAGGCTGCCTCGCTTGGCGACATCGCCCAGGCCACCGGCTTCTTCGACCAGGCGCACCTCACCCGCGTGTTCAAGTCCGTGGTCGGATTGACGCCCGGTGCGTGGATGAAGAGCGCCGGCCGTCAGTGACATTTCCGCAACATGGCACCGCGACATCCCGTGGTTTGGACAAGAACGGACAACCGCCCAAATCAGTCCAATGACCCGCTGATAAGTTGAGGTAAATCATCAAGTATCTCAACGACGGCAGGCGGGGACTTTCCTGATGAGCAGAATCTACCGGATCAAGGCGCTTCTGGCGGCCGGCGTCGCAGCCGCCGCGATGATCCCGCCAATGCCGGCGTTCGCGCAGACGGCGCAATCCAGCACCCAGCTTGAACCGGTGGTGGTCGAGGGCGAGGCCGGAGACAGCGCGACCGGGCCGGTCGACGGCGTCGTCGCCAAGACGACCAGAACCGGTTCCAAGACGGCGACCGACATCAAGGAGGTCCCGCAATCCGTCTCGGTGGTCGGACGGCAGGAGATCGAGGATCAGGGTGCACAGAAGGCTGACGAGGCGCTGCGCTACACCGCGGACGTCTTTGCCCAACCCTTCGGTCCCGACAGTGACACCAACTGGATGTACATTCGCGGCTTCGATGCAACGGCCACCGGCACCTACATGGATGGCCTCCAGCTGTTCAGTTATGGTTTCGGCGGTTTCTATGTCGACAGCTTCGGCCTTGAGCGCATCGAAGTGCTGAAGGGGCCGGCCTCGGTGCTTTATGGCGGCAGCAATCCGGGCGGCCTGGTCAACTATGTCAGCAAGCGCCCGGACTTCGACCGCACGCGCTATGTCGAAACCGGCGTCAACGATGCCGGCAATGTCTATCTCGGCTTCGACATCGGCGACGTCGCCAACAACGGCACGGTCAGCTACCGGATGACGGGCAAGGTCGCCGGCGGCGATACCTACAGCGACCTGCAGAACGGTTGGCGCGGCTTCATCTCGCCGAGCATTAGCTGGAAGCCAGACGAAGCGACCACGCTGACCATACTGGCCAATTACAGCCACATCGACGAGAACCATAACGGCGGCAGCTTCCTGCCCTATGATGGAACCGTGACCGATCACATTGTCGGCGGCGTGAACTATGGCCGCATCGATCCCGATGCGAACTTCACGGAACCGAGCATCGACCTCTACAAACGCGAGCAGGGCTCGCTCGGCTACGAGTTCGAGCACACGTTCGACAATGACTGGACCGTTCGCTCCAACGCCCGTTTCACCCCCGCCGACATCAACGAGGTCAGCGTCTATCCGAACGGCTGGTCAACGATCGGAGGGCCGACCGAGCTGGCGCGCATCAATTTCGATCACGACACCACGGCCAAGACGTTCCTCGCCGACAACCAGATCGAAGGCAAGGTGGCGACCGGAGCGATCGAACATACGATCCTCGCCGGCGTCGATTTCAAATATTACAACATCGACCAGGTACAGTCGTCCGGCCTCTACGATCCCAATTATGACAATCCGATCGACGCTTTCGATCCGGTGTACGGTTCGCCGCTGACGCCTCGCGTCAGCTATCTCAATCAGGACCTGACGCAGAAGCAGCTTGGCTTCTATGCACAGGATCAAATGCGCTTTGGCGACGGCTGGCTGGTGACACTGAACGGCCGCTACGACCGTGGCTGGCTCGAAGCCGACAACCGCCCGACCTATTACTCGGCGGGCTCCAGCACGCAGAGCAGCACGGTTGGCGACTTCTCCGGCCGCGCCGGCCTGGCCTATGAGTTTGCCAACGGCGTAACCCCCTATGCCAGCATCGCCACCTTCTTCAATCCGATCATCGGCACCGACGCGGTGGGCAATCTGTTCAAGCCGGAAGAGGGCACGCAGTACGAAGTCGGCGTGAAGTACGTGCCGACTTTCGTCGATGGCCTGTTCACCCTGTCGCTGTTCGACCTGACCCGCCAGAACGTGCCGTCGAATGTCACTCCCTTCACCCAGATGCAGACCGGCGAGGTGCGTTCACGCGGCGTCGAGCTCGAAGGCAAGGTGAACGTGACCGAGGATTTCCGGCTTACAGGTGCATTCACAGCTTACGACATCGACATCACCAAGGACGCCAACCCGGCGCTCATCGGCAAGACGCCTTTCATCGTGCCGGAAGTGATGGCTTCCGCATCGGTCGATTACACCTTCCGTGGCGACTGGTATGACGGCATCTCGATTGGCGGCGGTTTGCGCTATATCGGCTCCTCATGGGCAGACAATGAGAATACGGCGAAGGTTCCGGCGGTGACGCTGGCCGACCTGAAGCTCGGCTACGAGAAGGAGAACTGGGGCGTCGACCTCAACATCACCAACCTTTTCGACAAGACGTATGTGTCGAGCTGCCAGACAACGCTCACCTGCTCCTACGGCGAAGGCCGCTCCTTCAAGCTGAAGGCGCACACGAGTTGGTAATCATGGACCGAACCCGCCGGCGATGATCCATCCGCCCAACAGACGGCAGGTGCTTGCGCTAACGGCCGCGGCCTTGCTGCCGCCGGTTGCCGGCAGGACTAGGACGACAAATGTTGCCGCGATCGATTGGGGCATGCTGGAAACGCTTCTGGCGCTCGGCCTCGAGCCGGCGGCGGCGGCCGAACTGATCCAGTTCCGCAGGATTGCGGTCGAGCTTGCAATTCCCCAATCCGTGACCGATCTCGGACTGCGCGGCACGCCCAACTACGAGCTGTTGCGCATCGTCGCGCCGGACCTGATCGTCATCTCCAATTTCTACGAGTACCAACGCCCGATTCTGGAGCGCATCGCGCCGGTGTTCGCGCAAACCGTCTACGAGGCCGGAGTGCCGCCCTACGCACTCGCCGAGGCAGCGACGCTGGCCCTGGGCGAAAAGCTCGGACGACCGGCCGAAGCGAAGCGTTACGTCGGCGACACCGCCGACGACATCGCGCGGCGTCGCGCCGCCATGCCAACCAGGTCCGCACGGCCGGTCTTTGTCATCAGCCTCGGCGACTCCAGGCACTTCCGCGCCTTCGGCCGCGACTCCATGTTCGGTGACGTGCTCACACGGCTCGGCCTGGTCAATGCCTGGTCCGAAGAGACAAGTTACAGCGCGGCAGCACCCGTTGGCCTGGAGGCGCTGGCGCGGGTGCCCGAGGCCTCCATCCTGATCGTCTCGCCCTTGCCGGCGGATGTCGGGCGCTCGCTTCCCACCAATGCGTTGTGGAACGCGCTGCCGGCCGTGAGCAAAGGCCGCGTCGCGGTGCTCGAAGCGATCAAGCATTTCGGCTGCCTGCCGTCGGCGCGCCGCTTCGCGCGGCTGGCGACGGCGGCGCTTGCGGGTCATGCTTCGTGACGGAGCGCGCCATGGCCCGGAGCGAGATGCCTCACCGCACCATCGGCGGCGCGCGGTCGCCCATCATCCTGTGGGGCCTGCTCGCGGGGCTGGCCACACTCTTGTTCGCATGGCGCGTCGGCATGCAGCAGCCGGCATCGGTGCCGGGCGATCTCCAGCATGTCATCCTGTTCTACAGCTCGCTGCCGCGCGCCGTCGTAGCGGTGCTGGCGGGCGCCGTGCTCGGCCTGTCCGGCCTGCTGTTGCAGCATGTGCTGCGCAATCCGCTGGCGGAACCATCGACGCTCGGCATTTCGGGCGGCGCGCAACTGGCGATGACGCTCGCCTCGCTTTACGCGCCGTTGCTGATGGAGCGATCGCAAGGGCTGGTGGCCTTTGCCGGCGGCACCGCCGCTGTGCTGCTGGTGCTGGCGTTGACCTGGCGGCGCGGGCTGGAGCCGGTGTCGGTCGTGCTCGCCGGAATGATGGTGGCGCTGACCGCGAGTTCCGTCAGCGCCGCGCTGATCCTCGCCAATGGCGACTACCTGTTCTCGCTGTTCATCTGGGGCGGCGGGTCGCTGGTGCAGCAGGATTGGCAACCGGCTATCGCCCTGACGATCAGGCTGGCGGCCGGCGCCGCCGCGGCGCTGATGCTGCTGCGGCCGCTGACCATCCTTGGCCTCGACGACGCCTCGGCGCGCGGCCTTGGCGTTGCCCGCCACACCAGCCGCTTTCTCATCATCGCGCTTGCGGTGTGGATGGCAACGACTGTCGCGGCGCAGATCGGCGTCATCGGTTTCGTCGGCCTTGCCGCGCCGGCGCTCGCCACGCTTTCGGGCGCGCGCACCCTGCGGCAGAAGCTGGTCGCCGCGCCGCTGATCGGCGCAGTACTGCTGTGGCTGACGGACGGGCTGGTCCAGCTCGCCGCCGGAGCCGGCGGCGAGCGCATTCCGACCGGCGCGGGAACCGCGCTTCTGGGCGGCCCACTGCTGCTGTGGCTGTTGCCGAGGCTGCGCATGTTCGAATGGCCGCATCTCGGTTCCAATGGCGCGGCACCGCGCAAGGCTCGCCGGCCATGGCTCATCATCTTCGTCCTGCTTGCGCTCACATTTGCCGCCGCCGCCTTGGCTCTCGTCGTCGGGCGTGGACCGGCAGGGTGGTCGATCGCCGGCTGCGACCTGCTGGCCGATCTCGTCTCCTGGCGCGCGCCGCGTGTCGGCGTGGCCGCGGCCGCCGGCGCGATGCTCGCGGCGGCGGGCGTGGTCATCCAGCGCGTTACCGGCAACCCTCTGGCGAGCCCCGAAGTGCTTGGCGTCGGCACCGGCGCGGGCGCCGGCCTGACCGCCGTGCTGACGGTCAGCGCAACGGCCGGGCTTGGCTGGCAGCTCGCCGGCTCGGCCGCGGGCTCACTGGCGGCACTGGCCGCCATGCTGGCCATCGCCGCCAAGGCAAAGTTCGGCGCCGACCGATTGCTGCTTGCCGGCATTGCCATGAGCGCGCTGTGTAGCGCGCTGATCACCGCGACGATCGCGATGGGCAATGCACAGTCCTATATGCTGTTGCGCTGGCTGAGCGGCTCGACCGGCCAGGCGACCGCCCTGGACGCATCCGTTGCACTGGCCTGCCTGTTGCCACTGACGCCGCCGCTTTTTCTTGCCGCGCGCTGGCTGGACATCCTGCCGCTCGGGGCCGACAGTGCGCGCGGACTTGGCGTGCCCGTAGCCGGCGGGCGGCTGATGCTGGTCGTCGTCAGCGCGCTCCTGACCGCGCTGGCCGCTTTGATCGTCGGCCCGTTGAGCTTCGTCGGCCTGATCGCGCCGCACCTTGCCCGGCTCCTCGGCTTTTGGCGCGCACGCATTCATCTTGCCGGGGCGATGCTTCTGGGCGCCTTGCTGATGACCATATCGGACTGGCTGTCGCGCATGGCGGCTTTCCCGTACGAACTGCCTGTCGGCCTGTTCGCCTCATTGCTTGGCGGGCCGTATCTCGTCTACCTGCTTGCCAGGGGCGTGCCGCGCCAGGGCTGACGCGGTCCGGGCATGTCAGGAAGACCGTTCGGCCTTCAGCACCGAGACCGCCGCCTCACTGTTGTGGACGTAGTCATTGGCGTCCGGCTGCTTCTGCACCATGAGGATGAACAGAAGGTCGGTCAGCGTCAGCTGCGCATCGCGCGCGGTGATGGACGATGAGCGCGCACGCTCCTCGTCGGCGATGGTGTAGAGGCAGATATCGGCAACGCGGCCCAGCGGGTTGTCGTGCAGGCCGGTGACGGCGATCACCACGGCGCCGCGCTTGCGGGCGAGCTCGGCGATGCGCAAGGTTTCGATGCTGGCGCCCGAATGGGAGAGCGCGAACAGCACATCGTCAGGCCCGAGCGTCGAGGCATTGGCCATCTGGATATGGCTGTCGCTGTCATGCAGCACATTGCGGCCAAGCTTCATCAGCTTGTAGGAGAAATCACGCGCCACCAGCGAGGAGGCGCCGACGCCGGCCAGATGTATGCGGCGCGCACCATCCAGCAATTCCAGCGCCCTGGAGATGATCCGCTCGCTGTTGGCGGCGACGGTCCGCTCCATCGACAGAAGCTTGCTGCCGATCAGCTTCTTCAGGATGACCTGGTAGCCGTCGCCGACCTCGATCGAACCGTGGATCATACCGGCCGGCACCTGCCATTCCCGCGCCTTGGCTTCGCTGACGGCGAGCTTGAGCTCTTGGTAGCTGGCATAGCCGAGCTTCTGGCTGAATTTGACGACGCTCGACTGGCTGCGCCCGATCTCAGCCGCAAGAGCAGCCGTCGACAGCCGCAGCATCTCCTCGGGATTTTCGACGATGTACTGGCCGATCTCACGATCGCCGGGCGCCATGCCGTCGAGCTTGGCATTGATCCTGTTCAGAACGGACATGATCCCCCTTGCGCTTTGGCGTCCAGCCGCACGGCCAAGGAATAATTTATTCCAATTTCGATTGACAGCCAAGAACGCGGAATTAATTCTCAAGCGGGCCGGATTGAGCTCGGGAACAGCTTTCGAGAGCGCCGCGCCCGGACGCGGCCCGGCGCACAAGGTTTCAGCCATGGACAGACTGCGCATCGTCGGCGGGCAAAGACTGCAAGGCGCGGTCACCATATCGGGCGCCAAGAACGCCGCTCTGCCGCAGATCGCGGCGGCGCTGCTAAGCCCCTACCCGCTCGAACTGACCAACCTGCCCGATGTGACCGACGTCGAGAACATGCTCGGCGTGGTGCGGCTGCACGGCGCCGAGGTGACGCGATCGGCCCATGCCGCGACGATCGACACCCGTGCCGCCGTTTCCAGGGAGACGTCCTACGACACCGTCAGAAAGATGCGCGCGACGGTGCTGGTGCTGGCGCCGCTGCTCGCCCGTTTCGGCCATGCGCGGGTTTCGCTGCCTGGCGGCTGCGCTATCGGCGCGCGGCCGGTCGACATGCATGTCGCCGCACTCGCGGCGCTGGGCGCCCGCATCGCCATCGAGAACGGGCTGATCGTCGCCTCGGCGCCGAACGGGCTCACCGGCACGCGCATCGTCCTGAGCTCGCCGTCGGTCGGGGCGACGGAAACCGCCATGATGGCGGCGACCACGGCCAAGGGCGAAACCGAAATCCTCAACGCGGCGCGCGAGCCCGAAGTGGCCGACCTCGCGGCTTGCCTCAACGCGATGGGCGCGCGTGTCGAAGGTGCCGGCACACATCGCATCCTGATCGCCGGCGACACGGACTGGCGCGCGGCCAGGCACGACATCATTCCGGACCGGATAGAGGCCGGCACCTATGCCATCGCCGCGGCGATCACCGGCGGGCAACTGGAACTGACGCATGCCCGGCTCGAGCACATGGCCTCGGTGGTGCAACTGCTGGAGGCGACCGGCGTCGGCGTCTGGCCGGGCGACCGCGGGCTCATCGTGTCGCGCGAGCGGCCGCTCAAGGCCGCCGACGTCACGACGGAACCCTATCCGGGCTTTCCGACCGATCTCCAGGCGCAGTTCATGGCGCTGATGTGCTGCGCGCAGGGCGCGTCGCTGCTGCGCGAAACCATTTTCGAGAACCGCTTCATGCATGTTCCCGAACTGATGCGGCTCGGCGCCAACATCAAGCTGCAAGGCACCACCGCGCTGGTGCGCGGCGGCGAGAAACTGCATGGCGCGCAAGTCATGGCCACCGATTTGCGCGCCTCGGTGTCGCTGGTGCTGGCGGCCTTGGTCGCCGAGGGCGGGACGACCATCAACCGGGTCTATCATCTCGACCGTGGCTATGAGCAACTGGACCGCAAGCTGCGTCTGTGCGGCGCCGACATCGAGCGGCTGAGCGCATGAACAACGGCCGCTCCGATTATTTTCTCGGCGTCGACGGCGGCGGAACCGGCTGTCGCGCCCGCGTCGAGGATGCCGAGGGAACCGTGCTGGGACAAGGCCTCTCCGGTCCGGCGTCGACGCGGCTCGGCATCGATACGGCCTGGGCGTCGGTTGCCAAGGCCTTTGGCGCGGCGATCGAGGAGGCAGGGTTCGGCGCGGCGGAAAGCGCCCGAATTCACGCCGGCATCGGCCTTGCCGGGATCGGCCGCAAGGGCGCGCTGGAGGCGCTGCGGGCGATCGCGCATCCCTTTGCCAGCATCGATTTCGTCAGCGATGGCGTCGCCGCCTGCCTCGGCGCGCATTCGGGCCAGGACGGCGCCATCGTCATCGCCGGCACCGGTTCGATCGGCCTCGGCTTCGTCGAGGGCCGCGACCTGCGCGCCGGAGGCTATGGCTTTCCGATCTCCGACGAAGGCAGCGGCGCCGATCTCGGGCTGAAGGCCGTGCAGCTGGCGTTGCGCGCCCATGACGGCCGGCATGAGCGCACGGCACTGCTGGCGGAAGTCATGCAGCGTTTCGAGAACGACCCGATGCAAGCCGTGGCCTGGATGGACCGCGCCAGCGCCACCGACTATGCGGCCCTGGCGCCGATGGTGATGCGCCACGCCGACCAAGGCGATCCGGCAGGGCGGCGCATCGTGCAAAAGGCCGCCGAACAGATCGACACGCTGGTGCGGGTTCTGTTCGAAAAAGGCGCGCCGCGCGTGGCCCTGCTGGGCGGGCTCGCCAGTCCGCTCGAACCATGGCTCGCACCCGACGTTCGCCGGCGCCTGAAAGCCGCCGATGGCGACGCGGTTTCCGGGGCGATCATTCTTGCCCGCAGGTCACTCGGCAAGCATTAGCGCGGAAGGAATAATTTATTCCATCTTTCCGTTGACGGAACGAATATTGAATTCTAAGACGTTAACGAAACGGGGTAGCATAACGAAATACGCGTGTGCCTGAGCCAAAGAGGAACCACTTCCGAACAGGCTGAGCGGCCTGATTTTTGAAAGCACTGATTTGAAAGCACTGGGATGAGCGAGCAAGGTTTGATGTCCGAGCTGGACCGGCTGGTTTCCGAAGGCCGGAATCCGCGGACTATGGACATCGACCTGCTGCCGACGATCGATGTGCTGCGCACGATCAACGACGAGGACCGGGTGGTTCCGGCAGCGGTCGAAAAGGTGCTGCCGGACATCGCGGCCGCGGTCGACCGCATCGTCCTCGCCTTCCAGAAAGGCGCTCGGCTTATCTATATGGGCGCCGGCACCAGCGGCCGGCTGGGCGTGCTCGACGCCTCGGAATGTCCGCCCACTTTCGGCGTGCCGGAAGGCATGGTCGTTGGCCTGATCGCCGGCGGGCCCGACGCGCTGGTGCGCTCGACCGAAGGGGCCGAGGATGATCCCAAGATGGGCGCCAGGGCCTTGCAGGACATCAAGCTCACCCCGGACGACGTGGTGGTCGGCATCGCGGTCAGCGGGCGCACGCCCTATGTGATCGGCGGGTTGAATTATGCCAAGCAGGTGGGGGCAACGACGGTCGCCCTGTCCTGCAATCCGGCATCGACCATAGCAGGCATTGCCGACATCGCCATCTCGCCGGTCGTCGGTCCCGAGGTGCTGACCGGCTCGACGCGGCTGAAATCCGGAACGGCGCAGAAGCTGGTGCTCAACATGCTGAGCACGGCCTCGATGATCCGCATCGGCAAGAGCTACCAGAACCTGATGGTGGACCTTAATCCGTCCAACAGGAAACTGGCCGCCAGGGCAACCAGGATCGTGATGCAGACCACAGGCTGCACGGCGGCGCAGGCGCGCCAGGCGCTCGGCCGGACCGGCAACGACGTGAAGCTGGCGATCCTGCTGACCATCACCGGGCTTGAGGTCGAGGAGGCGCGCGCAGCCCTCGCCAAGGCAAGGGGTTTCCTGCGAAAGGCAATCAGCGACGAGACGCATGAAGGCGCTTGAGACCAGACGGCGTGAAGCTGCTTTACACAAGACGGCGCGAAGCCGCATAGACTGGGCCGATGCTCCAAAGCGCGTGTGTCTTGGAAGCGGTCCGCAGAAACTGCAAGGGCATCGGGTTCAAGCAAAGATGGGAGACGAGAATGGTTCACCTCACAAGAAAGCTGCTGTCGGGCATCACGCTGGCAGCCATGCTCGGCATCGCCACGGTCTCGACGCAGGCGGCGACGCTGCACATGGCCTGGTCGCAGGACGCAACGGGACTTGATCCGCACAAGCAGACGGCCTTTTCCTCGCTGCGGCTCCTGGAGCTGATCTATGAGCCGCTGGTGCGGGTCGATGCCAGCCTGCAGATCGTCCCGGCCATCGCCACCTCCTGGGAATTCTCCAAGGACGGCAAGGAGCTGACCTTCAAGCTCGATCCCAAGGCGAAATTCCAGGACGGCGCTGCCGTGACTCCGGCCGACGTCAAGGCATCGTTCGAGCGCATCCTGGACGAGAAGACAGGCGCCGCCGCCCGCGCCAACTTCCTGTCGATCGCCAGCATCGACACGCCGGACGTTGGAACCGTCGTGTTCCATTTATCGCAGCCCGACGCGCCGATCCTGACGGCGATGAGCGACATCAACGCGGCCATCGTGCCGGCGGCCGAGATCAAGGCCGGCTCGATCGGCACCAAAACGGTCGGCTCCGGCCCGTTCAAGCTCGATAAATGGGACCCCAACGCCAAGGAAGTCTTGAGCGCCAACAAGGAATGGGCCGGCGGCGCGACCGGCGTCGACGGTATCGAAATCAGCGTGCTGCCCGATGAAGCGGCGATCCTCGCCGCCATGCGCACCAAGCAGGTCGATTTCGCGCTGCTCAACGATCCGCTCGTCGCCACGCTGGTGCCGAAGGAGGCTAGCCTGCAACTGAACCGCGCGCCGGTGCTGGCCTATAACGTGCTGCAGCTCAATCCGTCACGCAAGCCGATGACCGAACTCAAGGTGCGCCAGGCGATCTCCTGCGCCATCGACCGGCAGGAGGTTCTGGACACCGCCGCGCTCGGTGAAGGCAAGGTCACCGGACCGCTGACCATCCCAGCACTTGCGACCGATCCAAGCCAGCTCTTCTGCTACAAGCGCGATGTCGAGAAGGCCAAGAAGCTGATGGCGGAAGCGGGCTTTGCTGACGGCTTTTCGGCGACCGTGATCGGCGCCACCGGCGAGCCGCCGACGGCGGCGGCGGAAGCCCAGGTCATCCAGTCGCAGCTCGCCGAGATCGGCGTCAAGCTCGACATCAAGATGATGGAGCTCAACGTCTATGTCGACGCCTGGCTGAAGGGCGATTTCGACATGGCGATCGCGCTCAATGGCGGCCGCGCCGACCCCTACACCATGTACAACCGCTACTGGACCAAGTCAGGCAATCTGCAGAAGGTGGCCAACTACATCGATGACACGCTGGACAGCCTGATGCAGAAAGGCCGCGCCGAGACCGATCCGGCCAAGCGCAAGGCGATCTTCACCGAGTTCGAGAAGCACCTCGCCGAAGTCTCGCCCTGGATCTGGCTCTACACGTCCTACAGCTATACCGCCCAGCAGAAGAACATTGCCGGGTTCGTGCCGACGCCGACGGGCACGCTGTTCAGCCTCAGCAAGGTTACCATCCAGCAGTAGCCGTCGCCGGCCCTAGAGTCCGATGATTTCAGGTTGAATCGACCTGAAATCTGAATCCGCCTCTAGATCAAAGGGATAGAAGCATGATGTCGTCCGAAAACCGCTTCACACTTTTCGGCATCATGCTCTAGACGAGAGGTCTTCTTCGCGTGAATTATCTGATGCGACGACTTGCGGCGTTTCCTCTCGTCCTGCTTGGCGTGTCGATCCTGGTCTTCGTGGCGATCCGGATGGTGCCGGGCGATTCGATCACCGCGATGCTGGGCACCGAAGCCGGCCTGCTGACGCCGGCACAGCGCGATGCGCTCGCCGCCTATTTCGGCATCGACCAGCCCTGGTTCGTCCAGTACTGGCGCTGGATCGGCGGCATCCTGCACGGCAATTTCGGCATCTCCGTCATCTATGGTAGGCCGGTATTGGACGTCATCCTCGAGCGCTTCCCGCTGACGCTGGAACTGGCCGTGCTGTCGATGATCATCGCACTCGCCGCCGGCATGCCGGCGGGCATCTACGCCGCCACGCATAGTGAGAAACTGTCCGACCTCGGTGTGCGCGTCGTCGCTATGATCGGCCAGTCGACGCCGAGCTTCGTGCTCGGCCTTTTGATCATCTACGCGCTGTCGGCCGGCTTCGGCGTGCTGCCGGCCATGGGCGAATTCGCGCCGCTCTGGCAGGATCCCTTGCGTAATCTCAGCCAGCTGATCCTGCCTGCCATCACGCTCGGCTTCGCCTTCGCCGCCTCGGTCACCCGCATCTCGCGCTCGGCCATGCTCGACGTGTTGAGCGACGACTATGTGCGCACCGCCCGCAGCAAGGGCGCCTCGGCGCGCAGCGTCATCTGGCGACATGCGCTCCCCAACGCGCTGATCCCCGTAGTGACGCTGAGCGGCATCGAGTTCGGCTATCTCCTGGGCGGCGCGGTCATCGTCGAGCAGATCTATGCCCTGCCCGGCCTCGGCCGCATGGTGCTCGACGCCATCCTCCAGCGCGACTACGCGCTGGTGCAGGGCAGCGTGCTGTTCATCGCCTTCAACTTCATGATCGTCAATCTCCTGGTCGACCTCGCCTATGTCGCGCTCGATCCGCGCATCCGGCTGGGCGAGCAGTGATGCGCATGCTGCGCGCCATCCTCGGGCACAGCAGCGGCCGTATCGGCGGCGTGATCGTCGGCGTCTATCTCCTGGTCGCCATCCTCGGCCTGTTGGGACTGACCCCGCACAATCCGATCACGCAATACCGGGTCGACCGGCTGCATGCGCCCAGTGCCGCCTACTCGATGGGCACCGACCTGTTCGGCCGCGACGTGGCGAGCCGGCTGATGGCGGGCGTCGGCCAGTCCTTCACAGTGGCCTTCCTTTCGGTCGCCTTCGCCGCGCTTGCCGGCACCGTGCTGGGGCTCGCCGCCGCCTGGCTCGGGCGTCGCTGGGACGGCGTGCTGATGCGGATCATGGATGTGCTGCTGGCTTTTCCTGCCATTCTTCTGGCGCTGCTGATCGTCACCGTTGCCGGACCGGGCACATGGACCAGCGTGGTCGCCATCGGCATCGTCTATACGCCGATCTTCACACGCGTGGTCCGCGGCCCTGCTTTGTCGCTCAAGGCGCGCGAATTCGTCGACGCCGCGCGCACCTTCGGCAGCAGCTCGAGCTACATCATCACGCGGCACCTGCTGCTCAATCTGGTCGCGCCGCTGACCGTCCAGGTGACGCTGGCGCTCGCCTGGGCACTGCTGACCGAGGCCGGCCTGAGCTTCCTCGGTCTCGGCACGCAGCCGCCGGCCGCCTCGCTCGGCCTGATGCTGAGCGACAGCCGCAATCTGATGGAAACCGCCCCATGGCTGATGATCTTCCCCGGGCTGGCGATCATGATCAGCATTCTGGGCTTCAACCTCTTGGGCGACGCCTTGCGCGACATCCTCGATCCGAGGATGCGGAGAGCGCTCGCATGATCCCGCTTCTGTCGGTCCGCGACCTGAACGTCGGCTTCGGCCGCGACCCGAAAGCCAATGAGGTGGTGCGCGGCGTCAGCTTCGACCTCGCCGACGGCGAAACGCTGGCCATTGTCGGCGAAAGCGGCTCGGGCAAGTCGGTCACCGCGCTGTCGATCAACCGTCTCATCGATTTCGGCGGCGGCCGCATCACCGGCGGCGCCATGACGCTGAAACGGGCCGACGGCAGTCTCTTCGACCTGACGACCGCGACCGAGAGGCAACTGACCGGGATTCGCGGCGCAGAGATCGGCATGATCTTCCAGGAGCCGATGACCTCGCTCAATCCTGTGCTGACGATCGGCACGCAGATCGAGGAATCGTTCCGGCTGCATCGCGGCCTGACCGGCCGGCAGGCCACGGCGGCGGCCAAGGACGCGCTCGACCGGGTGCGCATCCCCGATGCGGCAAGGCGGCTGAAATACACGCCCAACCAGCTGTCGGGCGGCATGCTGCAAAGGGTGATGATCGCCATTGCGCTCGCCTGCAATCCGCGTCTGCTGATCGCCGACGAACCGACCACGGCGCTCGATGTGACGGTACAGGCGCAGATCATGGCGCTGCTTGCGGAGCTCAAGCAGGAAAGCGGCATGTCGATGATCTTCATCACCCACGACATCGGCCTTGTCGCCGGGATCGCCGACACGGTGATGGTGATGCAGAACGGGCAGGCCGTGGAACAGGGCGAACTGAACCAGGTCCTCGACAGGCCGCAGCACGCCTACACACAGCATCTGTTGCAGGATGTGCCGCATTTCGCCCACGGCCGCGCGACACGCGCGGACGGACAGCGCGGCAAGAATACAAGGACCGACCCGGCCCTTGAGGTCAACGGCCTGGTGGTGCGGTTTCCGCTCAGGAGCAGTTTCTTCAGCCATGCCAGCGGCGCGGTGCACGCCGTCGACGGTGTCGACTTCGACCTGATGCCGGGAGAGACACTGGCCATTGTCGGCGAGAGCGGCTCGGGCAAATCAACCACCGCGAAAGCAGTCCTTGGGCTGGTGCGCTCGACGCGCGGCAGCTTCTCGGTCGGCGCCCGGACGGCCTCGGCAAAGCACGGCGCCAAGCCCGTGCAGATGGTTTTCCAGAATCCCTACGCTTCGCTCAACCCGCGGCTGAGCATCGAGAGCATCCTGGCGGAGCCGGTGATCGCCAATGGCGGCCGGGCGGACGCCGAAACGCGAGCCAGGATGGCGAGCCTGCTGGAGCGCGTCGGCCTGCCGCAGAACAGTTTGCAGCGCTATCCGCACGAATTCTCCGGAGGCCAGCGGCAAAGGCTGTGCATCGCCCGCGCGCTGATGCTCAACCCGTCGGTCGTCGTTCTGGATGAAGCGGTTTCCGCCCTCGATGTTTCAGTGCAGGCCAAGGTGCTGGAGCTGCTGGTCGACCTGCAGCGCGAGTTCGGGCTGGCCTATCTGTTCATCTCGCACGATATGGCTGTCGTCGAGCGGATCGCTCATCGCATCGCCGTCATCTATGCCGGCCAGATCGTCGAGATCGGAGACGCGGCCTCGGTGCTGTCGGCGCCGAAACATTCCTACACGAAGAAGCTCATATCAGCGGTTCCGGCCATCGACCGGCGGCATGAGCGTTTCGAGATCGACACACGCCAGGTGCCTTCCCTGGTGCGCCCGCAAGGGTTTGAGCCGGCGCCGGCGAGATGGGAGGAATTTGGGGTAGATCATATGGCGAGGGTGGAAGGGTGATGCATGGTGGCCCTGGGCTCGGTTAGGTCGGCGGGACAGCACCCCCCTCTGTCCTGCCGGACATCTCCCCCGCAAGGGGGGAGATCGGATGTCGCCTCGGCCTTCGCCAATCTCCAATGGTGGAAGGCTGGCGGGACATCAACTCTGCCAATCTCCCCCCTTGCGGGGGAGATGCCCGGCAGGGCAGAGGGGGGTGTGACGGAACTCGGCCTTTCAGGACGCCAGCATTGAGCCCCCTCGCCCAGATCTTCGACCGCGCGTTCCAACCGCTCGCAGCAGCAGTGGCCGCCAAGCGCATCCCCGGTGGCGTGCTCGGCATTGTTGACAGGAATGGCGACCGCATCACCAGGGCGATCGGCTCAGCCCAACTCGTGCCTAAGCAGCGACCGATGCGTGAGGAGACCTGGTTCGACCTGGCATCCCTGACCAAGGTGATCTTCACCACGCCGCGCATTCTGGCGCTGGCTCAGGACGGTGCCATCGATCTCGACGCACCACTCGTCTCGGTGCTGCGGGACCTACGCCAGTACGACGCGAATGCCTGGGAGCGGAAGGTGACGTTTCGCCAGTGCCTCGGGCACCAGACGCCCTTCCCGGCCGTCGAACCGATCTATACCTATGGGCGCGACCCCGACTTGCTGCGCGCCTTCATCCTGCAACGGGAATGGCGGGCCCGCGATCCCGTTTATTCCGACATCAATTTCATCCTGCTCGGCTTTGCGCTCGAACGGCTGTCGGGGAAAAGCATCCGGGACATGGAGCCCGGCCCGGGCTTTGCGTGGTCCGCCGAGCCCGATCTAGCCGCTGCAACAGAAGACTGCACCTGGCGCCATCGGGTTCTGTCCGGCGAGGTGCACGACGACAATTGCGCGGCGCTGCAAGGCGCCGGCCATGCCGGCCTGTTCGGCACGGCGGCCTCGGTGCTCGATTTCGCCCAAGGGCTGCTGGACGGCGCATCCGAACGGTCGATCGCGCCGATGCGCACGCCCTTGTCCGCCACCCGCACCCATGGCTGGGAGCGTCCTTATGACGGCTGGTCCGGCGGCGCCTTGTGCAGCCCGCAAACGATAGGCCACACCGGCTTTACCGGTACGGGGCTGTGGATCGACTTCGACAAGGGAAAGGCCTGGACCTTGCTTACCAACCGGATCCATCCGACACGTCACTTCGACAGCGGAATCGTCGCGCTTCGCCAAGCGGTCGGCGATCTCATCAATGGAGTTCGATAATGGAATCCATCTGGGCCGTCGGCCTGATGACCGGCACCGTGCTGGACGGCAACATCGATGTCGCCCTGATCAAGACAGATGGCGAGCGCATCGACGATTTCGGCACCTACCGGCTGATGCCCTACCCCCCGTCGATCCGCTCGCTGCTGGAAGAGACGCTTAAGCAGGCGCGGGGCTGGAATTTTGCCGGACCGGAGCCGGCGATCTTCCGCGAGGCCGAGGAGGCGCTGACGCGCGCGCAATCGGCGGCGGTCAGGGAGCTCGTCGAAGGCCATGGGATGACAATGGCGGATATCGGCGTCGTCGGCTTCCACGGCCAGACCGTGCTGCATCGCGCGCCGCAAATCGGCCGGCTCGGACAGACCCGGCAGCTCGGCGACGGCGAGTTGATGCATGCGATCCTCGGCACCAAGGTCGCCTATGATTTCCGCTCTGCCGACATGCGCGCCGGAGGACAGGGCGCGCCGTTGGCGGCCGCCTATCACACCGCGCTGATGCGCAGCGCCGGCGCCAGTGGCGAGGTAGCCGTGCTCAACCTAGGCGGCGTCGCCAACATCACCTGGTGGGACGGCGGCGACAATGTCGTTGCCTTCGACACCGGCCCCGCCAACGCGCCGCTCAACGACTTCATCAAGTCAAAGGGGCTCGGCGAAATGGACCGCGACGGCGCGCTTGGCCGGGGGGGAACGGTCGACGAAGCCCGGCTCGCCAAGCTGCTGCAACACCCCTATTTGACCAAACCCTATCCGAAATCGCTGGACCGTTTCGACTTCGGCGCCACCATGGCGGATGGCCTGAGCGCCGAGGACGGCGCCGCGCTTTTGACCGCCTTCACCGCCGCCGCGGTCGGCAAGGCACTCGATCTTCTGCCGAGCCGGCCGAAAAGACTGGTGGTCAGCGGCGGCGGCCGCCACAACCCGACGATGATGGCAATGATCGCCAGCCGCGCCGGTGTCGAGGTGGTGCAGGCCGAAAGCCTCGGCTGGAGCGGCGACGCGGTGGAGGCGGAGTGTTTTGCCTTTTTGGCGGTGCGCGTGCTGCGCGGCCTGCCGATCAGTTTCCCCAGCACGACGGGCGCGCCGCAGCCGATGCGCGGCGGACGGCTGGCCGGTTGATCAGCCCGCCGACAGTTTTTTCTGCAGGAAGACGCGGCTGCGGCCGACGGGGAAATCGGCGAGTGTTCCGAAGGGCTGATAGCCCTGGCGCCGATAGACCCTGGCGGCGTTGGGGTTGAAGGTGTCGATCCAGGCGTTCTGGCAGCCGCGCGCCATCGCCTCCTTCTCAGCCGCGTCCAGCATCGTGCCGGCCATGTGCCGACCGCGCAGCCTTTCGTCGACCCACAGCCATTGCACGTAGAGCCAGCCCCAGGCGGTGTAGCCCGAAGTGCCCGCGACAATCGCGCCGGCTTCATCACGCACGAACACCGCAAGGGCCTTCCTTTCGGAAGCGCCGACATCGCCGTCGTTGAACGCCATCAAACGTTCGCCGAGAAAGGCGAGCTCCTCGGGCAACGGGGTTGCCGTCGTTTCAAGTGTCGTGATCATGGCTCATCCGAAATGCGCAACGGGAGACGAACAGAGTTACGAAGGCCGGAGCGCCTGCGCAACGCCTATGTCCGTCCCCGAACAGGGTGCCGGTCCGGGGTGCCACCATTGCGGAATTCGGAGGCGGAAATGCCGTAGCGCTTGAGCTTGTCGTAGAAAGTCTTGCGCGGCACGCCGAGTGCGTCGATGGCCCCGCGCACGTCGCCGGCATGATCGCGCAAGGCCTCGCGGATGAGTTGCGCCTCGTAGCGGCCGACCCGTTCGGGCAGCGCCGCCGAGGGCTCCGGCAAGCGCGCGGACGTTGCCCTGGCCTCCTCGTCGGGCCCGAGGCCAAGCGCGACCCGGTCGGCAAAATGCGCGAGCTCGCGCACATTGCCCGGCCAGTCATGCGACTGGAGATGGTCGCTCACCGCGGCATTCACGGCCGCGACAGGACGGCCGAAACGCTGCGAGGCGTTACCTAGGAAATGCCCGAACAGCATCGGGATGTCGCCGCGCCGCTCGCGCAGCGGCGGGATGCGTAGCGTCACGACGTTGAGGCGGAAATAGAGATCCTCGCGGAAATCGCCGCGCTGGTCCGGCCGGCCTAGATCGACCTTCGTTGCCGCGACGACCCGCAGATCGAGGCGGCGCGTTTCGTTGGAGCCGAGCGGGGTGAGGCTGCGCGTTTCCAGCACCCGCAGCAGCTTGACCTGTAGCGGCGGCGGCATGGATTCGATTTCGTCGAGGAACAGCGTGCCGCCGCTCGAATGCTCGATGCGACCGATCCGCCGCCGCTGCGCCCCGGTGAACGCGCCCGGCTCGTGGCCGAACAGTTCGCTCTCGATGACGGTCTCCGGCAGAGCGCCGCAATTCAGCGCCACGAAAGGCTTTGCGCGGCGCCGGCCCCATCGGTGCAGGAGATCCGCCACCACCTCCTTGCCGGTGCCGGTCTCGCCTTCCACCAGCACGTCGACATCCATGTCGGCGATCTGACGCAAGGTCTCGCGCAGGCGGCGGATGGCGGGCGCCTCGCCGATCAGCGGCAGGCCGTCGGCGGCCTGCGCGGCGGCCTCGTGCAGCCTCCGGTTCTCCATCACCAGCCGCCGCTTTTCGCCGGCCCGATTCAGCGCCTCGACAAGGCGTTCGCCCGCATAGGGTTTCGGGATGAAATCGTAGACGCCGTCCTTGAGCGCCGCCACCGCGAGATCGACATCGCCATGCCCGGTGACCAGGATCACCGGTATGTCGATGTCGATCGCCCTGATACGATCGAACAGCTGCAAGCCGTTCATGCCGGGCATGCGGATATCGCTGACAACCACGCCCTGGAAATCCCGGTCGACGGCGGCAAGCGCTGCCTCCGCGGCCTTGAACGCGATGACGCCGAAGCCGGCAAGCTCGAGCAATTGCGTGGTGGCGTGAAGCATATCCGCGTCGTCTTCGACGAGCGCGACCAGCCCTGATCCCTCAGTCATTCAATTCGCCTCAGGTCGATGGTGAAGGATGCGCCTTTCGTGCTGTCGGGGTCGAGGCGCAGCGTGCCGCCCAGTTCCTGGGCGATCTCCTGCGAGATCACCAGACCGAGGCCAAGCCCCTTTTCCTTGGTGGTCTGGAACGGCATGAACAAATTGCCGGCCGCTTCCGGCCCGAGGCCAGGTCCATTGTCGCGCACCGAAACCAGCACCCTGTCGTCGCGCTCGGCAAGCTCGATCTCGATGCGCGGATCGGGCCGGTCCTTCAGGGCATCCAGCGCATTCTGCAAGAGATTGACCAGGATCTGCTCCAGCCGGATGCGGCTGGCCATGACCGCCGGCGAGGCGGTGCCGCGCGGCTTGACGACGGTCACGCCGGAATCGCGGATGCGGCCGGACAGGAGCGACAGCGCGCCGTCGATCGCTTCGCGCACCGGCAGCGGCGAGGCGGCGACGCCTGGCCGCCGCGCGAAACTGCGCAGCGTGCTGGTGATGGCGCCGATGCGCTCGGTCATCGACACGATCGATGTCAGGTTGCCCGAGACGGATTCGACCTTGCCGCCATGCAGGAAGCGGCCGGCATTCTCGGCGTAGGTGCGTATCGCCGCCACCGGCTGGTTGATCTCATGCGCGACGCCGGCGGCGATCTGGCCGAGGATGGAAAGCCGGTTGGCCTGGGCGAGGTCGTCGCGCAGCCGGCGAACCTTGGCCTCGGCGTTTTCGCGCTCGGCGATCTCGCCGGCAAGGGCCATGTTGGAGCGGGTCAGTTCCGCCGTTCGCGTGCTTACCCTGCTCTCCAGCTCGGCATTCATGCGCGCCAGCGCTTCCTGCCTCAGGCGGCGCGCACGGCGGCGCCTGAGAAGCACGTAGGCAAGCAAACCCGTGAGCAGCAACGCCAGCAGCGTGGTCAGGCGCGCCGTGTTGGCGGCCGACGTCAAAGCGGCATCGGCAGGCGTGAGCAGCCACAGACGCCAGCCGGGAACGGCGCCGGGCAGGTCCTGCGCCACTTCGACGAACTGGCGCGATTTTCCGGCATTGTCGATTGTCGCCAGGCCATCACCGGCACCGCGTCGTATCGGCAGCGGTTCGAAGCCGGTTTCGGCGAGTTGAAGCTGCGCGTGGGCTGTCGCGGCATCCGCGGCCGAGAGCGGCGCAAGCGCGTGGAAACGCCACTCGGGCCGGCTGGTCGCCAGCACGACACCGCGCTCGTCGGTGACGAAGACGACAAAGCCGCTGGAGCGCCAATTGGCTTCGACGCCGTCGAGTTCGACCTTCAGTACGGCGACGCCGAGCGGCGTCTTGCCGTCATCGACGCGGCTGGCGAGATAAAGTCCCGGCCTGCCGCTGATCGTGCCGAGGCCATACTGGCTGGCGGCGCCCTTGGTCATGGCGTCGGTGAAATAGTGGCGGAAATTGTAGTCGATGCCGACGAAGCTGCCCGGCTCGCCGGCGTTGCTGGCCGATATCGCGATGCCTGCCGTGTCGATGACATAGATGGCGGATGCCGAGGCGTCGGCGGCAATGGCGCGGAGCTTGTCGTCGAGCGCTGTCTCTTGCGTTTTGCCGGCCCGGCGCAACGCGTCGCGCACCGCATCGTCGCGTGCCAGCACCAAGGGAACGAGACGCTGCTTTTCGATTTCGCCGGTCAAGGTGCCCGCCGCCAGCGGCAAGGCTGCCAGTGCTCCGTCGCGGAGATCGCCGGCAGCCTGGTTGGCGGCAAGGCGCCCGGCAATCGCGACCGCCCCCGCCAGCATTGCCAGGGCGACCAGGAGAATGAGCCAGCGGCCGTCACGCAGCCTGGCCATCGCTTCGCGCAGCAGGTCGCGGCCGGCGAATTCCGGGGATGCGCTATCGATGTCTGCCTGCGGCGTCTGCCCTCTCCACCGTTCGCTGTTCAGCAGCCACTGTAATGCGAAACTCCGCCCAGGCAAACAAGGGTGAGTGCGGAAATCCGCACAGGCCTCCATTGAAATGGGGACAAAACCGCCGGAAATCCAGGGTTCCGGCCTTTTCTCGATCTGGCACGGCGCTTGCAAAACTCTCGACAGCGGCGAGCGACCGGAGCGCCGCGATGGGAGAAGTCTTGCGGGGCGGCGCGTGCCGTTCCCTCCGGCCAGGGAGATAGCAGATGCACATGGCAGACCAATCACGCGCGCCCGCCGCGCAGCGCAAGCCGCTTTACGCCCAACTCTACGTGCAGGTGCTGGTGGCGATCACCGTCGGTATCCTGCTCGGCCATTTCTATCCGTCGCTCGGCGAGAGCATGAAGCCGCTTGGCGACGCCTTCATCAAGCTGGTCAAGATGATCATCGCCCCGGTTATCTTCCTGACGGTCGCCACCGGCATCGCCGGCATGAGCGACCTGCAGAAGGTAGGCCGCGTCGCCGGCAAGGCGATGCTCTACTTCCTCACCTTCTCGACACTGGCGCTCATCATCGGCCTGATCGTGGCCAATGTCGTGCAGCCCGGGGCCGGCTTCAACATCGACCCGGCGACGCTCGACGCCGCGACCGTCAACAGCTACGCCGCCAAGGCGCACGACCAGTCGGTCACCGGCTTCCTGATGAACATCATTCCGACGACCATCGTCGGCGCCTTCGCCGACGGCGACATATTGCAGGTGCTGTTCTTTTCGGTGCTGTTCGGCATCGCGCTGGCCCTGGTCGGCGACAAGGGCGCGCCGGTGCTCAATTTCCTGCAGGCGCTGATGGCGCCGATGTTCAAGCTGGTCAGCGTGCTGATGAAGGCAGCCCCGATCGGCGCCTTCGGTGCCATGGCCTTCACCATCGGCAAATACGGCATCGGCTCGGTCATCAACCTCGCCATGCTGGTCGGCACCTTCTACATGACCGCTTTTCTGTTCGTGTTCATCGTGCTGGGCGCCGTCTGCCGCTACAACGGCTTCTCCATCCTGTCGCTGATCCGCTACATCAAGGAGGAGCTGCTTCTGGTGCTGGGCACCTCGTCTTCGGAAGCGGCACTGCCCTCGCTGATGGAGAAAATGGAGAAGGCCGGCGCGAAGCGCTCGGTGGTCGGGCTGGTCATCCCGACCGGCTATTCCTTCAACCTCGACGGCACCAACATCTACATGACGCTGGCCGCGCTGTTCATCGCGCAGGCGACGAACATCCACCTCTCCTTCGGCGACCAGATCCTGCTGCTCCTGGTGGCGATGCTTTCCTCCAAGGGGGCGGCCGGCATCACCGGCGCCGGCTTCATCACCCTTGCCGCCACGCTTTCGGTGGTGCCGGCTGTGCCTGTCGCCGGCATGGCGCTGATCCTCGGCGTCGATCGCTTCATGTCGGAATGCCGGGCGCTGACCAACTTCGTCGGCAATGCGGTGGCGACGCTGGTGGTGGCGCGCTGGGAAGGCGAGCTCGACGAGGCCAAGCTGGCCAGGGCGCTGGCGGGAACGGCCGACGACAGCCTGCCGGCGGACATCGTTCCAGCCGAGTAATCACAACGGCCGCACAGCGATAGCAAATGGCCGGAGGCATCGCCGCCTCCGGCCATTTTTCGTGTGTTCACCGTGTGAGGCGGCAGGACTTGCGCACGCCGCGCAGCTTGAGCTCGACCATCAGTGTCCGCCCTCGTGTCCGGGATATCTGCTTGGCCCTTCGACAGGCAGGCGGGCTGTGCCGTCGTCGAACAGGACAAGGCTCGCCGCGCCGATCAGCCCGGCGTGGCGGCCGAGCTGGGCCAGAACCACCGGCACGTCGCGATACGCGCGCATGGCGCGCTGGCGGATGGTCGCCTCTATTGCCGGAGCCATCAGATCGAGGCCATTGGCGATGCCGCCGCCGACGACCAGCACGTCGGGCGAATAGAGATGCAGGAGGTTGGTGAAGCCGACGCCCAGCCAGCGCGCTTCCTCCTCGAGCAGGGCCAGGGCGAGATCGTCCTGCAGCCGCGCTGCATCGACGACATGGCGGCCCGTCACCTCGGCATTAGCCGAAAGGCGGCGCAGCGTCGAGCCGTCGAAGGCCAACGTCGCGGCATTGGCGCGGCGGCCGAGCGCGGTGCCCGAGGCGATGGCCTCGAAACAGCCGATGACGCCGCATATGCAGCGCTCGCCTTCGTTGGTTATGGTCATGTGGCCGATCTCGGCGGCAAGACCCCGGCGGCCATGCAGGATGCGCCCGTCGACGACGACGCCGCCGCCGATGCCGGTCGAGACGGTGACGAAGACGAGCGAACGGGCGCCGTGGCCGGCGCCGAAGCGCCACTCGCCGAGCGCTGCCGCATTGGCGTCGTTCTCCAGACGCACCGGCAGGCCGAGCCGCCGCTCGAGAATGTCGGCGAGCGGCACGTCCAGCCAGCCGGCAAGCGTCGGCGGCCCGACGGCGATGCCGGCCAGCGGATCGAGCGGTCCCGGCGCGCCGACGCCGACGCCAAGGATGGCGAGCGCCGGCGCCTCGGCATGGATGGTCGCGGCGAGAGCCTCGATCTGGCCGATCACCACTTCGGGACCGGCCTGCGCCTGCGTCGGCACCGCCGCGAATGCCAGTATCTTGCCATCACGGTCGACCAGGGCGGCACGAAGCTCGGTGCCGCCCAGATCGATCGCGAGAGCGGCCTCGTTGCTCATGCCGCGACTTTCAGCCCGTGCAGCCAGCCGATGCGGCCGGCCAGATCCTTGTCACCGAAGGCGAGCGAACCAAGAACCACGGTCTCGGCACCCGCGGCACGCAGCAGCGGCACGGTCTCATGGCGGATGCCGCCGTCGGCGGCAAGAACCACGTCCGCCTCGCGTCCGGTCTTGCGCAGGATGGCGCGGGCCTCAACCAACCTGTCGCAGGCTTTCTCCGAAAGGCCTTGCCCCTTGACGCCGATCGCGGTTCCCAGAAGCGTGACGAACGCGACTTCGGACACGAAGGGCCTCACCGCTTCGACCGGCGTTTCCAGCCGCAGCACGACGCCGGCTTCGGCGCCAAGTTCGCGCGCCAGCCGCACAGCGCGCAATCCTGCTTCGCCATTCTCGGCATGGGCGCTGATCATGTCGGCGCCGGCCTCGATGAATTGGCGCGTCTGTTCCTCGACGATTGCCCCGTCGACCATCAGATGGACATGGATGGGCTTGGCCGTCAGTTTGGCAATACGGGCGACCAGATCGGGGAAGAACAGGAAGGACGGCGCGAAGTGGCCGTCAGCGACATCGATGTGGTGAAGGTCGACATAGGGTTCGATGCGCTTCAAGTCGCTCTCGAAATTGGCGAGATTGGCAGACCAAGACGAGAATTCAGCGATCAGACGATCGCGCGGCAATGCGGCGATAGCGGCCGGGCCTGACAGGGGTTTCGAGATCATGACTGGTCCTGGTTGTTGAAATTTTTATCGAGAAAGCCGCCGATCGCGGCACGGATTTCGGCGAAGTGGCGATCCCTGTCGGTGGCCTTCGGTGTCACCTCGGTGAAGATCGCGTTGAGGATTGTCTTCACCAGTTCGCGGGCAGTCGCCAAGGGATGGACGAGGTCGACGCCGCTTCCGACGACGAGTGTGGGGATTGAGAGCGCAGAGGCTGCGGCCCGCGAAACGCCGGGCCCATCGCCAGCGATTGCCTGCATCATTTCGGCGAAGTCCGCTGCATTGTTGCGCTCGAAGAAACCGAGAAGGGAAGCCAGATTGTCGGGTGCCTCGGCGCGGAACCGGGCGGCCGTGGCCGAAGCGGCAAAGACGGCGCGCGCCTCGTTCGGCGGACGGTTTCGGATGAGCTCGGCCACTTCCGCATAGGGACGCATGTTTTCAGGGGCCGCGTCGAAGGCCCAGGCCGGACGGACCAGCACCAGGCCGGTGACGCGCTCGGGATGCCGGACGGCCAGGCGCAGCGCGATCGCCGCACCCATCGAGATGCCGCCGGCGACGAAGCGTTCGATGCCGGCCGCATCGGCGGCGGCCAGCACGTCGTCGGCGAACATGGCGATCGAAAAGGGGCGCTTATGGCCGGCACCGGAGCCGCCTTGCGCCCGGCATTCGACGGTGAGCCGGCGTCGCGACGGGCCGTCGGGAAAACTCTGCGCCACCTGGGCGGCGTCACCGCCGAGACCGTGCTGGAAGACGACGGGAAGCCTGCCTTGCTCCGTGTCGAAGACACGAAGCGCCGCATCGTCGCGAAGCATGGTCGTCGGTGCGACGCTCATCGGAGCAGGCGGCGCAGAAAGGCGGCAACGGCGGGAGCTTCGTCGGCCGACAGTCCGTGCGTGACAAGCGGGCCATCGAATTTCACAGCGTTCAGCCGCGCGACGAAATCCGGAAAATCGACAATGCCCTCCCCTGTTGTGGCGAAGCGGCCGTCGCCATGCCTGTCCTTGGCATGCGCCATGGCTATATGGGCAGCGGCCTCGTCGATCGCCGCCGCGACGATGGCGCGCGCCTCGCCCGGCGTCGCATGCTCGAACAGGTTCGCCGGATCGAGCACGACCTTCAGATGCTTCGAGCCCATGTCGGCGATCAAGCGGGTGGCATCCTTCGCCGAGGTGACGATGTTGGCCTGTTCGGGCTCGATGCCGAGATCGACGCCTGCCCCTTCGGCCAGCGCCAGCGCCTTTTCCATCTCAGTGGCCATGTCGGACCAGGCGGCCGGTGTGGCGTTGTCGGGATGATAGGCCCATTGGTCGGCTGCATTGCGCGAGCCGGTGCAGAGCGTGACTAGCGGAATGTCGAGGGCGGCGGCTGTATCGATGACGACGGCAAGGCGGCGAAGACCATCATCGCGCACCGCCTTGTCTGGATGCGCCATGTTGTAGGTGCCCGACAGGGCGGCGAGCGATACGCTTGTTGATCGGGCGGCGGCGCGGATGGCCGGAATGGCTGCGTCAGGCACCGCATCGGGCATCGACGGCAGGCCGGCGCAAGCGAGATTGAATTGCGTCGTCTCATAGCCCGCCTGCCGCACTGCTTCCAGCACAACAGCCGGCTCGGTGCCCGCAAAGGTCTTGGCGAAGACGCCGAGACGCATCAGACCGCACCCGAGACTGAAGCGAGCTCAATCCGTTCGCCGGTCTCGACGGAGCGGGCAATGGCGACCATGGCGCGGATCGAGGCAATGCCGTCCTCGACATTGGCACCGCGCATCGGCGCGCCGTTCAGCACCGTGTCGGCGAGACCTTCCAGCTGGCGGCGGAAGAAATGGCCGTCGGCGCCGAGCGGTTTTCGCGAGGTCGCGTCCTTCTCATGGAAGATATCGACCTCGCTGGCGCGGAAGTACCAGGGATTGAACGTCTTGGCGATGACGGAGCCGTTCTCGCCATAGAGCTGGAAACCCTCGTGCCAGTCCATGCGTACGGCGACGGTGAGATCGAGATGGCCGAGCGCGCCGCTGGCGAACTCGGTCTCGACGAACCAGCAATAGGCGCCGAAGCGTTCGTTGAGACGGGCGCGTACGGCCGTGATCTCGCCGCAGAGGAAGCGGGCCGTATCGACCAGATGCGAGCCGTGCGCCAGCATGAAATACTGCCGGAGATCCGCCTTCGGATTGCCGGATGGTTTCTTCGCCAGCTTGCTGGTGACAGGCAGCGGCTGCACCGCATCCGTATTGGTGTAGCGGTGGGTGGAATCGCAATACCAGGCCTTCAGCGCCAGCACCTCGCCCATTTCGTCGCGCACGAAGTCGCGCGCCGCCTCCAGCGCCGGATCGAAGCGTTTCATGTGGCCGACCTGCAGGATCCTGCCGGAGCGTTTCACCGCCGCCGCCAGCGCCTCGCCTTCCTCGACCGAAGTTCCGATCGGCTTTTCGCACAGCACATGCTTGCCGGCGTCGAGCGCCTTGATCGACATCGGCACGTGATAGGCGTCCGAGGTGGCGACGATGACCGCTTCCAGCTCCGGATCGGCGAGCATCTCGTCATAGTCGGCATACATCTTCCGCGGCTCGTAGGTGGCGCCCATGCGGGCGAGCAGGTCGGGTGCGGCGTCGCAAATGGCGTAGAGGTCGGCATTGCTGGCCTTTGCACAGGATTCCAGATGCGCGAACTGCGCGATGGGGCCGCAGCCGAGCACGCCGACCCTGAGGCGCCTGTCCTGTTTCCTGATCACCGTCTCAGGCCCCGTAGCCGCGCATCGTCTGGCGGTTGGTCTTGACCGCGCCGGCAGGATCGGCCGCGGCCGTGTCGGATTCTTCTTCAAGCACCAGCCAGCCGTTGAAGCGCGGCGCCGCACCGACGATCTCGATCACTTCAGGCGTGTCGCAGACGCCTTTACCCAGCATCGCCCAATCGCCCTTGGCGTCGACGTCCTTCAAATGGATGTAGCGGATGCGGTCGCGGTAGGTGGTAAGCGTATCGGCCATGTCCTTGTGGCCGCGCAATATGTGGCCGGTATCGGGCACCCAGCCGACCAGGTCGGGTTCGAGCAAGGCAAAGATCGCGTCGTAGTCGGCGCGGTCGAACAGCAGCGTGTTGTGGTGCGAACTCGGATGCACTGCGACCTGGACGCCGGCCTTGCGCCCGAGCTCGCCGGCCCTGTTGTAGACCTCCGCGGCGATAGCGAATTTGTCGTCGCGCGAGCCGTTGGAGACGACGGTCGCCGAGCCCATCGAGACAAGCGCACCTGGGAACGCGGCAGCGAAATCGATCCAGCGCCTCGCGGTTTCGAGATCGGCGCCGATCTCGTCCTTCAGCGTGAAGCCGCTTTTCGAACCGAAGGCGAAGGAGACCAGCGTCAGGCCGGATGCTCCAAGCGCCGCGGCGAACTCCGTCGGCTTGCCTGCATAGCGGCCGATCATGGTGTCGGTGATTTCGATGCCGGCATAGCCGCCATCGGCGATCGCCTTCAGGAGATCGTCGGGGCCGCCGGTCCAGGCCTTGCCGAGCATTTCCCAGGTGAAGGTCTGGCAGCCGACCTTGAGCTTCGTCTTCGTCATGTTGTTCATTCCTTGACGCCGCCCTGGGTTTCCTTGGCGCCCCTGGGTTTCGCATGGTCTATAAAAATTTTACGCGCGTCAATATTCAAAATGTTGTATAGCGGCTTGCGGGGAGTGATCCGTTGCCGGCGCAATGGATCCGGCAGAGCGTGGCCGCATCGGAGGAATGACACAGAAAATGCACGGACGATCGAAGACGAAGCTTGGGATCGGCGTCGTCGGATGCGGCAACATCTCGATGACCTACCTGCGCAATGCCGCCCTCTTCGGCAGCATCGAGCTGCGCGCCTGCGCAGACATCTCGGCCGACATGGCGGCGCTGCGGGCGAAGGAATATGGCATCCGCGCGCTCGGCGTCGACGCCATGCTGGCCGATCCCGAGATCGATCTCGTCCTCAACCTGACCATCCCGGCTGCGCATTTCGACGTTTCGCTTTCGGCGCTTTCGGCGGGCAAGCATGTGTTCACCGAAAAGCCGCTGGCGACCTCGGCCAGCGACGGGCGCCGCCTGGTGTCGGAGGCGGCCAAGCGAGGGCTGCTGCTCGGCTCGGCCCCCGATACTTTCCTCGGCGCCGCCGGGCGGCGGGCGCGCCGCCTGATGGATGAAGGCGCCATCGGCCGCGCCGTGACCGGCACAGCCTTCATGATGGGCCGCGGCATGGAGCACTGGCACCCCAACCCACAATTCTACTACCAGCCGGGCGGCGGCCCGGTGTTCGACATGGGCCCCTACTATCTGACCATGCTGGTCAATTTGCTCGGTCCCGTCCAACGCGTCATGGCAATGGCGACGCGGGGCCAGCAGGAGCGGCTGATATCAGCCGAGGGACCGTTCAAGAACACGACCTTCAAGGTCGGCACGCCGACCAACGTGCTGTCGCTGCTCGAATTCCGGTCAGGCGCGACAGTCACCTTCGGCGCCTCATGGGACGTCTTCAAGCACTCCAACCATCCGATCGAACTGCACGGCACGGAGGGCTCGCTGCGCCTGCCCGACCCCGACACGTTCGGCGGCACCGTGTCCTTGTCCGAGCGCGGCGCCGAGTGGAAGGATTTCCCCAGCGAGGGCGAACTCTACGGCGCCCGCAACTGGCCCTATGCCGCGCCCGACCGCGCCAATTATCGCATGCTCGGCGTCGCCGACCTCGTGCGTTCGCTCGCGACAGGTGCCACGCCCCGCGCGTCCGGCACTCTGGCGCTGCATGTGCTGGAGATCATGGAGGCGATCCTGCACTCCGGCGAAACGAAAAGCCCGGTCGCCATTGCTGGCGACGTCGTCCAGCCGGCCCTGCTCTCGGAGGACGAGGCGCGCGGCCTGCTCGCCTAGATGCAATCATGACGGAGATTGCGATGACGCTCGATCCTGATGCTCTGCGTGCCCTGGAAATCGGCCGCGCGGCCGGTGGTGAGCCGTTCGAGAACGGCAGCGTGGCGGCGGCGCGGGCCGCCTACAACGCTTCGTTCCCGGCGCAGCAGGGCGAACATGAGCCGGTCGCGGCGACGTCGCAGCGGCAGATCGACGGACCGAACGGCCCGGTTCCGATCCGCATCCATCGCGGCATCGGCGCGCCGCGAACCGGCGCACGCGCCCTGCTCTATCTGCATGGCGGCGGCTGGGTCATCGGCAATCTCGATTCGCATGACGAGATCTGCCGCTGGCTGGCCAATCTGGCCAATGCCGTCGTCGTCTGCCCCGATTATCGACTGGCACCAGAGCACAAGTTCCCCGCCGGACTCGAGGACTGCGCGGCGGCGCTTCGCTTCATGGCGCAAGACGCCGGGGAGCGCGGCATCGATCCGGCCCGTATCGCCGTTGCCGGCGACAGCGCCGGTGGAAACCTTGCCGCCGTGCTGGCACTCCTCGCCCGCGACGGGCAAGCACCGCCGCTTGCCGCCCAGATCCTGATCTATCCCAACACCGATGCCCGCCAGACGGCGGACAGCTACCGCCGTTTCGGTAACGGGTTTGGACTGACCGCCGCCACCATGGCCTGGTTCCGCGACCACTATGTGCGCACCCCGGACGACATCAAGGACTGGCGCGTTTCGCCGCTGCTGGCACCGAGCCTTGCAGGCGCAGCGCCGGCGTTTGTCGTGACCGCCGGTCACGATATCCTGGCCGACGAAGGGACCGCCTATGGCGAACGCCTGCTTGCTGAAGGGGTGCCGCTGGTCCTGCGGCACTGGCCGGGCCAGATCCACGGCTTCGTCTCGATGGGCCGCTACATTCTCGCCGCGCGGCAAGCGATGAGCGAGGCCGCGGCCTGGCTCCAATTGCAGACGCGCGCTCAGGCCGACTGACGCATCACCAGGGTCGCGCCGAGCTTGACGTTTCGCACGAGGTCATGCGCGGGCGGGCGGGCCTCGTCGAGCAAGGCCAGCAGGATCTCGACGCTGCGGCCGGCCATTGCGGCGAAGTCCTGCGCCATGGTGGTGAGCGGCGGACAGGTGTAGCGGCTCAACGGGTGGTCGTCATGGGCGGCGACACGGAAGTCGCAATCGGGCTTGCGGCCGATCTTCAGCCCGCGCGTGAAGGCGGCCGACATGATGCCGAAGGCGAGACGGTCATTGGCGCACAGAATGGTGCGGCCAGGCAGGCCTCCCTTCTCGAGCGTCCTTTCCATCCATTCATGGCCGATCCGCTCGAAGTCCCAGGTGTAGTCGCGCGCCGCGTTGATGACGACAGACTCAAGGCCGGCGGCCCGCATCGTCTCGATATAGCTTTGCAGTCGCTCGCCCGAATTGTGGTTGACGTGCGGGATGTCGACATACACCGGCGGCTCGCCGGACCGGCAGAGATAATCGACCATGATCGACGTGCTCTGGTGGTTGTCGTTGCCGACGAAGGGCGTGTCACCCTCGATATAGGTGTCGAAATAGACGATCGGGATGTCTTTGCCCATCCGTTCGAAGACGCCCGGCTCGGAAACCGATCCCAGCGGGGCCACGATGGCGCCGGCCACCTTCAGCGAGGTGAGCGTCTTGACCGATTCCGACTCAAGCCTGGGCGAACCGTGCGAGGAGATGACGATCGGCCAAAAACCTTCGTCGCGGCAGCGCAGTTCAATGCGGCTGACCATCTCGGCATAGAACGGATCGGTGATCGCCGGCACGACGATGCCGACATTGCGGGTGCGCTTGCGGTTGAGATTGCGGGCGAAGAGGTTCGGCTGATAGTCCGAGGAGCGAAGCGCGGCCTCGATGCGGGCGCGCGTCGCCGGCTTGACGCTCGCCGGATCATCGAAATATTTCGACAGGGTCGGCCGTGACACGCCGCACGCCCGGGCGAAGTCATCCATCGTGCGGTGCGTCTTTTCCGCCATCGATATTCAGGGTCCCTTGCCCTCGCCCGCCGCCCCGGCCGACACGAGTCACGCGGCCGTTGCCTGGAAACAGCAATGCTCGACCGAACTTGTCCAGTCAAGTTTTAACGGTTCCCAATAGATCGCGGATTCATTACGCGCGTCAAATTATTTATTGACGCTTTCAAAGCGACACTGAAGCTTCGGAAGGAAGCCAATGGGATAGGCCCGGTCTTGCATCGACGATGATAAGTTCGTATTGGGCGCATCCATGGCGGGAGGCGTCCGCGACGCCTCCCGCCCCTAACATCATTCGCCCCGCATCGTCGCCTGGAAGGCCGGCAGGTGCTTTTTCTGTGCTTCCAGCATGCGTTCGCGGTAGACGCCGTAGATGACATCGGTGTCGTGCAGGGTCACGCCCGCGATCGTCGGCGAGGCGAAGACCGGCAGTTCGATGCCGCGCTTGGCGAGCTGCTCGGCGGTACGCGCGATCAGCTCATGCGCCAGGATCATGGCGAGCACCGTCGAAGAGCCGGAGACCGGACGGCTCCAGCCCTCGACCGGCACGATCGCATCCTCTATCGGCGAGCAGGTGTCGATGACGAGATCGGCCGCGTCGGCCAGTCGCTTGCCGGAGGAGTGCGTCGCGGGCTTGTCGAGATTGTTCTTGCTGGTGACCGCAACGACGAAGATGCCGCGCTTCCTGGCATAGAGCGCCGTATCGATGCCGGAAGAGTTGCGGCCGCTGTGGCCGAAGATGATGATGGAGTCACCCTTGTTGAGCGGCTGATGATCCAGGAATTTTTCGGCGTATTTCTCGGTGCGCTCCAGCCACAGCAGCTCACGCACGCCGCCGGCGCCGAGCACATTGTGCCACATCACGCGCGGGTCCGTCAGCGGGTTGAAACCGACATAGCTGCCGTAACGCGGAAACACTTCCTGCACCGGCAGCACCGAATGGCCTGAACCGTAGAGATGGATCAGACCGCCGCCTTCAAGCGAGTCGGCAAAGCGGCTGGCTGCCTGGCCAAAGGCCGCTTCATTGGTTTTCGCTGCCTGGTCGATGAGGGCGGCGAGACGGTGAATGTAGAGGTCGGACACGTGGGTACTCCTGTTAAGTGTCTGCTTGGGTGATGATGGATCAGCTTCGCGGATTTGACGGGACGCGCCCGGCGCGCAGCGTCGAGCGTATCTCGTAGCGGTCGCCGCGCATGATGGAGACGGTGAACTCGAACGGACCGCGCTCGTCGGTGGCGATACGCTCGACCACGAAAGCCGGACTGCCGACCGGCAGATCGAGCAGCTCGGCATCCGCCGCGCCAACCGCGCCGACGCGATAATTCTCGCGCGCCGCCACCGGCACGATGCCGTAGTGGCGCTCCAGCGCCTCGTACAGCGATCCCTGCAGCAGGCCGGCGTCGAGGAAGCCCGGCACACGTGCGGCTGAGAGCTGCGCCGTCTGGATGCCGATCGGTTCGTTGTTGCCGAGCCGCAGCCGCCGGATGCGCACCACCGGGTCACCCTCCTCAATCTCCAGCGCGCCGGCCGCCGCCGCATTGGCGATGGTGAGGCTGCAATCGAGCAGGCGCGAGCCGGCAACGACGCCGATATTGCCCATCTCCTGGGTGAAGCTCGTCAGTTCGCGGGTGCCGGCGACGAGCGTGGTGGAGCGCACGAAGGTGCCGCGTCCGTGTTCGCGGCGCAGCAATCCGCTTTCCTCCAGATTGCGCAAAGCGTGGCGCAGCGTGATGCGGCTGACCCCGAAAAGCGCGCCCAGCCGGTCTTCGGCCGGGATCTGGTCGCCCGTCGCCCATTCGCCGCTCTTGACGATGGCGCGGATGGCCTCCTCGACCTGATACCAGAGCGGCTCGGGCCTTCTGCGATCCGGCTGCTGAAAACTGGCTTCACTCATCGGATCTGTCTCCACCCGCTTCCGGCCTGTCCGGCCACTGCCGCACCGACCAGGCCGGCGCCGGGGCCGAACGCGCCAGCCTTGAGAGAAATGCCGCGGAGATGCGGCGGCAGTTGGCGCCGCAGCGCGGCAAGCAGCGGCGGTCCGATGACGTCAAGCGCATCGGCAAGGCCGCCGGAAACCAGGATCACCTGGGGGTCGAGCAGCGCGACGGCGCCGGCAAGCGCGGTGCCCAGCCGGCGCGCCGGCAACTCGAGCAGGGTCTGTGCCGCGAGTTCGCCCGCCTGGGCAGCCGCGATCAGCTGGCGGCCGCTGGCAAGGCCGACCTGGCCGGCAAGCGCATCAAGCGCGCGGCCCGATGCAACGCGCTCCAGCCAGCCGCTGCGCTCCTCGCCATGGTCCTTGATGTCGGCGCAGGCCCAGCCGAACGAGCAGGCGCCGCCATGCGTGCCGGCGACGATGCGGTGGTTGGCGAGCACCGCCGAGCCTATGCCCGTGCCGATTGCCAGCAGGATCGCATCCGACATGCCCTTCGCGCTGCCTTCAACGGCTTCCGCCAGCAGGGCGATCTGCGCGTCATTGCCAACGGCGACGCGCAATTGCGGGAACAGCGCCGCGATGTCGACACCGTCGAGCCAAGGGAGATTCGGGATCCAGCGGCAGACCGACCCCTCGACGAGACCTGGCACCGCCAGGCCCAACGCCTTGACCGCGCCAGCCTCGGCGCAAAGCGCCGCGATACGGGCGACGAAGGCATCAAGGCTTGCCGGCGCCGGTTCGCGGCTCGGCCTCTCCAGCGCGCTGACATTGCCGGACTGGACGGCGGCACGCAGATTTGTGCCGCCGAGATCGATGGCCAGAACCCGCGTCATCGGCGCCCTCCGGCAGCCGGTGGCGCGAACAGACCGCTGCCGGCGTTCCAGGAATGCGAGGCCGCCGCGAAGGCCTGCGCATGGCGCGTGCCGCGCAGGCAGCCGCGCAGACGGTAGAGCGCGCTGTAGTAATCGACATAGGGGAAGCTGCTCAGGCCCCGCGCCAGCTCGTATTCATGCACCGCCTCGCTCCACGCCTCGAAGCCGTCGCTGACGTCGACCAGGTGCTCGGGGCGGAAACCGTCATCGTCCTCCCAGTTCTCGCCGAACAGCAGCAAGCCCGGCGTAAAGGCGGCATGGTCGCGCGCAACAGTCGGAAGGGCGGCGAAGAAGATGCCGGTCTGCGTCAGCTTGGCTGCGGCGCGATGGTCCTTGTGCCAGCTGCCGTGCCAATGGGTTATGACCACTTCCGGCTTCAGCTCGCGAATGACATCGCACAGTTTCAGCGCCGTCTCGTCATCGGAAGGCAGGAAGGCGTCATGCAGGCCAAGATTGCGCATGGCGACGCCGAGGCGAGCGGCGGCCCTGCCCGCTTCCTCTTCCTTCTGAGCGCAATAGTGCTCGGGGATCAGGCACGGATGGCCCTGCTCGCCCATGCTCAGGTGCAGGAACGTCACCGTGGCGCCCCTCATTACGGCGGCCGCCGCCAGCGGTCCGGCGATCACCTCGGCATCGAAGGCATGCGCGCCGACGACCAGGATGGATTTGGCGGCATAGATCCTGTCCTCGATCATTTCATGCCTCCCCCGGCGCCTACGCCCTCTCGAATCTGGCGGGCGAGCAGACAATACATGATCAGGATCGGCGCCATGGAGATCGCCAGCGAGGCGAACACCAGGCCCCAATCGGTGCGGTACTGGCCGACGAAGACGCTGATGGCCAGCGGCACGGTCTTGTAGCGGTCGTCGAAGATGAAAATCAGCGGGAAGAAGAAGTCGTTCCACACGGCGATTGCCGTGAAGATGGCGACGATCGACACCGCCGGCTTCACCATCGGCAGGATGATCTGGAACAGGATGCGGACCTCGCCGGCGCCGTCCATGCGTGCCGCCTCGTCGAGTTCGGAGGGCAGGACGCGCATGAAATTGGCGAAGATGAAGACGGCGAAGGGAACGCGGATCGCCGAATAGACGAGGATCAGTCCGGTCAGGGAATCCAGCAGGCCGAGATTGCGCATCAGCGTGAACAGCTCGACCGAGGCGAGCCTTATCGGCAGCATGATGCCGGACAGGAACAGGCCGAGCATGATGGCGTTCCAGCCCAGCTGGTAACGGCTGAGCGGATAGGCGGCCATGGCCGAGACGACGATGGTGAGGATGACCGCGCCGGCGGTGACGATCAGGCTGTTGAGGAAATTGTGGCCGAGGTCGGCGCGCGTCCAGGCGCTGACGAAATTGTCGAAGGCCCAGCTTGTCGGCAAGCCGAGCCGGTTGTCGTAGATTTCGGCCGTCGACTTGAAGCAGGAGACGACGAGGATGTAGAGCGGCAGCAGCACGGCCGCCGTCCATACGGCAAGCACCGTCCAGCCGGGCAGCCGCGAAAGCCGGCGCGAGATCAGGGGACTGCCTGAGATGGCCAGCGTGCTCATAGCTGCACCGTGCGGCGGTCGAAGAAGCGCAGCATCAACAGCGTGCCGACGCTGAGGATGAGGAACAGCATGGTGCCCAACGCCAAAGCAAGCCCGATATCGGTGATGCCGACGGCGCCCTCCGCGCCGAAGGCCAGCCTGTAGAAATAGGTCACCAGCGTGTCGGTCGAATAGCTCGGATTGCCCTGTACGCCTTGCATCACATAGACGATGTCGAACTGGTTGAAGGTGTTGATGAAGGACAAAGTCGTCAGCGTGCCCAGCGCCGGCATCAGCAAGGGCAGCGCGACGGAGAACAGCATGCGCGCATTGCCGGCGCCGTCGAGTTTCGCCGCCTCAAAGATCTGGCCCGAAATCTGCCGCAGGCCCGCCGTGTAGATCAGCACCGGCAGGCCCATCCAGTTCCAGGCGTCGACGGCGACCAGCATGGCGAGCGCGGTGTGGCTGTTGCCAAGCACGGTCAGGCTGCCCTGGTGCAGGCCAAGCCCGTTCAGCGCCCATTCGACCACGCCGCCCGGCGCCAGGAGCAGGCGCCACAGCGCACCGACGATGACCGGGCTCAGCACCGCGGGGAAGAAAAAAACCGACTGGAAGAAGGCAGCACCCCGATCACGCAGGAACAGCAGCCAGGCAAACAGCAGTCCGATGCCGTTCTGGAAGACCATGATGCCGAAGAACCAGGCGGTGTTGTGCCAGAGCGCGCCGTAGAGCCTGGCGCTACTGGGGAAAACGAACAGGCGCGAAAAATTCGACAGGCCGGCGAACTCGGTGATGCGCAGCCCCTTCCAGATGAAGAAGCTGCCCCACAGCGACATCGCCAAGGGATAGAGGACGAACAGGGCGTAGACGGCCAGCGCCGGCAGGATGAAAAGCACGGCCATGCGCTGCTGCGTGCGCTTCAGGCTGCTTTTGCGGCGAAGGTTGGTCATGCGCGGTTTTTGCCCGGTGAGAGGCCGGCGGCATTGCAGCCGGCCGGCTCCTTACTGCTTCGGCTTGAACCAGGTGGCGACGGCGGCCTGCATGTCGGCCGCCAGCTTCTCCGGTGCGATGTTGCCTTCGACCATGTCGATGATCTCCGCTTGCAGGACGGAAGAGGCGGTCGGCGACTGCCAGCGGAAGCCGACCAGCGTCAGGTAGGGCGTCGAGTTCTTCGACATCTCCATCATCTCGGCCAATACCGGGTCCTTCACCGTGACATCGGTGCGGGCCGGCGGCCAGCCGAGTTCGTCGGCGAACATCTGCGCGAATTCGGCCGAGGCCATGAAGTCCAGCACCTTGATCGCGGCTTCCTTGTTCGCGCTTTCGGAGACGAGGCCGTAGGAGCCGTCCGAGAAGGCCGAGGTGTAGAGCTTTGCCCCCGCATCGTCGGCGGGGAACGGGAAGATCGAGAATTTCAGCTTCGGGTTCTGCGATTTGAAGCTGCCATTCTCGAACGAACCGCCAAGAAACATCGCGGCCTTGCCACCAATGAACTGCTGGGTGGCGGTGGTGTAGTCGATCCCGGCGAAGCCGTCGGGGAAATAAGGCTTCAGCTCGGCGAAGCGCTTCAGCGCCGCGACATAGCGCGGATCCTCGAAGGTCGCCTTGCCGGTCATCATCTCGTCGTAAAAGCCGGGGCCGTAGACGGTCGGGCCGATGACGCCGACGCCGATCTCCAGCTCCCACGCCGAGCCGTTGGCGCCGCCGGTGGCGATCGGCGTGATGCCGGCCGCCTTCAGCTTGTCGCAGGCGGCGACGAAATCCTTGTAGGTCTTGGGGACCTCGATGCCCTGCGCGGCAAAGATATCCTTGTTGTAGAAGACGCCCATCATCGGCACCGAATAGGGCACGCCGTAGAGCTTGCCGTCGGAGCGCCCACGCGCGCCGCCAAGGGCTGCGTCCGGCATGCTCTTCAGTTCCGGCACGCTCTCGTCGAGCGCGTCGAGATAGCCCGCCTCGACGAAAGGCTGCAATTCGCCATAGGCCTTGAGCTGGGCGATGTCGGGCCCGCGCCCGCCACGCAACGCCGTGCTCAGGCGGTTCTGGTAGTCGGCATCCGGCGTGAACTGGATGTTGACCTTGATGCCTGGGTTCTTGGCCTCGAAGGCATCGAAGATGCGGCGCATCGCGGCTTCGTCCTCGGTGCGCCAGCTCCACAGCGTCACCGTGCTGTCGGCCCGCGCCGGCAGGCTGGTGAACAGGCCAGCGCAGGCGGCAAGGCCGCCGATCAGGCCAAGGGCTGCGCGTCGGTGAATTGAAAGCATGCTCATTGCCAGTCTCCCATTTTTATCTGTCCTTGGCGTCCCACGGCCCTATCGACGCCGCGGAGAGTCATTCCTCAGGAAAGTCATTATAACGACATAGCAGCATCCGCAAGAGGTCTGACACTCCCTCCGGGAACGGCTGGGCTAAGCCAATCAACCATGATTCCTTCATAGCTAACTGTATTTCAACTGCAAATTTCGTATGTGAACGGACAGCAGAGAAATCAGGGACAGCGCCATGCGCAGCTTTTTCGCAATCGGGCCCTTGCGCCAATGCTTCATGTTGTCATAACGTCATCGTGATCGCTAGCCTGAGGGAGGATGAGGATGTCTCTTGCCTGGACTTCGAAACTGGCTCTGGCCGCGAGCCTGGCCATCCTGCCCGCCAGCGGCTGGGCGCAGTCGGTCAACATCTCCTATATCACCCATTGGTCGCCGGAGACGGTCGCATTGCTGGAAGCGGCGGCCAAGGACTATGCGAAGACAAATCCAGATGTCAGCGTCACCGTGCGCGCCGTTCCCTTCGGCGATCTCCTGACCACGCTGCGCTCCCAGGGCGGCGGCGCGGACGGTCCCACGATCGGCGGCATCTACGATCTCTGGTTGCCTGAGCTCGCCCGCGACAAGCTCGTCGCGCCCGCCCCCGACCCCGTCGCCGAAGAGGTCAAGGGAGCATGGCCCGCTGGCGTGGTGAGCGCCGCGTCGGTCGGCGGCAAGCTCTACGGCATTCCCAACGAGATCGACGTCTACGCGCTGAACTACAACAAGGCACTGTTCAAGCAGGCCGGCATTACTGCTGCGCCGAAGACCTGGGACGAGTTCAAGGAGGCGGCGAAGAAGCTGACCAACAAGGATGCCGGCCAGCAGGGTTTCGGCATGATCAATTCCTGGGCGGCGGGCGTCGTCCACCCCTTCGCCTCGCTGCTGGTCTCCAATGGCGGCGACCTGGTCAAAGACGGCAAGCCGGCGCTGGACACTCCGCAGGCCGCGCAGACCTTCCAGCTCTATGAGGATCTCATCAAATCGGGCGCCAGCGTGCCGGCCATGGCGACGGCAGACGCCAACACCACCGGCCCCTTCCTCGACAATTTCGTCTCCGGCAAGACCGGCATGATCATCATGGCCAATTGGTGGGAAAGCGCGCTGAAGGCAGGCATGGGCGACAGGTTCGCGGATATCGCCACCGCACCAATCCCCGTCGGCCCGAGCGGCGACAAGCCGCATTCGATCTCCTATTCCTGGATGACCGTGGTCAACGGCAATGCCGGCGAGGCCGAGCAGAAGGCCGCATGGGAATTCCTGGCCTGGCTCAACAATCCGAAATCCGGCAAGAACGGCGCCTCGGCGATGTCCGACATATTGATGTCGATGGGCATCCTGCCCTCGCGCTCCTCCGATATCGAGGCCCACAAGGACAAGCTCGGCTCGGAATTCCTGTCGGGCTATGTCAGCGTGCTGGCCGACGCCAAGCCCTTCCCGGTCGTGCCGGGCGGACAGGAGTTCTCGGAATCCCTGCGGCAGACGCTGGAGGCGTTGCAGTACGGCCAGGTCTCGGCCAAGGATGCGCAGGCGACGGCGCAAGCGGACGCCGCCTCGATCCTGGAGCGCGCCGCCAAGTAGACCGAACCATGATCAACAGGTACCGTGCCTCGGCGGGCATCATGCTGGCGCCCGCCGTGACGTTGATCGGCATCTTCATCCTGTTGCCGATGCTGCTCACGCTCTGGCTATCCTTCCAGGACTGGTCGACGCAGACGCCTTTTTCCAATGCGGCCTTCATTGGCTTCGACAATTTTCGCGAGATTTTCGGCGCCTCATCGGTCGGACGCGACTTCAAGGGCGCGTTGATCAACACCTCCATCTACACCGCGCTTTCCGTCATCCTCATCCTGCCGCTCTCGGTCGCCTTCGGGCTGATGGTCCACCAGCACGATGTTGGCGGCGGCACGGCGCTGCGGACCGTGCTGTTTTCCACCTATGTGGTACCGATGATCGCGGTGGCGCTGGTGTGGTCGAAACTCTATTCGCCTGGTGAAGGGCCGCTGAATCAGATGCTCGGCCTGATCGGCGTCGACCCGCAGCCCTTTCTGTCGTCCCCGCGCTCGGCGCTGATCTCGATCGTCCTGCTCAATGTGTGGCAGCAGGTCGGCTATTTCACGGTGCTGGCGATTGCGGGGCTGACCCAGATTTCCGGCAGCCTCTACGAGGCGGCAAAACTCGACGGCGCCAACCGCTTCGAGCAGTTCCGCTTCATCACCTTGCCGTTGCTGCGACGCACACTCCTGTTCAGCGCGGTGATCGCCATCATCAACGCCGTGCAGGTGTTCGAGCCGGTGGCGCTCATCACGCAGGGCGGGCCGGTCGGCTCGACCAATGTCTTGACCTATCACATACGCCGCGTCGGCATCGAGCGCGCGCAGGGCGGACTGGGTTCGGCCATGGCCGTCATGCTGATGCTGTCGCTGATCGTCGTGGTCTGCGCTCTGTTCGCCTTTGCCAACCGGAAGGATCAGGAATGAGCGCGGGATCGTCGAGCCGGTTGCCGCGCAGACGCCCCGCCGGCCGCAAGGCGCTGCTGGCCACGCTCATGCTGCTCGTGGCCGTGGCGTCGGCCTTTCCGCTGGTTTGGATGGTTCTGTCCAGTCTCAAGACTCCGGCCGAGAGCATGCAGGTGCCGCCGGTGTGGATCCCGCACACGCCGAGCCTCGACGCCTACGGGAAAGTTTCGGGCGTGGTCAATGTCGGCCGTTCTATGTGGAATTCCCTGGTCATCGCCTCGATCACCACAGCCGGTATCCTCATCACCAGCATGATGGCCGGCTACGCCTTCGCCAAATACCACTTCCCCGGCCGCTCGCTTTTGTTCTCGGTGCTGATCGCGACCATGTTCCTGCCGCCGATCGTGACGCTGATCCCGCTCTATCGCCTCGTCGGCTCGATCGGCCTCAATGCCAGCCTCGCCGGCATCATCGTGCCCAACCTCGCCAATGCCTTCGGTATCTTCCTGATGCGCCAGTTCATTGCAAGCGTGCCTGACGATCTGATCGACGCTGCGCGCATGGACGGCGCCTCCGAACTGCTGATCCTGTTCAAGATCGTGGCGCCCAGCGTGGCGCCGGCGATCGCGGCATTGGCGCTGTTTGCCTTCGTCTATCACTGGAACAGCTATCTGTGGCCGCTGACCGTGCTGCAAGGCAACGCCGACGCCTATCCGATCGTCATCAGCCTCAGCCGGCTGTTGAGTTACAACAGAGGCGCCGTCAACACCGGGTTGGTGATGGCCGGCGCGACGCTTGCCGTGCTGCCGCCGCTCATCCTCTTCGTCCTGCTGCAGCGCTTTTTCGTCGATTCCATCGTCGGCTCGGCGATCAAGGGGTAGCCGCGCTCAAAGGTTTCTGCCCCGGAGGAGGCGACGCGACAAAATCGCGGATCAGCGCGACCACCGCCTCCGGCTGTTCGATGCAGGGAATATGGCCGGCATTAGGAATGATTTCAAAGCGGGCGCCGGGGATCAGCGCTGCCAGCGAGCGGACGAGATCGGGCGGTGTCGAGCCGTCCTGGTCGCCGACCATGCAAAGTGTCGGCACCGCGATACGCCGCGCGGCCTCGGTGAGGTCGGCGTCGCGGACCGCCATGCATGTCCCGATGTAACCCGGCAGCGCCTGCCTGGTCAGCATATTGCGGCAACCGGCAAGGTCGGCCGCACGCGCGGCATGGAAGCCGGGCGTGAACCATGCTTCCATCACACCGTCGGCTATCGCCTCGATCCCGTCGCGCTCGACGGTGGCGATACGCTTATTCCAGCTCTCGTCCGTGCCGATCTTGTGCGCCGTGTCGGACAGGATCAGAGCCTCAACGCAGCTGGGATGACGGGTATAGAGCCGCTGCGCGATCAAGCCACCGACCGACAGGCCGAACAGCACGACCCTGCCGAGATCGAAATGATCGATGAGGCCCAGGAGATCGTCGACATGATCATCGATCGACCGGATGCCGCTGCCGATATCGGAAAGTCCGTGGCCGCGCTTGTCGTAGACCAGCAGAGGCATGTCACCGCTTAATTGCGAGATGACATCGTCCCAGATGCGCAAATCGGTACCCAGCGAATTGATGAAGATCACCGGCCGCGCGGTGCCGGTCGCCTCGACATAGCGGTGGTGCAGCGCAAGGCCGCCAATGGTGACGAACGGCACGATTTCGACCCTCCCGGCTCCCACAGTGCATGAGGCATCTGGTTGGGTAAAATGATATTTTGAGGCATCGTTGTAGGACATCGGCCGTTCTGGCACACCGGTCTTGCGCGAACCACAATGACGGACGACCAATGACAGACCGCCGCAACGTCCTTTTCATCATGTGCGACCAGCTGCGCTTCGACTATTTGAGCTGCGCCGGACACCAGACCCTGCACACGCCGAATATCGACCGGCTGGCCAGCCGCGGCGTGCGCTTCACCAACGCCTATGTACAATCGACCGTATGCGGTCCCTCGCGCATGAGCGCCTATACAGGCCGCTATGTCCGCTCGCATGGATCGACGCATAACGGCGTGCCGCTCAGGGTCGGCGAGCCTACGCTCGGCGACCATCTGCGCGAGATCGGCGTGCGCTGCGCGCTGATCGGCAAGACGCATATGAGGGCCGACGAGGAAGGCATGGAGCGCCTCGGCATCGACAAGACGTCCATCATCGGCGTGCGCGTCGCCGAATGCGGCTTCGAACCGTTCGAGCGCGACGACGGGTTGCATCCGTCATCCGCCTACGATCCCGATCCGGCTTATGACCAATATCTGCGCGAGCACGGCTTCAACGCCGCCAATCCGTGGGAGCACTGGGCCAATTCCGGTGAAGGCGAGGATGGCGAAAATTTCAACGGCTGGCTGCTCGTCCATGCCGACAAGCCGGCGCGCATTCCCGAGGAGCATTCGGAAACACCCTACATGACGCGCCGCGCCATGCGCTTCATCGAGGAGGCCGAGGCAAGGGGCGAAGCCTGGTGCGCGCATCTCTCCTACATCAAGCCGCACTGGCCCTACATCGTGCCGGCGCCCTATCACGACATGTACGGCAAGGCCGACATAAAGCCGGTCGTGCGCAGCGAAGCAGAACGCGTCTCGCCCCACCCGATCTTCGAAGCCTTCCAGCAGGAGCGCTATTCCAGGAACTTCTCCCGCGACGAGGTCCGCGAAAGGGTCATTCCCTGCTATATGGGCCTGATCAGGCAGATCGACGATCAGTTGGGCAGATTGTTCGAGTTCATGGAGGAGCGCGGTCTGTTCGACAACACGCTGATCGTGTTCACCTCCGACCACGGCGATTATCTCGGCGACCATTGGCTGGGCGAAAAATACCTGTTCCACGATGTCGCGGCCAAGGTGCCGATGATCGTCTACGATCCGCGCCGGCAGGCCGACGCGACGCGCGGCACTACGTCGGAGGCGCTGGTGGAGATGATCGACCTCGCGCCCACCTTCCTCGACTTCTTCGGCGGCAAGGCGAAGCCGCACGTTCTCGAGGGCCGGTCGCTGGCGCCGCTGCTGGCCGGCCAGGACGTGAACTGGCGGCGCCACGCGGTGAGCGAGTACGACTATGGCGGCGATGCCGCGCGGCTGAAGCTCGGTATGCCGGTCGCCGACTGCAAGCTCTACATGATCACCGACGGCCGCTTCAAACTGGTCCATGGCGAGGGCCTGGCGCCGATGTTCTTCGATCTGAACGGCGATCCGGACGAACTGCGCGATCTCGGCACCGAAGCATCGGCGGCGGCCGACATCGAACGACTACGGCAGGCGCTGTTCCGCTGGCTGGCGCTGCCCAACAACCGCATCACCGCCACCGAGGAATGGCTGACGGGAAACGACGACAAGCTGCGGCACTTCGATCCGTTGATCGAGCCCGGCGTGCTGATCGGCTACTGGGACGAGGCCGAGCTCGCCGAACAGCGCGAAAGACGCAGGCGCTGGCTGTCACGCGGGTCGGGAGAATGAAGCCCGCAGCCCTTGTTGTGGACGACATGAATTTCAGAGCGCAAGGCCAAGGCAGGTTGCGAGCAGTCCGGCATCGAGCGATCGGTGCCGGACTGCCTGATGTGGCGGCCTATTGGAGCTTCGCCTGCAGGGCGTTGACGTCGTCCGTGGTCATTTCACCGTCGGTCGTTACCTTGCCGTCGACGATCTTCCATAAGCGGAACGGACCGGTGATGTCGCCATATTTGTCGAAGGCGACCGGGCCGATTACACCTTCGTAGCGGATCGGCTTGCCGTCCTTGATCAATCCGAGCGCCTTGGCGAATTCTTCCTTGCCAGCAAAGATGGGCGCGCCGGCCGGATCGACCGCCTTGTACATGGCGTCCTTGATCTTGGCCGGATCCTCTGAGCCGGCGATGGCGATTGCCAGGCCGACGATGGCGCCGGCATCATAGGAACGGTCGGCCGCGGGATTGGACGGTTCGATGCCCGAAAACGCCTTGTAGTTCTTGGTGAAGTAGTCGGTGGAGGCGGTCGGGCTGGTGCCGGACGAGGTGCCATAGGCCTCCTTGAGATAGTCGGCGCCGACGGACTCGATGAAGTCCGGGCTGTTCATGCCGTCATTGAGCAGGAATTTCTGCACGCCCCCTTGCGAAATCCAGGTGCGGGCGACGGTGGCGCCGTCAACCGGCGTGCTGACGAGATAAAGCCCGTCAGGCTCGCCGGCCATGGCCGCCGTGACTTCCGAGGCATAGCTCGACTGCTTCTCATTGTAGGGCGTGTCGGAGACGACGGTGCCGCCGAGCGCTTTGTAGGCGCGGGAGAATTCGGCCACCATGTTGACCCCGAAATCATTGTTGACATGGATGATCGACAGCTTCTTGAAGCCCTTGTCGATGGCGTATTTCGCGGCGGCCACGCCTTGCAGCGCATCGGAGGTGATGGTGCGGAAGAAGATGCCGTTGGTCTTGCCGTCGCGCCCGAGTGCGGTCAGCGTCGGCGAGGACGAAGCCGGCGAGACCTGCACGATCTTGGCCGGGGCGGTGACCGAGGTCAGGATCGGGATCGACACCGAGGAGATGATGCCGCCGATGATCACCGGCACCTTCTTGACCTGAACCAACTGGGTCGCCGCATCGACGGCGATATTGCCCTGGCTCTGACTATCACGCGTGTCGGTCACCAGATCGCAGCCGCGAACGCCGCCGGCGTCGTTGATGTCGCGGAAGGCCATCTCGACCGATTTCGCGCCGGCCTGGCCGTATTCACCGGCCGGTCCGGTCAATTCCATGACGAGGCCGACCGTGATCTTGCAGTCGGCGGCATGGGCCGCGCTGGCAATCATCACGAGAGCGAGCGCGGTGGTGAGTTGGAGTATCGTCTTTCTCATTGTTGTTCCCCTTGAGCTACACGAATCGAGTTACACGAACCAAATTTCACGCCTGGAGCCTGTTCAGCTTTCCGGCATCTGCAGCCAGGTTTCATGCAGATGTCGCCATTCGACGCCGTTGGGCGCCGATGGATTGGTGGTGAAGAGCGCACTCGACTGACGGCGGCTATGCTTGCCGCCTCGCAACTGCGCCTCGACATAGAGCACGACGATCGCGCCGCCGGTTTGCCAGCCCGGCCGGATGTCCTCGATCGAGATGGCGAAGGCTTCGTCGCAGGAAGCGCGGCTTGCGCGGACATGGTCGACCACCGCATCGCGATCGAGGACCGTGCCGTCAGGCGTGACCATGGCCAGGCCTTCGCCCATGACGCGTTCGAAGCGGCTGAAATCGGCCTTGCCGGCGCGCGATGCGACGAACCAGTCGACGAAGAAGCGATGCAACTCGACGATTTCGGTGCTGGCCCGCGAAAACAGCCTTTCGGTGGTGGCGCTCATGGCCGGGCCGCGTTGAGATTGTAGTGCATGATCGAGCCGTGGCGGCCGTGACGGTCGCGCTCCAGCGTGTAGACGTCGCCGAGGGGACCCCGGCTCTGGGCGATCACGGCGCCGATCTCCGCCCGGTCCTCGGCCCCGAGCGCGACATCCATGATCTTCGCATTGGCCAGCGCATGCGCCTGGTTGCGGGCGCCGACGATGACGGCCGCCACTTGCGGCTGCTCGAGCACCCAGGCGCTGGCGACAGTGGCGATGTCGACGCCGTGGCGGTCGCCGATCCGCTTCAGCACACTGAGTAGGGCCTGGAAGAGCTCCCAGCCGCCGAAGTCGTCAATGATCAGCTTGTATTTGACCAGCGAGCGGTTTTCGAGCGGCATGTCCGGCTCGGCGACGCCGAGCCATCTGTCGCCGAGAAAGCCGCCGGCCACCGAACCGTAGCAGAGAAAGCTGACGCCGTTGCGCGCGGCGAGCGCGGCGAGGCTCGCCGCCGGACGCTGGTCGAGGACCGAGTATTGCAGTTGCTGGCTGACGACTGGCACGCCGGCCGACAGGATTTCGCCCAGACGCTGCGTATCGAAATTGGTGGTGCCGACATTGCGCACCTTGCCTTCCAGCCGGAGCTCGTCGAGCCAACCCATCGCGTCGACATAGCGAGGCACTGAATAGTCCCACCAGTGGAACTGCACGAGGTCGAGCCGCTCGGTCTTCAGCCGCCGCAGAGACTGGTCGACTATGCCTCTGATGTAATCGCGGCTGATGCCGGCGAGCCGCTCGAGGTCTGGCACGAGCTTGGTGTGCACCCTCATCCTGGCGGCGGCATCGAGACCACGTTCGTTGGCCAGACGCAGCCGCGCCGCTCCGATCAGCTCCTCGACGCCGGTGTAGATATCGGCGCAGTCATAGGTCCAGATGCCGGCGTCGAACGTGGCGATCAGGTCAGATACTGCCTGCTGACGGTCGACCGCGCCGTGGCCGCCGGCCAACTGCCAGCCACCGCGAATGACGCGCGAGATTGTGTAGCCGGGGCTGAGTTCGAAAGTCTTGGCGGTCATCTCTGCTCACTCTCCTTCGGCAGCGGCACCGCCGTGGTCTCGGCGTGGCTGAACCGCCGTTTGCCGGTCCTGACGATCCTGAGCCTGCTGGCGCAATTGGGATCGGGACAGGCGATCTCGGCATCCGAGGTCATCCAGTCATTGGCATGGGTGGGGCGCTGCTTCGCCGCCAGCAGCGGCAGCACGGCCGCTATGGAATAGATCGAAAATCCCTGGCCCACCGGCATCGACAGCATCTCGCCTTTCAGCTCGAAATAGTCGCCGGGCCTGGCGCCGCAATACACCGGCTTGCCCTCGGGGACGACAGCCTCGACGCGGAGGTCGAAAAGTTCGAAGCTGTCGTCGCGTTCAGCCATTTCAGCTCTCCAGCCGCGCGAAGGTGACGTCGCAGGCGCCATTGCGGCGAATGATGCCGCAGGCAGATGCGAACTGATCGCGTTGCTCAGGCAGCACCTGCGCAACGACGCTCCCCGCCAGCCAGCCGATCGGAAACAGCAGGCGCGCGCCTTGCCCGTAGAACAGGCCGATGTCGAAGATCGCATGCGGGTTGCCGCCCCACATGCGCGGCGGCACATAGGAAAGCACGATGTCGCCGGGCTGCGGCGTCAGCGTCGCGTTCTCCGCCGGCAAGGCCTGGGCAAAGGCCTCGCCGTCCAGATGCGCCGCGGGGATCGGACAGGAGATTTCCGGGCCGGTCCACATGGCATGAATGCCCGCGACGACGCGCGGCTCGGCCAGGTAAGACCACAGGAACGTTGCGTTCTCTGGCGCTTTTTCCGGCAGCAACTGCGCCGTCACCGACAGCTCGGAATGCGGCTCGGTGATCCTGATGATGCGTCTGGTCATATCAGGCATTCACTCCGCTTTTGCCGTCAACTTCAGCTTGTCGCGCAGGAAAGCGAAAGGGCGGCTGATGTCGGCCACCAGCGCCTCGCGTGCGGCCTGGGCATCCTGCGCCGCAAGCGCGGCGACGATGCTGCGATGATAATGGGCGGTGTCGACCTCGCCGGCCTCGGAAAAGGCATAGATCGCAACGCGGATGCAGGGTCCCGACTGCAGCCAGAGGCTCTCGATCATCGGGATCAGCACGGCGGAACCGCAGGCGCGATAGATTTCGAAATGAAAGCTCTGATTGAGCGTCACCTCGCGGTCGACATCCTTCTTGTGCTTCAGCGCCCGCATCTCGTCCCATTCACCGAGAATGGTTTCGATGGTGGCGATCTGACGCGGATCCATGCGCGCGGCGGCAAGCGCGATTGCCTCGCCTTCGATCAGGGCACGGGCGCGCAGGAGGTCGTCGATGCGTTCCAGCGTGATCGGCGGCACCCGCACCGAGCGGTTTGGAAGCGCTTCCAGCGCCTTTTCCGTGATCAGCCGCCCAAGCGCCTCGCGCACCGGCATGGTAGACGTGACCAGCGCATCGGCAAGGCCGCGTATGGTCAGAACCTGGCTCGGCTCGAAGAGACCGCCAATCAGCGCCCTGCGCAATTCGGAATAGACGCGGTCCTGCACCGTCTCGCGGCCGACCGGCGCGAGTTGCGCGGCGATGACCTCGTTGGTGCGCTCGACAGCAGCCCTTTGCATGGCGTTCCCGATCTTGGCCCTTTCGGCGGCCTGGCCTGTTTTCGGCTTGCGGAGAAAATTAAAGCTGATTAGCGTGATCAAAGCAAGTGTGATCACAAATCAAAAAATCAGAAAGCGGCAAAGACCGCTTCGGCCAGAGGGCTTGATGAACGACACGGCGAAACGGCATGGGACGGAGACCCAGGCGCCGGTTCTGGCGGCAAAGAACGTCGTGCGGCGTTTCGGCGGCCTTGTCGCCGTCAACGATGTCTCGTTCGAGGTCCGCCCGGGCGAGATCCTCGGCCTGATCGGCCCCAACGGCGCCGGCAAGACGACGATGTTCGACCTGCTCGCCGGCAGCATCCTGCCTACAAGCGGCGAGATACGTCTCAACGGGGCGCTCGTCTCCGGCGAAGCAGCGCACCTGCGCATTGGCCGCGGTCTTGGGCGCACCTTTCAGATTCCACGGCCCTTGCCCAATCTCACGCTGATCGAAAACGTCATGCTCGCCGCGCAACGTCAGGCAGGGGAGCGGCTGCTCGCCAATTTCCTGATCCCGTGGCGGGTCGCCGCCGAAGAGAAGGCAGCCGCCGAGAAGGCTGCCGAACTGCTTGAACTCGTCTCGCTCACCCGGCTGGCGCACGAACCGGCGCGGGTGCTTTCGGGCGGCCAGCGCAAACTGCTCGAACTTGCCCGTGTGATGATGGCCGACCCGGCGATCATCCTGCTCGACGAGCCCGCGGCCGGCGTCAACGCCACGCTGCTCGAAGTCATCATCGACCGCATCCGCGACATCAACAGAAGCGGCATCACCTTTCTTCTGATCGAGCACAACATCGACATGGTGACGCGGCTTTGCCATCGCGTCCTGGTGATGGCGGGCGGCGAGCTTCTGTGCGAAGGCACGGCCGACGAGGTGGCGCGCGATCCGCGCGTGATAGAGGCTTATCTCGGGGGCGCGGCGTGACCGGCACCGTGCTTGACGTCCGCAACCTCGAAGCCGGCTACGAACCCGGCGTGCCGATCGTGCGCGGTGCCTCGATCACGGTGAGGAAGGGCGAAATCGTCGTCGTTCTCGGCCCCAACGGCGCCGGCAAGTCGAGCCTGATCAAGGCAATTGCCGGTCTCGTCCCGGTCACCGGCGGCACCGTTCTCCTCGACGGCAAGGATATCACCACCGCACCGGCCCACACCATGGTGCGGCTAGGGCTCGCCTTCGTGCCACAGACGGAGAACGTGTTTCCACTGATGTCGGTCGACGACAATCTCAGGGTTGCCTGCGGCATCATCGAGCGCCGCGGGGTTCCCGCCCGCATCGACGAGATGTACGCGACCTTCCCCGACCTGGCGCGCCAGCGCCGCATCGCCGCCGGCAATCTGTCGGGCGGGCAACGCCAGATGCTGGCCGTGGCGCGGGCGCTGATCGTCCACCCCAAGGTGCTGGTGCTGGACGAGCCGTCGGCCGGCCTGTCGCCGAAATTCGTCTCGATGGTGTTCGAGATGCTGGCCGGCATCCGCAAGTCCGGCGTCACCATCCTTCTCGTCGAACAGAACGCCAAGGCGGCGCTCGCCATCGGCGACCGCGCCTATGTGCTGGTCGAAGGCAAGGACCGGCACGAGGGCATCGCCGCTGAATTGTGGAGCGATCCGGTGGTCGCCGAGCTCTATCTTGGCCAGCGCCCGGACAGTGCCGGCAAGGCCGCGCCTTCAGGCAAGGGAAGTGCGGCATGAACCTGCAATTCATCGTCGACGGATTGCTGACCGGCTCGATGATAGGCCTCGGCGCCATCGGCGTGACGCTGACCTATTCGATCCTGCGCTTCTCGAACTTCGCCCATGGCGACTTCATGGCCTGGGGCACCTATGCGACGCTGGCCGTCGTAGGCGCCATCGGCGCCACGATCGGCAAGGTGGCGCCGATCGCCCCGCTTTCCTTCGGCTGGCCGCTCATCGTCGCATTGGTCATTGGCATGGCATTCACCGCCCTGCTGGCGCTGCTGCTCGACAAGGTGCTGTTCGCGCGGCTGCGCTCTCAGGGCCAGGCCATCATCGTGGTGATGGCAAGCTTCGGCGCCTCGATGGCGCTGCGAAGCCTGCTCGAGTTCACCTTCACCTCACGCCCGACCTATTTCAGCCGCGCCATCCAGATCGCCATGCCGGTCGGCTTCGGCATCCGCATCACGCCGGACCAGATCGCGTTGTTGCTGCTGACAGCAATTCTGGTGCTGGGCGTACACCTGTTGATGACGCGCACGCAGACCGGCCGGTCCATGCAGGCCCTGAGCCAGAATGCGGCACTTGCCCGCATCGTCGGCATCGATGTCGCCAAGGTGGTGCGTGTCACCTGGGTCCTCGGCGCAGCGCTTGCCTGCGTCGCCGGCGTGATGATCGGCATCCTAGTGCAGATCCGCCCGTTCATGGGCTTCGACATGCTGCTGCCGATGTTCGCCGCCGCCATTCTCGGCGGTATCGGCAGCATCCCGGGCGCCGTGCTCGGCGGGTTGATCATCGGGCTCGCCGAAGCGGGCGCCGTGCAACTGATCGGCGCCGAATGGCGCGCCGCGGTCTCCTTCATCATCTTGATGGCGGTGCTGTTCGTGCGGCCGATCGGCCTTTTTGGTGTGAGGGAACGCTGATGGACCTGCTCGGCTATGGCGCTTTCTTCCTGACCACGGCGCTGATCTTTTCGTTGGTCACGCTGGGGCTCAATCTGCAATGGGGGCTGACTGGGCTCTTCAATGTCGGGCTCGCCGGCTTCGTCGCCATCGGCGCCTATACATCGGCGCTGCTGACGACGCCGGACGATGCCGCGCGTCTGGGCGGTTTTGGGCTACCGATCCTGGCCGGCTGGGTCGGCGCCATGGTCGTCGGCGGCATCGCCGCGGCCCTGACGGGCATCGCCACGTTGCGGCTCAGATCCGACTACCTTGCCATCACCACCTTCGGCGTCGCCGTGGTCGTGCAACTGGTCGCGCTTAATGCGCAGAAACTGACCGGCGGTCCGTTCGGCATCGGCTTCATCCCGCGCCCTTTCGGCAGCCTCGCCGAGACGCCGCTGCTGTTCAACCTGTCGAACCTTGCCGTCGTCTCGGCGGTCACGCTGGTCGCCTATCTGGCGCTGGAGCACCTGTCTCGCAGCCCGTGGGGCCGGGTGCTGAAGGCGCTGCGGGAGGACGAGCGGGCGGCGATCTCGCTCGGCAAGAGCGCGCGCTTCTACCGTGTCCAGGCCTTCGCGGTCGGCGGCGCCATCATGGCCCTAGCGGGCGCCTTGCAGGCGCATTTCACCGGCTTCATTGCGCCGGACAATTACCTGCCGATCCTGACCTTCCAGGTCTGGGTGATGCTGATCGTCGGCGGCTCGGGCAGCAATGCCGGTGCCGTCATCGGCAGCATCCTGGTCTGGGGGATATGGGCCGGGTCGGGCACGCTCACCAGCGCGCTGTTCCCGCCGGAGCAACAGGCCCGCGCCGCATCCCTGCAGATCGTGGCAATCGGCGTCATGCTGTGCATTATCCTCCTGGTCCGCCCCAACGGACTGTTCGGGGAACGGCCGCGGCGGGCACGGCTCGGCAAGCGGGCGAAGGTGGCCGCCGGCGAGAGCGGCTCGTGACCGCAATGGCCCGGCAGGAAGCGCTTTCGCTTTGGCACGCGGTCAGCCGTGAGACCCGCCTCCGCCCGGCGCTGGAAGGCGAGCTCGATGTCGACCTTGCCATCGTCGGCGGCGGCTTCACCGGCCTTTCGACGGCCTTGCATGCCGCGGCCAGAGGTCTTTCGGTCGCCGTTCTCGAGGCCGAAACCATCGCCTGGGGCGCTACCGGCAGGAATGCCGGCTTCATCGTGCCGAACTTCGCCAAAATGGATCCGGATGCGATAAAGGCCCATCTTGGACCCGAGCGCGGCGAGAGGCTGATCGAATTCGCGGCCGGCAGCGCCGATCTGGTCTTCGGCCTGATCAGGCGGCACGGCATCGAGTGCGACGCGGTGCAGAGCGGTTGGATCCAGCCGGCACATTCCCCTGTTGCGCTCGAAAAGGTCAAATCACGCGCGGGGCAATGGGCGCAGCGCGGCCGGCCGGCTGTCGTGTTGGACCGGCAAGAAACGGAGGCGCTGACCGGCGCGCGCGGCTATGCCGGCGGCTGGATGGACCGTTCCGGCGGCGTGCTCAATCCGGTCGCCTATGCGCGCGGCCTGGCCGACGTGGCGGAAAAAGCCGGCGCGCGTCTGTTCGAGCACACGCGCGTCGTCGCGATCGACCCTATCGCGGACGGCTGGTCGCTGAAGACGCAAACGGGTTCGGTGCGCACCGGAAAGGTGCTGATCGCCACCAACGCCTATGGCGGACGGCTCAATCCGGAGCTTCGGAAAAGTTATTTCCCGCTGAAAATCTTCCAGATCGCGACGGCGCCGCTGCCGCGCGAGGTGCGCAGCCGCCTGTTGCCCTACGGGCAAGGCGTCGGCGACACGAGACGCAATCTCTTCACCTACCGCTTCGATGCCGAAAACCGGCTGATCAGCGGCGGCATGCATGTCTTCGGCGCGGGTGCGGAACGACGCCTGCCGCAGACGATCCGGCGGCGGCTGGCCCGGCATCTCGAGCTTCCGGACCTGCCGCCGCTCGCCTATGGCTGGTCGGGCATGGCTGCGGTCGAACCCGATTTCCTGCCCCACCTCATCGATCTCGGACCGGGGCTGATCGCGGGTCGCGCCTGCAACGGCCGCGGCATCGCCATGACCACGGCCCTGGGCAAGGTGCTTGCGGATTGGGCTGGTGGAACCGACGCCCGCGATCTGCCGCTGCCCTTCGGGCCACCGTCGCCGATGCCGTTCCACAGCCTGCTGCGCTTCGCGCCGAACGCGCTGCTGCCGTGGAGCATGCTTCGCGACCGGCTGGACAAGACCGGATAGGCCGATCGCCGGGGCGCGACGGGATCGCGTCGTCATTCGGCCGCGCGAAGGTTCCCCGCCAGCACCGCTGCCGCCGTGGCGATGTCCTGTTCTATGGAGGTCCTGACGTCGGCGCCGTTGCGCTGCGCCAATGCCGCGACGATCTTGCGATGCGCCTCGTTCGACTGGGGTTTGTAGCGCTCAGCCTGCATCAGGAGCTTGAGATAGGGCCCAACCCGCCCCCAGAGATCACGGATCATGTTGAGGAGGATCGGCGCGCCGGCATGCCGGTAGATGGCGAAGTGGAAGGCCTCGTTGAGCGCGAGATAGGCCCCGGCGTCGCCCGCCTCGATCGCGCGCTGCATGCCCGCCAGCGTGGCCTGTATGTCGACCAGCCCGTCTTCGGTGATGCGCGAGGCGGCCATCTCGCCCGCCAGCCCCTCCACCGCGACGCGGATGCGCGTCAGTTCCTCGAAGGCGGGGGCAGACAGCAAGGGCACGATGATCGAGCGGTTGTTCTGCAATTCCAGAAGCCGCTCGGCGACGAGCCGTTGCAGCGCCTCGCGGATCGGCGTCGTCGAAATGCCGAACGTCTCGGCAAGCTTGCGGATGACCAATGTCTGGCCCGGGCTGAAGCCGCCCGAAATCAGCTCCTGCTTGAGCGCGCCATAGGCGCGGTCGTTCAGGGTCTGATGTTCGAGCTTCAGCATGTCGATCGCCGCCCCCTTTCCTATCCCCTCACCAGCGCGACAGGGTGCGATCGAGCGTTTCGGCAAGTTGCTCGGCATTGTCCCTGGCGAACGGCAGCGGCGGCCTGATCTTCAGCACGTTGCCGCGCGGACCGCACGACGAGATCAGCACGCCGTCCTCGCGCATGGCTTCGACGACCGCCGACGTCCTGGTGGAGGCCAGCGCCTCGTCCCCCTCCGCAGTCAACTCGACGCCGAAATAAAGACCGTTATGCCTGACATCGGCGACCATGGCGTGGCGACCCTGCAAGGCGCGCAGCAGCTCGCCCGTATAGGCCCCAACCGTGCGCGCGTTCTCGACCAGCCCCTCGCCTTCGATCACGTCGAGCACCGCGATGCCGACGGCGGCGGCGACAGGATTGCCGCCGAATGTGTTGAAGTAGCCGGTGTTGGAACCGAAGGAGGCAACAAGCTGCGGCCGCACGATGACCGCGGCCATCGGATGCCCGTCGCCGATCGGCTTGCCCATGGTGACGATGTCAGGTTCGAGGCCGTAATTGGCGAAACCCCACATGCCCTGGCCGAGCCTGCCGAAGCCGGACTGGACTTCGTCGGCAATGACGATGCCGCCCGCCTTCCTGACGTGATCGGCGGCCTCGCGCATCGCCGACGCATCGGGGAAGAAAATTCCGTCGCTGGAAAATGCCGAGTCGATCAGCAGCGCCGCCGGGCGCACGTTCTGTGCGCGCATGTCCTCGATGGCGGCGGCGACATTCCTGGCGAAATCGCGTGCGGCCCGGCCCTGATCGCGAAACGTATCCGGGGCGGCCACGGTCCTGTGCTGCGCGGGCACGCCCTTCGCCCCGACCGCGGCCGGCGACAGCTGCGCGGTGGCGATGGTGGCGCCATGATAGGCGAAATCGGTGATGATCACGCCGGTATTGCCGCTCGAATGCTGGGCGATGCGGATGGCGAGATCGTTGGCCTCGCTGCCGGTGCAGGTGAACATGGCATGGCCGAGATGGGGCGGAAGCGTGCCGAGAAGTCTTTCCGCGTAGTCGAGGATGATTTCGCTGAGATAACGCGTGTGGGTGTTGAGCGTGGCCGCCTGCCCCGACAGCGCCTCGACGACACGTGGATGGCAATGGCCGACCGAGGCGACGTTGTTGTACGCATCGAGAAACTTGCGTCCGTGGGCATCGTAGAGCCAAACGCCGCTGCCACGCACGAGATGGATCGGGTTGCGGTAGAAGGCGCGATAGGTCGGGCCGAGCAGCCTGGCACGGCGCTCGAGCAGCGCGGATGCTGATGCACCGGCATCGGCGGAGGCATTTGCGGGCGAGGATTGGGACACGAGCGTCTACTCCGGATTGGAATGATCGAGGAAATAACGGCGGGCATCGCTGTGTGACAGTCCGTCCAGCCGCTCGAGCGAGGCCCAGACCTCGGTGATGAGGCGCAGCACATAGTCGCGCTTGGCCGGGAAGCGCTCCGCCTGCCAGGTGGCAATGTTGGCGATGAGCGCCAAGCGGGCACGGATCAGGTCGAACAGGATGCCGATCTCCTCGGCCTCGAGCGGCTGCACCGACTGGTAGCCAGCAACGAAGCGTGCGGCGGGCGCCAGCGGGTGGCCGTCGGCCGGCCAGCGGTAGACGGCGCCGACGGCGAGATCGCAGATCAGCGGCGAATGGATCATGTCGCCGAAATCGAGGATGCCGCTGACGATCTCGGGCCGCGATGCGTCCATCACCACATTGTAGGAATTCATGTCGTTGTGGACGATCTGGGCGCGCAGGCTGGGGATGATGGGCGCGGCGTGCTCCTCGAAGGCATCGATGACGCGCTCGACCATGGCGCGGCGCCCGGCATCGGCGATATGTGCCAGCATGGGCCGCGTCTTGGCGACCTTGCGGATATCCCACAAAAGATCGCTGCCGGCGGCCGGGTGGAAAAAGCCGCGCAGTGCCCGGCCAAGCCGAGCGAGGAAGATGCCGAGATTGCGATCTTGCACAGGCGATACAGGCGAGCGCGAAAGCAACTGGCCGGGCAAATAGGTGACCAGGCGGATGATGCGCGGCTGCGAATCGCCGATGCTGACGGCGAACTGCGCATCGCCATCGAGGCTTTTGCGCACCGAAGGAATCGGTAAAGCGGGGTCGACCGCAAGGATGTGGTCCAGCGCCCTGTTCTGGAAATCGGTGAAGCCGGCCTCTTCCGCCGGATGCGAGATTTTCAGGACAAACTCGCCATTGCTGTCGGTGCGGATGTGAAAATTGTGGTCGCGCTCCCCGGGCAAGGGCTGAGCGGTGCCGGCAAGGCCGTAGTGCTGGCGCAGGATGGCAAGCGCTTCGGCGATCGAGACATCGGGCGCGTCCTCGGCCAGCGTTTCGCCGAATGCATCCGTCAGGGCGCCGGTCATGGTCTTGCCTCGGGGTCGACAGGCTCCAGCCCACACCAGTCAGCGATGAACAGCGCGATCGTCTGGGTGACCTTGCGTACGGATTCGAGTTCCACCGCCTCGTCATAGCCATGCGGCATGCGGCAGATCGGACCGTAGACGATGGCTGGCGTATCGGCGTAGAGGCCGAAGAAGCGCGCATCGGTGGTTGCCGAGGTGACGTGTTCCTGCAGCGGCTCGCCCCAGACGGCGGTATGGCTGCGGCGCAGCACGGTTTCCATCTCGTCGGCGCCCTCCAGCACATAGCCCTCGGCCATGAAGCCGTTGTAGACCATCCTGGGCGGGCGGTTGGCCAGGAACGGATCGGCGCGGGCCGCATCGGCGATACAGGCCTCGAGCTCGGCCCTGGCATCCTCCAGCTTCTGGCCGGGATAGGTGGCGACACGCATCTCGAACACGCAGCGCGCGGGAACGCTCGATGTCCACTCGCCGCCTTCGATCTTGCCCAGATTGAAACGGATCGGATGCGGGTGATCGCAGAAATGCCTGTCGTCGACCTTGCGCGCGTTCCAGACGATTTCGAGCTGCTTCAACGCCTGGATGATGACGAAAGCCTTTTCGATGGCGTTGGCGCCGGCCGAGAAAGCGCCCGACGCATGCTGGGGATCGCCGTCGACCTCGACCCTAAACCAGATCGGGCCGACCTGCGCCCGCATCAGCTTCGGCTCCAGGGGTTCAGGAATGAAGGCTGCGTCGGCGCGGTAGCCGCGCTGCAGGCAAGCGAGCGCGCCGTTGCCGGTGCACTCTTCCTCGACCACCGATTGCAGGAAGACCTTCGCGGCCGGCTGATAGCCGAGGCGGCGCAGTGCGGCCAGCGCGTAGAGGCAGGCCGAGAGCCCGGCTTTCATGTCGCCGGCGCCGCGGCCATGCATCCAGCCATCCTCGATGACCGGATCATAGGGATCGCGCAGCCAGCGATCGAGCGGGCCCGTCGGCACGACGTCGATATGGCCGTTGAGGATCAGCGAGCGGCCGGTCGCGTTTCGCGGCGTGTGGGTGGCGACGACGTTGAAGGCGTCGTCATAGGAGACGGCCACGGGCGAAAAGCCCGGCAGGTCGCGAATCGCATCGACATCGACACGCCACATGTCCACCGTATAGCCATCCGTTTCATACGCGGCCGCCATGAAGGATTGCGCCGCGTGTTCTTCGCCGCGTTGCGAGGGGAAGCGCACGAGGTCCGCGAGGAATTCCACCTGCCGCGCGAAGCCGTCGTCGACCGCGTTCAAAATGGCCTCGTCGGCAATTCGCTCAGGCATGATATTCCGCTTTCCGTTCGATGGTGTATCATATCTCATATGCCATCTCTGTGAAACGCAAGGGACAGGTGGGCCAAAAATCTTGACCCACCTCGGGAGCCTCTTGGCAGGCGAGCGCAGAGTTGGCATCAGCTTCTTGCGCGCCGGTGGGGAAGGTCGAGGACAGATGTTGGTCACCGAAGGCAGATTGCCTGATGAAATCACCAATCTAACGGTCGGCTATCGGCGGGTGCCGGCCGGCAAGATCGTCAATGCGGTGACATGGATGGAAGCGCGCGCGCCGGTGCCGGGTCTCGCGCGGCCGTTGACCATGACAAGGATCACGAAACCCGACAATGCTTCCTACCGCGCGGTCTTCCTGGAGATCGGCGCTCGCTGGCTCTGGGACCGCGCCGCCGAAATGTCGGATGCCGAGATCGCCGCGCATTTCGCCGATCCGCGCCAGCATCTCTATTACGGCCATGACGAAAGCGGCGCCCATGTCGGCATGGTCGAGTTCTCGGTGGCCGAGGACAACGAGATCGAGATCACCTATTTCGGCCTGTTCCCCTCCTTGACCGGCCGTGGCTTCGGCAAGCGGCTGATGGCCGGCGCGCTCGACCAGGCATGGCGTCTCCGGCCCAGCCGCATTTGGCTGCATACCAGCAGCTTCGACCATCACAGTGTCATCGGTTTCTACAGGGCCTGCGGATTTGAGCCCTTTGCGACCGGCTTCGAAATCGCCGACGATCCCAGGATCAAGGGAACACTGCCGCGTGACGCCGCGCCGCAGATTCCCCTGATCGAGACGGAATGGTCCCCCGACGCCAGATGAAAACGCCTTCGCAACCAGCCAGCCAGGCATCGCGGCATCGACGGCCTTGGCGCCGGCCGCCGTCAGGTCGCCTGCACCGCTGGCAGCCGCTCACGCAATTCGTCGACGAGCACCCTGATGTTTTCGGAATAGTCGATGGGCACGACGACGAGATGCACGCCGCCGCCGGCGAAGGCCTGTTCCAGCGCCGGCCGGAATTCGGCGATCGCGCCGACCCTGGTCCCCTTGGCGCCATAGGCCTCGGCGTATTTGACGAAGTCGGGATTGCCGAAGGTCATGCCGAAATCCGGAAACTCGTCGACCGCCTGTTTCCAGCGGATCATGCCATAGGCGTGGTCCTCGAGCAGCAGGACGACAAGATTGAGCTTGAGCCGGACGGCGGTCTCCAGTTCCTGGCTGTTCATCATGAAGCCGCCGTCGCCGCAGATGGCCATGACGCGGCGCTGCGGATAGAGCAGTGCCGCCATCATCGCCGACGGCAGCCCCGCGCCCATGGTGGCCAGCGCATTGTCGAGCAGCAGCGTATTCGCCATGCGCGTGCGGTAGTTGCGCGCGAACCAGATCTTGTACATGCCGTTGTCGAGGGCAAGGATTCCGTCGGCCGGCATCACGGCGCGCACGTCATGCACGATGCGTTGCGGCGTGAAGCGGTCTTCCGTGGCGCGCGCGGCGATGCGGCTCAGAATGCCTTCGCGCAACGGCAACAGAGCCTGCGCATTGGGGATCTTGCCCTCGATGCGATCCGCCAGCAGCGCCAGCGAAGGGCCGAGGTCGCCGACGATCTCGGTCTGTGGGAAATAGACCTGCTCGACATCGGCGGTTTGATAGCCGACATGAATGACCTTCGGCCCATTGACGCCCATGATGAAGGGCGGCTTCTCGACCGTGTCGTGACCGATGGTGATGATCAGGTCGGCCTGTTCGATGGCCTCGTGCACGTAGTCGCGTTCCGAAAGGGCCGCCGTTCCCATGTAGAGTTCGGTGCCGCCGGGCACGGTGCCCTTGCCCATCTGCGTGGTGAAATAGGGAATTTGGGTGCGCAGCACGAACTGGGCGACATCGGGCGTGACGCGCGGCCGCGACGCCGCGGCGCCGAACATCAGCAGCGGACGTTTGGCCTCGATGATCATGCGGGCGGCGCGGTCGAGCGCGCCCGCACCGGCCAGCGGCAGTTCGACCGGATGCGTCGGCACCAGCGGGACATCCTCACACTCAGCCGCCGCAATGTCTTCCGGCAGTTCCAGATGCACGGGACCCGGCCGCTCTTCCTGCGCGACGCGGAAGGCTTCGCGCACCAGCGAGGGGATCATTTTGGGCGAGACGATCTGGCGCGACAGCTTGGTCAGCGGTTTCATCGCCGCGACGATGTCGACGATCTGGAACCGCGCCTGCCTGGACGACAGGATTCCCTTCTGGCCGGTGATCATGATCATCGGCATGGCGCCGAGCAGCGCATAGGCCGAGCCGGTCGTCAGATTGAGCGCGCCGGGGCCGAGTGTGGTGATGCACACACCTGGCTTGCCGGTGAGCCGGCCATACGTGGCGGCCATGAAGGCCGCCGCCTGCTCGTGACGGGTCAGGATGAGCTGGATCGATGAGCGGCGGATGGATTCGACGATGTCGAGATTCTCCTCGCCCGGAATGCCGAATATCCGGTCGACCCCTTCGTTCTCGAGGGCCGCCACGAACAGATCCGAACCTTTGGTCATCAACCGTCTCTCCTGCAATGTGCCTGCATGCCGCCAGCTTTGCCTCATATGACACTGGAAAGCGATGCCTCAAAGAGCCGAGGCGCCTCTCTACGGAATGTCCGCGCGATCCCAAACGAGAGTGGCCGTGAGGCTGGCGATCACGCCATCCGTTTCGGCAAGGCGGCCGCCAGCGCATCCACGGCCAGCCGAACTTTCAGCGGCAAATGGGGCGTCTGCAGCCAAAGGGCGTGGCAGTCATAAAGATATCGCGGCTGGTCCGGCAAGAGCTCGACCAGCGCGCCTGCCCGGATGCGCTCGCGAACCAGCCACCATGGCAACCAGGCGAGCCCCATACCCTCGGCCGAAGCATCGGCGATGGCATCGAGATCGTCGAGCCGCAGCCGGCCGCCGGGCATGATCTCCTGTGCTGGTTGTCCTTCGCGCGGGAACAGCCAAGGCTGAACGGCTTGGCCGAGCCGGCGATATACGATGGCATGATGATTGGCGAGATCTTCGATCCGCCGTGGCTCGCCCTGAATTTTCAGATAGGACGGCGCCGCACAGACAATCATGTCCTGGCTCGCGACGCGGCGCGCGATCACGCCTGCCCTGTCCTCCAGATCACCGGTTCGGATGGCAAGATCGTAGCCGTCCTCGGCAAGATCGGCGAAGCGGTCGCTGAGCGACAGATCGAGTTCCAGCATCGGATATTGCAGCGCCAGTTTCAGCAGCACGGGTGTTACGCAGTGGCGGCCGAAATGCGCCGGCATGGTGACGCGCAGCTTGCCGCGCGGCTCCGAGATTTGGCCGGCGGCAAGTTGATCGGCAGCTTCGGCCTCGGCCAGCACCAGCCGACAGCGGTCGTAGTAGGCGCGTCCGAACTCGGTGAGGTTCTGCCGGCGCGTGGTGCGGTTGAGCAGGCGCATGCCGAGACGCTCCTCCAGAAACCGGACGTGCTTGCCGACCATCGGTCCGGACAGATCGAGTGCGGCCGCGGCCGCCGCGAACGAGCCGAGGTCGACTGCCCTGACGAACACGGCCATGCTCTCAAGCCGATCCATATTCGAAACTCCTGGTTTCTACTGTCCTGCTCCCAATGCCATTTATCCGACTTCGTCTTACCGGCATAGCTCCTTTCGGTTCAAACAATTTGGAGTAGACCGAATGACGCGCGTCGTTCGCTTTCATCGGCATGGTGGCCCCGAGGTCCTGCGGATCGAAAATGTGGATCTTCCCCTACCCGGCCCGGGCGAGGTTCAGATCCGCGTCAAGGCGCTCGGCCTCAATCGCGCCGAGGCGCTGCTGCGCGCGGGCACCTATATCGAGACGCCCACCCTGCCCTCCGGGCTTGGCCTGGAGGCCGCAGGCATCATCGAAGCGGTCGGCGAAGCCGTGACGGGTCTGGCGCCGGGTGATGCCGTCAGCGTCATCCCGCCGCAATCGATGATCCGCTGGCCGGCTTATGGAGAGCTTGTTACCTATCCCGCCGGGCTCGTCGTCAAAAACCCGATATCACTCGACTGGCGGACCGCGGCCGCGATGTGGATGCCGTACCTCACCGCCTATGGCGCGCTGATCGACATCGCCAGGCTGCGCAACGAGGACTTCGTCGTCATCACGGCAGCCTCGAGCAGCGTCGGGCTTGCCGCGATCCAGATCGCCAACAGCGTCGGCGCGACGGCGATCGCGGTGACACGGACCTCGACGAAGAAGCAGGCCCTGCTCGACGCCGGCGCGGCTGAAGTCGTGGTCCTGGCCGAGGAGGATCTGGAGGCGCGGCTACGCCGGATCGCCGGGCCGCGAGGCGTGCGCATCGTGTTGGAGGCGATCGGCGGCCCGATTTTCGAGCCGCTCGCGGCGGCGATGTCCCGGGGCGGCATTCTCATTGAATATGGCGGGTTGAGCCCCGAGCCGACGCCGTTTCCCTTGCCCGCCGTGCTTGGCAAGATATTGACGCTGCGCGGCTACCTCGTCCACGAGATCACCGGCGACCCAGCAAAGCTGGAAGCCGCCAAGGCGTTCATCCTCAAAGGGCTGGAGGCCGGCGCGCTGAAGCCGATCATCGACAGGACCTTCCCGTTCGAGCAGATCGTCGAGGCGCATCGCTATCTCGAATCGAACGAGCAGTTCGGCAAGATCGTGGTGACGGTCTGAGCAGGGACGCCGGGGTCGTTGGCGCAGGCGCGGTACCCAGCGCTCGAAGCGCAATGACGAACAAATTCGATCCTCGCGGACAATGTCGCTCTTGAAGGCGCCGCTCTGCGTTCCTAATTCTCGCATGCGGGCCGGGCCCCTCTGACTGTCGCATCTCGCGACCGTGATGTCGGACCGCTTTAACGGGCCCGTTTCCATCCTTTCGGTCAAGCGGGCTCATCTCTTTTGGTTTGGAGCCCCATATGACATCTTCTTCCCTTCTTGGTTTGGTTTGCCCCTCCTGCCGCGTCGCGCTCGTGATGAGCGAACGCCAGGGTATCGAGATCGATTATTGCCCGCAGTGCCGTGGCGTGTGGCTTGACCGAGGCGAACTCGACAAGATCATCGAGCGATCGGCCAAGGAGGCCTCGCCCGCGCCACAGCCGGCAGCGTTCTCCCAGCCCCAGCATGGCCGGGACCGCGATGACGACTATGCGCGCTCGCAGGGCCACCGCTATCCGAAACGGAAGAAATCGTTCTTCGAAGAGCTGTTCGATTGACCGCACGCCGGTAGCCGGCCCGACGTCTGTCGAGAATTTCCGAAACCCATCGATAAAGGTCCGTCCAGATGATTTCCCGCACAAGCCGATTTGCCGCCCTGTTTGCCGGACTGTTCCTGGCATTCTCCATGGTCGCGGTAGACCATGCCGAGGCCCGTCGCGGCGGCAGTTTCGGCAGCCGCGGCATGCGCACGTTCCAATCAGCGCCGCCAACCAGGACCGCTCCGGCGCCGACCGCTCCGGTCGAGCGTTCGATGACGCCCAATACCGGCGTGAACACCGCGGCCCGGCAGCCGCAGGCCAGCCCGCAGAGGCCCGGCTTCATGAGCGGCTTCGGTGGAACGATGATGCGCGGCCTGCTGATCGGCGGCCTGATCGGGCTGCTCCTGGGCCAGGGCTTCGGCGGGCTGGCGGGCATGTTCGGTTTCCTGCTGCAGGCCGTGCTGATCGGTGGCGCCATCATGCTGGCAATCAGGTTCTTCCGGTCGCAATCCGCGCGTGGCCCCGCCCCTGCGCTCGCCGGCGCCGGCAATGCCTCGCGATTTGAAAACCGCGCAGCCGGACAGAGCGATGCCAATAATGCGCGTTCTTTCGCCATTCCCGGCTTTGGCGGCGGTTCAGGCGGAGGCTCCGCGGCGGCCACCGGTTCCGATGAAATCCGGCTCGCCCAGACCGACCTCGACGCATTCCAGCAGCTGTTGAGCGATGTCCAGGAAGCGTTCGGGCGTGAGGATCATGCCGCGTTGCGCAAGACGACGACTCCCGAAATGGTGTCCTATCTCTCTGAAGAACTGGCCGACAATGCGAAGAAGGGCCTCAGGAACGAGGTATCCGACGTCACCCTCCTGCAGGCCGACATCGCGGAAAGCTGGCGCGAGGATGACCGCGACTATGCCACGGCGGCCCTGCGTTATGAATCGCGCGACGTGATGCGCGAACGGGCCAGCGGCAAGGTCGTCGAGGGCGACGAGGATCATCCCACGGAGACGACGGAGCTGTGGACCTTCACGCGTCAGAATGGCTCGAGTTGGAAGCTCTCGGCAATCCAACAGGCCTGAGCTCCAGCGTGCGAACTCGCGTTGACAAAGGCGGCCTGACGACGGCCGGTCCGGCTGTGTCAGCAGCCTTCCATGGCCGGCAGCTCTCAAGATAGGAATTTTTTCTTGACTGGGTGAAGGCAACTATGGTAGATATTTATCTATGGTGCTGAGTTGCGCCAGGAACCCGCCGCGCAGGCGGGTTTTTTTCGTTCAATGCCCGTCAACAGCTCCGGCGAAGGCACCCGTCAACCCGGATCGCCCGGCCTGAGCTCCGGCCCGTTTCCGTCCGAAGCTCGATGCCGATGTCGCGCACGGTTCACCGCACGATCTTGACGCACATCGGCGTGCCGATCTCGATGGCACGGCCGGTGTCGGTCAGCCCGCCGCTCTCGGCGTCGCGCGCGAAGATCGAGATGCGGTCGGCATTCTGGTTGGCCGAGAACAGGTGGCCGCCGGACGGCGTCAGCGCCAGGTTGCGCGGCGTGGCGCCCCCGCAAGGGACATAGCCGACGAGGCTCAGCGCGCCACTTTGCTGGTCGACGGCCATGATGACCACGCTGTCATGGCCTCGGTTGGAGCCGTAGAGGAAGCGGCCGTCGGGCGAGATCTGGATATCGGCGCAGTGATTGGCCTGGCGCGCCTCGGCCGGCACGGCCGGCCTGGCGTCGATGGTCGAGAGCTTGCCGCTTGCCTTGTCCAGCGCCATCGACACGATGGTCGAATCCAGCTCGTTCATGACGAAGACAAAACGGCCGTTCGGATGCAAGGCGAGATGGCGTGGACCGGCGCCCGGCGGCAAAGCGGATTCGGCCAGTTTGGTCAGATTGCCATCGTGCTCGATCCGGTAGGACACCAGCCGGTCGATGCCGAGATCGGCGACAATGGCCGTTCCGCCGGCGATGGTTTCGGTGACGCTATGGGCATGCGAGCGCTCTTGCCGGGCTGCGTTCGGGCCAGTGCCCTTGTGCGAAACGCTGGCCAGAGGAGCCGACAAGGCGCCATCGCTGTCGAAGCCATAGACCGCGACTGCGCGATCCGGACCGCCCTCGCCCATGCCGTAGTTGGCGACCAGCAGCTTCGTGCCATCATGGGTGATGGTGTTATGCGCGGTGATGCTGCCGAGTGACGGCTGCTTGTTCAGGTAAGTGAGCGTGCCCGAGGCGCGGTCGAAGCCGTAGGCCGAAACCGTTCCTTCGCGCCAGGGGAAGACTTCCGAATTGGCGTAGAGGCGCGAACCGTCCGGCGTCACCGAAAGGAAGGTCGGATTGTCGATGTCACTGGTCTCGGCCAGCTTTCGTGTTTCCAGCGTCTCCTCGTCGAAGCTGTAGACGCCGAGGCCGACGCCGCGTGCGCCCTGAAAATAGGGCGCCTCCCGGTTCAGGCTGCCGACAAAGACCAGACAGGCATCGCGCATGTTTTTCTCCCTGTTTCGCCGGCGCTCGAGCGCAGCGGAAACAACCAAAATTTCGCCCGTCCTCGCTTGCAACGCAACCCCATATGTGAAAATAGTATTTACAAAAGAAGATTGACGGGAGGAGACGTCGTGCAATCTGGCGCCTTGACGCGTGTTCCGAAACTTGTGCCGTGCCTTGCGCAGTGCCAGCGGAGCCAGCGATGAACGACTTCGCACCGACCGTCGGCGTCGCCTCGACGCATCCGGCCAACATGCCCGCGGAACATGCCGCCTTGCCGGTTTGGAACGCCGAGAACTGGTTCTACGAGGACTGGCCGGTCGGCCAGAAGATCCGCTCGTTGCGCCGCACCATGGCCGAAGGGGACAGCCACCTGTTCAACACGCTGGTGCTCGACATCCATCCTTACGTGCAGGACCAGATGTTTGCCGAGACAGAGGGCATTTTCGGCAAGCGGCTGGTGGCGGGCGCCTTCGTCTTCTCGGCTGGCCTGGGGCTCGTCGCAACCAACTGCGTCAACGCGTTTTCCTATGGTTACGACAAGCTCCGCTTCATAAAGCCCGTCTTCATCGGCGATACGATCTATTCGATCCGGTCCAACCTCGACAAGACGCCGCGCTACAAGGACATGGGGCTGATCCGCGCCAGCTACCAGGTGTTCAAGGGCGAAGGCGAACTCGTTCTCTATTGCGAGCATCTGCAGACGGTGAAGTACCGCAACCCTGCCGATTTCCTCGGCAAGACGGAGAAGTAGAAATGCCGGCAGCAGCCGAATTGCCGCTTGCCGGTCTCGTCGTCGTCGACATGAGCCAGTTCCTGTCCGGGCCCTACTGCTCGCTCAGGCTGCTGGATCTCGGCGCCCGCGTCATCAAGATCGAGCGTCCGGACGGCGGCGACCTGTCGCGCCGGCTCTATCTCAGCGACACCGAGATCGGCGGTGATTCCACCATCTTCCATGCCATCAACCGGGCCAAGGAAAGCCTCGTCATCGACCTGAAGGACGAGGCGGATCTCAAGGCGCTGCGCGGCCTGCTGGCGAAGGCCGACGTGCTGATCCAGAATTTCAGGCCGGGTGTCATCGAACGGCTCGGCCTCGACTACGAGGCGGTCCGCAAGATCAACCCGCGCCTGGTCTATGCCTCGATCAGCGGCTATGGCGAGGACGGCCCATGGGTCAAGCGGCCCGGCCAGGACCTCCTGGCGCAGGCGCGCTCCGGGGTGATGTGGCTGAACGGCGACGAGGACCAGGGGCCGGTGCCGTTCGGGCTTGCTATCGGCGACATGCTGGCGGGCGCGGCATGCGCGCAAGGCATACTGGCCGCCCTTGTGCGGCGCGGCATCACCGGCCAGGGCAGCCATATCGAAACCAGCCTGCTGGAAGCGCTGGTCGACTTCCAGTTCGAGGTACTGACCACGCATCTCAATGACGGCCGCCGTTTGCCGCGCCGCTCCAGCTTCCGCAGCGCGCATGCCTATCTGTCGGCACCTTACGGCGTCTATCCCGCCAAGGACGGCTATCTCGCCATCGCCATGACGCCAATCCCGAAACTCGCCGACCTGCTGTCGCTGGAGGAACTGGCGCCCTACCGCGACGAGCCGGCATCGTGGTTCACTGCGCGCGACGACATCAAGGCGATCGTCGCGCAGCGGATCGCGACCAGGACGGTCGACGAGTGGCTCGATGTTCTCGAACCCGCCGACATCTGGTGCGCCAAGGTGCTGACCTGGCCGGAAATGCTGGCAAGCGGGGGCTTCCAGTCGCTCGACATGCTGCAGACGGTGACGCGCGAGGACAATGTCTCGATCCTTACCACCAGTTCGCCGCTCAGGGTCGACGGCATCAGGGCCAAGGTCGACCGGGCAGCACCGCGCATCGGCGAGCATAGCGCCGCGATCCGCGAGGAGTTCGGCCTCTGACCACGCGCTTCCTCAAGCCCACGCTCAGGGGCATGACCTGGAACCATCCGCGCGGCTATGATCCGATGGTCGCCTGCTCGTCGCTGTGGAAGCAGAAAACCGGCATTGCCGTCGAATGGGACAAGCGTTCGCTGCAGGACTTCGAGTCCTTCCCGGTCGAGGAACTGGCGCGCGCCTATGATCTGATCGTCATCGACCATCCGCATGTCGGCCAGATCACCGCCGAACGCTGCCTGGAGCCGCTCGATGTCGCCGGCCGCGAGTCGGAACGCGCGGCACTTTCCTCCGGCAGCGTCGGCCAGTCCTATCCGAGTTACACATGGCAGGGGCGGCAGTGGGCGTTTCCCATCGATGCCGCGACGCAGGTGCAGGCATGGCGGCCCGATGCGCTTGGCGCACCGCCATCGCGATGGAGCGAAGTGCTCGATCTCGCCCGGCAGGGGCGCGTGCTGCTGGCGTTGCGGCCACCGCATTCGATGATGGTGTTCTTCACGCTCGCAGGCAATCTCGGGCATGCTTGCGCGACCGACCCATCCAACGATCTCATCGACGGCGAGGCCGGCAGCGAAGTCTTCGAGACAATGCGCGAGATTGCCGCGCTGGTCGACCCGGCCTGCTTCGAGATGGATCCGATCGCCGTTTCGGAGCGGATGGCGCAGGCCGGATCCCCGATCGTCTGCGCACCGCTGATCTACGGCTATGTTTCCTACGCGATGGCCGGGTTTCGCCCACATCGCCTGGCATTTGGCGACATCCCTGTTGTCGGATCCAGCGGCCCGATTGGCACGGCGCTTGGCGGCACAGGCATAGCGGTGTCGGCCTTCTCGAAGGCGAAAGAGGCGGCAACCGATTTCGCCTACTGGCTCGCCAGCGGCGAGGTCCAGCGTGGCCCCTATGCCGCGGCCGGCGGACAGCCCGGCCACGCCGCGGCCTGGGAGGATCAGGCCGTCAATGCGGCGACCGGCAATTTCTATCGCGATACGCGCGCGACCCTGGAGGGCGCATGGGTGCGGCCTCGCCATGATGGTTACATGGCGTTCCAGCAGGCCGCGTCCGACCGCGTCAATTCCGGCATGACCTCAGGGCATCGTTCCAGCCAGGTCATTGCCGATCTCAATCGCCTGTTTCGGCAGAGCGCCGCGGCACAGGCGACCGGCACTGCCGGTGGAGGAGCCTGAAAAAATCGAACGGAGGAGACAAATGAAAAGCCTGATCCGCGGCCTTGTGGCCGCAACCGCCTTCGCCTCACTCGCAACGACAGCTTTTGCCGAAGACGTGCAAGGCGTCATCAGCGGGCTGCCCGATGAACTCAAGGCGCAATATGACGGCGCGCCGCAGAAGGTGCTGCCATCGGCCTGGGACAATTTCACCCCGCCGCCCAAGCCATGGAAATGGTGCCATTCGGAATCCTACCAGGGCAATCCCTGGCGGGTCACCGTCACCAAGGAGCTGAAGCGCCTGGTCGACGGACTGATCGCCGACGGCACCGTCTCCAGCTTCGAAGTGTCGGATTCCAACAACGACGCCAGCCAGCAGATCAACCAGATCCGCGCCTTCATCGACAAGAAGTGCTCGATCATCACCTCGATCCCGGGCTCGGCAACAGCGCTCGATGACGCCATCGATGCGGCCGCCAAGGCCGGCATCCCGTTCATCACCGCCGCCGGTTCGGTGACCAGCCCGAACGCGATCAATGTCGATTCCAACTATGCGCGCTGGGGCTACGACATGATGACGGCGATCGGCAAGGCCAAGCCTGATGGCGCCAGCATCCTGCTGGTCGAGGGCATCGCCGGCCACCCGATCGTGGTTCAGGAGCGCCAGGGCGCCGACAAGGCGCTGGCGGAAAACCCCAAGCTGAAGATCTCGCGCACGGTCAACGGCAATTGGACGGCCAATGTCACCAAGACGGTGGTGCTGCAGGCGATCGCCACCAACCCGGCGCCGATCGATGCGGTGTGGCCGACAGGCAGCGAAAGCCGCGTCGTCGCGGAGGCGTTCGCCGAAGCCGGCCGGCCGGCGCCGCTGATCACCGGTTCGATCACCGGCGATGCCCTGGGCTACTGGAAGGCCAATCCCGACAAGTACCGCTTCGAGGGCCATGCCGTGCTGCCGCACTGGACCGCCGAAACGCTGTTTCGCGTCGGCGAACGCATGCTCGACGGCCAGAAGCCGAAGCTGAACACGCTGCTCATTCCGATTCCGCCGGTCCACAATGCCGATCTCGGCGCCTGGTACAAGGACTGCATGACGACGGATGCCGTATCGATCTTCCCGGTGCCGCCCAAGGATCCGATGCCGGAAGAATGGCTCGACGCCTATTTCTCCAACCCGGCGCCGACCAAGGGATGGGACTATTCGAAGGTGCCAGACGCCTGCGCGAAGTGACGCCTGGGCCAGATAAGACCTCGACAAGCCGGCTCCTTTCGGAGGGCCGGCTTGCCAGCTTCGAAACGCGACATGCTTGAAATCAGAAACATATCCAAACGCTATGGCGAGACGGTCGCGCTTGCGGACGCCTCGATCGCGTTCCGGGCAGGAACCATCCACACCATCCTGGGCGAGAATGGTTCGGGCAAGAGCACCATGGTCAAGCTGCTGTCCGGCATCGTTCAGCCCGACAGCGGCACGGTCCTGCTGCAAGGCAGGCCGTTTTCGGGCGGAACCCCCTCGGCCTTCCAGGCGCAAGGCTTCGCCACGGTCTTCCAGGAAGTGCTGATCGCGCCGGACCGCAGCGTGACCGACAATATCCTGCTTGGCCTCGACGGCCTGGTCCGGCGCGCGGTTCCCCGCAACGAGCGGCGCGACAGGGCAGCCGCCGCCCTCAAATGTTTCGCCGTCACCAACGTTCCGCTCGACATGCCCGCCGGGCAGTTGCCGCTCGCAGCACAGCAACTCGTCGTTCTTGCTCGTGCGGTCGTGCGCGATCCAAAGATCCTGATCCTCGACGAAGTGACCGCAGCACTCGACTTCGCCGACCGCGAGTCCGTTTTTTCGCTGATGCGCACGCTTGCCGGCGAAGGCTGCCTGATCCTGTTCATCACCCACCGCATGGATGAGGTGACGTCGCTTTCGGATCGCATCTCGATCCTGCGCGGCGGCAGCGTGGTGCGCACCGAGGAGCGCGGCGCTTCGACGCCGGCGGAGCTTCTCAAGGCGATGGCGCCACGCACCGCCGCGGAGCTGGCGCATGGCTGATCGCGCCGCCCTCACTATCCGCGACCTCGTCATCGCACCGGACGCCAGCCCGATCATGCAGGCGGTCGCCGCCGGCGAGATCGTTGGGCTCGCCGGCCTGGATGGCCACGGCCAGGAGCTTTTCCTCGAGATGCTCGCCGGCCTGGTCGCGCCGCTTGGCGGTTCGATAACCCTCGATCTGCCCGGCGCATCCCGCGCCATCACCGGCTTCCGCAAGGCCGTATCGAGCGGCATCGCCTATCTTCCGCGCGGGCGTGCCAACGGCATTTTCCCGACGCAATCGGTGCTCGACAATTTCGCCGTCTCGACGCTGTCTCGCGATACCCGCCTCGGCCTGATCAGCCCGGCGGCGCGCAAGGCGCGCTACGAGGCCTATCGCGAAAGGCTGTCGATATCGGCGCCTCGGCCCGACGCGCCGATCACCACCCTGTCCGGCGGCAACCAGCAGAAGGTGCTGTTGGCGCGGGCCCTGGCGCTGGACCCCGCAATGTTGCTTCTCAACGACCCGACGCGCGGCGTCGACGTAGCGACCCGGCATGTTCTCTACGACGTCTTTCGCGGGCTGGCTTCCGACGGCATGGGGCTCGTCATCCTGTCCAGCGAGATCGAGGAGATCCTTCTTCTCTGCCATCGCGTGCTGGTGTTCCGCGAAAATGAAGTCGTGGCGGAAATCGCCGGCCAGGCGATGACCACCGGGAACGTGATCGCAGCCATGTTCGGACGCGCAGCATGAGACCCTTCGCACGCATCCTGTCCCTCGGCCGAAGCGTCGGCTTCGCCGTCGTACTGCTGATCGCCCTGCTGGCGATCAATCTGATGCTGAGCCCGGCACGGTTCCAGCCGGGCTCCTGGGGTGCGCTGGTTGGTCTGGCGGCGCCGCTGATCGGTGCGGCCATCGCCTCGACGCCGGTGATCCTCGCCGGGCGCGGCGGCATCGATATTTCGGTCGGGCCGCTGATGGGCTTCGTCAACGCCATCGTGATCCAGGTGCTTTTCCTGCGCGCCGGAATATCCTCGCCGCTGGCGCTTGTTCCGGCGGCGCTGCTCATCGGTGCGCTGGTCGGGGCGGCGAACGGTTTCCTGGCGACCATCGTGCGCATCCAGCCGATCGTGGCCACGCTCGGCACCTATCTGATCCTGACGGGGGTGACGCTGACCATCCTGCCGGCGCCGATCGGCCCGGCGCCGGCCTGGCTGAAAGCCCTGGCGGGCCCACTCTCGCTTCTGCCGCTCGCCTTGATGTTCCTTTTTTGGTGGCTGGTGCGGCGCAGCCCTTATTACGACCAGCTGATGGCGGTCGGCAGCGACGATCGCGCCGCCTATACGGCCGGCGTCGACGTCACGCTCGTGCGCTTCATCGCCTATGTCATGACCGGCATCCTGGGCGGCTGCGCCGGACTGATGCTGACTGCGCTGATCGGGTCGGCCGATCCCAACATCGGCCCGACCTACACGCTGATCGCCATCGCCGCCGTGGCGCTCGGCGGTGTCAGTCTTGCCGGCGGCCGTGGTGGCGTCGCGGGTGCCGCGATCGGTGCTGTCGACATCTTCCTGCTGCAGAGCGTGCTGACGACGTTCAACGTCTCGACCTTCGTGCTGCAGATCGCCTACGGCGCCATACTGGTGCTGGCGGTGATGCTGACCGCGCTGCAGGAACGCCTTGCCATGGGGAGGCGCTGACATGGCTGGCCGAAATCTATTCGCGACAACCAATGCCCGTGTCGTCGGCGCCTTCTGCGTCGCTGCCCTTCTGCATCTTGCCGGCACCATCCTCATTCCGGGCTACTCCAGCCCGTTTGCGGTGCGCGCCATGCTGGTGCTTGCCTCGCTGCTCGCCGTCGCCTCGATCGGGCAGACGCTGGTCGTCATCATGGGCGGCATCGACCTGTCGATCCCCTTCGTCATCGGCTTTGCCAATGTCGTGGCCGCGCAACTCTACGGCGACGGATGGAATTTTGTCCTCGTCTGCGGCCTCGTCGGCGTGCTGGCGATCCTTATCGGTGGCGTGAACGGGCTGATCTCGCGCAGCCTCGACATCCAGCCGCTCATCGTCACGCTCGGCATCGGCATGGTCGTGCAAGGGCTTGTGCTTTTGTGGACCGCGGGCTTCCCTTCAGGCTCCGCGCCGCAGGCGGTTTCGAGCTTCGTGTCGATCGGCGGATCGGCCGGGCCACTGCCGGTTCCATGGCTGGTGCCCTGTCTCGTCGTTCTGGCAGCGCTCGTCGTCCTGGTGCTGGAGCGGACGCCCTATGGACGCCGGCTCTACGCACTCGGCAGCAATCCGGGTGCCGCGCCGCTGGCGCTGATCGATCCCGTCCGCATGTGGGTGATCACCTATGCGGCAAGCGCCTTCTTCGCCGCGGCGGCGGGCGTGCTGCTGCTCGGCTTCACCGGCTCGGCTTATGGCGATGTCGGGCAGCCATACCTGTTCCAGACCATCGCGGCCGTGGTCGTCGGCGGCGCGGCGCTGGTCGGCGGGCGCGGCAGCTATCTCGGGACTATCGCCGGCGTACTGGTGCTGACCGAGATCCACACGCTGCTGATCGGGCTCGGATTCCAGCCCTCGGCGGTGCAGGCAGCACTCGGCTTCATCATCGTGCTGCTGGTTTCGCTCTACGGGCGCGAACGGCACGTTTCGGCGACGATCTGAAGAACCCCAAGCAGAGCCGGTCAAAGCCGCCAGAGCTTGCGGGCGTTCGCGGACAAGAGCTTGTCGCGTTCCGAAACGCTGCAGCCGGCAAGCAGCGCATGAGTCGCCGCCACCCAGGTCGACAGACCGCCACCCAGCGTGCAGACAGGCCAGTCGCTGCCCCAGACGACGCGGTCCCAGCCGAACGAACCTATCGTGTGTTCGACATAGGGCCGCAGCGTCTCGACCGTCCAACTGCCGGGATCCGCATAGGCGACGACGCCGGAAATCTTGGCCACGACGTTGGGACGCCGCGCGATTTCGCTCATGTGTTCGCGCCACGGATGCTCGCCATTGCCCTTGATGTCGGGGACGCCGCAATGGTCGAGCACGAACTGGACGTCGGGCGCCAGATCGGCGAGCGCGATCGCCTTGGGAATCTGATGCGGTAGCACGACGAGATCGAAGGTGAGCCCGGTGCCGCCGAGCCGCCGGATGCTGTCCCGGAATAGCGCGCCTTCCGAGAGTTCATCGGGCATGACGTGGAGGACGCGGCGAAAACCCTTGACGAACGGCTTTGCTCGCTGGCGCTCGAGATAGGCCGCAAAATTGGCCTCTTCCGGACGGCAGGCGGCGATCGCCCCGGCCAGCATGCTGCCGGCCTGTCTCGACAGGCCTTCGACACGTTCGGTCTCGGCCTCGATATCGGCAGGGTCGACATCGACCTCCATATGCAGCACACGCTCGACGCCGACACGTTGAGCTTCCACGCCGTACTCCTCATAGGAGAAGTCGCGGTTGAGAGCGGGCACGCCGGCAAGCCACGGGTAGCGCAAGGCCGAGCGGTCGATGAGGTGCAGGTGGGTGTCGATGATCATGGCAGGGCTCCTCCCGTATCTTTCACATCATCTCACGGAGGAATTCTTCATTCAAATAAGAATTACGCCGATGAACCGACGGCCGACCCGGCCAGACGCGATAGCTTCTCACATGTGGCCAGCAGCAGTTCGATGGTGCGGGTCATGTCCGGCGCGGACGGTGCGTTGACGACGGTAATGTAAGGAATCGAAAGCGCCGCGATGGCCTTGCCGTCGGAGCCGCGCACCGGTGCCGACAGATTGTAGACGCCGGCAGTCTGCATCGAGGCCATCATCTCATATCCCCGTTCCCTGATCTGGTCGAGACGGGCAAAGAACTCGGGCGGCTGCGCCGTATTGTCGGTGCTGCGGACATGTTCGGAGATCATCATCTGGCGCTCCTCCTGCGAACGGAAAGCGAGCAGCACATGTCCCGAACCGGTGTCGAACAGGCTGATGTGGGCACCGACCCGGATCGAGATGCCCCAGTAGTTCGGCGCCTCCTGCTGGCCAATCACCACGGCCGAACCGCGATCGAAAACAACAAGTTGGTTGGCCTGCTGCGACGTCTCCGCCAGCTCCCGCATCAACGGCGTCGCGTAGGAAACCAGCCGCCGCACCGGCGCGTGCAGTTGCGCCAGGCCGAACAGCTTGAGCGTCAGTGAATACCGGTCACCGTCGAGCCGCGTGACATAGCCGCGCCGCACCAGCCGGTCCAGCATGCGGTAGAACTCGTTGGGGCTGCGGTCGAGCTTCTTGGCGATTTCCGCCTGCGTCAGGCCGCCGTCGACGCCGGCCAGCAGTTCCAGGATGTCGAGCCCCTTGTCGAGCGCAGGCGCGCGATACCGCTCGTCTTCGCTGTCATCCATGGGCGTTCCCTCCAGTGAAATCGATTCTTCATATACGCAGGAACGCCGCCGACGGAAACAAATTTCGCCTTGACGTTTCTATGAATGTTTTGTTTGTATATGAATGTAGCGCTTCTTGTCATCAGACGAGTTGCGGTCGCCGCCAAGGCGCACCCAGGGAGGATACCAATGAACAGACTGCTTTCCGGCGTGTGCGCCGGCGCTTTGTTGCTCGCGTCAGGCGCAGGCGCAGCCCTTGCCGGCGACCTGCCCGGCAAGTTCGAAGGCGTCACCGTCGACGTGAAGCTGATCGGCGGCCAGCAATATGAAAAGCTCTACGAGCGCATCCCCGAATGGGAGAAGGCGACCGGCGCCAAGGTCAACATCCTGACCAAGAAGAACGGCTTCGACATCGACAAGGAGTTGAAGTCCGACATCGCCTCGGGCAGCACCAACTGGTGCGTCGGCTGGAACCATTCCTCCTTCGCGCCGCAGTATACCGGCCTCTATACCGACCTCAGCAAATTGCTGCCCAAGGAAGAGATCGACGCCTTCGTGCCATCGACGATCAAGGCGGCGACCATAGATGGCAAGCTGGAGATGCTGCCGCGCGCGCAGTTCGACGTCTCTGCCCTCTACTACCAGAAGAGCCTCTACGAGAACGCCGACAACAAGGCCAAGTTCAAGGCGAAATACGGCTATGATCTGGTGCCGCCGGACACCTGGAAGGAAGTCACCGACCAGGCCGAGTTCTTCGCCAACCCGCCCAACTTCTACGGCACGCAGTTCGCCGGTAAAGAAGAGGCGATCAACGGCCGCTTCTACGAGATGGTGGTGGCCGAGGGCGGCGAGTATCTCGACAAGGACGGCAAGCCGGTCTTCAACTCCGAAGCCGGCGTGCGGGCGCTCGACTGGTTCGTCAACCTCTACAAGGCCAAGGCCGTGCCGGCCGGAACCACCAACTATCTCTGGGACGATCTGGGCCAGGGTTTTGCCTCGGGCACCGTCGCCATCAACTTGGACTGGCCGGGCTGGGCCGGCTTCTTCAACGATCCGAAGTCGTCGAAGGTCGCCGGCAATGTCGGCGTCAAGGTCGCGCCGAAAGGCTCGTCCGGCAAGCGCACCGGCTGGTCCGGTTTCCATGGCTTCTCGGTTACCGAGAACTGCCCGAACAAGGAGGCCGCGGCATCGCTGGTGTGGTGGCTGACCAACGAGGACAGCCAGAAGCTGGAAGCCGCCGCGGGCCCGCTGCCGACCCGCACCGCGGTCTGGGACTGGGACCTGAAGCAGGCCGAAAACGATCCTTACAAGAAGGAGGTCCTCTCCGCCTTCCAGGAAGAAGCCAAGCACGCCTTCGCGGTGCCGCAGACGCCTGAATGGATCGAGATCTCGAACGCCGTCTATCCCGAATTGCAGGCGGCGATCCTCGGCGACAAGACGTCCAAGCAGGCGCTCGACGAAGCCGCCGCCAAGGCGACGCAAATCCTCGAAGACGCCGGCAAGCTGTAGAACCGCTCCCAAGGCCGCCTCCCCCATCAGTCATGGGGGAGGCGCTCGCGTTTTAGGGCGCGCACTGCCTCGGGTGTTCCACGATGACGATGCCTGCCCCGCCCGGCTCGACAGGCGGCAATCGAATGCAACTCACAGGGTCCCAATGAAGGGCTTCAAGCCATCCGCGCCATTCCTGCTGCTGCTTCCGGCGATGATCGTGCTGGCGGCGGTCGTCGTGGTGCCGTTGCTTTTGTCGCTCTATTCCAGCTTCACGCCGTTCCGCCTGACCAAGCCCGAAACGTTCTTCGTCTTTGTCGGCTTCCGCAATTATCTCTCGATCCTGGCGAACGCCGATTTCTGGTGGGCGTTCGGCCGCACGGTTCTGTTGCTGACCATCGCGCTCAATCTCGAAATGCTGCTGGGCCTCGGCCTCGCCATGCTGGTCGAAAAGGCGACGCGCGGCCAGCGCATCCTGCGCACGCTGATGATGTTTCCGATGATGTTCTCGCCGATCCTCGTCGGCTTCCAGTTCAAGTTCATGTTCAACGACAATATCGGCCTGGTGAACAACGCCCTGCAATCGCTCGGCATCACCAGGGATGCCATTGCGTGGCTGATCGAAGGCCATCTCGCCTTCATCGCCATCTCGATCGCCGAGATCTGGTCGTCGACGGCGATCTTCGCCATCCTGATCCTCGCCGGGCTGCTCGCCATGCCCAAGGAGCCAATCGAGGCGGCGCGCGTCGACGGCTGCACGCCGTGGCAGACATTCCGTTATGTGACCTGGCCGTTCGTCATGCCTTTCGCCTACATCGCCATGACCATCCGTTCGCTCGACGTCGCGCGCGCCTATGACATCGTCAAGATCATGACCGATGGCGGGCCGGCGGGCCGCACCGAGCTTTTGTGGACGCTGGTGGCGCGCACCGCCTACAGCGACGGGCGCATGGGCATGGCCAACGCCATGGCCTATTTCTCGATCCTGCTGTCGATCGCCTTCACCGTCTATTTCTTCAACAAGCTCGCCGCGGCGCGCACGCAGATCGGTGCGGAGTGGTGATGGACGAGAATTCTTCCGCCCGCCTCAAGCGCCGGCTGCTGGGCATCGCCTATCGCATCGGCCTGTTCCTGGCGATGCTGACCATCTGCCTGCCCGGCCTGTGGATCGTGCTTTCGTCGCTGCGGCCGACGGTGGAGATCATGGCCAAGCCGCCGGTGTGGATCCCGCAGCAGATCTCGTTCGACGCCTATGTCGCGATGTTCTCAGGCATCGGCAAGGGCGGCATCCCGGTCATAGAGTATTTCCGCAACTCGCTGATCATCTCGGTGACCTCGACGGTGATCGCAGTGGCCATCGGCATGGCCGGCGGCTATGCCTTCGCGCGCTACCGTTTTCGCGGCAAGTCGGGCGTCTTTCTCGGGCTGATGCTGACGCGCACGGTGCCGGGCATCGCGCTGTCGCTGCCGCTGTTCTTCCTCTACGTGCGGCTCGGCATCATCGACACGCATTTCGGGCTGATCCTGGCCTATGTCGCGCTCAACGTGCCGTTCACCATCTGGCTGATCGACGGCTTCTTCCGCCAGGTGCCGAAGGACCTCGCGGAAGCCGCCCAGATCGACGGCTGCACCCGCTGGCAGGCCTTCTGGCAGGTCGAGTTCCCGCTTGCCGGGCCGGGCATCGCCTCCGCCGCGATCTTTGCTTTCCTGACCTGCTGGAACGAGTTCGCGCTGGCCTCGCAGCTTACCCGCTCGGTCAGCGCCAAGACCCTGCCGGTCGGCCTGCTCGACTACACGGCCGAATTCACCATCGACTGGCGCGGCATGTGCGCGCTCGCCGTGGTGATGATCATCCCGGCGCTCACCCTCACCTACATCGTCCAGAAACACCTTGTCGGCGGCTTGACCTCCGGCGCGGTGAAAGGCTGATCCCATGGCAACGGTTTCCCTCCAAAAGCTGACCAAGCGCTACGGCAATGTCGGGATCGTGCACGGCATCGACCTCGACATCGCGGACCGCGAATTCATCGCGCTGGTCGGCCCCTCCGGCTGCGGCAAGTCGACGACGCTCAGGATGATCGCAGGGCTCGAAGAGATCAGCGCCGGCTCGATCGAGATCGGCGGCCGCGTCGTCAACGATTTGCCGCCGCGTTCGCGCAACATCTCGATGGTGTTCCAGTCCTACGCGCTTTATCCCCACATGACGGTGCGCGAGAACCTCGGCTTCTCGCTGAAGATTGCCGGGGCCGCCAAGGAAGACATGGACCGCCGCGTCGCCGAAGCCTCGGCCATCCTCGGCCTCGACACGCTGCTCGACCGTCGCCCGTCGCAACTTTCCGGCGGCCAGCGCCAGCGCGTCGCCATGGGCCGCGCCATCGTACGCGATCCCGACGTGTTCCTGTTCGACGAGCCGCTTTCAAATCTCGACGCCAAACTGCGCACGCAGATGCGGACCGAAATCAAGAAGCTGCACGCCAAGGTGCGGTCGACGGTGATCTATGTCACCCATGACCAGGTCGAGGCGATGACGCTTGCCGACCGCATCGTCATCATGCGCGACGGCCATATCGAACAGGTCGGCACCCCAGACGAGGTGTTCCGACGGCCGGCGACGCGGTTCGTCGCGGGCTTCATCGGCTCGCCGCCGATGAATCTGCACGAGGCGACGATCGATGACGGCCACTTGGTTTTCGCCAGCGGCGAAAAGCTGCCATTGCCTAGCCAATTCAAAGCCAATGTCGCCAGGGGTAACAAGGTGGTGTTCGGGTTGCGGCCCGACGACATCTACCCGACCGGCCATGGTATCAGTTCCGGTGGTGCGGCCGACGTCCACCAGATCGAATTGCCGATCACGGTCACCGAACCACTCGGCAACGAGACGCTGGTGTTCGTCGAGTTCAATGGCGCAGACTGGGTTTCGCGCATGCTGAACCCAAGAGCTTTGAGATCGGGCGAGCGGGTGGCCATGAGCCTCGACCTGTCGCAGGCGCATCTGTTTGCCGCCGACACGGGAAAGTCATTGCGGAGCTGACGACATGGCCACGATCGAAAAGATAGAACTGCGGATGGTGGACCTTGTGCCCAAGGTCAAGCGCACGGACGCGATCCAGAGTTTCGTCAGCCAGGAAACGCCTCTCGTCACTATCACCGATTCCGACGGCGCCGTCGGCACCGGCTACAGCTATACGATCGGCACCGGCGGCTCGTCCGTGATGCGGCTCCTGTCCGACCATCTGGCGCCGCGCCTGATCGGCCGCGACCCCGACATGATCGAGGCGATCTGGCACGATCTCGAATTCGCCACGCACGCCACCACGATCGGCGCGATCACGGCCATCGCGATCGCGGCGATCGACACCGCGCTTTGGGACCTGCGGGCGAAGAAGCAAGGTCTGCCGCTGTGGAAGCTGGCGGGCGGCGCCAAGGACCGCTGCCCGCTCTACACGACGGAGGGCGGCTGGCTGCACATCGAGACACAGGCGCTGGTGGATGACGCGCTGGCCGCCAAGGCCAAGGGCTTTCGCGGCTCGAAGGTGAAGATCGGCAAACCGCACGGATCGGAAGATCTGGCGCGGCTGGCGGCGGTGCGCAAGGCGGTGGGCGACGGCTACGAGATCATGACCGACGCCAATCAGGGATTCTCCGTCGACGAAGCGATCCGCCGCGCAGCGAGGCTGCGTGAACTCGATCTCGCCTGGATCGAGGAGCCGCTGCCGGCCGACGACATCGATGGCCATGTGCGACTGTCGAATTCGACGCAGACGCCGATTGCCATCGGCGAGTCGCTCTATTCCATCAGGCATTTCCGCGAATACATGCAGAAAGGCGCCTCTTCGATCGTGCAAGTCGATGTCGGTCGCATTGGCGGTATCACGCCCTGGCTAAAGGTGGCGCATGCGGCGGAGGCCTTCGACATCCCGGTCTGTCCGCATTTCCTGATGGAATTGCATGTCAGCCTCACCTGCGCTGTTCAGAACGGCCGGTATGTCGAGTACATTCCGCAGCTTGACCAGTTGACCGGCAAGCGCATGCGCATCGAGGATGGACAGGCGCTGGCACCCGACGAGCCCGGCATCGGCATCGATTGGGACTGGGACGCGGTCAAGGCCATGAGCATCGCCGAATTCACCACGGCGATCACGAAATAGGGGAACGAACATGCAGCGGATGGGAATGGTTCTGGGACTGAAGCCGGAAAAGGTCGAGGAGTATGTGCGCCTCCATGCCGCCGTCTGGCCCGACGTGCTGACCATGATCTCGGCTTGCAACATCGAGAACTATTCGATCTACCTGAAGCGGCCGGAGAACCTGCTGTTTGCCTATTTCGAATACCACGGCACCGACTATGCCGCCGACATGGCCAAGATGGCGGCAGACCCGAAAACACAGGAATGGTGGGCCCTCTGCATGCCTTGCCAGGAGCCGCTGGCGACCCGCAAGGAGGGCGAATGGTGGGCTTCGATGGACGAGGTCTTCCATCATGACTGAAGGCGGTTTCGACCCTGCCTCACTCATCCAGTCCTGGCCTAAGCCTACAAAGCCCCGGCCGATCGTCACCTTCGGCGCAGGTTCGATTGTCGGCGATGCCCATTTTCCCGCCTACCGGAAGGCCGAGTTTCCGGTTGCCGGCCTCTATGATCCGGACCAGGCCAAGGCGCGGACGTTGGCCGAGAAATGGGGTGTCACCGCATTCCGCTCCGTGGAAGAAGCCGCCGGAATCAACGATGCGATCTTTGATCTCGCGACACCGCCCGGTCGGCATGCCGAGATCCTGAAGGCGCTTCCCGAGGGGGCGGTCGCACTGATCCAGAAGCCGATGGGCAACTATCTCGGCGAGGCAACCGAAATCCTCGAAATCTGCCGCGCCAGGAAGCTCAAGGCTGCGGTGAATTTCCAATTGCGTTTCGCGCCGATGATGCTGGCGCTCAAGGATGCCATCGCCAAGGGATGGCTCGGCGAGGTCGTCGACTTCGACGCCTGGCTGGCGCTGGCCACACCTTGGGAACTGTGGGAATTCCTGCTCAAGGCGCCGCGTGTCGAGATCGCCATGCATTCGATCCACTATCTGGACCTCGTCAGGCAATTGCTTGGCGACCCAAGAGGGGTGCACGCCAAGACGCTCGGCCATCCCAACCATACGGTGGCACAGACGCGCACCAGCGCCATCCTCGACTATGGCGACACCGTGCGCTGCGCGCTGTCGATCAACCATGACCACAAGTTCGGGCGCCGGCACCAGGCCTGCGAATTCCGCATCTGCGGCACCGAGGGCGCGGCCTATCTCAAACTCGGCCTCAACCTCGACTATCCCCGCGGCGAACCGGACGTCCTGGAAATATACCCGAAAGGCGGGACGGATTGGATTGCCGTGCCACTCGCCGGCGAATGGTTCCCCGATGCCTTTGTCGGGCGTATGGCCAATGTCCAGCGCTTTGCTTACGGAGAAGACGACGAGCTGGTCAGTTCGGTCGAGGACGCCTGGAACACGATGGCGCTGGTGGAAGCCGCCTATAAATCGAGCGCGGCGCCGGCGACGCCGCTGGCCGAAAAGCCGTAAGGCAGGACATGGAACAGACCATTTATTTCGAAGACTACGAGATCGGCTCCTCGCGGCTGACCAGCGGCCGGACCATTACCGAGACCGACTTCATCGTCCATGCCGGACACACCGGCGATTTCTTCCCACACCACATGGACGCCGAGTTCATGAAGACGACGCCGTTCGGCCAGCGCATCGCGCACGGCACGCTGGTGTTCTCGGTCGGCATCGGACTGACGGCAAGCGTCGTCAATCCCGTTGCCTTCTCCTATGGCTATGATCGGCTGCGTTTTACCAAGCCGGTGTTCATCGGCGACACGATCCGCACGCGCACCACTATCGCGGCCAAGCAGGACGATCCGAAGCGGCCGGCCGCGGGCCGGGTGATCGAACGCTGCGAGGTGATCAACCAGCGCGACGAAGTTGTGTTGGCCGCGGATCACATCTACATCGTCGAACGCAAACCCGGCTGAGGCAGCGCTACGATCCGGTGGCGCGGGCGGTGATGCGCTCCAAACCGAGCAGCAGCGCCAGGGTCGCCACCACCAGGATCATGGTGAGCGCTGCTCCCGCAAAGATGTCGCCTCGGTCGGTGAGGCTGAAGATCGACACCGGCAGCGTCACCCAACCCGGCGGATAGACCATCACGGTGGCGCCGAGTTCACCCATCGACAGTGCGAAGCTGAGCCCGAACGCTGCGACCAGATAGGGTGCGAGCAGAGGCAAGGTGACGTGCCAGAGGCGGTAGGCCGGCCGCGCGCCGAGGCTCGATGCCACCTGCTCGAAGTCGGGCGAGAGCCGCGCCAGTCCGGCCGACACATTGCCGAAGGTGAAGGCCGATATCAGCACGAAATGCGCGATCATGACGATCGCGATCGTACCGTTGAGCAGCAGCGGCGGATGGCTGAAGGCGACCAGCAGGCCAAGGCCGACGGAGACCGAAGGCACGGCGCTGGGGATGAAGAACAACAGGCCGAGCAGGCGCCGCAGCGCGTGCCCCTGGACCCGCAGCGACAGCGCCGCCCAGGTGCCGCTGACCAGCGCCAGCGCGCTGGCTGCAAAACCGGTGAGAAGGCTCGCCTTGACCGCATCGCCGGCCGCGCCATGCAGGACGTCGCTGTAGTGTTCCGTCGTCAGGCTGCTCGGCAGCACCCCGTTCCACTGGCCGGCAAGGCTGGACAAGAGGATGACCGCAAGCGGCGCCAGGAACAGCACACCGAAGATCAGCGCGAAGAGAAGCCACAGAACGAGGCGACCGGAGCGGGACCAGACCAGCATGGCTAGACCCCCAGCCGGCCGGCTGCGAAACGATAAAGCCCGAACAGGCCGAGCGACAGCGCGATGTTGATCAGGGCGATGATGCAGGCGACCTGATAGGCCGATTCCTGGATCGCCTTGCCATAGATCAGCAGCGGCAGCGTGATGACCCCTTTGGCGCCGATGAACAACACGATGCCGAACTCGTTGACGGTGAGAAGCAGGCAGAGGCTCCCGCCGGCAATGAGCGCCGGGATGGCAGCCGGCAGGATGATTTGGCGCACGATGCGGAACGACCGCGCGCCGAGCACGCTTGCCGCTTCGATCTGGCCGCGGTCCACCAGCGAGAAGGCGGCAAGCAGCGGCCGCAGGATGAACGGCGTGTAGACAGTGACCTCGGCCAGCACCACGCCCCAGGTGGAATAGAGGAAATCGACTGGCGGCGACGGCAGTGAAAAGGCCTCCATCAGTCCCGCGTTGAGCATGCCTGCCGAACCGTAGAGGAAAGTGAAGGCGAGCGTCACCAGGAAGGTCGGCAATGCGATGAAGGTGTCGATCAGCCTGGCGATGAAGCCGCTGCCGGGGAACGGAACGAAGGCCAGGATCAGTGCCAGCACGAGACCGACGATCAGGCACCCGGCAGTCGCGGTAATCGAAATCGTCACCGTGTTGATCAGCGCGTTGAGGAAGAAGCGCGAATGCAGGACGCGGATCACTTCGGCGACATTGGCAACGCCGCTGTCGTCCAGGAAGGCCTGCCGGGCGATGAGCGCCAGCGGATAGAAGAACAGCAGGGCCAGGAGTGCGGCCGGCGGCACGATCCAGAATCTGCCAGGCTCTCTCCTGACCGCTGGCGAGGCGATAGCGACAGCCTCAGACACCGGCGTCTTCCGGAACGAGCGAGGTGTCGGTGGGCGCGAAGAACAGCGGCACCTTGGCGCCGGGTTCCGGCAGGGCCATCGGCAGTCTCGTCGCCGAGACGCGCACCGTCGTGCCGTCGACATCGAGCACGAGATGGGTGAGTTCGCCTTGCCAGTGCACCTCCAGGAGCGTGCCGACAATGCGATTGGTATGGTCGCCATCGGCCGTCAGGCTGAGGTGCTGGGGCCTGATACAAAGCAGGCTCCTGTCGCCGGCCTTCTCGTCACGGCCGGTGCCCATCAGCACCGCGTCGCCATGCCTTGCCGCGGCAAAACCCTTGGAGCCGGCAGCCTCGGCAATGGTGACCGGCAGGAGATTGGCGCGGCCGAGGAACTCGGCGGTGAAGCGGTTGGGCGGGCGGCGGTAGAGCTCGGTCGTCGGTCCATGCGAACAGACCGAGCCGTCGCGCATGATGGCGATCTTGTCGGCGAGGGTGAGCGCCTCTGTCTGGTCGTGAGTGACATAGAGGATCGTCAGGCCCGGCAGGCTGCGGTGCAGCCTGGCGATCTCCTCGACCATATTGCGGCGGATCTGTGCGTCCAGCGCCGAAAGCGGCTCGTCAAGCAGCAGCACGCGGGGCCGCACGGCAAGAGCGCGCGCAATCGCGACACGCTGCTGCTGGCCGCCGGAAAGCTCGCGCGGATAACGTGCTGCATAGGCAGCCATGCCGACGGTGCCGAGCGCATCCTTGACCCGCTCGGCGATCAGCGCCTTGTCGGCGCCCTGAGCCCTGAGGCCGAAGGCGACGTTGTCCTCGACCCGCATATGCGGAAACAGCGCGTAGTTCTGGACCACCATGCCGAGCCCACGCTCATAAGGCGGCAGATCGGTCACATCCGTCGCGCCAATGCGGATTCGTCCGCTTCTCGGCCGCACGAAGCCGGCCACCGCCCGCAAGGCGGTGGTCTTGCCGGAGCCGGACGGGCCGATCATCGCCAGTATCTCGCCGGGAGCAATATCCAGGGTCAGCGGATGCAGAACGACATGCGCGCCATAGGCGACAACGACCTTGTCGAAATGGACGTTGGAGCCGGCGCCGCGAACCTTCGCGGCGTCGATGTCCATGACACTGGTCCCAGTAAAAGCGGCGGCCGACATGGCATGGTCCTCCGGATTGGCAGGGATCAACTTCCGGTCGCTTCGTTCCACCGCTTGACGTAGTCGGGCAGCTTGGCCAGAGCGTCATCCCAGTTCGGCGACCAGATGGTCAGGCCCTTCATCGCCTCTTGCGCCTTCGCGAAATTGGCGTCGTTCGGCGTCACATCCTTGCGGGCCGGCAGGCCAAGAGCCACGGAACTGACCTTCGACTGAGCTTCCTTTGAGAGCAGGAAGTCGATCAGCTTCTTGCCGTTGTCGGCATTGGGCGCGCCGGTTACCAGGCCGATCTCATAGGGCAGCGCAAAGGTGGAGCGCACGCCGTCAGGCCCCGCCGGCCAGAACACCTTGATGTTGGGATTGTCGGCCATTTGCGACATGTTCATCTGCAAATCGCCGTTGGCGACATGCAGCTCGCCCTTGTTGACCAGCGCCGTCAGCTTGCCGGTCGAAGCGGAGGGGCCGACATTGTTGTCCTGCAATTTCTTCATGAACTCGAAACCTGCATCCTCGCCGCCGAAGGCATGGATGATCTGCAGCATGACAGCGGTGCCGTCGCCGGCCTGGCCGGGCGTCGAGTATTGGATCTTGCCCTTGAATTTCGGGTCCAGCAGGTCGTCGTAGCTCTTCGGCGCTTCCGAAAGCACGGCGCTGTTGTAGATGAAGTTCATGTAGTTGTTGACCAGCGGCCGGTATTTGTCGGTGCCGCCGTCGATCTGGTCCGCCCCTTCGGGCTTGTAATCCTGCAGCAGGCCGCCGGCGGCGGCGCGCTGCACGAAGGGCGGCAATGTCACCAGCACGTCCGCTTGCGGGTTCGACTTCTCCTTGGCGACACGCTCGACGACACCGCCCGAACCAGCCTCGATATACTGCACCTTGATGCCGGTGGCCTTGGTGAAGGCGGCGAACTCGGTTTCGAACCAGCTGCCGTTGCCGTCATGCAGGCCATCGGCGGAGTAGATGGTGACGACGCCATCTGCCATCGCCGGTCCGACGAGGGCAGCCGACGCCAGCAACGCGGCGAAAGCCGCGACCATGGTTGCGTTGCGTGATTTCATGTCCAGTTCCCCTTTTTGATTGATGGCACATTCTGCGATGCACTGTGGCGACCGCGCCGGCTGCTTCTGCTTCGATGGGTGCCGGCAGCGTCGTCGTTAAGGGCAACTCTGGGGATTGGAGATCGATAAGTAAAATCTATTTATTTTATGACAGGCAAACTTCATCTGATAGTTGTCATGGAACCGTCGCAGTCATGTCGTGACATATTTCGGCCTGCTCAGGGCAGGCCGTCGAAGCGTTCGAGCAGGTGATGATCAGACGAATGAAACGCCAGAAGTCTGCGCCCGCAACCGCGGGTCGGACGAGCGCACGGTCACCGGCCGGCCGTCGAGAATCTCAAAGCAGCGCGCGAGCGTGTCGTCCTCGAGCCGGCGCATCGCCTCATGCGTAAAGAAGGTGAGGTGCGGGAACAGTATGACGTCCTCGCGGCCGAAAAGCGCGCCCATCGGATGGCCCGATTTGGCCAGCGGCTCGACCGAATAGACGTCGAGCCCGGCGCCGCCGATGCGCCCGGAAACGATCGCCTCGACAAGGGCCGCCTCGTCGATGAGCGCGCCGCGCGAGACGTTGACGATGATGGCGGAAGGTTTGAGACAGGCGAGTTCAGCCTTGCCGATCAGGCCGCGCGTGCTGTCGTTCAGCACGCAATGGATTGAGACGAAGTCGCAGGCGCGAAGCATTGCCTGGAGGTCGTCGGCTTTTTCGATGCCGGCGGCGCGCATCGTTTCGGCGTCGACACCAGGATCGAAGCCAAGAAGCCGCGCATGAAATCCGTGGCCGGCCATGCGCGCCATGCTGCGGCCGATTTTGCCACAACCAACGATCCCAAGCGTGGCGCCTGAAATGTCGCGTCCCAGCCAGCGCGGCTCGGGCCAGATCCAGCCATCGCGCGATACCGCCGCGGTGATGGCGGGCAGCCGCTTGGCCAGCGCGACCATCATGGCGAAAGCACCTTCGGCGACGGTTTCCTCGGCATATTCGGGCACGTTGACGACGGGGATACCGCGCCTCATGGCAGCGGGGATATCGATGGCGTCGATACCGACGCCATATTTGACGATGCCCTTCAACCTAGGCGCCGCGTCGATCACCTCCGCAGTGACTGGCGTGTAGCACATCAAGAGCAGATCGGCGTCGGCGACCGCGGCTTTGAGCTCCGCCTCGGAAATGCCGTCCGGCAGCGTCACCAGCTCGACACCCCTTGCCCGCAAGCCGGCATCGATGCCTGGACATTCGAGCTCGCGGTCGGTGCGGACGGCCTTCACGGTCAGGCTGTCAGCACAGCGCGTTCGACGATGTCGAGCGCACGGTCGAGATCGGCTTTCGAAATCACCAGCGGCGGTGACAGCGTCAGCACGTTGCCGTGGCTGACCTTGAAGCTCAGCCCCCGTTCGAGGCAGGCATAGAAGACGCGTTCGGCAAGATCGCGCGCGGGCTGGCGCGAGGTACGGTCCTCGACAAGTTCGACGCCGACCATCAGCCCCCTGCCCCTGACATCGCCGACATGGGGCGAGCGCCCCATCAGATCCTGCATGCGTCCCAGCATATGCCGGCCAAGCTCGGCCGCACGCTCGACCAGTCCTTCTTCCAGGATGATATCGATCGTCGTCAGCGCCGCGCGCGTCGTCACCGGGTTCTTCTCGTGGGTGTAGTGACCGATGGCAAAACCGCCGGTGACGTCGAGATCGCGGCGGGCGATGACAGCGGCGATCGGCAGGATGCCGCCGCCGAGCGACTTGCCGAGAACGACGATGTCCGGCGTCACGCCGTCATGCTCATGGGCGAAGAATTTTCCGGTCTTGCCAAGGCCGGTCGGTATCTCGTCGAAGATCAGCAGCGTGCCGTGCCGGTCGCAGGCCTCGCGCACCCGATTCCAGAAACCGGGCGGGGGCGGGTTGGGCGTGGCCCGCATCGGCTCGGCGACGACCGCGGCCACATCCTGTTCGCGACCGAGCACATAAGCGATCATGTTGGCGCAGGCGAGCCCGGAGGCTTCCAGGGTGCCGTGGCCGTAAGGACAGCGGTAGCCGTCCCAAGGCGCGACATGTTCGGTGCCGGTCATCATCGGGCCGGCGATATGGGAACGGAAGGTCGCTTCGCCGCCGACGCTTGCGGCACCGAAGCCGGCGCCATGAAAGGCATCCCAGAACGAAACCGTCTTGAAGCGACCGGTCGCGGCGCGCGCGATCTTCAGCGCCACCTCGATGGCGTCGGAACCGCCTGTCGTGAACAGCACCTTGCCGAGATCGCCGGGCGCCAGCTCGGCCAATTTCTCGGCCAGTTCGACAGCGGGTTCGCAGGTGAAGCGGCGCGGCGCAAAACAGAGATCGTCGAGCTGTTTCTTGATCGCGGCGACCAGCTTCGGATGGCCATAGCCGAGATGGTGCACGCTGTTGCCGTGGAAATCCATGAAACGGCGGCCGGCGGTGTCCTCGATCCAGATGCCTTCGGCCTTGGCAATCGTCGAAAGACAGGGGCTGGACAGGCTCTGGTGCATGAAGGCCGAAGCGTCGCGGTCAAGCAGCCCGCGGATGCGCGGATCATCCTGGCCGGAATCCCAGCGGCTGCGGGCCGCCGTGGTGTTGGAATCACCCTCGGTATGGACAAGCTCTTTGATCGCGACCATTACCCTCTCCGAAACGCGAATGAGGGAGCGTGGAACGCTCCCTCTGTTGTTCTGTCAGCCGAGTGGTCCAGTCAGGACCAGGGCAGCGAAAACGTCTTCACATTGGTGTAGCTCTTCATCGCCTCGATGACGCCTTCCTTGTAGCCATTGCCACTGTCCTTGATCCCGCCGAAGGGCGACATTTCGATGCGGTAGCCCGGCACTTCCCAGATGTTGACGGTGCCGACCTGAAGGCCGGCAATGTATTTCTGTATGCGGGGGAACGAGTTGGTGCAGACGCCCGAGGACAAGCCGAAGGCGGTCGAGTTGGACAGCCTGATCAGCGCCTCGTCATCGTCCGGTGCGCGCACGATCGGGATGATCGGCCCAAACGTCTCTTCCATCACCAGTTCGGATGTGTGCGGCACGCGATCGACGACGATCGGCGGCAGCAGCGCGCCTTGCCGGCCCGGATTGTAGAGGATTTCGGCGCCCTGCCCGGCGGCCATGTGGACACGAGCTTCGAAGAGTGCCGCCGCCTTCTCGTGCACGACGGTGCCGAGATCGGTCGTACGGTCCATCGGGTCGCCGAAGCGGATCTTTCTGGCCCGCTCCAGCACCAGCGACACGAAGCGGTCGGCGACGCTTTCCTGGACAAGGATGCGCTTGACCGCCGTGCAGCGCTGGCCGGAGTTCTTCGTGGCGCCGGCGACGGCGAGATCCGCGGCCCTGGCCAGATCGTCGTCCGAGAGATCGTTGAGGACGATTAGCGGATCGTTGCCGCCGAGCTCCAGCACCTGGCGCTTGTAGCCGGCGGTGCGGGCGATCATCTTGCCGACCGGCACGCCGCCGGTAAAGGTGATCAGGTCGATATTGTCGTTGGTGATCATCTCGTTGCCGATGTCGGCCGGCCAGCCGGTCACCACCGAGAGCATTTCCGGCGGCAGGCCGGCTTCGTAGAGGATGTCGGCCAAAAGCAGCGCCGTCATCGGCGTCAGTTCGGTCGGCTTGACCACCACGCAATTGTTGGTGGCGATCGCCGGCGCCACCTTGTGCGAGACCATGTTGAGCGGATGGTTGAACGGGGTGATCGCCGAGATCGCCTTCAGCGGCTCGCGCGTGGTGAAGATCTTGCGCGCTTTGCCGTGCGGGGTGAGATCGCAGGAGAAGATCTGGCCGTCATCCTGGATGCACATCTGCGCCGACAATGTGAACACGTCATAGGCGCGGCCGACCTCATAGAGCGAATCCGTCTTGGAGATGCCGAGCTCGAGCGTAATGAGATCAGATATTTCTTCCCGGCGCGACGCCAGTTTTTCCGCCGTGCGGAACAGGATCTGCTGGCGCTCGTAGCGCGTCAGCTTCGACCTGTAGCCGGCTGCGATCTCGAAGGCCTGGCGGGCATGCTCGGCGCGGCCGGCGGGCACGGTGCCGATAACCGCATTGGTATAGGGGTAGTGGACAGGAACGACGCCGTCGGCGTCGACCTTGCGACCAGCTATGCGCATCGGTTCGTGGCGGACTTTGATCGAAGTATCGAGCTTGGTCATCGGTTCCGTTCCAGCAATTCGAAGGAGAAAGTGGTGCAACGGATTGTCGACCCCCACTCCGGCCCTTCGGGCCACCTCTCCCCCGATCGACGGGGGAGAGGAAATCAGGTGAGGTCGGCGCCACCACGTTTCCGGGCTAAGCCGCCGCTAGCCCTGGCGCCTTTCCTCTCCCCCGTCGATCGGGGGAGAGGTGCCGAGCGAAGCTCGGCGGAGTGGGGGTCGACAATCACGCTCGATATCAAGCCTGCGCGGCCGCCATCGTCGCGTAGTAGAACGCGTCGAAGTTCCTCAGCACGGGCTCATCAGGCAAATCGGCCAGCACGCGGTTGACGATGAACGGCACCTCCTGCTCGGTCAGCCCTCCATGCGAGCGCAGCGGCTCGTTGAGGGCTGCCAGGTCGTGGCGGTGTTCCGAGGTGCCGATCGTCTTGTTCTGCGTCGAGATCAGCACGATGTCGCCGATGCGGTCGGCCGGCAGTTCGAAACGCTCGCAGGCGGTCGGGCTGTCGACAACCAGCATGATGCCGTCGATCTTCGCCAGCCGCGCCATGATGTCGGCCTGATCGGCGCCGTCAGGAAGGTAGGCGGTGGCGAACGAGCCGAGCGCGCCGTGATGCACGACATAGGGATCTGTGATCGGCAGAATGACGCGCGCGGCATCCTTGCCCAGCCATTCGTCGAGCAGGTCCTGGACATAGACGACGTCAGGCGAACCATCCTGCTTGTGCTTGGGCTTCATGCCATGGTCGGCGGTCACCACGATTGCCGCGCCCAGCGCATCAAGCTCGGCCAGGTACTTGTCGAACATCTCGTAGAAGGCGTTGGCCTGGGGCACGCCGGGCGCGTATTTGTGCTGCACATAGTCGGTGGTGGTCAGATACATGATGTCGGGGCGGAATTCCTTCAGCAGCTGGACGCCGGCGGCGAAGACGAATTCCGACAGTTCGGCCGAATAGACTTCCGGTACCGGCAGTCCAAAATGCTTCGAGGCATTGTTGATGCCGTGCTCGGCCTTGGTGGTGGTGTCGGATTTTTCGGCCGAGAAGCACAGCGCGCGGCCGTCGTCGAAGGCGAGACCCTTGCCGAGCAGCGCACGCAATTTGTCCTTGGCGGTGACCACCGCGACCTTGGCGCCGGCATCGTAGAAGGCCTGGAAGATGGTCGGCGCGCGCAGAAAGCGCGGGTCGTTCATCATCACTTCCTTGCCGGTTTCGCGCTCGTAGAGGTAGTTGCCGCAAATGCCGTGCACCGACGGCGGGCGGCCTGTGGCTATCGACAGATTGTTGGGGTTGGTGAAGCTCGGAATGACAGAATGCGCAAAACGCACCGTGCCTTTCTGCTTGATCCTGACCAGCGCCGGCATCAGCCCGGCCTTGATGGCTTCTTCAAGATAGGCCGGCTCGCAGCCGTCGAGGCAGATGGCGATGGCCGGGACACGTGGCCAGGCGTAGGTGCGGCCGTTGACCGCGACGTTGATGGGAGACATCTGGTTCATCGAAATCCTCAAAAATTCTGCCGCTTCAGGCGGCGAGTTTGGCGCGCTCGGCGATTGCCGCCGCGGGAGGAGCGGCGGTGTCGACGTCCATCTCCTTCAGCGACTGCGCCGCCGCCTCTACGACGCGACGCATGACATGTTCGTCCATCTGGCCGATGCAGCCGATACGGAAGCTATCGACGACGGTCAGCTTGCCCGGATAGATGATGAAGCCCTTGTCCTTCATCAGCTCGTAGAAGCGGTCGAAGGCGAAGTTGGCGTGGGCCGGGTTGAAGAAGGTGACGATGATCGGCGACAGCCAGCGATCCCTGAGCAAAGTCTCGAAGCCGAGCTCGCGCATGCCGGCCACCATCACGTCGCGGTTTCTGGTGTAGCGGGCGCCGCGGCCGGCAACGCCGCCCTCGGCCTCGTGCTGGCGAAGCGCTTCAAGGAAGGCGGCGACGACATGGGTCGGCGGCGTGTAGCGCCACTGCCCGGTCTTGTTCATATGCGCCCACTGCGCATGGACGTCGAGCGACAGCGAATGGCTGCGGCCCTTGGCGGCTTCCAATTCGCTCTTGCGGGCGATGATGAAGCCGAAGCCCGGCACGCCCTCGATGCACTTGTTGGCGGACGAGACCATCGCCTCGTAGCGAATCTCGTTCACGTCGAGCGCGATGGCGCCGAAGGCGCTCATGGAATCGACCAGCAGCTTGCGGCCCTTGGCATGGACGGCCTCGGCAATCTCGGCGACGGGGTTGAGGATGCCGGAACTGGTCTCGCAATGGATGGCGATCACATGCGTGATGGCAGGATCGGCCTCGAGGGCGGCGGCCACCTCGTCGCCGCGCGGCGGCAGGTAGTCGCCCTTGTCGATCAGCGTATAGGCGCGGCCGAGATACTGCATGGTCTGGGCCGCGCGCAGGCCGTAGGCGCCATTGGCCAGGACCAGAACCTTGCCGTCCTTCGGCACGAACGAACCCAGCATCGCCTCGACGCAGAAGGAGCCGCTGCCTTGCATCGGCACACAGTCGAATTCGCCTTTCGCATCGCCGGTCAGCGCCAGCAGGCGGCGGCGCATGTCTGACGTCATGGCGCGGAAATCGCCGTCCCAGGATCCCCAGTCGCGCAGCATCGCCTGCTTGACCGGATAGGAGGTGGTGAGCGGCCCCGGCGTCAGCAGGTATGGCTCGCCCAGCGCCGGACCGGCCAACGGCTCCGCGGCAAATTTCGTCTCGGCGAGCATAGTGTCCTCCGCTGCTTTTTATGTGAGGCCATTCTTGGCTGGAACGACGTATTTGTAAAATCGTTATTTTGTATTGATGTATAAGCTCACCCGATGATCTGGCTTGCAGTCGAATTATTGCCCGGCGGGATAATCGCGCCTCCAGCCGAGCGCAGCCTGCGTGGTATCCATGACACGTGCGTGACCGTGGGCGATCATCCCCAGATATAAGAAGAATCGTTCCTTCATGCCTTTTTGCCTGCGAGGCTTATGATAGGTTGGCGGCCGGAACTCGGATCTAGAAAGCTGAGAACATGCGCTACGTTCAATTGCGAGCCTTTCACCAGGTGGCGATATCAGGCGGGTTTTCACGTGCCGCGGAAGCGCTGTTCCTGACGCAGCCGGCAATTTCGGACCAGGTGCGCAAGCTCGAGGAAGAATATGACGTGCTGCTGTTCAACCGGAACAAGAAGCAGGTCACGCTGACCCATTCGGGCCAGAAGCTGCTCGAAATAACCCACCGCATGTTCGATACCGAGCAGCAGGCGCTCGAGCTTCTGACGGAATCGCGCGCCCTGCGCTCCGGCACGCTGCGCATCGTCGCCGACGCCGCGCATCATCTGCTTCACATCCTCGGCAGTTTTCGCGCGCGCTATCCCGGCGTCCAGGTTTCGCTACGCGCCGGCAACACCGAGACGGTAATCAGCAGCCTCTACAGCTATGATGCCGACATCGGCGTGCTGGGCGAGGTGCCGACCGGACGGGACTTCGAGGTGCTGAAACTCAATTCGACGCCGATCATCGCTTTTGCGTCGGTCGATCATCCGCTGTCGGGCAAGAAATCATTGAGCCTCAAGCAACTCGCGCAGGAATCGCTGGTCATGCGGGAGCGCGGCTCCAAGACGCGCCAGAAGCTCGAGGATCTGGCCGCGGCATCGAAGGTCGAACTCAGGCCGGTGATCGAGGCCGAAGGCCGTGAAGCCGTCCGCGAGATCGTCGCCTCGGGTGCCGGCATCGGCTTTGTCTCGGCGGCCGAATTCGGCCAGGATTCGCGGCTGGTAGCGATCGCGCTCGACGCGCCTGAGACGTTGATGGACGAAGCGCTGATCTGCCTGCGCGAACGCAGCGGCGGCAAGCTGGTGCGCGCCTTCCTCGACATGGCGCGTTCGATGTCGGCGGATTAGGCGGCGGCCCTGATCTCCTCCACATCCGCTTTCACCCGTTCCGACTTCGGATCGTAAGGGGTGCGCAAATGTGCCGTGGCCGCGTGGCGAACGCCGGCAAGATCGATCTCGAAACGGCCGCTAGCCAGAAACGCAGCGTCGACGCCCGTCTCGTTCTCGATCAGCCCGAGCGCCACCGAGCGGCCAAGCGTGTGACCGTAGGCGGCCGAGCGGACCTCGCCGACGGGCTTGCCGTCGCGCAGGATCAGCTCGCCGCCCCACAGCATCGGCTCGGCATGGTCGAGCGTGAACAGTACGATGCGTTTTGCTGGCGCCGTCGACGGCTTGGCCTCGACCAGCGCGTCACGGCCGATGAAGCCACCCGGTTTGTCCATGGCGACGGCGAAGCCAAGCCCCGCCTGCCAGGGGCTAATGTCAGGCGTCAACTCACGGCCCCAGGCGCGAAAACCCTTTTCGATGCGCAAGCCATCAAGCGCGTAGTAGCCGGCGTCCAGGAGGCCGAATTCGCCGCCAGCCTCGTGCAGCGCCTCGTAGACGCCGACGGCGAATTCCGTCGGCACGATCAGCTCCCAGCCGAGCTCGCCGACATAGGTCATGCGGTTGGCGTAGGCGGTAGCGTAGCCGATATCGATCTCGCGGATGGTGGCGAAGGGGAAGCCGGCGTTGGAAAGATCGGCCGACGACAATTTGCCCAAGAGATCGCGCGAGCGCGGCCCCATCAGCGCCAGCACCGCGTAGGACGAGGTGACGTCGGTCACGATGGCATGTGCGTCCGGTGGGATGTTCCTGGCGATCCAGTCGGCGTCGTGGACCGCTTGCGCCGAACCGGTGACGATGAGGAATTTTTGCGCACCAAGTCGCATTACGGTGAGATCGCTTTCGTACCCGCCGCGCGCGTTGAGCACGCCCGTGTAAACGGATGTACCGACCGGTACATCGACATTGCCGGCGCAGATGCGGTTGAGCAGGGCACAGGCGTCGCGGCCCTGCACGAGAAGCTTGGCGAAAGAGGTCTGGTCGAATACGGCAACAGCCTCGCGCGTCGCCTTCATTTCGCGCTTGACTGCCTCATGCCAGTTCTGGCGGCCGAAGGCATAATCGTTCCCGGCCCTCTCTCCCGGGGCCGCGAACCAGTTGGCGCGCTCCCAGCCCATCTTGGAACCGAAGCAGGCGCCCCTGGCGGCCAGCCGGTCGTAGAGCGGCGAGCGGCGGAAGGGTCGGGCGGTGTCCAGCTCGCGGTTCGGCCACGGCATGGCGTAATGCAAACCGAGCGTCTCCTTGACGCGATCATGCAGCCAGCGCGGATTGTTGTTGAAGGCGGCGAAGCGCCTGATATCGACAGGCCACAAATCCATGGTCGGCGCGCCGTTGACGATCCACTCGGCCAGCGCCTTGCCGGCACCGCCGGCGCTGGCGATGCCCATCGAGTTAAAGCCGGCGCCAACATAGAAATTCTTCAGCTCCGGCGCCTCGCCGAGGAGAAAATTGTTGTCGGGCGTAAAGCTTTCGGGACCGTTGTAGAACTTCTTGACCTCGGCTTGCGCCAGTTGCGGCACGCGCACCAGCGCGTTTTCCATCAGAATCTCGAACTGATCCCAATCGTCCGGCAGCAGCGCGAACTCGAAATTCTCGGGGATGCCGTTCATGCCCCACGGCTTGGCATGCGGTTCGAAGCCGCCCATGACCAGCCCGCCGACCTCTTCCTTGAAATAGATGAAGCCGTCCGGATCGCGCATGACGGGCAGGTCCGGATGCACACCCTCGATCCGGCCCGTGACGATGTACATGTGCTCGGCCGAATGCAGCGGCACCGAAACACCGCACATCAGCCCGACCTTACGCGCCCACTGGCCGGCGCAGTTAACGACGATCTCGGCGACGATGTCGCCACGGTCGGTCTCGACACCGCAGGCGACGCCGTTTCTCACCGTGATGCCGGTGACCTTGACCCGCTCGAATATCCTCGCGCCGCGATTGCGCGCGCCCTTGGCGAGCGATTGCGTGAGATCGGTCGGATTGGCCTTGCCGTCGCCAGGCAGCCAGACCGCGCCGACCAGATCGTCCGTCGCCATGACCGGCCACAGATCGCCGGCTTCGCTCGGCGAGATGACGTCGATCTCAACTCCTTGCGCACGCGCCGAGGCAGCCGTGCGCTTCAGCACCGTCATGCGGTCAGCGGTGCGCGCCACCGACAGCGAGCCGCAATTCTTCCAGCCGGTCGCGAGACCGGTCTCGGCCTCCAGTTCGCCATAGAGTTGAGTGGAGTATCTGATCAGGCTGGTCATGTTGGAATGGCTGCGCAATTGCCCGACCAGGCCCGCGGCATGCCAGGTGGTGCCGCCGCTGAGCTGCCCCTGTTCGAGCAGGACGACGTCGGCCCAGCCAAGCTTCGTCAGGTGATAAGCGACGGAGCAGCCGATGATGCCGCCGCCGACGATCACGACGCGTGCCTGCGTTGGAAATTCATGTGCCATGAGCGTTCCGCCATCTTGAGGGTGGCCGACAAGCTAACACAGGAAAGCCAAATATCAAGTCAAAAAGTCACAAAATATCACATCAAGATGCGACGATCAGCTCCGGCCCTTTTTGCAAAAGGGCGTCGGCAAGCGCAGGCTGCGGCCGAGCGTCGACGACAACGCCGGCGGCGCGGTCGAAATTCGGAATCCTGAGCGGCGTCAGCTTGCCGAACTTGCTGCTGTCGAGGACGAAATAGGTTTTGCCGGCGAGCGCGATCATGCGGCCGCGCTGCTCGGCACCGGCCCTGGTGAAATCGGTCACCTCGCCATTCGGCGACAACGCGCCGCCGCCGAGAAAGGCGATGTCGACGCGAAAGCGCGCCATTGCATCGAGCGCATCGATGCCGGAAGCGGCCTCCTCGCCTGGGTCGACTTCACCACCCAGTATGTGCACACGCATGCCGGGGACATGGCACAGATGCAGTGCAATCTTCAGGCTGGTCGTGCAGATAGTGAGATCGCGCAGGTCGTTCATGGCATGCGCGACGGCCAATGTGGTGGTGCCGGAATCGAGGAAGACCACCATACCGCTGCTGACAAGGCCGGCCGCCGCCCTGCCGATCGCCGCCTTGCCGTGCGCATTCTCCCGGCTGCGCAGGCCCATTGCCGGCTCGCTCGGCTCGAAGCGAGCGGCGCCGCCATGCACGATGCCGAGCCGTCCCTGGTCAGAAAGCAGCTTCAGGTCGCGGCGGATGGTCTCGCGCGAGACGTCGAAAAAGCCGGCCAGTTCGGCGACGCTGACCGAGCCCTGGGCACCCAGGCGCCTCAGGATCTCGTCATGACGGCGGGGAGCAAGGGCACGTGCCGGCAGACGGCTGTCGGGGGACATGGAGGGCCTCATATCGAACGAATGATGTTGCGATATGTGGCAGTGAACCGCCCGGGAGGCAACCGCGAGGACGGCGTGGCCATGGTCGATCGATAAGGTCTGGCCTGTTCGGGTGCTGACCCGGCGTCAGCGTCCGCGCAGGCTTTGCAGATTGTGCACGTGGACGTGGTCGCCGGCCGCCACGGCAGCCGTCAGGCGGCCGATCGCCTCGCCGTATTTGCGTATGGTGGAGCCGGCGGCGAGGTCGTGCAACGCCAGCTTGTGACCGGCTTGCAACGCGGCGCCGGCCTTGAGGACAACCCCCTCGCGGGCGCCTCGCGTCGTCACTTCGGCGCCTGCCTCGACCGGTTCCACGAGGACAGCCACGTCGTCGTCAGCGTGCAGCACTATGGCTCCAGGCTTGGTCATGCGCCGGCAAGCCGGACCTGGACGCCGGTCGCGTCTTCGCGCAACTTCAGCACGGCGCCAACATCCTTGCCGGCCATGCCGGCGTCCATCGCCTCCCTGAGCACGGCAAGCGTGGCGCCCCCGACCGGCGTCTCGACGCCGAGCGCATCATTCATCGCCAGGGCAAGCCGGCAATCCTTGTGGGCGAGCTTGACCATGAAGCCTGGCTCGAAGTCGCCCTTGAGCGCGCGATTGTGCATCGCCACCGCCAATTGCTGGTTCCAGGCCATCGTCGTCTTCAGCACGTTGATCATGGTGTCGAGCGTCAGGCCCGCCTTGGCGCCGGCGACCAGCGCCTCGGAGCTGGCCGTTATCAGCACGCTGGCCAGCAGGTTGTTGGTGAGCTTCATTGCCTGCCCCATGCCGAGCCCGCCGCAATGGATGAGGTCGGCCCCCATGCTCGACAGGATCGGGCGCGCGCGCTCCAGCACGGCGGCATCGCCGCCGATCATCAGCGTCGAGGTTCCGGCGATGGCGTGCTCCACCGTCTTGCCAACAGGGCTGTCGATCATGTCGACGCCGCGTTGCGCCAGCCATGCGCCGATACGCTGGGTGGTCTGCGGGTCGATCGTGCTCATGTCGATATAGAGGCTGCCGGCCCTGAGGCCATGACCGATGCCGTCGGCACCGAGCACGGCGGCCTCCACATCAGGCGCATCCGGCAGCATGGTGATGACGATTTCCGATTGCTGTGCAACCTCGCGCGGCGACGCCGCCGCCCGAGCGCCGGCCTCGACGAGTTTTTTCACCGCCACGGGATTGAGGTCGAAGACCGTCAGCGCGTGTCCCGCCTTGAGCACGTTGCGGGCCATGGGTGCGCCCATGGTTCCAAGCCCGACAAAACCGACTGACGTCATGGATCAACTTCCTTCCCTGAATTACTCTGAATGCGCGTGCCGCCCGAACTCCTCAGGACGGCACTTTCCACTGGTCGAGCTGCCATGCCGGCAGGCCACGCAGATCCTTGGCATTCTTGTCGGTGAAGCCGCTTTCGTCCGGCACCTTGCCCGTGCCCTCATAGGCTTTCTGAAGCAGCGGCGCCGCCTTGCCGAAGGCGGCCTTGACCTGGTCCCAGCTCAGCGCCTCAGGAATCATCTTGCCGGCAACCATGAACTGGGAGATCTGGCTGATCGCCGCCGCATCGCCTTCGGTCGGCCAGATCCAGCCGCGCTGGAAAAGCACCTCGTCGCCGATGACCTTGGCGCCCAGCGCAGGATCGAGCCCCCAATATTTGACTACCGACTGCGAGATCTCCCGCGCGTCGATCTTCTGGAGATCGGCAAGCGCACGTTGCGCGGCCGTCAGGAAGGCCTGGCCGAGCGCGGCATCGTCGCCGACGATGCGGTCGCTGCAGATCCAGAAGGAACGGTGCAAATAGTAGCCGTCGGGGTAGAATTTCGACTTCTTGACGCCGGGCAGCATGTGGCCTTCGCCCTCGCCCGCGGGTCCGCTGTAGCCGGCCTCGGTATAGCCGAACGAATTCATGATCCCGGTGAGGCCGGTTTCGGCATTCGCCTTGAGGAAGGCCGGGTAGATCGCCACCGACGCGTCCATGCCCTCCGGGAGGGACGCGGCAACGGCCTGGGTCGGCGTGTTGACGATGTTGATGCCGAAGGCGCGCGGGTCGGCGTCGCCCAGTTCCTGCAGTAGCATTTGCGAGAGCGCGTTGTAGGGGTCGCCGCCGACAAGCGCGCCGACAGTCTTGCCCTTGAGGTCGCCGATGTTCTTGATAGCGGAGCCCTTGCGGGTCGCCAGCACCATGCGCATGTGGCCCTCGCCGACGGTGAGGATGTTGATCGGCTGCGCCTGCGAAAGCAGCCGCACGATCGGCGTGTTGCCCCACATGCCGATGTCGAGATCGCCGGAGACGAAAGCTTCCACCATCGGCAGCGCGGAGGGATAGTCGCGCCAGTCGACCGTCAGGTCGTAGCCGAGTTCGGCGGCCGCCTTCTCCAGCAGCTTTTCGTTGATCATGCGTTGCGTCAGCGGCGAGTTGCCGGCCGCGTAAGGCTGACGGCCGATGGAGACCTTGGCCGGCTTGCGGTCCTGCGCCCGCACGATCGATGGCATGGCCAGCGCGGCGGCCGCGGCGCCACTCAGGACTGCGCGTCGGTTGAATGCGGTTTCCATAAGTTTCCTCATGACAATCCTCTCCCTGTTGTCGTTTCAGTTCATCGTTGCGCGGTAAGCCTCTTCGCGGATCAGTTCCCAGATCGATTGGCTGAGCCTGGCGAAATCGCCGGAGCGCCGCGTCTCGTCGCCGCGTGGCCTGGGCAGGTCGATGTCGATGACCTGCTTCAGGCGGCCCGGATGGCTGCTTAGCACCGCGACCCGGTCGGCCAGGAACACCGCCTCGTCTATGGCGTGCGTGATGAAGACGACCGTCCGCCGCTCGGCAGCGGGGCGGTCCTGCCCCCAGATGCGCAGCAATTCGTCTTGCAGGATGACGCGGGTCTGCGCGTCCAGCGCCGCTAGCGGTTCGTCCATCAGCAGGATTTCCGGCTCGTTCGCCATCAGGCGCGCCAGTGCCACGCGCTGGCGCATGCCGCCCGATAGCTGGTGCGGGTACTTGTCCTCGGAGCCGGTCAGGCCGACCATTTCGACGGTACGGCTGACGCGGTCGGCACGCTGCGCGGGCGAAAGCCTCGCCCCGGCCGGCCCATAGATCAATCCGAACTCGACATTGCCGCGCACGGTGCGCCAGGGAAACAGGGCATAGTCCTGGAACATCACGCCGCGTTCGGCCCCCGGTCCTTCGATCGGCCTGCCGTTCAGGCTCATCGTGCCCGACGTTGGCCTGTCGAGGCCGGCGAGCATGTTGAGAACGGTCGTCTTGCCGCAACCGGACGGGCCGACGATGGCCATGAACTCGCCGGCCTTGATGTCCAGCGACAGGCTGTCGACCGCCACCACTGAGGCAGATTCCCCGAAGGACTTGCTGACGCCGTCGAGGCGTATCTTGGCATCGCTCATGGCTGGCTCCACGGCACGGCGAAGGCGAGTGCGGCACGCAGGATGCGGTCGAGCGCGAAGGCCACGATGCCGACCGCGATCATGCAGACCACCATGCCGTTGAGATTGATCGAGTAGGCGTAGAAGACGAACATCATCTGGCCGATGCCGCCGCTGCTGCCGGACTTGGCGCCGACCGCGAGCTCGGCGGCAATGATTGCCGTCCAGGCGATGCCGAGGCCGATGCGCATGCCGACCAGAATGGATGGCAAGGCGGCCGGCAGCAGCACCACCCGCATCCGCGTCAGCGGCGCCAGCCCCATGGTCAGCGCGGCGCGCATCAGACTGGGCTCGATACGCTTCACGCCCGAGATGGTGTTGATCAGGATCGGGAAGAAGGCGGCATAGGCAACGATGGCGACAGCTGCCCCGGAGCCCGAGCCCAACCAGAGGATAACCAGGGGCAGGATGGCAAGTGCCGCTATCGGCCGGAAGGTCTCGACCAGCGGATCGAGATTGCGCTCGACGGCCGGCATGCTGCCCATGGCGATGCCAAGCGGGATCGCCAACAGGGCCGCCGCCGCGAAGCCGGCGAAGACCCGTCCGAGGCTGGTGGCGAGACCGGCCGCCAGATCGCCGTCGCGCAGCATGGAAATGGCCGTTTCGGCCACCGTGCTGGGGCGTGGCGCCTGGGCGGAGCCGGAGGCGAGAGCTTCCCAGACGACCAGCAGCAGCACGGGAACGATGAGGCGAAGCGCAAACCTGTTCATCGCGCCACCTCCGTCCGCGCCCACGGAGTCAAGACATCAGAGAGCCAGCGCAACCCCTTGTCCGTCAGGAAGCCGAGCAGGCCGATGGCGACGATGAAAGCCATCACCGTCGGCGTCGACAGCATGCTGCGGTAGTATTCGATGGCGTAGCCGAGGCCGTTCGGCGCTCCTACCAGTTCGGCAGCGACGACGGCGGTCCACGAGGCCGCCACCGCAAGCCGTGCCGAGACCAGGATCGCCGGCAGCGCCGCCGGAACGATGACGCGCCGCATGATCGCCCGCCCAGACAGGCCCATCGTGCTGGCCGCCGCGACGAGCCGCCTGTCGACGGCGGCGGCGCCCGCGGCGGTGCCGATCAGCAGCGGGAAGAAGGCGGTATAGAACATGATGAACAGCGGCAGCCGATGGCCGATGCCGAACATGTATAGCGCAGGCGGTATCCATGCGATGCCGGCTATCGGCCGCAGGATCTCCACCGGCAGTTCGAGCAGATCGTTCCAGAGCCGGCTGCGGCCCATCAGCAGCCCGAGCGGCACCGCCACCGCCGCGGCAGCCGCGACGCTTACCAGCAGACGGGCCAGACTGATCCCTGCATTGCCGAGCAGTTCGCCGTTGAGGGCCGTATCGCGCAGCGCAAGCGCAACCGCGACCGGCGACGGCAAGAGCAGCTTCGAAGGCACGAAGAACGAGCCGACATACCAGGCAAGGACGAACAGGCCCATCGTGCGCAAATACACGAACAGGCTGGTCAGGCGCGCAAAGCGCATTGTCCTTTGGCCGGCATCGTTCGAGGAGATAGCCGTCACAACGAGCCCCGCACGCGGGTCGGAACTTCGAGCCCTTCCCCCAAAATCTCGCCGAAGGTGAGGGTGCCGCCGGCGACATCGAGGATGGTCGCCAGCAGCCGGTTCGCCGCTTCGGCGACGGTTTCGATCCCCTCCGAAACCGGGCTGGCGTCGAAATCGATCTGCTCAGGCAGCCGGCGAGCCGTCTCGCGCCGCGCCGTGATCTTGATCGTCGGCGCGAGCGCGCTCGCGGTGCTGTTGCCTGGCCCGGTTGTGAACAGCATGATCTGGGCACCGGCCGCGGCGAAGCCTGTCATCGATTCCGGCGAGAAGGACGGGCCGTCCATGAGGTAAAGGCCGCCGGCGGTGACCGGCTCGGCCATGCCGAGCACGCCGTCGATGCGGCAAGTTCCCGTCTTGGCCAGGGCACCGAGGGACTTCTCCTCGATCGTGCTCAACCCGCCGCGTATATTCTCCTCGCCCGGATTGTTGCCGGTCAGGCTGTGGCCGGAAGCGGCGGCGAAGCCTTCCTTGCGCTCCACGGCCTGCAGGATCTGTCGTGCCACCGTTGCATCGCGAGCGCGCGCCGCGAGTATATGTTCTGCCCCCAGCCACTCGACGGTCTCACCGACAATGACGGTGCCGCCATGCGAAACCAGAAGATCGACCGCGGCCCCCACGACCGGATTGCTGACCAGACCCGACGTCGCGTCGGAATGGCCGCATTCGATGCCGACCACCAGCTGCGCGCCGGGCAAGTTCTCGCGCCGGATCCGCGAAGCCTCGCGCAGCAACGCCGCGCCGCGCCTGATGCCCTCGCCCATGACCGACAGCATGTCCTCATGCTGCTCGGCGAAGGAAACGCTGGCGACCGGCTTGCCGCAAGCCGAAATGCGGGCCGCGACCATCTCGGTCGTCGCCGAATCCACTCCGACCACCAGAACGGCGGCGGCGTTCGGATTGCGGCCGAGACCGACAAGTTGATCAAGGTGCAGGCCGAGGTCCGGCTCGATGTGCCCCCTGCCCGCGCTCGTCGCGGCCAGAAGCGCGCCTTCGAGACCCGCCGCGATTCGCTCGCTGACACGCAGCGCCAAACCATTGATGCACAGGATCAGCACATAATTGCGGATTCCGGCGCGGCCATCGACCCGCCTGTAGCCACTGAATGGCGGCAGGCCGTCGATTTTGTCGGCACCGGAGGCAGGCAGTGGCATTGGCGTTTCCAAACCGTCGCGAGCGTGGCAATCTCTTCAAATCTCAATATTTGATCAAATGTCGCCTTGGCAAGGGCAAAATTGACTTCTTTCGATCGCCGTGCGAGCAATATTTGCTCAAATCAGGGTAGGCTTGGATGCATGGCGCGTATTCCCGACGTTCAGAAGCTTCTTCGTGACGACATCGTTTCCGGAGCCATTCCATTCGGGGCAAGGCTGAGGATCGACGATCTCGCCGGCCGTTATGGCGTAAGCCACATGCCGGTCCGCGAGGCCTTGCGCGCCTTGAGCGGCACGGGACTGGTCGTGCTGGAACCCAATCGCGGCGCCAGTGTCAGGACGGTCCACATGTCGTTTGTGATCGACCTGTTCGATATCCGCAGCGCCGTGGAAACGATGCTGGCGCGGCGCGCCAGCGAAAGGCGCACCGCCGAGCACCTGCGCGATCTGAAGGCCGCGCAGGACATGCTTGAGCAAAGAGTGGCCAGCGACGACTTCCTTGCCGTCCCACATGCCAACAACATCTTTCACGGCGTCATCAACGAGGCGGCCGGCAATCCGGGCGCGCTGTCGATGGTGGATCGCAACTGGCTACTGGTGGCGGCGATCTGGCAACGCTACGGCTATGACGAGGGGCGCTTCCATGGCGTCATCGACGATCATCGCCATATCATCCGGGCCATAGAGCGCCAGGATGCCGGCTCGGCGGCGACCTTGATGGGCGCGCATATCGAAAAGGCCAAACACGACCTCCTGGCGCGCATCGCCGTCGATCCCAAACCCGATATCGGCCGGCAATGACGGCCGGGTTCGAGGTCGCGGCGTCGACGGGCGACACGCTGGGCGAATCGCCGACATGGCTGGCGCGGGGCGGAGAGCTGTTCTGGGTCGATCTGCGGCGTCCTTGCCTGCACAGGCTGCGGCCCGAGACAGGAGCGGTGACATCGTGGCCGATGCCTGAGGTCATCGGCTCGGTGGTTCCACGAGCATCGGGCGGTGTCGTCGTGGCCTTGCGGCAAGGTCTCCACGCATTTGATCCCGCCAGCGGCGCACTGAGCCTGCTGGCGCGCGTGGAGGATGGGCCGCCCGAGCATCGGCTGAACGACATGAAGTGCGATCCCGGCGGCGGCATAATCTGCGGCAGCATGTGGGACTATGGGCTGCATGCGTCCGGGGCGCTTTACCGGATCGACGCCGCCGGAAGTTCGAGCCGGATCCGCGACGGGATCGCCGTGCCCAATGCGATCGCCTTTGCCCCGGATGGCCGTACCGTCTACTTCACGGATACGCGGCAAGGCGACATAGAGCGGGCGGATTTCGACCCGGCGAGCGGATTTGTGGGGCCGTGGTCTCTGTTCGCCGACCGGCACGCGGCGCCTGGAAAGCCCGACGGCGCCACCGTCGATGCGGACGGCTTCCTCTGGAATGCGCGCTACCAGGGCGGCTCGCTGGCACGGTTCGCGCCCGATGGCCGGCTCGACAGGCTGGTCCCTCTGCCAGTCACTCAGCCGACCTCCTGCGCCTTCGGCGGTCCAGGCCTGAAGACACTGTACGTGACGACCGCAACGCAGAAGCTGACGGAGGATCAACTGGCCAACGAGCCCCTGGCGGGTTGCCTGCTTGCACTCGACGTCGGCGTGGCGGGACTGCCGGAGCCGGCTTTTGCCGGTTAATCTCGGCTATTGCCAGCCGAGATGGCGGCCACCCGTCGCCTGCAGGTCCGCCCCGGTGATGAAGCTGCCGGCGTCGGAGCAAAGCAGCAACGCCGCTCCCGCCATCTCGCGCGCCTCGCCGGCCCGCTGCATCGGCGCGGACCCCTTCTGGATCTCCGCCCATTTGGCCGCGTCCTCGCGGCGCCAGCGATTGCGCTCGGTAACGACAAGCCCGGGCGACAGGTTGTTGATCGTCACCCCGTGTGGCGCATAATCCTTGGCAAGGTTGAATGACAGATTGTGCTGCGCGCTCTTCAGCGCGGCATAGACGGCGAGATCGGATTCGGGCCGCGTCTGGTTGATGCTGCCGATCGTCAGCACACGGCCCCAGCCATTGTCCTTCATGCCGGGCAAGGCGGCCTGCAGCAATTCGATCGTCGCCTTGAAGTTGATCTGGATCTGGTGCTCGATCTGCTCGGCGGGTAGATCGAGGAAAGGCGTGCGGTACTGGATCGAGGCGCAGACGACAAGCACGTCGACACCACCCAACGCCTCGATCGCCGCCTGGACACAGCGAGCCGCCTCTCCGGCCCGAGCGAAATCAGCATCGATGGCGACGCCGCGCCTGCCCTTCCCGCGAATTTCACGGACAGCTTCGGCGGCCGCATCCGGCTGCCCGAATGCCACGTCGGCGTCGCGAGCGAAATGGACGGCCACATCGGCGCCCGCCTCGGCAAAAACCCGCACGATCTCACGGCCGATGCTGACGCTGCCGCCGGTCACCAAGGCGCGCCGGCCAGCCATCGTGAAGCGCTCGGCAAGAGCCAGCGCATTCTGGATGTCGATCTCTTCCTTTTGCACCGTCAATAGCCCAGCCTTTCCAATTTGATCACACTTTTATTTGGAGTGCTCTTCAAAACGCATTTTCAGGGAGAAATCCAGAACCAATTCTTCCATTTGATCAAATCAGGCAGGCTGAAAAGCAGCGTCCCTGACGGCAGCGGCTAGACGAAGGCGTACAGCCCGTCACGCGCGCCCATCGGAATTGGACAAAGATTCTAAGATTTTCGCGACAGACCGTCGCCTTCTATGGCGTTGACCAGTGTCTCGCTGCCTTGGCGCAGATGCTGCGTCAAAACGCTGACGGCCTCGCCGGCGTCGCGTCGCCGGCAAGTGGCCAAGAGGTCGCGATGCTCCGTCTGCGAGCGGGCGCGGTAGTCGAGGTTCGACAACAGGATACGGACGTAGCGGTCGGCTGCATTATGGTGCGCCTCGATCAGGCCGAGCAATCGGCGATTGCCGCAGGCGTCATAAAGCGCCAGATGAAAGGCCCGGTTCAGCACGCCCCACCTGCCGACATTGCGCTCGGCATCGATCTGATCGAGCACCTGTTCGGCCTCGTCCAGCTTGCCGCCGGGCAGGCCGGGAATGGAGAGCCGCAGTGCCTCGCACTCGAGCAGTTCGCGCACGGCATAGATCTCTCGGATCTCGTCGCCGTCCATTCTGGCGACGTGCGCACCCTTTGTCGGGTGGATGGACACGATGCCTTCGGCCTCGAGCTGACGAAGCGCGTCCCGGATCGGCATCCGGCTGAAGCCAAACTGCTCGGCCAGATCATCCTGGCGCAACGTCGTGCCGGCCTTCAGGGTCCCGCTGGCAATGGCCTCGCGCAAGACATTGGCGACCTGCTCGGCAACCGTTTGCGGCCTCTCGATCAAGCCTTCGCCAAATCCGCGCAATCCATGCTCCCATTTCACGTATCGTCAGCTTAGGGGAAAGCTTCATTCTCGGATATAGGTATCCATGTGTACGAGAAGAGTTGCAAGCCGGCGGCGATGCGCCTGCGAAGTTGCCGCGGCGAACCTTCGGAACGGGAATGGCCAAGACAGCCGAAATCGTCGAGCGGCTGCGTTATCTCGTTGCGATGGAACTTATCTTTACGGCTACGGGGTGGAATTGCGCGGTGTCGTCGACGGCATGGCGACGGACCGCAGCGCACCTTCGCCGCCGTGCGCTCCCTTGTCAGCCCGCTTGACGATGACCGTGAAATGAGCACGGACATGACACGGATCGCACGGATGGTGGCGGGCCCACGCGACTGACGCGCCAAGGCGCTCGGCGAGCCCATGGCCCGCGGGCCTCCTCACGCAGAAAAGGACACGCCTCTGCGGCGCATGCCTGCCTGCACGCCGTAGACGATCAGCCGTGACAGGATTTCCATGTCGGGCGGCATTCGTGGACGCCAGATATCCAAAAGCAGGGCCACGCGAGGCTTGTCGGCGTTGTTTGTCACTTCGTGAGGGAACGTGTCGTCCCACAACAGACACTCGCCGTCGGCGATCCGCCTCTCCTGATGATTGATCATCATGACCGTCGCCGGACGACCATCTGCCTGTCGCGGGATCACCAGGCCGAGATGGAACCTCATTATGCCCCTGAAAGGGCCGCGATGGCTGGGAATGTGCTTGCCCGGAGCCAGGAAAGAGATCGCCGCCGACTTCACCTCAGGGCATTCTGCAAGCAGCCGGTCGAGGACCGGCATTCGCGCGAGGTTTTGGGGAACCGCGACATCGTAGGCCTTGAGCACGAACATACGCCAGTCGCGACCGTCATTGGCCGAGATGTCGGCCTGTTCAGGCATGATGTCGTGGAAGCGGGGCGCCTTGCCCACGGCAAGCGCTTCGTCGCGGATGGCCTGCCAGGCGGCCGTGAACTTAGTGGCGTTTGGAAATTCGCTGGCGGTATCGAGGATCGCCGGCGCGTCGATGCGCTTTTCGTAGATCCGCCGCACCAGACCGGATGCAAGATCGTAAACTTGAGACATTTCATGGCCTCGAGGACATCATGAAACGAATATCCGGCAATTAAGTTGCTGATCTTGCTAGGCGTATGCCTGTCAGCACGAATTCGTGACCGACGAACAGTCCCGCGATACCGCGCTTTGTTGCTGGCGTGCATCAGCGTTCAGGGGCGCGTTCGACCAGACGAAACCTGTAGCGATCCCGTATGAATTCATTGAAGAAGCGTCCCTTGGAAGAGGCGGCTTTGAAGGCAGCGTAGGTCTCGGGCTCCACGTCTTCGTAGTCATAGCGGTTTCCGCTCGGTACGAACCAGACCGAAAGCACCCTGGTGGCGGGATGGTACTGTGTGCTGCGGATGGCCGTAGAAGGCATTGGCGTTCTCCCGGATGGATAATCCGGGGCGCAAACGGAAGTTCCAACTGTGCCGCGCAGCCTTGGCTGGCAGCCTTCCTATAACGAGCAGCGCAGCCGGATCGTCCGTCCGCGCCAGCAGATGAAGGAGCCGGCCCGGTTCTACCGAGCCGGCCCCAAGGGATCAGAACGCCGGCTCGACCGCGTTGACATTGTCCTTGGTGACGACCGTCAGCGGGATCGGCAAACGGTCCTTGACCTCCTTGCCGTCCATGATCTCCGCCATGGTGTTGATCGCCAGGCGGCCGTCCTCGACCGGCGACTGCACGATGGTGGAGTACATTTCGTTGGTGCGGATCGATTCGAACGCATCCTTCTGACCATTGATGCCGACGATCGGCGGTGCCGCCTTGGACGGATTGGCCTCCTTCCAGGCGTCGATGAAGCCGCGCGCCGTGGTGTCGTCATTGGCATAGACGCCGCTGATCTGGTCGCCGAAACGGGTGATCAGGTCGCGGCTGACCACCAGCGCCTTCTGCTGGTCGAAATCGGCATTGACCGTATCGAGCACCTTGATGTCGGCGCTGGTTTCCTTGAGACGATCGGTGAAGCCGCCGACGCGGCCGATCGTCGTGCCGTTGCCGGCCTGGCCGGCGATGATGACGACGGAACCCTTGCCGCCAAGCGCCTTGCTGAGCGAGTCGGCCGCAAGCTTGCCTTCCTCGTAAACGTCGGGCCCGGTGAACGACTTGATGAACGGCTTGGCATCGTCGCTCATCGGCGAGTTGATGAGGATCGCGGGAATGTTCGCCTGCTGTGCGCGGGCGAGGCCCGGTATGTAGGCCTGCGGGTCGAGCGGCCACAGGATGATGCCGTCAACCTTGCGCGCGACGCAGGTGTTGAGCTGCTCGGTGCCCTTCTGGACGTCGAAATCCTGGCTGAGGCTCAGGATCTCGATGCCGAGCTCGCCGGCGCGCGCCTGGAGCGCCTTGTTGGCCGGCGTCGCATAGGCATGCGAATCCGCGGCCGTGACGTAGCAGACCGTCTTTGCACTGGCCCAGCCCGTCGAGGCCAATATTACCGCCATGGCGGTAATGTGGAGCATGCTTTTCTTGCCAACCATAGGTTTCCTCCCGATCATCTATTTCCTCCTTGAGTGATTGGATTGTCGCGAATGAGCGCGGGGCCTGTGCCCGGCGCCCTCCCCTTGGTAGTCACGGCCCGATCGAGCACGACGAGCAGGATCAGGATAAGCCCCGACACGACCTGCTGGACGTATGCGGGAACGGATTGGAACTCCATCGCGATGGTCAGCGAGCCGATCGTCAGCACGCTGCCAAGCGTGCCGAGCGCGGATCCCTTGCCGCCTTCGAGGCGGGTTCCGCCGACCACGACCGCGGCAATGACGGCGACCGTCAGTTCCGAGCCGAAGACGGGCGAACCGGTGTTGGTGACGAGGCTCTGGAGAACGCCTGCGAGACCGGCGAGCGTGCCGGCGAAGACGAAGCCCAGAAAAACGATGCGATCGGAGGCGATGCCGCTCTCCTTGGCCGCCGCCGGATTGGACCCGACCGCAAAGACATTTCGGCCCGGTATGGTACGCGTCAGCCAGACATGCAGCAGCACGATCAGAACGATGAACAGCGCACTGCGGATGGTGAAGATTTCGAGATGGATCTTGGCGAACGCCAGCGAAAGCATGATGTCGGTGCCGGTCACCGGCTGGCTGTTGGTGATCCAATGCGCGAGCGAGCGGAAGATCAGCATCGTCGCCAGCGTCAGCACTAGCGAGTTCACCTTCAGCCCGACGACCAGCGCGCCGTTGATGGCGCCTGCCAGCATGCCGACCAGGATACCGACAAGTGCGGCAGGCAGGATGCCGATCTCGCGCTGCAGGATGACCGACATGATCCCCGCCAGCGCGAACACGGCGCCGCCGGAGAGGTCGATCTGGCCGGCGACCAGAAGTACCGTAAGTCCAATGGCGATCAGGCCGATCGTCGCCGCCCGGTCGAGGCCGAGCCCGAGGGTCGATGCGGAGAAATAACCCGGAACCGCCAGGGCGGAAATGATCAGCGTCAGGCCGAGGATGATCACCACCTTGTGCCGCGAGGCAAGCGCCAGGAAGCGCATCACGCCACCCCCCGCTTGCGCAATGCCACGTCCATGCCGACGGCGCCGACGATCAGGATGCCGAGGACAAAACCCTGGATCGGCGTGCGCACGCCGTCGAGCACCATGACGTTGGTCAGAAGCTGCACGAAGATCAGGCCCGCGATCGCCCTCGGCACCGAGCCGAAACCGCCGATGATCGACACGCCGCCGACCACGACCGCGGTGATGGCGCTGAACTCGTAGCCGGCGCCGATCAGCGGCCGCGCGCTTTGCAAGGTCAGGCCCAGCAGGCCGCCGCTGACGCCCGAAGCCAACGCCGTGATCACGAACGCACCGGCCTTCACCGCCTCCACCGGCACCGCGCTCGCCTCGGCGGCGCTGTAATTGCCGCCCGTGGCGAGCGTCCACCTGCCCCAGAAGGAGCGCGAGAGAAGGAAATGGCCTATGAGGGCAATCAGCAGGAAAATCAGCACCACGACCGGGACGCCGAAGAGCCGGCCCTTGGCGAATTCGGCCGAAGCGGGATTGTTGCCATAGACGATGACGCCGCCGACGGCCGCCTGCACGATGCCCAGCCCGATGGTGCCGATGCCGAGCGTGGCGATGATGGGATTGATACCGACATAGCCGACCAGCACGCCGTTGAGCAGGCCGATAAGGCCCGCAAGCGCCACCGCCAGGACGAAGGCAGGAACCGGCCCGATCATTGGCTGCAGCCCGAGCGAGAGGATGGCCCCGCAGGCGATGGTGGCCGGCACCGACAGGTCCGCCAAGCCGCCTGCCACAAGCACGAAAGTCATGCCGACGACGACGATGCCGACAATGGACATCGAGGTCAGGACGTTGAGCAGATTGCCTGTGGTGAAGAAGGCGGGGCTGACGAATGAGCCGTAGAGCACCACTGCAAGGATAGCGAAGCCAAGCCCCGCCTTGGACAGGACATCGGCAAGCCTGCTGCCGCGCGTGAAGCGGTCATTGCGGTTCGCCCCGCTGGTCTCCATGGCCGCATCAGTCATGCAGCCTCCCCCGTCGCCAGCGCCATGATGCGCTCCTCGCTCAGTTCGGCGCGGGCGAGCGCCTCCGATGCGCGGCCGTCGCGCATCACAACGACGCGATCGCAGACGCCGAGGATTTCGGGCAGTTCCGATGAGATCATCACCACCGCCATGCCGTCGGCGACAAGCCGGCCGATGATGCTGTGGATCTCGGCCTTGGCGCCGACGTCGACGCCGCGCGTCGGCTCGTCGAGGACGAGCACGGAGGGCTTGGCCGCGAGCCATTTGGCGATGACCGCCTTCTGCTGGTTGCCTCCCGACAACAGGTTGATGCGCCGCTCCCCGTCGGGCGGCGAAATGGAAAACTGCTTCACATAGGTCGCCGCCAGCGAACGGTCGGCGCTGCGCCTGATGCGGCCGAAGCTGGTCAGACGCCGCAATATCGGCAGGCTGATGTTCTCGCGGACCGACATGCCCGGAACGATGCCGTCGCCCTTGCGGTCCTCGGGGACGTAGGCGATCCCGGCTCGCACCGCCTCGGAAGGAGAGTTGATGGCGACCTTGCGCCCGTTGACGCTGACCGTTCCCTCCACCAGCCGCGACAGGCCGAAGATGGCGCGCGCTACCTCGGTGCGCCCCGCCCCGACCAGTCCGGTCAAGCCCAGTATCTCGCCGGCGCGCACATCGAAGCTGACATCGCGGAAATGCGCCCCGTCGCCGATGCGTTCGACACGCAGCACGGACTTGCCGATCGCGGCCGGGCTTTTCGGGAACACGTTGGCGACCTCGCGGCCGACCATCAGCCTGATCATCTCGGCCGCGGTTATGCCGTCGATCGGACGGGTCTCGATCATTGAGCCGTCGCGCAGCACGGTCACCTCGTCGGCGATCTCGAGAACCTCCTTCAGCCTATGGCTGATGTAGGCGATGGCGATGCCGTCATCGCGCATCTTGCGAAGGATCCGGAACAGCGCCGCAGTTTCGTGCTCGCTCAGGCTCGATGTCGGCTCGTCCAGCACGATGATCCTGGGCTGCGCCGCATAGGCCTTGGCGATCTCGACCAGTTGCTGCTGGCTGATCGACAGGTCGCCGAGCCGCGCGCGCGGGCTGATGGCCGCGCCCAGCTCGTCAAGGACGGCGGCGGCCTTCCTGACCATTTCGCCCTTGCGCAGCCAGCTCCATTTGCCGGGCATGCGGCCGAGATAGACGTTCTCCGCGACGGTCAGGTCGGGAACAAGATTGATCTCCTGGTGCACCATGCGAATGCCGAGCGCCTGGGCATCGGCGGGGCGCCGCATGCGCACTTCGGCGCCGCCGACGAGGATAGTGCCGGCGGTCGGAGCGTAGGATCCGTTGAGCACCTTCATCAGCGTCGACTTGCCGGCGCCATTCTCGCCGACGACCGCATGGACGGTGCCGAACCGGACGGCGAAATTGACGTTCGACAGGGCCTTCACGCCGGGAAAAGCCTTGGAGATGCCTCTCATGTCCAGGGCACAATCGGCGGCGGCACTCATCTAGGCTTGGTCCTCCCTGGTAGCATGCGGGGCAGCGTTATGTTAGTATAATGCACTTCCGGGCACGGTTCGGCCCACCTTGAGCCGGCCCGAAGGCCCCTTTCAGCGTATCCGCACCAGGCACTTCACCATAGGCTGAAAATCACGCAACGGGCGGCACTATTGCACTAATATAATAGTTCTGGCAAGCTGGATCTGACCGCTCCCGTCACTGGCGTCGGATCGCAACGAACCCCGCGTCGCAAGCAGGTGCATTCCGTTTGACATTCGAATAATTTTGCCATTTCAGGTGGACGAACGATGGGATTTTCCATGGATCTAGATCCTTCGACCCTCAATCGAGCCCTCCCGCTGCGCGACCAGATATACAACAAGATCCGCAACATGATCGTCGTCGGACGGCTGAAACCGGGTGAGGTCATCAATGAGATCGCAATTGCCGAAGCGCTGGGCGTCTCGCGCACGCCCGTGCGCGAAGCGGTCAAACGTATCAGCGACGAAGGGCTCGTCAAGATCCTGGCGCAGACCGGCACCTACGTTGCTCCCATCAGCCGGGCCGACCTCGAGGAAGCCTATGTCATCCGGCGCGCATTGGAAATGGAGAGCGCCAGGCGCGCCGCCGCCAAGCTGACGCCGGCTGCCAGTGAATTGCTGGAAGACAACATGGCCGCGCATAAGCTCGCCATTGCGCGCGGCAGGTACGCCACAGCGATTCAGCTCGACGATGTCTTTCACCGCACCATCGCCGAAATATGCGGCTTGCCGATGATCTGGCGCGCCGTCGACATCTCAAAGGCGCAGATGGATCGCGGCCGCTATCTCGCCATTCCGAAGCCCGGCTATGGCGAGCAAACGATCGAGCAGCACGAGGCCATTCTGGACGCGCTGAAGCGTCACGACGCCGAGGGCGCCGCACAGGCGATGGAGCATCACCTCGAGACGTCATTTCGCAACACGCTCGAAGTCGCCGCCGAGCTTCTCGACTGACGACCTCGACTGAGCGCTGAGACGGGCGGCGGAGGTTCCAGGTCCATTCAGCGTCGACCTGTAACCTGCCATCCGGCCGGTTTGCCGATGCCCGGCGAGCAATGTTCGCAGCTTGACCGTTGACGTCCTATTATATTAGTATTCCGATCCATTCGGCGGCATTGTGCCGACGGGGGCTTTTTCAGAGTTTGTAATGGCGCGGTTCATCCAGCTTTCGCATGCCGACAACATCCTTCTGGCGATCGATCCGTTGATGATCGGCGACAAGGCAGGCGACATGCCCGCGAAGGCGCGCATACCGCGCGGCCACAAGATGGCGATCCGCGACATCGCTTCGGACGAGCCGGTCGTGAAATATGGGCAGACCATCGGATTCGCCCGCGGACCGATCGCCGCCGGCGATTGGGTTCACGAGCACAATGTATATCTGCGCAATTTCGAACGCGACTATCTGTTCGGCACCAACGCCAAGCAAACGCCTGTCGTCCCTGAAGCCGAGCGCGCGAGCTTCATGGGTTACCGCAGGCCGAGCGGCAAGGTCGGGACGCGCAACTTCATCGCTGTCCTGACCTCGGTAAATTGTTCGGCCAGCGTCGCCCGCTTCATCGTAGAAGAGGTCAACCGCTGCGGCATCCTGCGCGACTATCCCAATGTCGACGGCGTGATCTCGCTCGTCCATGGCACTGGCTGCGGCATTGACACCAAAGGCCCCGCTTACGACCTCTTGAAGCGCACGCAGTGGGGTTTTGCCACGAACCCCAATGTCGGCGGCGTGCTGATGGTTGGGCTCGGCTGCGAGGCGTTCCAGATTCCGCGCTGGATGCAGTCCTACAATATCGAGGAGAGCACGACCTTCCGCACGATGACGATCCAGGAGACTGGCGGCACACGCAAGACGGTCGAGGCAGGGGTCAAGGCGATCGTCGATATGCTGCCCATGGTCAACGCCGCGCAAAGGACGCCACAACCGGCCTCCGAACTGGTGCTCGCGCTGCAATGCGGCGGGTCGGACGGCTATTCCGGCATCAGCGCCAATCCGGCGCTTGGCGCCGCCGTGGACCTGCTTGTCGCGCAAGGCGGCACGGCGGTGCTGTCCGAGACGCCGGAGATCTACGGCGCCGAACATCTGCTCACCATGCGTGCGGAAAACCGCGCGGTCGGCGAGAAGCTGATCGAGCGTATCCGCTGGTGGGAGGACTACACAGCCAAGCACGACATGGAGATGAACAACAACCCGTCTCCCGGCAACAAGCTCGGCGGGTTGACGACGATCCTGGAGAAGTCGCTCGGCGCGTCCGCCAAGGGCGGGACGACCAATCTGCGCGCGGTGCTGGAATATGCCGAACCGATCAACGAACGCGGCCTCGTCTTCATGGACACGCCCGGCTACGATCCGGTTTCGGCAACCGGCCAGGTCGCCGGCGGCGCGAACATATTGTGCTTCACCACCGGGCGCGGTTCGGCCTTCGGCTGCAAGCCGACACCCTCGATCAAGCTTGCCTCCAATTCCTTCATTTTCGAGCAGATGCGCGAGGACATGGACATCAATTGCGGAGACATCCTCGACGGCGTCACGCTGGACGACAAAGGCCAGGAGATCTTCGCAGAGATCCTGCGCGTGGCATCGGGCGCGCGTACCAAATCGGAATTGCTGGGCTACGGCGACAATGAGTTCGTGCCCTGGAACCTCGGCGCTACCATGTAGCGACATCGCCCGCCCGCAACGGGCAACCTCAATTCACTCAACCAGAAAGAACGCTCGGCATGAACAGGATCGATCTTGACGGCCAACACGCCGTGGTCACCGGAGGCGCGCAAGGCCTCGGCTTCGCGATGGCCAAACGTTTCGTCGCCTCCGGCGCGACGGTCACCTTATGGGACGTCGACGAGGCGCGCCTCGAAGCGGCCAAGCGCGACCTTGGCAAGGCCGCCACGACCCTGGTCGTCGACATTGCGGATTGGGAGACGGTGGACGCCGCGCGGGCAAAAACCGAGGAGAGCGCCGGCAAAATCTCCATCCTGGTCAATTCTGCCGGCATTGCCGGTCCCGCCGCCCCGCTCGACAGCTACGACATAGAGACGTGGAAGAAGATCATCGACATCAACGTCAACGGCACCTTCTACGCCAACCGCGCCGTGGTGCCCGGGATGAAGGCGCGCAATTACGGGCGGATCGTCAACATCGCTTCCGTCGCTGGCAAGGAAGGCAATCCCAACGCCGCCGCCTATTCCGCTTCGAAGGCGGCGGTCATCGGCATGACCAAATCGCTCGGCAAGGAGCTCGCGCAGTATGACATTGCAGTCAACTGCATCTCGCCGGCCACCGCGCAGACTCGAATCCTCGAACAGCTCACGCCCGAGCACATCGAATACATGCGCTCGCGCATTCCACGCGGCCGTCTGCTGGAGGTCGACGAGGCCGCCGCCATGGTCGCTTGGCTCGTCTCAAAGGAAAACAGCTTCACCACCGCCTCGACCTTCGACCTGTCGGGCGGGCGCACGACCTATTAGTCGAATACCCGCGCGCCGCGAAGCGTCTGCGCCGCGGCGCGCCGGTACACCGGCACTTGCTGCCTCACGGAGATGCGGCCGCGTCGCCTGCGAAGACTCGAGCTGCCTGGATCTGGGGGCGCACCATCAGGTAGAACGCGACGACGTGCGTGATCATCAGCAGTGGGACATAGATTACGGGGATCGCGTATGCAGCGCCCAACTGCCCCGCCAGCTCAGGAAGACCGGCTTGGCTGCCGTGATAGTAGTCGACGGCGATATCGATCGTCCCCACGAGATTGAACGCGACGACGGACAACCAGAACAGCGGACGTATCCTCGTCGTCAAAAGCGCCAGCATGGCCAACACTCCGGTTGCGAAGTCGCCATAGGCGGCGAAGGTGGCGAAATCAGCCGGCAAATCGCGCCCGACGACGCCTGGAACGATGAAGACAAGCCCGAAGAAGCGGAAGCTGTGCAGCGTGGCGATGGCACGTTGCGCCTCGACCAGGTTGACGGATCTGAGCCGGGGCAAGACATACACGCCGACGCAGAGCAGCCAAGGCACGTAGCCTAGAGCGAGATGTAACAGGAAAATGGTTGCAGGCGACATATGGCCTCCCAAGAGATGTAAGGCGCAATTTACGCCCGCTTCCAGCGGTCGACTATTCGCGATAATGTTGACGGGGCATGAAGCAGAACTTCACAATCCGGAAAGGTGCGCTCGACGGCGTGGAGGCGTTCCTCGGCGTCGCGCAACACCGCAGCTTCCGAAAAGCGGCCGCGGAGCTCGGCGTCACGCCATCGGCGATCAGCCAGGCGGTGCGCGCGCTCGAGGTGCGCGTCGGTGCGGCGCTCTTCATGCGCACGACGCGCAGCGTCGGCCTGACCGAAGCCGGCGAACGGTTCCTTTCGCGCGCAAAGCCCGCTTTCGAGGAACTGGTCGCCGCAAGCGAAGTCGCACGTGAACTTGGGCAGCGGCCGACTGGGCTGTTGCGCCTCTCTGTGCCGCGCGCCGTGGTGCCGATCCTGCTGGAGCCGCTGGTGGCATCCTTTTGCCAGGCCTATCCCGAAGTAGAGGTGGAGATCGCCGCAAGCGGTGAGCTGGTCGACCTGGCGGCCGAGGGGTTCGACGCCGGCATCCGGCTCGGCCAGTTCATCGCCGCCGACATGGTCGCGGTTCGGCTGACGCCGCCGTTCCCGCTCGTGGTCGTCGGCAGCCCTGGCTATCTGCGCCGGCAGAAACGGCCGGAGCGCCTCGACGATCTGCGCGGCCATGCCTGCCTGCGCATGCGCCGCTCCAACGGATCGATCGCGCCCTGGCCCTTCATCGACGGCAACAAGACCGTCGAGGCAATCGTCTCCGGGCCGCTGGTCGCGCATGATTACCCGACACTGCTTGGCGCGGCGATCCAAGGTGTCGGACTTGCACAGGTGCCCGGCCCTCTCACCGAAGCCCCGATTGCCGATGGCCGGTTGCAAGCGTTGCTCACGCCCTTCGCCGTCACGACGCCGGGCGTTTTTCTGTATTATCCCGACAGACGCCAGGTCCTGCCCAAGCTGCGCGCGTTCATAGAGCATGTGAAATATCGGGGGACGGACGCCGAAGGCGCGCGAACTCCCTGAGGCCACCGCCCTCGGTGACGTGCTTGCCTGCTCGTGCCGCGCTAATTGGCGAGAAGGGCCGCGATCACCGCGGCGGTAACCTCGGCGGTGCTCGCGGTGCCACCGAGATCGGGGCTGAGATATTCCGCCCGGTCCGTGACAAGCTCGATCGCAACCATGAGGCGCCGCGCGGCGGCCTGCTCGCCGAGATGCTCAAGCATCAGGCTCGCCGTCCAGAACGATCCGAGCGGATTGGCGACGCCCTTGCCGGCAATGTCGAAGGCCGAACCGTGGATGGGTTCGAACATGGACGGCCGGCTGCGCGAGGGATCGATGTTCGACGTCGAGCCGATGCCGAGTGATCCACCCAGCGCGGCGGCCAGGTCGGAGAGGATGTCGGCATGCAGGTTGGTCGCCAAAACCGTGTCGATGCTGCCGGGCTTGTTGACCATGCGCTGGGTCATGGCGTCCACCAGCATCCAGTCGACGCTGAGACCGGGATAGTCGCGAAGCACGCCGCGCACGACTTCGTCCCACAGAACCATGCCGTGACGCTGCGCATTCGACTTGGTGACAACCGTCAGAAGCTTGCGGGGGCGCGACAGCGCAAGCTCGCAGGCGAAACGTGCGATGCGTTCTATCCCGGCGCGGGTAAAGACGGCGACATCCATGCCGACCTCGATAGGCAGTCCGCGATGGGCGCGACCACCGACGCCGGCATATTCGCCTTCGCTGTTTTCGCGTACGATCACCCAGTCAATCTGCTTGCCGAGATCGGGCCGCAACGGGCCGGTCAGCCCGGGCAAGAGGCGCGTCGGCCGCACGTTGGCGTATTGGTCGAACCCCTGGCAGATGGCCAGGCGCAGCCCCCAGAGGGTGACGTCGTCGGGAAGGTTCGGATCGCCGACCGAGCCGAAATAGATCGCATCGAAACCCTCCAATTGCCCGAGGCCGTCCTGCGGCATCATGCGGCCGTTGCGGCGGTAATAATCGGAACCCCAGTCGAAGCGCTTGAAGTCGAAGGCCAGACCCGGCTCGACAGCGGTCAGGGCTTCCAGCACCTTCACGCCGGCTTCGACGACCTCCGGCCCGATACCGTCACTGCCGATGACGGCGATCCTATGCGAGGACATTTTCAGTTTCCTTCTCGATGGCAGCGACGATGGCGCCGCGGTTGTGGCCAAGTCATTGCAGCAGCATGCGGGTGGATTCGATCATCGCATAGGGATTGACGATGCCCTTGCCGGCGATATCGGGCGCGGACCCGTGCGCCGCTTGCGCCGTGGCTATGTCGCCTTCGCCGATGCACAGGCCCTACCGCTGATGATGCCCGGCGGTTCTTCAGCCTAGCCGAGCGGCATGCCACTTCAGGTGATCGTCCATGAAGGTCGAGATGAAGTTGTAGGAATGATCGTAGCCTTCCTGCATGCGCAAGGTGAGGTCGATGCCGGCCTTCTTGCAGGCTTCATCGAGCAGCCACGGACGGAGGCCTTCGTCAAGGAACCCATCGGCCGTGCCCTGGTCAACCAGGAACTCGCCAAAACGGCGGCCGTCCTCGATAAGCAGCGTGGCGTCATAGGCGCGCCAGTCCCTGTCGTCGGCGCCGAGATATTTCTCGAGCGCAGGCCGCGACCAGCCAGCAGTCGTCGGCTGAACGATCGGCGCGAAGGCCGAGCAACTCCTGAAGCGGTCGGGGTTCTTCAGCGCGATCGTCAACGCGCCGTGTCCGCCCATCGAATGCCCCGATATGCCCTGGCGCGCCATATCGGCAGGAAAGTTCGCGGCGATCAATCCCGGCAGCTCGTCGAGGACGTAGGAATACATACGGTAGTTCCTGGCGTAAGGCTGCTGCGTCGCATCGACATAGAAACCGGCGCCGCAGCCGAACTGCCAATTATCCTTCTCGTCCGGCACATCGGCACCGCGCGGGCTGGTGTCGGGGCAGACCACGATGAGACCAAGCTCGGCCGCCAGGCGCCGGTACTCGCCCTTGTCAATGACATTGGCATGAGTGCAGGTGAGACCCGAAAGATACCACAGCACCGGCACCGGCCCATCGTTGACCTGCGGCGGCACGAAGACGGCAAAGGTCATGTCGCAGGCGCAGACCTCTGAAGCGTGCGAATAAACACCCTGGACGCCGCCATGCGACTTGGACGTGGAAACGACTTTCATCAACTCTGCCTTTTCGTCATGACCTTTCCGTCCGACATAGCTGCCGGCCGCCGCACCCGCAACCTTCAGCCCTGCAAACAGCACCGGCGGCGTAACCGAGGTGCACCTTGGTCACGCCGCCGGTCGACGCCGGACTTTGGGAACACGCCGACCTGGCCGGGAGGCTGGAGGTAGCGAAAAGTCCGGGCATTTCTGTGGCCCGCCTTCTCAAGCCGACAGGGCTCCTGTCGGTCCAAGCGGGGATGTCCTCGGGCCCGCGGCGTGTGGCCGCCCTCAGTAAACCACGACACTCCTGATCGACTTGCCCTCATGCATGAGGTCGAACCCCTTGTTGATGTCCTCGAGCTTGAGCGTGTGGGTGATCATCGGGTCGATCTCGATCTTGCCGTCCATGTACCAGTCGACGATCCTGGGCACGTCGGTGCGGCCGCGCGCGCCGCCGAAGGCGGTGCCCATCCAGGTCCGCCCGGTGACCAGCTGGAAGGGCCGCGTCGAGATCTCCTGGCCGGCGCCCGCCACACCGATGACCACCGACTTGCCCCAGCCGCGATGCGAAGCCTCCAGCGCCTGGCGCATCACCTTGGTGTTGCCGGTGCAGTCGAACGTATAGTCGGCGCCGCCGATCTGGTCGGCGCCGCGCTTGGTCATGTTGACGAGATGGGGAACGATGTCGCCGTCGATCTCCTTCGGATTGACGAAATGCGTCATGCCGAAGCGCTCGCCCCAGGCTCGTCTGTCGTTGTTGAGATCGACGCCGATGATCATGTCGGCGCCGGCAAGTTTCAGGCCCTGGATGACGTTGAGCCCGATGCCGCCGAGGCCGAAGACCACCGCGGTCGCGCCTTGCTCGACCTTGGCGGTGTTGATCACCGCGCCCACGCCGGTGGTCACCCCGCAGCCGATGTAGCAGATCTTGTCGAAGGGCGCGTCGGGATTGACTTTGGCCACGGCGATCTCCGGCAGCACCGTAAAGTTGGAGAAGGTCGAGCAGCCCATATAGTGAAACAGTTTTTCGCCCCCGATCGAGAAGCGCGAGGTGCCGTCCGGCATCAGGCCTTGCCCCTGCGTGGCGCGGATGGCGGTGCACAGATTGGTCTTGCGCGACAAACACGACGGGCACTGCCGGCATTCGGGCGTATAGAGCGGGATCACATGGTCGCCCTTTTTGACCGAGGTGACGCCCTTGCCGACATCGACTACCACGCCGGCGCCCTCATGGCCGAGAATGGCGGGAAACAGGCCCTCGGGATCGGCACCCGACAGCGTGAACTCGTCGGTGTGGCAGATGCCGGTCGCCTTGATCTCGACCAGCACCTCGCCCTCGCGCGGGCCGTCGAGGTCGACCTCCATGATCTCAAGCGGCTTTCCGGCAGCAACGGCAACAGCGGCGCGGGTTTTCATTTCTTTCTCCCAAACTTGCTTGCCGGGACGATCGATCGCCCGGCGTTGCGGTAGAAATCATGCGGCCTTGGCCGGCCCCGCCGGGAACACGCCCGACATCACGGTAAAGCCTTTGATGCGTTTGACGCGATCGCACCAGCGCCGGACGGCGGGATAGTCCTGGCGCGCGATGCCGCCCTCCTCCGACAGCATGATATAGGGAAAGCAGGCAATATCGGCGATGGTCGGATGATCGGCCGAGCAGATCCAGCCGCGGCCCTGCTGCTCGCCGAACCACAGATGCTCGTCGAGGGTACGGAACAGCCGGTGCGCGCCGGCGCGCGCGGCATCGATGTCGAAATCGTAGAACAGCGCGTCGTGCAGGCGGGCGGCCGACGCCGTCGAAGTGATGCCGTCGGCGAAGGCCAGCCACTGGCTGATCTCGCCGAGCAGGGCCGGTCTGTTCCGGGGATACCATGTGCCCGACGGATCGTATTTCGACGCGAGGTAGACCAGGATCGCCTGGGCGTCGCGCAGGATCAGCCCTTCATCCTCGATGACCGGCAGCTGGCCAAGCGGATTGAGCTTCAGGAACCATTCCGACTTGTGTTCGCGGCCGGGGTAGAAGTCGACCGGCACTGTCTTGTAGTCGATGCCGAGAAAACTCATCAGCAGCCGCAGCTTGTAGCAATTGCCCGAAAGTTCGTAATCGTAAAGCGTGATCATCGGGAGTTCCTAAACGTCGAGCACGAGGCGTGCCGATTTGGCGCGCGAGACGCAGGTCATGATCCTGGTTCCGGCCTTGCGCTCGGCATCGTTGAGGTAGACGTCCTGATGGTCCGGCTCGCCTTCGATCACGGTGGCGACGCAGGTGCCGCATGCGCCCTGCTCGCAGGACGACGGAACATCGATGCCATTCTCGCGCATGACCTGCATGATCGTCTTGCCGGCCGGCACCTGCAGCGTGACGCAGGAGCGCGCCAGCGCTACTTCGAAGCTCGAACTGTCGTCGATCTTGTTGGTGTTCTTGAAATATTCGAAATGGATGGCGGTATCCGGCCAGCCCTGCTCGGCGGCGATCTTGCGCGCGGCTTCCAGCATCGGTCCGGGACCGCAGATGTAGAGATGCATGCCGTTCCGGTAACCGGCGAGAATCCCCCGAAGCTCGGCGCCGGTCGCGTCCGGCGACAGCCCGAGATGCGGCTTCAGCGCATCGCCGAGATGCTTCAGCCGATCGGCGAAAGCGAGGTGTTCCTGCCCTTGCGCAAAATAGTGCAGCTCGTGCGCCAGCTCCTGGTTCTTCAGCGCCTGCGCCATTGCGAGCAGCGGCGTGATGCCGATGCCGCCGGCGACGAACAGCGTCTTGATCGCGTCACGGCGCAGCGGGAAATTGTTGCGCGGCTCGGAGATCGCCAGCACGTCGCCCTCGCGGACTGTCTCATGCATGCATTTGGAGCCGCCCTTCGAATCCCGCTCCAGCTTGACGCCGATGATGAAGCTGTCGGTTTCACCAGGGCCGTTGGTGATCGAATACTGCCTGATCTCGCCATTGGGCATATGGACGTCGATATGGGCCCCAGGTTGGAACGTCGGCAGGATGCCCTTGATCGGGCGGAGCTCGAAACCGGCAACGCCGTCGGCCGCCTGCCATTTCCTGGCCACGCTGACGCGCAGCGCCGCCTTGCGGCCATGCGCGGTCACCTCGGGCATTTCGGCGAGTTCGGCCGACACCCTTTCGTAGATCGGCTCGATCGGCGCGGGCGCCGGTGCGTTCGCGACGTCGCGCTCGACCTCGTCGCGCAGCTTGGAAAGCCGCTCATTGTGGTGGCGCAGGATGGCGATGCGGGCGGCTGCTTCGACCTCCTGATCGAGCACGCCACGGATCACCGAACGGTTTGAATCAACCGGCTGCACGAAGAACACGCCGCGCGTCTCGGCACGACCATCGTGCGAGTGCAGCGCCACGGCAAAATCCCGCGCGGCCTCGATGATGGTTTCCGCGCCCTCGCCTTCGATCGCTGCGTTGGGCTGAAAGCGATAGGCCTTCAGCCCTTCGACGACCTTGTCGGCCGGCGCGTTGACCGCGATGCCGCGCAAGGCGAGCAGCTTGCCTTCGGTCAGCGCGGCAACATCCGGCACCTCGCCGCGAGGCTCCTCGGAGGACCAGACCAAGCCGTAGCGCTCGACCCCGGGGAAGGTGCGGTTGGTGATGGTGCGGGCCGGCGCGTCGGCAGGATGCGCGGGAATGTAGGTGCAGCCGGCGGTGCGGTTCGAATAACGCCAGCCGTGATATTGGCACTTCAGCTCGCGCCCGTCATTGATGCCTATCGACAGCCTGACGCCGCGATGCAGGCAACGGTTTTCCCAGATGTTGACGTAGCCGTCATCGGCACGCCAGACGGCGAATTCCCGGCCGAGCAATTGACCATGGAAAACGTGGCGGTACGGCAAATCATGGGAAGCGGCGATCGGATGCCACTGGCTTCTGGCTTCTTCCAACATCAATCGTCTCCAAGAATCTCGTCAGGCCGCAACCGGAATGACACCGTAGGTCACGCCCTTCTGGCTGAGCCAGCGCCGGTAGGCGATGGCCGACTTATCGGCCCGGATGGGCGTTTCGGCGCGCGGATCGAGCGGCAGGCGTTTGGGCACCTGGTTTTCCAGGATCGGCTTGTCCTGGCCGAAGATCGTCTGCTGGAAGCGCTTGATCACCTTGTCTTCATTGTCTTCGTCGAGCACGCAAAGCAGCATGTGGGCGCGCACATGCTCCTGGTCGACCGGCTGCAGGAAGATGGCGATGACGTCGCGCCGTGCCTCGTCGACCGGGCTCGATTTATAGAGCACGGAGCAATAGGGGTGCGGCACGCGATAGACATAGTCCACGTCGGCGCCGCCACCGGAAGCGGTCGAAGCCATCGGCTGGAAGAAGCGGCAGCGCGTGGCCAGGATCTCGTCACGGTCGACGGATATCTCGACGTCGTATTCCTTGACTTCGGTATGCGGCTCGACGCCGAGTATGTCGGTATGCACATAGGGAAAGTGGCCCATGTCGAGAAAGTTCTCGATGGCGCGCGGTGCCGAGACGTTGACGCCAAACGTGGCCGCGTTGAGCTTGCGGCGGTCCGGCTCTTCATATTCCGGGATCGGGAACAGCTCGGCCGGTGGCGAGCCGAGCGAAGTCCAGACATAGCCGTAGGCGCTTCTTGCCGGCAGTCTGTCGGCGCCTGGAACACGATCCACCCCTTCTGCATCGGGACGTGAGCGCCAGACGACGGGCTCACCATCCATATCGACCGCAAAACTGAGGCGCTCCTCGAGCAGAACGGTGTCCTGGACAGCGCCGGGAATGGTCTCGGCGATCGCCCCTACGGGATGCCAGAGATTGAGGATCACAGGATCCGAGCATTTTGTCATCGTTTTATCCTCTGGAAGCCCTCAGACGTCATCAGGCTTGTGCCGGTATCGCGCCATAGGTGACGGCCCGATCACGCAACCAGCGCCGGTAGGAAACCGACACGGCATCGGCACGGATCGGGGTCTCGGCACGTGGATCGAGCGGCAGGCGCTTGGGTACCTGGTTCTCCAGGATCGGTTTGTCCTGGGCGAAGATCAATTGCATGAAGCTGCGCACCGTTGCCGCCTCCATGCCTTCCTTAAGATAGCAGAGGTAAGGATGCGCGATGCAGTTTTCCTCGTCCACCGGCTGCACGAACAGGGTAATGACGTCGAGCCGGTCCTTCTGGATCGGGTTGCTCTTGTAGAGAGCCACCGTGTAGGGCCGAATCACCTTGTAGATGTAGTCGACGACAAAGCCTTCCTTGGCGGTCGGCGAAGCCACCGGCTGATAGAATTTGCATTCGGTCGCCAGCACCTCGTCCTGCGCTGTGATCTCAACCTTGTAGGGCGCGACCTCGGTGTGCGGCTCCTCGCCGAGCCAGCCGGCATGAATGAAGGGGAAATGCCCCATATCGAGAAAATTCTCGACCGCGCGGAGGCCCGACACCTTGACCGCGATCGAACCGCCGCTGACCAGATGCCGGTCTGCCTCATTGGCCTCAGGGATATAGATGATGTCGCGCCAGGGCTTGTCCAGGCAGGTCCAGATGAAGCCATAACGCTGGGCGCTTTTCAGCGTGGCGCCCGTATCGCTGCGAACGACTTCGATCTTGTTTGAACACTTGTAAACGGAGAGAGCGACCCCAAGCAGGCATGTGGCAAACCGCGTATCCTGGCTTAGCGATTCCTGATCCGCGACGATGTGCCAGTCGTTCAAAAGCTCGCGGTCAACGCAACGGGTTGCCATCGGCTTCCCTCCCAACTCGGCTAGCCCTTCACCATGAACCTAGCCCGACGTTTCGGGATGACGAAACCACAAGATTGGATACCAATCAACATTTTTTTGTCGTCCAAAATCCTTTTTTGTGTTGACAGATTATGATGATTGAATTCCGATATGAGAAAGCTGAACTTGGGATATGTCGTGTCCTGACAAGGCATGTCGCCATCACGAAAGCCCGCTGATCATGACGTCGAAATGGCGGAGAACCATGCCTTGAGCAGCCGTTCCCAGACCATCGCGGATACGCTGACCCGCGCCATCATCGACCATCGCCTCGTGCCCGGCTGCAAGCTCGGCGAACGCGAACTCTCCGAAATATTCAACGTGAGCCGCATCGTGGTGCGCCAGGCCCTGATCCGGCTCGCCGATGACGGGCTGGCCCAGATCGAACGCAACCGCGGTGCCTTCGTCGCCAAGCCGAGCATGCAGGAGGCGATGGAGATCTACGACGCGTTGACGCTCGTCGAACAGGGCGTCGCAGCACAGCTCAGCGATCGCCTCGGGCCGGCCGGCTGGGCTGAGCTGCGCCAGCATGTCGAGCGCCAGCGCCAAGCTGTTGCGGCGGGCAACGATGCGCTGGCCGACGTGCTTGGCCAAGAGTTCCATACCGTATTCGTACGCCTCAGCCGCAACAAGGTCATGCAGGAAATCCACGCGCAGCTGGTGCGCCGCACGACGCTGCTGCGCTCCCTCATTTCAGCCGATTTCGACTATTGCAATCTGCTGGACGACCACTCGCGGGTCGTCGACCTGCTGGAGAAGGGCCGGCTGAAACCGGCCATGGACCTGATCGACACCCACCACCGCGCGGTGGTGCGCGGCTACATCATGGATCGCGCAGTGTTTCCAGAGATGACGCCTGCCGAAGCGCTGGCGCCCTATCTCGACGGCAAGGCCGACGGCGCGACTGTGCCGCTGCGAAGATTGTCGAATGCATCCGGCGGCGGCGACGCGGCAACGCATCTCCACCTCCATATCCCCAGAACAGACCGGGCACCGACAAGCCGGGCATCAACAAAAAAGACCAACAGAGGGCTACCATCATGAAGAAACTGACGAGACGTGAATTCCTGAAACACAGCGGCGCGGCCGGCGCGGCTCTTGGCGCGGGAGCGCTGAGCACCATCGCACAGGCGCAGGAGGTGCTGAAGATCGGTGCCGTCTACGTCTCGCCGGTCGCCGAGATCGGCTGGACCAAGCAGCACAGCCTCGGCGTCGAGGCCATCAAGGCCGAATTCGGCGACAAGGTCGAGCTCACCGTCATCGACAACATCTTCATGCCGCAGGACGCCGAGCGGGTCTTCCGCGAACTGGCCAGCGCCGGCAACAGGCTGATCTTCGGCACAAGCTTTTCGCATGGAACGCCGATGCAGAAGGTGGCGCCGCGCTTTCCCAAGGTGGCGTTCGAACACTGCTCAGGCATCGTCCACCTAGCCAATCTGGGAACCTTCGAAGCGAAATATTACGAAGGCACCTTCGTCGCCGGCGCGGCGGGCGGCTACATGTCCAAATCGGGCAAGATCGGTTTCATCGGCGGCTTTCCGATCCCCGACATCGTCGGTCCGGCAAATGCGCTGCTGCTTGGCGCGCAGAGCGTCAATCCAAACGCGACCTGCAACACCATCTTCCTGAATTCCTGGTTCGACCCGGGCAAGGAGAAGGAGGCGGCCAAGACGCTGATCTCTCAAGGCTGCGACGTGGTCTGCTCGATGACGGACACCGCGACCGGCGTACAGGTCGCCGGCGAAGGTGGCGCCTGGTCGATCGGCTATGCCAGCGACATGTCGAAATTCGCCTCGGGCAAGCAGCTGACCTCTTTCGTTCTCGATTGGACCAGCGACTATGTCGGCGCAGCCAAGGCCGTGGCCGCCGGTACCTGGAAGCCGGAAGTCCGCTGGGACGGATTGGCGGCCGGGGTGGTGAAAATGGCCCCCTACAATGAGGGTATCCCCGCCGATGCGCGCGCCAAGCTCAAGCAGCTCGAGGCCGACATCGGCAGCGGCAAGCTTCATCCCTACGCCGGGGAGCTGAAGGATCAGGACGGCAACGTCAAGGTTGCCGCCGGTTCGGTTCTGGCCGATGACGACATTCGCGGCATGAACTGGTTTGTGAAGGGGATGATCGGCAGGCTGAGCTGATCACCGTAAAAGTGCCGGGAGACGCCCAAGTCCATACCTTCGGCGTCTCCTTGCCTGGTTCCCGTCCAACCTCGCTTCACGCCACGGCAGGACCCGCCATGCATCCGCGACTAGAACTGCGCAACATCTGCAAGCGCTATCCCGGCGTCGTCGCCAATGACGATGTGTCGCTGTCGATTCAACCCGGCGAGATCCATGCCGTGCTGGGCGAAAACGGCGCCGGCAAATCCACCCTGATGAAAATCATCTATGGGGCGACGCAAGCCGATTCCGGCGAGATCTTTTGCGACGGCAATCCGATCGCCACGCACACCCCGGCGATGTCGCGCGCACTCGGCATCGAAATGGTCTATCAGCATTTCGCGCTGTTCGAATCCGTTTCGGTGGTCGAGAACATAGCGCTCTCGGCAAGCAGCGCATACGACCTGCCTTCGCTCGCCGACAAGATCCGCGATCTGTCGCGCCGCTACGGCATGCCCATCGACCCGCATCGCCAGGTGCACGACCTGTCGGTCGGCGAGCGCCAGCGCGTCGAGATCGTGCGCTGCCTGCTGCAGGGGCCGAAACTGCTGATCCTCGACGAGCCGACCTCGGTACTGACGCCGCAGGCGGTGGTGAAGCTGTTCGAGACGCTCCGCCAACTTGCCGCCGAGGGCTGCAGCATCGTCTATATCAGCCACAAGCTCGACGAGGTCCAGGAGCTCTGCGACACCGCCACCGTGCTGCGCAACGGCAAGGTCACCGGTACCGCGCGTCCGAAGGAGACGACGTCGCTGGAGCTTGCCCGCATGATGGTGGGTTCGAAGCTGCCTGAAATGCATGTCGGCCCGCCGACGCCAAGCGACAGACCGGTGCTCGAGGTCAACAGACTTACGGTGAAGTCCCGGGATCATTTCGGCGTCGACCTGAAGGACATTTCTTTCAAGGTGCATGGCGGCGAGATTGTCGGCCTGGCCGGGGTTTCCGGCAATGGCCAGGCCGAGCTGATCGCCTTGCTCAGCGGCGAGCGCACGCATGAGCGCAGCGACGCCATCCGGATTTGCGGAACCGGCGCAGCCCGCCTTCGCCCGCACGAGCGCCGCAAGCTCGGCGTCGCCTTCGTTCCCGAAGAGCGGCTCGGGCGCGGCGCCGTGCCCTCGCACACGCTGTGGGAGAATGCGGTGCTGACCGCGCACCGCTTCGGCACGGTGCGCAACGGGCTGGTCGACCGGCGCCGGGCCAAGGCGTTCGCCGCCGGCATAATCGATAGGTTCAAGATCAAGGCCAACGGGCCGCAGGCGACCGCGCAAAGCCTGTCCGGCGGCAATCTGCAGAAATTCATCGTCGGGCGTGAGATCGCGCTCCAGCCGAAGCTCCTCCTGGTGTCTCAGCCGACCTGGGGGGTAGACGTCGGCGCGAGCGCCTTCATCCGGCAGACCATCGTCGATCTCAGCCGCGCCGGCGCGGCGGTGCTCGTCGTCTCCGAGGAACTCGACGAGTTGTTCGAGATCTGCGACCGGCTGCTGGTCATTTGCCAAGGGAAGGTTTCCCCGCCGCTGGAGCGCAAGACGACCGATCGCGAGGAGATCGGACTTCTGATGACGGGCCGCGGCATGAGCGACGGCGCATTGGCGAACGGAGGTGGCAACAATGCGCTTCAGGATTGAACAAAGGCCGGAGCCCTCCTCGCTGATGCGCGTCGCCGCGCCCGCACTGGCGACCCTGTTGACCGTCATCGTCGGATCGATTTTCTTCGCCTCCCTCGGACATGATCCGCTGGCGACCCTCCATGCCTTCTTCATCGAGCCGCTCTCTTCCATGAACGGCCTGTCCGAATGGCTGCTCAAGGCCTCGCCGCTGATCCTCATCGCTTGCGGGCTGGCGGTCGGCTTCCGCGCCAATGTCTGGAATATCGGCGCCGAGGGCCAGTTCACCATGGGGGCAATCGCGGCCAGCGGCGTGGGGCTTTTCTGGCCGAACCCCGAAAGCGTGCTGCTGTTGCCGCTGATGTTCATCGCCGGCATGGGCGCCGGCATGGCCTGGGCGGCAATCCCCGCCTTTCTGCGCGCCCGCATGAACACCAACGAGATCCTGGTCACGCTGATGATGACCTATATCGCGACGCTGTTCCTGTCCTATCTCGTGCACGGACCGTGGCGCGATCCGGCCGGCTTCAACTATCCGCAGACGGCACTTCTGCCGACGGCGGCCCTGTTCGAATCCTTTGACCCCGCCTATCGGCTCAACCCGTCGATCTTCATCACGGTCGTCGCCGTGCTCCTGATGTGGCTGTTCACCGACCGCAGCTTCCTCGGCTACAAGATGTCGGTGAGCGGGGCTGCACCGCTTGCCGCCCGCTATGCCGGCTTTCGCGAATCGGCTGCGGTCTGGATCGGACTGCTGGCGGGAGGTGCCGCGGCCGGCATCGCCGGCATGGCGGAAGCCGCCGGGCCGCTAGGGCAGCTCTCACCTCAGATTTCACCAGGCTACGGCTTCGCGGCCATCATCGTTGCCTTCGTCGGACGGCTGAACGCCTTCGGCATCGTGCTTGGCGGGCTGTTGATGTCGCTGCTTTTCCTCGGCGGCGAAGGTGTGCAGATGACTCTCGGCCTGCCTTCGGCCCTGACGCGGATCTTCCAGGGCATCCTGCTGTTCTTCCTGCTCGCCGCCGACTTCTTCATCTTCTATCGCGTTCGACTGGTGCGACCCGTCCGGGACACGCATGCGCTGGAGACGGCACGATGAGCGGATTTCGGGTCGTGCGGGAGACAGCCTGATGGATCTGTTCATCGCCATCTTCACCGGCACCGTCATTGCCGCCACACCGCTGATATTCGCCGCGCTCGGCGAGCTCGTGGTAGAGAAGTCGGGTGTCCTCAATCTCGGCATCGAAGGCATGATGCTGATGGGCGCCGCATTGGCATTCTGGGCCGTCACCGCGGGCTATCCGATGCCTGTGGCGATCCTGGCCGGCGCGTTGGCGGGTGCGGCCGCCTCGCTGCTGTTCGGCGTTCTGGCGCTGACGTTCCTGACCAACCAATATGCAGCCGGCCTGGCGCTGGCGATCTTCGGTTCGGGCGTCTCCGCCTTCCTCGGGCGCGGCTTCGGCAGCGAGCCGATCGAGGCACTGCGCCGCCTCGACATCCCCGTTCTGTCCGATCTGCCGCTGATCGGTCCGCTACTGTTCCGCTTCGATCCGATGGTCTATCTGGCCCTGCTGATGTTCGTCGCCATCAGTTGGTTTCTCTACCGCACGAAAGCTGGCCTGGTGCTGCGCACGATCGGCGAGTCGCCGCAGACGTCGCATGCGATCGGCTATCCCGTGATCAGGATCCGCTACATGGCCGTGCTGTTCGGCGGGCTGATGGCAGGCCTGGCAGGCGCCTATTTGTCGGTCGCCTACACGCCGCTCTGGGTCGAGAACATGACTGCCGGCAAGGGTTGGATCGCGCTTGCGCTGGTGGTCTTCGCCACCTGGCGGCCGCTGCGCATCCTGCTTGGCGCGTGGCTGTTCGGCGGGATGACGATCCTTCAGTTGCAAGGTCAGGCGCTGGGGCTGGACGTGCCATCCGAACTGCTCTCGGCCCTGCCTTATCTCGCCACCATCATCGTTCTGGTGCTGATCTCACGAAACCGCCAGATGCTGGCCCTGCACTTCCCGGCCTCGCTGGCAAAACCCTTTCGCCCGACGAGTTGACCTTCTGCGAAATGCTACTTCCCTTGCTGGAGAAGGCTCAAGTCGATCTCGGTAATATGCCAGCGACCCAGATTGGCGGTATAGAGCTTGTCGCCCTTGAAGGCGATGTTGGTGGGGTGCGCCAGCGTGGTTGCGGCGGGATCCTCGATCAGCACTTCGAGACCTTTGTCCTTTTGCCAGCGATAAATACGGCTGGGCTCATAACATGAGATGAACAATGAGCCGTCAGGCGCAAAGGCCACTCCGTCCGGAACATTGTGCACGCCTTCGACGACGATCTCACGAGCCCCCGCCGATCCGTCAGCAAGGATCGGCACATAGCTGATGCAGGGTGCGTCGCTTTCCACGACATAGAGGCCGTTGCCGTCCGGCGCCATCGCCATGCCGTTGGCGAACGACATCGCCTCCCGGCACCACAGGCCGCCCTCGCCCGTCTTGAGATCGTAGCGGAAGATGCCCGAGCGATTGTCCTGGCCAACGCTGTCCGAAACGAAGAGCCAACCCCTCGCCTCGTCGACGATCGGGTAGTTCGGCACGCGAATGCCGGCCGACGCGAAGCGCTCCATGCGCGCTGTCGCGGCATCCCAGCGGAAAATCGCGGCATGCCTGAGGTCGCAGGCAAAGCAGTTTCCCGCGCTGTCGAAAGCGATGCCGAGCAGAAAACCGTCGGTGCCGCCCATGCGCCCGACCGAGCCGCCATCGGCGGCCAGCCGCAGCAGGTCGCCGGTTTCGGTGCCACACCAGATCGAGCCATCGCGGTGAACGGCCACGCCCTCCGGATGCGCGACGCGCGGGCTGGTGAAGATGCCGTCGAAGAAAACGCGCGCGGCTGACATGTCGAGCAACGGCTTGGCCATGGGATCTCAGCTTTCGACAAGCGCCGTCTGCACGGCGATGCAGCGTTCGACCATCGCGCGGTCGGCTTCAAGAATCTCGGCGATCAGCGCGCCGCGCTCCTTGGCGCTGACGAACTCCAGACGGCGCAGACCGAGCGGGTCGATGCGGTTTCGCAAGATGGCGAGCGTGCTGTCGGAAGGCAGCGAGACCTCGCGGCAACAGGCGTCGAACGACACCGCAAATCCGGTGGCGTCACGGATCTGCTGCTGCGTGACGCCCGGCATGGTTTCGATGACGATCAATTCCCTCGAAGTCTCGTCGAGCCGGAAGACGCAGAGATCGGTGAAGACCAGCGCCCTGCCGGTGCGATAGCCCATCGGCTCGCGTTCGGCCGCCGTCAGCAGCCCGCGAGCCGAGCTGACGATTTCGACCTCATTCACCAGCGACTGGATCGAGTGGCGGGGGATGTAGAGCAGGTAATCGCGGTGCATGTTGGCGACATCGGCCATGCCGCCTTGCCCCGGCAACCGGATGAGGCCGCCGCTTGGTTTGCGCAGTGCGATCGTGTTGACGCGGCCGCGCCGGTCGACCTGTGCCGCGCCGACGATCTCGTGCGTCACCGCGCCGGCCTGGTAATAGGTCGAGTAGGTGTCGTCGCCGCCGGCATGCGCGACAGCCGTTTCGCAATCGAGGCTTTCGATCAGCGAGAGGATCATCGGGCTTGGCGCGATGTCGAGATGGCCGCAGCTCGTCGTCGCGATGATCATGTCCGGCGCGTGCGTTGCCTTGGCCAGCCGGTAGGCGACGTTGGCCAGCGGCGAGACCGCACCCGCGCTGGCGAAGCTCTCATTGGTGAGTTCGGCGGCGATGCGGGCGGCGATGATCTCGTCAACGGATGCTTTCTCTTCGGCGCGCGCAAGCGCCGGCATGGCAAGCACTGTGTCAGCTCGAACCTTCGCGGCTGTTTGCAACGGCTTCGGCACGCCCTCGGAAGGCGGGCGCAGATTGTCCGCCAAAGGCGTTTGCCGGTCGGCGAACGCCTCCGACAATCGCTGATAATCCGTGACGTAAAACGGCAGGCACGAGGCCGGATAGGCGCCGGCCGGCGCCAGCGCAATCGCCGAAACCTGGTTGCGGGTCAGCACGCTCTGGCGGCCGTCCTGGCGCAGCGTCCCGCCCGGCACGATTTCCTCGACCGTGACCAGCACCTTGCGCGCCGCACCCGCCATGGCGAAGTCCAGCGCGCGGGGCCCGATGATCTGCACATTGCCGCTTTCATCGGCGCGCTGGGCATGGACGACGAATGTGTCGAGCCGCAGCGGCGGGACGAATCCGTTTTCGGTACCGGCAATCGGATCAGGTCTGGCGCTCGCACCCGGCACGCGCGCCAGCATGCCCGATCCCAGCGGAAGCTGGAACGGCATCGAGGGCAGGTTCTGCTGCGCCGCCCGCAGCGCCTGGATCATGGCCAGCGCCGTCCAATCGCGAACCGGTATCGCGCCGCCTTCAGCGGCTGCGCGGAATTTTGGCGGCAAGCCGAAAATGTCGAGGCTGGAGAAACAGAGGTCGATCTCAGCCACGGCATGCGCTTCGAGCAGCAGTTCGAGGGGCAAGCCGCCGGCCCAGCAGATGTAATGCAGATCCTTGACGCCCGACCGGGCTATCGCACGCAGCAATGCGATCGGCAGCCGGGCGAAATGGTGGCCGCCGACACCAAACGATTCGCCATGGCCGACCATCGCGGCCAGTCCTTCGACATCCGTGAAGCGCGGCCGGTTCGGCTTGACCAGGGACATTGCGGCACGGTTCGTCACAGCGCGGATGCCTCGATGCGATAGCGGGTCACGAACTGTTTTTCAGGCGAGAATTCCTGCGCCGTCGCAATGCCGGATTGCGCGATCGGATTGTCGGCCAACGCTGTCGCCGGGCCGAGCCCGAAGGGCGAGCAGATCGGCTCGATGCCGATGGCGACATGGCGCCCGTTCCAGGGTGCTGCTTTGCGGCCACGATTGGAGTACCAGAGCAAAAGGCTCGGGAAATGCTCCTTCTGCCAGGAAAGTTTCACGCGGTACCCGTCCGCATGATTGGCGAGCGCCACCGTGCCATCCAGGCCCTCGATCTGCAACAATTCCTCCGTGTCGGGCACCAGCGGCGGTCGCGAAGCATCAGCCATGCCACCCGCGCGGGCCGGTACGCTCGACAAGTCAGTGAAGGACGCGTTCCGGGCGAACAGTTCAGCGCCAGTTTCGACATCGTGTGGATAGGTGCGACCGTGATCGAAGGAACCAAGTTCCAGCGCGGCGGCGCCGATCTCCGCTGGCAGCCGGAACACCGGATGCAAGCCGATCGGCAATCGGCAGGCATGGCGAACGACGATCTTGAATTCAACGTCGACCGCTGGCATCGACGGATCGGGCGTCACCGTCCGCTCGACACGCCCGACCGGGCTTCCGGCTGGATAGGCGAGTGTCAGTGACAACGATCCTTTGGCGCTCTCGCGCCATTGCCAGTCATGGTTGGAGCTATGGCCATGGGCTTCCTCGCCCTCCTCCGGCGAGCCCATCACCCGAGCCCAGTCCTCGGGCCATCCATCGGCCGGCACCGAATAGCCGAAGGGCACGCAGGGCCATTCGCCGCGCAACTTGCGCAGGATGCCTGGCAGCGCTTGCGCCTGCGGCTCGTTCGACCACGGCGCAATGTGCATCGGCGAAACCTGCCGACCGTCCTCCAGAATGAACGTAACCGGCGCCAGCATCGCGCCAAGCCGCTGGACAGTCAGCGCGCCATGCGCCCAGCCCAATCCGCGATAATCGTCGCCCGCGTTCACGGCCCGCCCTTCTTTGCCTTTGTCGTGCTCCGCTCGGCGAACTCCCTGACGCGCTGCTGGCCGATCTCGCTGCGATAGAGCTCACCCAATATGTCGCGCTCCATGGTGAGCCCATCGTCCAGATCACCGGACACGGCATGCGCCGTCAGCGCCTTCAGTCCCTCGATTGCGGCAGCAGGCTCGGCGGCGATCATTTCGGCCAGTTCCAGCGCGCGCGGCATCAGCCGGTCGACCTCGACGATCTCATTGACCAGACCGGCAGCGACGAATTCCGAGGCCGGGACGATGGCGCCGGTCATCAGCAGGAAATTGGCGCGGCTGCGGCCGAGCTTGGCCACGCTGCGTTGCGTGCCACCGCCGCCGGGGATCAGCCCGAGCTTGATTTCCGGCAGACCGAGCTTGGCGAATTGGTTGGCGATGACGAGGTCGCAGCACAGCACCAGCTCCATGCCGCCGCCCAGCGCGAAGCCGTTGACCGCCGCGATCACCGGTTTGCGGTTGTTCTCGATGGCCGCGTACATGCGCATGCCGGCAGCCTGGAAAATGTCGAATTCCGGTCCGGTCTGGGCGGCGTATTCCTTGATGTCGGCGCCGGCCATGAAGCCGCGCCCTTCCCCTGTCACCACGATCGCCCCGATGCTTGCATCGCCGGATAGCGACTCGAAGCTTTCAGTGATCTCGCCTTGCATCAGCCGGTTCATGGCGTTGAGCTGATCGGCGCGGCGGAAGGTGACGATCGCGACGCGGCCCGCGGTTTCGACCGTGAGTGTCTGGTAGGTGCGCATCGTCAGGCGGCGTCCACGGTCATGTCACCGGACGCCTCCAATGCGGCGATCTCGTCCTTGGAGAGGCCGAACTCGGCCAGGATCTCGCGGCCGTGCTGGCCGACCAGCGGCGCCGGCCGTTCTATGGTCGCGGGCGTCTCGCTCATCTTGACCGCCGGGGCGACCACCCGCACCTTGCCGCCGCGCGGATGGTCGTAGCTGGTGATCATGCCCATGTGCTTGACCTGCGGGTCCTCAGCGGCGCGGCGGATATCCTTCACCTCGGCGCACCAGATGTCAGCTGCCAGCAGCCGCGCCAACAAATCCTGCGTGGCGAATTTCCTGGTCTCGGCATTCACCTTCTCGAAGACTTCATCGCGCTTGTCGAACAAAGTCTTGAGATCGTCGTAGACGGCAAGCTGCGGCGCCTCCAGCACCTCGTAGAGCGTCTTGAACGGGCTCATGGCGATCGACACGTAGCCGCCGTCGCTGGTCTCGTATATGCCAAACGGCGCCTGCATGCCGGGATGGCCGATCCCGGAATTCGGCCGCACGAAGTCCTCACCAAGGTTGAGCACCGCGACATATTCCTGGTTGAGGTGCGCCAAAAGGCCGGCCAGCAGGTTGACCTCGATCTTCTGGCCCTTGCCGGTCTTCTCGCGATAATAGAGCGCCGACAGGATGCCGTAGACCATGTTCATGGCGCCGATCTGGTCGGCGAGGCCGGCGCCAGCGGGAACCGGGGCTTGATCGCCGCGGCCGGTGTTGGCGATCAGCCCGGCAAGCCCCTGGATCAGCATGTCCTGGCCGGGGCGCTCGACATAAGGCCCTTCCTCGCCATAGCCCGAGCCCGAGCAATAGATGATGCGGGGATTGACAGTCTTGAAATCCTCATAACCATAGCCGAGCTTGGCCAGCACGCCTGGGCGGAAGTTCTGCACCACCACGTCGGCGCTTTTCGCCATTTCCATGATGATGGCATGCACCTTGCGGCTCTTCAGGTTGAGCGCGATCGAACGCTTGTTGCGGTTCCAGGCGAGGAAGTTCGGGCTCTCCGAGCCGCCGACCCATTTGGCGAAGAAGGTCATGCCACGGAACATGTCGCCGGCGCCGGCGCGCTCGATCTTGATGACATCGGCGCCCATGTCGCCGAGCAGCTGGGTAGCGAACGGCCCCTGCAGCAGATGGCTGAAATCGAGGATGCGGATGCCTTCGAGGGCCTTGTTCATGTCATGTCTCGTTTCAAAATTTTCAAAGCAGTTCGGGAACGTAGCGCGGCGCCGCCGTCAGCCCGCCATCGACGCGCAGGTCGGTGCCGGTGGTGAAGCCGGCGGCATCGGAGGCAAGATAGACGGCGGCCTCGGCCACTTCCGAAGGCTCGCCGATACGGCCGAGCGGATGCATCTTGACCCAGGCCTTGGCAAGATTGCCGCCGATCTCCTTGATGAGTTTGTCGTTCATCGGCGTGTTGATGGTGCCCGGCGAGATCGAATTGACGCGGATGTTCAGCGGCCCGAATTCAACCGCCATCTGGCGTGTCATCGCCATGACCGCGCCCTTGGCACCGGCATAGGCGGTCCAGCCATCAAGCCCGATGTGGCCTTGCGCGGAGGCCATGTTGATGATCGAGCCCGATTTCTGCGCGATCATGTGCGGCAGCGCGTATTTACAGGCGCGAAACACGCTGGTCAGGTTGACTGCTATCAGCCGGTGCCACTGCTCGTCGGTCATCTCGTGCACCGGCATGCCGCCAATGGCAATGGCCGCGTTGTTGACGAGGATGTCGAGGCGTCCCGACTTTTTGACGGCACTGTCGATGAGGCCTGAAATGTCGGCCTCCTGCGAGACGTCGCAATGCAGATAGTCGGCGCGGTGGCCGGCAGCGCGAAGTGCGGCCGCGAAATCCTCGCCAGCGCTGTCGGCGATGTCGCCCAGGAAGACATGCGCCCCTTCGCGCGCCATCGCTTGCGCGATCGCGTGGCCGATACCGTCGGCCGCACCAGTGATGACGGCGATTTTTGCTTCAAGACGAGCCATCTTCAGCCTCCATTCGCACGCCGGCGTTTCGCCTCATCGAGGGCGACCGCGGCAATGATGATCATGCCGGTGATGACCAGCTGCCACTCGGTCGGCAGGCCAAGCCCGCGCAGGCCGTTGGACAGGAATTGCAGGATCAGCACGCCCAGCGCCATGCCGGTCAGGCTGCCGATGCCCCCCACAAGGCTGACCCCGCCGAGCACGGTGGCGGCAACCACCTGGAATTCGAAATTGAGCCCCGCCGTATGCTGTGCCGAGCCGACCCGCGCGGCCAGGATGATGCCGGCGACCGTCGCCAGCAGCGCGCTGATGATGAAGCAGATGAACTTGACCCGCCGCACGTCGTAGCCTGCAAGACGGGCCACTTCCTGATTGCCGCCGACGGCATAGATTTGCCGTCCGAACGGCCGGTGCTGCATCATGTAGGCGAAGGTGGCGAGCAGGACGATGGCGATGACGGCCGAATAGGGGATGACGTTGAACAGGCGGCCATCCGACAGCGCGATGAAGCTGTCGAGGCTGGCATCGTCAGGGATCGCCCGCTGACCAGTGTAGAGATAGACGCCGCCGCGCATGATGAACATCGTGCCCAGCGTCACGATCAGCGAGTTGATGCCGGCATAGGCGGTGAGATAGCCGTTGACGACACCGATGATCAGCCCGAACAACAGCGCGCCGCCGACGCCGAGCAGCAGCGAATTGGTGTCGTTCATGATGATGATCAGCGGCAGTGCAATGGTCGCCAGCAGCGATCCGATCGAAATATCGACCTCGCCGGAAATGAAGACGATGGCGCAGCCAATGCCGGCGGTGAGCGCGAGCGAGGCCTGGCCGAGCACATTGGTCATGTTGCGCACGGAGAAGAAATTCTCGACGGTAACGGAGAAGAAAGCCAGCACCAGCACGAGGCAGACCAGCAGCGCCAATTCCTGCCGGGCAAAGAGCCGCGCCAGCATGGACGGCCGGGCTTTCGCGGAGACTGTATTCACAACGCTCATGTCTTATCCGATCGCCGCATTGAGGATCTTCTCCTGCGTGGCTTCGTCGCGCGGCATGATCGCGGTCAGGCGGCCTTCGCACATCACCGCGACCCGGTCGGCAAGACCGAGCAGTTCCGGCATCTCCGACGTCATCATGACGACAGCCAAGCCTTCGCCGGCGAGCCGGTCGATCAGGGCGAATATCTCCGACTTGGCGCCGACATCGATGCCGCGGGTCGGCTCGTCGACGACGATGACCTTGAGGCCGCGCATCAGCCAGCGCGAGATCAGCACCTTCTGCTGGTTGCCGCCAGACAGGTTCTTCACCTCTTGGAACAGGCTGGGCGTCTTGATGCGGAAGCGGTCGACGTAATCCTGCACCGCTTTGTGTTCCCTGGCCTTATCGACGAAGCCCATGCGGGCGAAGGCGCCGAGCGAGGCGAGGCTGGCATTCTGGTAGACAGGCAGCTCGCCCATCAGCCCTTCGCTCTTGCGATCCTCGGTGAGCAGACCGATACCTAACCTGACGCCGGTGCGCGTATCGTGCGGCGAGAGGCGCTGGCCGTCGACGGTGATCGTGCCCGAAGTGATCGGATCGTAACCGACGATCGCCTTGGCGAGTTCGGTGCGACCGGCGCCCATCAGCCCGAAGAAGCCGAGCACCTCGCCGGCGCGCGCCTCGAAGGACACGCCGTTGAGCTTCTTCGCCGTGCTGAGCTTGTCCACTGACAGGGCTACCTTGCTAGCCGGTGCGCCACGCTTGCGGGGAAACAGATTTTCGATGCGCCGGCCGATCATGTCCTGGATCAGCGTGTCGTTGGTGTGCTCGCCGATCGGCTTGGTCGAGATGTGGCGCCCGTCGCGCAGCACCGTCACCGTGTCGGCGATCTCGAACACTTCGTCGAGCTTATGGCTGACATAGACCACCGCGATGCCGAGGTCGGCAAGCCGGCGGATGACGGTGAACAGCAGCGAAACCTCGTTCGGCGTCAGCGAGGATGTCGGCTCGTCCATCACCACCACGCGGGCTTCATGAGCGAGCGCGCGGGCGATCTCGACCATTTGCTGCTGGCTGACCGGCAACGAGCCGGTTCGCGCCGCCGGATCGACGTTGAAGCCGATGCGGTCGAAGAGCGCGGCTGAATCGGCGCGGATCTTCTTCCAGTCGATGGAGCCGCTTCTGCCGGTCGGATAGCCTTCCAGGAAGATGTTCTCGGCAACGGTGAATTCGGAGATCAGCGCGATCTCCTGGAACACGACCTTGATGCCTTGCTTCAAGCTGTCGCGCGGCGACTTGATGTCGACCTCGCGTCCGTGCATGCGGATGGAGCCGGCATCCTTGCCGTAGACGCCGGCCATGATCTTGATCAGCGTCGACTTGCCGGCGCCGTTCTCGCCCATCAGCGCATGGATCTTGCCGGGCTCCAGGGTGAAGTCGACATTGTCGAGCGCCACGACGCCGGGAAAGCGCTTGCCGATGCCGCGCAATTCCAGCGCCGGCACATCGGTATCGATGGCCGCGCCTTCGCCAGGATGCAGGAAATCAACGGACATTGGCTCTGTTCCGGATGATGTCGAGATAGGTTGCCAGGATGATGACGATGCCCGGCACCACCATCTGCAAATCCTGGTTCCAGCCGAGGATGATGATGCCGTTGTCGATCACCTTCAGCACCAGAACGCCAAGCAAGGTACCGAACAGCGAACCGCGGCCACCAAGCAGGCTGGTGCCGCCGAGGATGACGGCGGCAATCACCGTCAGCTCGAAGCCACGGCCGGCGGTCGGCTGGCCGGCATTCATCAGCGACGACAGGATCATGCCGGCAACACCGACGCACAGGCCGGTGACGACGAAGGCCAACAGCTTGAGCCGTTCCGAGCGAATGCCTGACAGGCGCACCGCCTTTTCATTGGCGCCGACTGCGTAGAGGTAGCGGCCGAGCGTGGTGAAGCGCAGCGTCACATAGGCAACCACGAAGATCAGCGCCGCCAGGATGACGGGAACCGGCACGGGGCCGACATAACCGGCGCCGAGATCGGTGAAGCTTGCCAATTGGTTGTGGTTCTGCACCGCCTCGCGCGTGAACAGATAGACGCCGCCCTGCAGCATCATCATCGTTCCGATGGTGGCGATCAGCGAATTCACCCTGAGCCTGGTGACGACCAGCCCGTTGAACAGGCCGACCCCGCCGGCAAAGGCGAGCGCCGCCAGCATGCCGAGCGTAAGACTATGGGTGGAATTGAGCACTGCCATGCCGATGCAGCCGACGAAGGCGAGCGACGCGCCGACCGACAAGTCGACCTCGGCGGTGATGATGAGCATGGTCATGCCCGAGGCGACGATCAGCACCAGAGCGCATTGGCGCAGGATGGCGATGATGTTGGCCTCCGAATAGAATTGCGGCGCCGCGATAGAGATGGCGATGCACAGCACGGCCAGGATTGCGCCCAGCACGAGCTGGCTGCTGCCCAGAAGGTTGCCGCCGATGAAACGCTTCGACGCGGAGGCCTGTGTAAGCTCGCTCATTTCAGTCCATTCCCGGCCGTTTGCCTGGTCCCTCTGGAACCTGCCGTGTCGAACCCGGCATTTGTCTTGGCCACCGAAAGGTCCTGGCCGCCTGCCCTTCCCGCAACACGGGAAGGGCGATATCGGCCGGCCTTATTTCTTCAGGTCGGCGGAGGTCTTCATGCACTTTGCCGGCGGCTGCAGCGCGTTGACGGCATCCCATTTGATGGTGCGGGTGGTGCCGTCATAGTCATAGAACTTCTTCCAATCGTCGCCGTTCATCGGCGCGGTCGGGCTGACGATGTGCTCCGGCACTTCCTCATTGTTGAAAAGCTTCACCGCGGCATCGATGGCGGTAAAGCCTTCCTTCTCGGGGAACATCGCGGCTTCGATGCGGTAGGAAGGCTCGTTCTGCATCGCGTTGATGAAGGCAAGCCCTTCGCCGCCCGTGCCGACCGTCAACAGGCCATCCTGCGACTTGCCCGCCGCTTTCCAGGCCTGCAGGCCACCCAACGAAGACGAATCATTGATGCCGTAGATGATGTTGATATCGGCGTTCTTGGCCAGTGCCGCGGAGGACACTTCGAGAGCGCGGTCCGGATTGCCGCCGCCGTCGAGATCGTGGACCATGACCGCATCGGAGATGATGGTCTTCAGCCCGTCCATGAAGCCGTGCGAGCGCAGCACGGTGGCGGAAAGCAGCGGCAGGCCGACATTCATCACCTTGGCAACGCCGCCGAGCTTTTCCTTCGCGTATTTGCCGGCCTCGACGCCGGAGAAATAGCCGGTGTCGTAGTCGCAGATGGCGACCATGGTCGTCATGCCCTTGACCGGATTGCCTTCCAGCACGACCGGCACGTTGGCGGCCTTGGCCTGGCGCAGCAGCGGCACCACGCCTTCTTCGTTCACCGGGGTGATGATCAGCACGTCGACGCCCTTGGCGATGAAGTCTTCGGCCGCGGCGACCTGCTTGGCTATGTCGAGATTGGCATCCTGCACCTCGACCTCGATGCCGAGTTCCTTGCCGTGAGCCTTCATGCCCTTGATGACGTTCTGATACCACTCATGGGTGGCGTAGTTGGTGACGTAGCCGATGCGCTTGGGCATGTTCTCGGCATGCGCGGCGGCGGCGCCGAGCGCCAGCACGGCGGCGGACGCAAACAGGATTGACTTGGACCAGAGCATTTTCTTCTCCCAGATTTATCGCTTTTGTTAGTCGCTGAACGGATAGTCCCGCCGTTCCGGGTCGGCACGTAAGGAGTTGGTGGCTTCGCCCCAGCCGAGTGCCGCCGATATCTTCTCGGCGGCGGCGCGGGTGCGTTCGAAGACGGTTTCGCTGTCGAACCGCGCCGCCTTCTGCGGCAGCAGCGGCACGGTTAGCGCGGCAATGACGGCACCGGTGTGATCGTGCACAGGCATGGAGATGTTGGTGCAGGCCGCAACGGCCAAGGAAGCGCGCATCTCGTAGCCGAGCCTGGCGACCTCGTTCAGCCGCGCCTCGATTTCGGCCCGCGTGCCCTGGCCCTCACCGGCGGCCACGATGCGCTCGACGATGCGGTCGCGCTCGGCCCGGTTCGAATGGGCGAGCAGCACGGCACCCGAACTTGTTTCGAGGATCGGGAAATGCGACCCAAGTGCTACCGAGTAGCGCATCGGCAGCGGCGAATCGATCTGCAAAACCACCAGTGCGTTCTGGCCCTCGCGCACCACGAGATGGCAGCTCTGGTCGGCATTGGCGGTCAATTCGCGCATCACCGGCAGAGCGCATTCCACCAGCCGGTTTACCGGCGGATGCATGTGCGCCAGTTCGAACAGCTTCAGCGACAGCCGGAAACGGTCCGATTGCGTGCGAAAGATATAGCCCCGTTTCTCCAGCAGAAGCAGGATGCGGTAGATCTCGTGAATGGAGCGGCCGAGGCCGGTCGCGATCTCGGTCTGGGTCAGCGTTTCGGCGCTGGAGGCCATGAATTCCAGAACGTCGAGCGCCTTCTCCACCGCCGGCACGCGATAGCCGTTGCGGCCGCTTTCGCCCTCGTCGAGCGTCTCGGCAACGCTGGCGGCCATCAGGCGACGCTCCGTTCCGGCTGGACTTGCCTGGTTTCGCGGTAGAGGCTGTTGACGTGGCCTGCGAGTTCGGTCGCCGACATGTCACCGGCTATGGCTGCGGCGGCATGCGGCGCGCATTCGCGGAAGAAGGCGATGAAGCCCGGATGGGTCGGACGCAGATAGGACGAGGCGATCGTCCGCAGCGTCGAGCCGAAGAAATCGCCGGAAAGACCATTGACCCCGGCATCCTTCCAGGCAGCCAGCGAACCCGGTTGTCCGCCAGATTTCACATAGTCGCCGCGCTGGTATTCGGGCGAGCACAGGAACAGTGCGTAGTCGATCGCGGCCTGCTTGTGCTTCGATTGGGCGCTGACGCCGATGCCGGCACCGCCGAGCAAGGCGCCGGCGGCTTGCGGGGTGGGCACGTCGGCGAAGCGCAGATGGGGCCTGTCGGGTTTCGAGGCGTAATTCACATAGCCGAAGGCGAACGGCACGTAGACAACGTCGTCATGCGCGATCATGTGGTCGTAGCAGCGGATCGGATTCCACTTCGACGAGTCCGGGTGCGAAAGCGCGACAAGCTCGCGCAATTGCGCAATCGCCTGCTCGACCATTTCCTTCGCGATGAATTGCTCGCCATCTTCCTGGGGACGGCCAAGCGTCAGAAGCAGACACATGGCGTCGGTCGGCACGAAGGGCAGGCCGAGCCACTTGCCGTCGCTGCGCGCGCGCCGGCCAAGCTCCAGCACTTCCTGGTGCGTGCTAGGCACCGGCCCGTAGCACTCCAGCAAATCCGGCCGATAGGAGGCGACCTGGCAGGCGGCATCGATCGGCAGCGCCCACTGACGGCTGTTCTTCTGGTAAGAGCGCCAGGACGCCCCGACTGAGTCACGTTCGAAGAAACGGATCTGTTCGGCCGACAGATAAGCGTCGAACGGGACCATCAGTTCATCCTGGGCGATATCGCCGATGAAGGGATGGTCGAACACGACCAGATCGTAAGTGCCGAGCACCGGACCGAGGGCGCCCTCACCGAATTCATAGAGGCTGCGGCGGTCCCATTGGATCTCCAGGCCGGGATGCGCGGCGCAATAGGACTCGATGCTGGCGTCCAGCGGACCCCAGCATCGTCTATGATCCCACGCCAGTCCGCGCAGCTTCGTCATGCCACTCAAATCCTCCCGGCACCGGCAATAGCCGGCTCGCCATCGACACTAGCACCATTTTTCATATGCGCAACTTGTTTTCATTTGCGCAAGCGCACACATCCTCCCGACTGGCCGATGCAGGGTTCAAGCCAGATCGAAACGCTCCACGGCGCGCATGATGCCGCGCAGTTCAGCCAACCCCTTGAGCCGTCCGATAAGCGAATAGCCGGGGTTGATCTTTTTCTTGCCGATGTCGTCGGCAAGCAGATGCCCATGGTCCGGCCGCATCGGGATTTGCCAGTCGGCCCGGCCTTGCTCGCGACGGCGCTTTTCTTCCTGCATCAGAGCGAGGATGACGTTCGCCATGTCGGTGCCGCCTTCGAGATGCTCGGCTTCATAGAACGAGCCGTCCTCCTCGATGGTGATGTTGCGCAGGTGGACGAAATGGATGCGGTCGGCGAATTCCTTGACCATGGCGACGATGTCGTTGTCGGCGCGCGTGCCATAGGAGCCGGTGCAGAAGGTCAGTCCATTGGCGGGACTGTCGACGGCGTTGAGGATGAAACGCGCGTCCTGTGCCGTCGAAACCACGCGCGGCAGGCCGTAGAGCGAGAATGGCGGGTCGTCGGGATGGATGCACATGCGCACCCCCTCCTCTTCGGCCGCCGGAATGATCTCGCGCAGGAACCAGGCGAGGTTGTCGCGCAACTCCTTCGGCCCGATCGAATCGTATTCAGCCAGGGCTTCGCGAAAACTGTCCCTGTTATAGCTGCGTTCGGTCGCCGGCAGGCCGGCAATGAGGTTGCGCTCGATCCGGTCGATCTGCTCTGGCGTCAGCATCTTCAGCCGCTTCTCGGCCTCGGCGATACGCGCCGGCGTATAGCTTGCCGCACCGTTCTTGCGCTGCAGCACGAAAAGATCATAGGCCGCGAAATCGATCGCATCGAAGCGCAGCGCATAGCCGGTTGTCGGCAGGCGATACATTAGGTCGGTGCGGGTCCAGTCCACCACCGGCATGAAATTGTAGCAGATCGTCTCGATGCCGGCCTTGGCGAGCGCCCGGATGCTGTCGCGGTAGTAGCCGGCATAGCGCTCGCGCTCGGGCGCGCCGATCTTGAAGGAATTGTGCACCGGAATACTCTCGACGACCGACCATTTCAGGCCAGCCGCCTCGATGATCCGCTTGCGCTCGAGCACATCGGCCTCAGGCCAGGCGCGGCCGTCATAGATCTGGTGCAACGCGGAGACAACGCCGGTGGCGCCGGCCTGCCTGACATGTTCAAGCGTCACCGGATCATCGGGACCATACCAGCGCCAGCACTGTTCCATGAAGCCTCCTCAGGGTTGGCGGCGACCATATTGTCGGACCACAAGCCTGTCAACAGAACCTTTCCGTCGCCATACAGTTGATTTCCTGTGGATCGAGCCCTAGGGTGGTCCAACAAATAGCAAGGAGTTCTGCGGTGGAACAGGCGAGCCACGATTCGATGGAGGCGGCAGACGAAGCCGGGATCAGCAGTTCCGCCGTCGACCAGACCGTGCGGCAGATCCTCGACCTCATCCGCAATCGCGCCATGTCCATCGGCGATGTGCTGCCCACCGAACGGGAGCTTGGCGAACTGTTCGGCGCCAGCCGCAACACGATACGCGAGGCGCTGCGCACCATCCGAACCTATGGGCTGATCGATCCCAAGCCGCGCGTCGGCGCGGTGCTCGCCGATCGCCAGAATGTCGCGATCCAGAATTTTTTCGCCGCGCAGATGGACATATCGAAAACGTCCTTTCACGACATACAAGGATTTCGCCGCATCATCGAAGTGAGCGTCGGCGACCACATCATCCTCAATGCCAGTGCCGCCGAACTTGAAGCCCTGGATGAGGTCAATGACCTGATCGAGACCAGCAAGGATGTCCAGGAAGCCGCGCAACGCGATTTCAATTTTCATCTGGCGCTGATGAAGCTCGCCGGCAACCGTATGCTGGTGCAGACCTATCAGTTCCTGTCGCCGGTCATCCTGCACATCATGACCGTCGGCAAATCCATCCGGCCGGTGCTGAGCGAAACCCGCCACGCGCATGGCGAGATCATCGCGGCGCTGCGCGCGCGCGACCGCATTGCCTACTGCTACCTGATGAGCCGGCATCTCGATTTCGGCTTGCGCTTCGTTCCCGACGACCTCGAAAACGCCCGTATCTCGGCGGCAAACCCGGTGCAGCCGGGTCCGGCATCTTCCAAGGATTTGCATCATGTCTGATTTTGAGAACAAGGTGGCGCTGATCACCGGCACGACCGGCATCGCGCTCGCCACTGCGAGCCGCCTGGCGCAAGGCGGCGCTGCGATCATCGCCTGCGGCATCGACCGGGCGGCCAATGCCGCCATGCAGGAGAACCTCGCCAAGGCCGGAGCGAATGCGCTGGTGCAAACGGTGGATGTCTCCGTTTCCGACCAGGTGCGCGACGCGGTCGCAGCGGGCGTCGCGAGGTTCGGCGGCATCGACATCATCGTCAATTCGGCGGCGGTCCACCCCTACGGCACGGCGACCACGACCGACTGGGAAACCTGGAACCGGGCGATGACGGTCAATGTCGGGTCGATCTACCTGACCGCGCATTTCGGCATTCCCGAAATGATCCGCCGAGGCGGCGGTGCCATCGTCAATGTCGCCTCGGTGCAGGGGTTCGCCTGCCAGCAGAACGTCGCCGCCTATGCCACGACCAAGGGCGCCATCCACACGCTGACGCGTTCGCTGGCGCTCGACTATGCCGCGGCCGGCATCCGGGTCAATTCGGTCAGCCCGGGCTCGATCCGCACGCCAATCCTCGAGAAGGCAGCGCGTGGCGACAATGGAAGCGACGCCGATGTCGAAGAAGCCTACAGACGCTTCGGCGCCGCCCATCCGCTCGGCCGCATCGGCGAGCCGGAGGAAGTGGCGGAGCTCATCGCTTTCCTGTGTTCATCGAAAGCCGGCTTCTGCACCGGCGCTGACTACAAGATCGATGGCGGCCTCACCGCCGGCATCGGCGTCAAGTAGGGTAACGCGGATGAAGATCGGACTTGGCCTCTATCGCGATTCGCTGACGCCGGAGAATTTCCGCTTTGCCCGGCAGGCCGGCGCAACGCATGTCGTTGCGCATCTGACCAACTATTTTCGCGGCCGCGATCCCTCGCTGTCGGCCGGCACCGAAACGGATGGCTGGGGCGATTGTTCAACGGATGGATTGTGGAGCTACGAGGATTTCACCGGACTGGTGAAAACCGTACGCGACAACGGCCTGGAGATCGCCGGCATCGAAAACCTGTCGCCGCGCTTCTGGTCCGACGTGCTGCTCGGCGGCCCCGATCGGTCGAGGCAGCTCGACGGCCTCAAGCGCCTGGTGCGTGACGCCGGCCGGGCCGGCATTCCCTGCATAGGCTACAACTTCTCGATCGCGGGCGTGTGGGGCTGGCAGCGCGGGCCATTCGCGCGCGGCGACGCCATGTCCGTGGGGCTCGATTTGTCCAATATCGATCCCGACCTGCCGCTGCCCGACGGAGTGGTCTGGAATATGCGCTACCGGCCGGGCCGAGCCGGCGCCGCGCCTGTCAGGGTCTCGCAAGAAGAACTGTGGGAACGGCTTGGCGTCTTTCTGCGCGAAATCGTACCGGTGGCCGAAGAGGCCGGCGTCGTGATGGCTGCGCATCCGGACGATCCACCCGCCGAGGCGCTGCGCGGCACGGCGCGCCTCGTCAACCGGCCGCAGAAATATGATCGGCTGATGGATATCGTCGACTCGCCCGCCAACGGGCTGGAGCTCTGCCTCGGCTCGCTGCAGGAGATGCCGCAGACCGAGGAGATCTACAGCCATGTGCGCCGTTTCGCGCGGCGTGGCCGCATCGGCTATATCCATTTCCGCAATGTGCGGGGCAAAGTGCCGAAATATCACGAAACCTTCGTCGACGACGGCGACATCGACATGGCCGAGATCGTGCGCATTCTGCGCGACGAGAATTATCAAGGCGTCATGACACCCGATCACACGCCTGAGATGGCCTGCGACGCGCCATGGCACGCCGGCAAGGCCTTCGCATTGGGCTACATGCGCGCACTGGTGCAGAACGCCGACGCGCTAGGCCCGGTACGAAGCCGGGCACCCGACATGGCAGCGGAGTGAATAGGGGACGCACGACTGACATTTTTCGAGCCCGAAGGCGCCGCAAAAGCCCGCTTTCGATGGAGAGCGGGCTTTTGTTAGTCGGCTCGGTTCCTAACTCAGGATAGCGACGATCTCATATGAGTTCGGATCGACAATAACAATCCTGCCATCGGCCAGGAGGAAATATTCATAGCTCTCATAGGCAGGAACGATTTCGACGATCCGGTGCGGAAGTCGATGCAGCCGCACCTTCTGCTTCGGCACTTTCACGCCGACCGAAATGTCCACGTCGAGGTTCGAGACCGGTTCCACCTTCGTCTCGCGGATGACGTTGGTGATTTCGGTCTTCTGCTCGACGGATATATTGTTGATTGAAGCGGTTGAACTCTGGTCGGTAGTCGTACCGGCCTTGCCCTGCGCTTGCTGATCGGTAGTCGTACCGGCCTTGCCCTGCGCCTGCTCGTCGGTCTTCATGCGGGGCTTGCCTTGCGCCTGCTGATCGGTCTTCACGCCCGCCTTGCCTTGCGCCTGCTCGTCGGTCTTCGCTCCGGCTTTGCCTTGCGCCTGCTCGTCGGTCTTCATGCCGGCCTTGCCTTGCGCCTGCTCATCGGTCTTCATGCCGGCCTTACCTTGCGCCTGCTCGTCGGTCTTTAGGCCCGCCTTGCCCTGCGCCTGCTCATCGGTCTTCGCTCCGGCTTTGCCTTGCGCCTGCTCGTCGGTCTTCATGCCGGCCTTGCCTTGCGTCTGCTGCTCGGTGCTGCCGCCCTTCTGGCAATTGGCCGAGCCGGCTGCGCAAGTGTCTGCCCCACCCGATTGGGCCGCTTCGCCCGACTGCTGCTGGGTCTGCGCGATTGCCGCCCCACATCCGAGGGTAAGCGCTAACATGCTGGTGATCAGAGTGGTTCTCATGGGAAATCTCCTAGGATGGCAGTCCCTTCGCGGCAAAACTTTGCCACCCCGTGATTGTTCCACCGAAGGCTAATATATTCCGGAGCGGATGGAACTGCCGGCATTTTGCGAAGTTCGGCGCATGGGGCGCACCTGCCGAAACGCCGGTGGCGTCGTCGGCTTGGCGCCCTGCCCAACATCTGATGGAGACAGAAGTGGAAAAATATCTACTGGGAACGGCAGTGGGCATCCTGTTTCTTGCGGGGGCCGGAGCGGCCGCGGCGCAAGATGTGGTCATCCAGCCGGAGCAAGAAACCGTTATCAAGGAGTATGTGAAGAAGCAGCCGCTGGCCTCGGTCCAACTGCCCGGCGTGGAACTCAATGTCGGATCCACCGTGCCTGATACGGTCGAACTTCATGAAGTTCCCGATGTGAAATACCGCTACGTCGTGGTCGACAATCGAACAGTTCTGGTCGACCCGGAAACCCGGAAAATCGTCCAGGTCCTTCAATGACCGCATGTTCCAAAGCGCCCGCCCCGGCATGCGTCGAGGCGGGCGACCTGTGTCAGGTTTCTGTTTTCATGCATGTCTTTGTTCCAAACCGAGGCGTTTTGGGCGACATGCATGAGCATGGCTACGACTGCAGGTCAAATGCGATGTTGCGATGCTTTTGAATTGCTGAGCTGGCAACAATGTCCGCCAGTTCTTTGTCGGAGAGAGTGCATTCTGGCAGTTCGTAACGGATGGCTGACACCGCCTGCGCCGTGGAAATTGGCCATTCGAGATTTCTGCGGGAATTGATGTAGTGATCGATGGCCCGGATCAGTTCCTTCGAGGTCATATCGATCACAGGCATCGGTTCCTCCTCCTTATTTCCCCGTTTTTCTCACTGTGTTGACGGACACCGAAACCTGCCATCACAATTGTTAAAACGGCAGACGAAAAAGATGTCGATTCAGGAAAATAGGGGCTGGCGGTGGCTTTGGAGTTCACCTCCGCTGCATCGGTGGAAATATAACTGGGAGTGCAGCGGGTTGCGGTGTAGTGTCCCAAGTGATGGCCGCTGCAAAGGGAGAGCTCTTGCACCATGGACGGGGAAGCGGCGAAATCAGCCTTTCTGGGCGGGATTCGCGTTTTGATCGTGGAAGACGAATATTTTCTCGCCGATGACCTGCGTAAGGCTCTCGTCACACAAGGGGCGACAGTGCTCGGCCCGGTCGCCACGGTCGAGCCCGCAATCGAATTGCTGAACAGCGGTCAATGCGATTTTGCGATTCTCGATATCAACTTGCGCGGCGAGCAGACATTCGAGATTGCCCGCGAGTCGTTGGCGAAAGGCGTTCCGATCGCCTTCGCCACCGGCTATGATCAGACGGCCATACCAGCAGAGCTCGGCGGGATCAGGCGATTTGAAAAGCCTCTGGAATTCGGCAGCATTGTCGAGTTCGTTGCCGCGACGGCACACGATACGCGATGAACGAGAGAAGCGAGCCGGCGGTTGGCCTGAGAGCGAAGACCGCGCGGCACCCGCTTATCCGCAAGCTGTCCAATTTCACGGTCCTGTCCGTGGAAGAATGCGACGCCATCGAGAGCGCGACAACAAAGGTCGCCGAATTCGCCGCCGGCGATGACGTCATCCAAAGGGGCGACAGGACAGGCGGGGTCAACCTGCTGCTCGAAGGATTTGCCTGCCGCTACAAGATTCTCGAAGACGGTCGGCGACAGATCCTTGCCTATTTGGTGCCGGGCGACCTTTGCGATCTTCACGTGTTCCTGCTGCGGCGCATGGACCACTCGATCGGTGCTCTCAGCCGCTCCAAGGTTGCGGCGATCCCGCAGAGCGCCATCCTCGGCTTCACCAACAGCTATCCCAATCTTACGCGTGCGCTCTGGTGGACCACGCTGCTCGACGAGGCGATCACCCGCGAATGGGTCGTCAACATCGGCCAGCGGACTGCTTATGAGCGGATGGCTCACCTTTTTTGCGAGCTGTTCCACAGGCTTCACGCAATTGGTGAAACGGCCGGCAAGAGCTATCCCCTACCGGTAACCCAGGCGACCCTGGGCGATACGCTCGGTCTTTCGAACGTGCACATCAACCGTACGCTTCAGGATCTCAGGCGCGACGGCCTCATTTCGTTCAACAACGGCACTGTAACGATCAAGAACCTGGCGAAACTGGAGGCGGCGGCCTTTTTCAATCCTGATTACCTTCATCTGTTGGACGTCAGGGAGCCTTTTGCATGATCAGGCACGGCCTCATCGAGTGGAGCGCAAAAATGAAACATCATAGGGAACCTGGCCTGCTTCTGCCGGTTCGGCGTGACCGGAGGCGGTAGCGAGCGATGGCCAAGCGCGATTTGATCGGCGGATCGGCAGGTACGATCGATCCGCTGGGCCGCTGCGATCGCCCTCCATATTTCCGCCGACAGCGGCGGCATTAATGCTCCTGCCGGCTCGACGGTATCATTTTCGCCGGCTGAAAACCGCGCGCGGCGGCACGAAAGCCAATCCTGGGCGCGTGAACGCGAGCCAAAGGCCGACGAGACGATGCGCTTGGCACCGCGCATGATCGATGAACGGTTGAAAGACTGACAGGTGGCTGGAAAAAGACCTCCCAAGAAAGACGTCACGGGTACATTCTCCCGTCCGCAAGGTGTGTCCGCCGAAGAACGCGATGCTTCCGCGTCGATGCGGCTCAGCCATGTCGATGAACAGATGGACGAACGTGACGATCATATCGCCCGGCTCGAAGCCGAACTCCAGGTCACACGCGACCGCCTCCAGGCGACGAAGGCATTTGCCGCCGAATTGCAGCACCGCGTTCGCAACACGTTGAGCATTGTCCGTTCGATCGCTCGCCGGTCGGTTGAAAACAGCAACAATGTCGAGGACTATGCCTTTCACCTCGAGGGCCGCATCAATGCGCTTGCACGCACGCACAATGTGCTGATGCGATCGGCCTCGGCCACCGTGCAGCTTGACATGCTTGTCCTTGACGAGCTTGCGTCCCAAGGCGGCCGGACGGAAGATCAGTTCACCATAGATGGCCCGGATATTTCCTTGTCCGGAAAGACGGCGGAGACCTTGGGCCTGGCGTTCCACGAACTCGCCACCAACTCGATGAAATATGGCGCGCTGTCGGCAGCCGACAAATCAATCAGCGTAAGCTGGAAAGTGGGTGGCACGCCCGCCAGACAGGAGCTGAAGATCCGCTGGATCGAGGACCTGCATGGTCCGGCAGCAATACCTGCGCGACGCGGCTTCGGATCCGAGCTGATCGAAAAGGTGGTGCCCTATGAGATCGGCGGAGCTGGCTCGCTGCGCTTCACCGATGCCGAGGTGATCTGCACGATGGATATCCCCCTCTCGAACGAAATTCACCCCAGCAGGAGCCTGGAGGACCCGCCCGACGATCTCCAGCATTGAACACCGACACTCCTGCGCCGAAAGGCGGCCGGGGCCAGGAGCGTGGAGTTGGAAGGGGCTGACCCAGCACCGACCGAGGTGGCGCAACGGCCCTGGGGTTTGCCGAGTTGCCGCCGCACCAGCCTTCAAATTCTCAAAATGATGGAACTTCAGCGACAACAAAGAGTTCGGAGCGCGGCGACGGCGAGCGCGCTGTCGTGATCTCGCGACTCACCTTGAAGCGGGAGGAACCTGGATCAACAGGAGCTGACCATGAAGTCCCATACACTCGAACAACTACACGCAATCGCGGAAGTTGATACGGTGTGCCCGACAATGACGCGGAACCAACGCCTGGAGCGCTGGGCAAGTCTTCTTGAGCGTCATCCTGAACGGCGCCTCGGAGCGCTTCCGGGCACCGAATATATGAGCCCCGACATGCGCGAAAACGCCTACTGCGTGCAATCCCCCATCAGCGTCGCGTTCGAAGATCCGATACTGCGGGCGCAGGGTCTGGAAGGCGACACCTATGGCGAGGCAAAGCGCTTTTTCGAACTGTCCAACTGGCAGTTGCACAACATCGTCTGCGATTGCCACGTCGGTGCGACCATGAAAGCCGGGTGGGTCGCCGTTCGCGTGCGCGCCGCCATGGGCGAAGGTTTCAATATCTTCGCCAGGCTCAGGGCGCTGCTCGGACGTTGACCGAGACGCCATCTCGAATGCGTCGACGGAATGAACAGTCGGTCGACGCATTTTTCCTCCTTGGCGGCAAGTGACGTCGCTTCAGGAGCTTCGAGGCTCCGACCCGCTGCCGATGGTCGGATCGGGCACCACCGAACCGCGCTCGGCTTCCGATCCTTCCGCCTCTATTTCCTGCACGGCCTGGTCCCAATGCTCCTGCTCTCGGCCCGGCGGGCGGCCTTCGCGCTCCCAGATCTCGTAGGCTCGTCGCTTTATGAGTTCTTCCTTGTCCATTGGAAACTCCTCCTGCGTGCCCCAATCTCCGGCAGGCCGCTTTGTTCCCTCCGGAAACAAAGGCAACGCTTTTGGAGCGATCCGGACTAGCCGCACCGGAGCGACACGGAACCCTTGGGGGATTAGGCCGTTTCCGAGCATCGGCGCAGTGGTGGATGACTTGGGAATGCCCGCCGCTCGAACTCTTGGCGACGAACACGCCAATGATGTGCCTGCGCCACGCCTTGCCGCCCCGTGTGGCCTCGGCCAATCAAAGCCTTGCAGCGGGACCCCAAAGGGTGGGCGCGGCGCAAATATTGGGCTTGAGATCATGACTATTGTCTTTTCGGATCGTCGCGAGGCAGGACGCGTTCTCGCTGATAAGCTCGGCCACTTCGCAGCGCGCGATGATGTCACCGTGCTGGCGCTGCCGCGCGGCGGCGTGCCTGTCGCCTACGAAGTCGCACAGGCATTGAAGGCACCGCTCGACGTTTTCGTCGTGCGCAAGCTCGGCGTTCCCGGTTACGAAGAGTTGGCCATGGGCGCAATCGCGACCTCCGGCGTACGCGTCCTGAACGACGAGATCGTGGAAGGCCTCGCTGTGCCGGCCCACGTCATCGATGCGGTCACTGCCAGCGAGGAGAGGGAGCTTTTACGCCGCGAGCACCTCTATCGCGGCGAGCGGGTACCGCTCCTTGTGGAGGATCGAATCGTCATTCTCGTGGACGATGGGCTCGCCACTGGGTCGACCATGCGCGCGGCGGTCAGGGCGCTGCGCGAAAAGCGGCCTGCCCGTATAGTTGCGGCCGTTCCGGTCGGCAGTCCCGACACCTGCGAGGCGATGGAGAGCGAGGCAGACGAGGTCGTCTGTGCGACGACGCCGCAGCCGCTCATCGGCGTCGGGCGCTGGTATGAAGACTTCTCCCAAACCAGCGACGACGAGGTCCGCGCCCTTCTCGCCAAGGCGGGGCGACCAACCGCACCGTCCGGCCGCGATGCGCCGCAGAATACGGCAAACCGATTGCACAAGCACGTCGTTCGGCTCTCCGGAGACGCGCGAGACTACGACGAGCTCTTGGCGGCGATCGGCGAGGCGCGCTTTGTGTTGCTCGGTGAAGCTTCGCACGGCACACACGAATTCTATGAGGAGCGCGCGCGGATCACGCGGCGGCTGATCGAGGAGCAGGGTTTTGCCGCCGTCGCTGTCGAAGCCGACTGGCCCGACACATACCGGGTCAACCGCTATGTTCAGGGAACAGGCGGGGATATCGACGCCGAAGAGGCGCTCGCCGATTTCCGACGCTTCCCGACCTGGATGTGGCGGAACAGGGTCGTCGTCGATTTTGTCGAATGGCTGCGCCGGCACAATGAAGCGCCCGGCAAGGGCAATCCGAAAGTCGGGTTCTATGGGCTCGACCTCTATGCCCTGCATGGCGCGATGAAGGCGGTGCTGCGCTATCTCGAAAAGGCCGACCCGGCCGCGGCGGAGATCGCGCGTCGCCGCTATGCCTGTTTCGATCATTTCGGCCCTGACCCGCAGGCTTATGGCTTCATAGCCGGCAATGAGGTCGACAAATCTTGCCAGGAGGCTGTGGTCGCACAGCTGGTCGAGATGCTGAAGCGGCGCCCGGCGAAGGCCGAGCCACGCGAAGGCGCCATCGCGGACGAACTCTTCGCGGCGCAGCAAAACGCCCGCCTGGTGAAGAATGCGGAGGCCTATTATCGCGCCATGTTCCTGGCGCCCGAATCGACCTGGAACCTGCGTGATCGGCACATGGCCGAGACGTTCGACGCTCTCACCGCTCATCTCGGCCGGCTCGGGCGATCGCCGAAGATCGTGGTTTGGGCGCATAACTCCCATCTCGGCGACGCCAGGGCGACAGACAGGAGCCTGCATGGCGAGATCAACCTCGGACAGCTTATCCGCGAAAAGCATCAGCGCGACGCCTTCCTCGTCGGCTTCACGACGTATCAAGGAACGGTGACGGCGGCATCGAACTGGGACGGCCCGGCGGAGCGCAAGGTTGTCCGGCCTGCCCTAGCGCGCAGCTATGAGGCGCTGCTGCATGCAGTCCCGGCTGATCGCTTCCAGCTGGATCTGCGCGGCGACGGCGAAGCCCTGCCGCGACGGCTCCTGGAGCGCGCGATCGGCGTCATCTACCGGCCTGAGACCGAACGGGCCAGCCACTACTTCCATGCCGACCTTGCCGCGCAATTCGACATGCTGCTGCATTTCGACGAGACGCGGGCGGTTGAGCCGCTGGAGCGCAGCTCGCAATGGGACGCCGGTGAGCTCGCGGAGACCTATCCGTTCGGGGTTTAGGGACCGATCCAGTTGAGATGGAGATCGCCATGGTCTCAGTCCTGAAGCCAAACGAGAAGGCCGTGCAGGTTCCCGCCGGCGGCGCAATGCTCGCGGGCAACCTGTCGCTGCCGCAGGAAGCCCGTGGGCTCGTCCTCTTCGCTCACGGCAGCGGCAGCAGCCGGCACAGCCCGCGCAACCGCTATGTGGCCGGACGGTTGAACGAGGCGGAACTCGCCACGTTGCTCATCGACCTGTTGACGACCGAAGAGGAGCGTATCGACCAGATTACCGCCGAGTTGCGGTTCGACATCCGCTTGCTCGCCGATCGACTGGTTCAGGTTACCGACTGGCTGCACATGTCCGAGGAAACGTCGGCGCTGCGCGTCGGTTATTTCGGCGCGAGCACAGGGGCTGCCGCGGCGCTGATGGCTGCGGCAGAGCGCCCGGATCGAGCGGCCGCCGTCGTCTCGCGCGGCGGGCGTCCGGATCTTGCGGCACCTGCCCTGCCCCGCGTCCGGGCACCAACGCTGCTCGTGGTCGGCGGCGCAGACACGCAGGTGATTGCGCTCAACCGTTCGGCGTTCGCGGCGCTGCGGTGTGAAAAGGAGCTGGCCATCGTTCCGGCTGCGACGCACCTGTTCGAGGAGCCCGGCGCGATGGAAGAAGTGGCGGACCTCGCGATCCAATGGTTCCTGCGCCAACTGCCCGCGTGACGCCGGCGCCAACGCCATCGCCTCATCAGAGAGCCAGATCGATTGGGTCGTCGGCGCGTTAAAAATCATTCCGCGGAGAAGCTTCCATGACAATCAAGGTTCTGCAATTTCTCGCCATTGTCATTTCGGCCCTCGCGCTCATCCCGGCAGGGGCCCATCTCGCCGCTCTTCCCAACAAGATATCTCTGCCGCAGCCGGAATATTTCACCGTCCAAGGCATCTATTACGGATGGGCGATTCTCGGGTTGCTCTGGCCTGCCGCGCTGATCGTGAATGCACTGCTGGCGATCTCCGTGCGCGCGCAGGCTTGGCCGTTTTGGCTCGCCCTGCTTGCGGCGCTGTGTTTCGCGATCATGCTTGCGATCTTCGTTGTCTGGACGCTCCCCGCCAACCAGGCGACGCAGAACTGGACGACAGTTCCTGCAAACTGGGAAGCGCTCAGGCAGCAATGGGAATATTCTCATGCGGTAAATACCGCGATTGTATTCGCAGCGCTCTGTCTCGCGACGCTGTCGGCGCTCTCGTGGCATCCGGCCGGCCTATAGATCCTCGCGGAGAAAGTCTCTTTTCCTCCCGATCATTGCGCCATCGACGCGTTAGGTTTTCTGGAGGTCGCGACGTCGCACCGCCACCAGTCTCGCTGCATCCAACAAGGAGAAAGCGATGCCGGATAAGAGAACCATCGAGAAAGCGAAAAAAGACAAGCGCGAAGGTAAATCGCCTACCACGCAGGCCGGCGAGTTCGTGCATGACGAGATCGAGAAGGTCCGTCGCGGCAAGCACGGCGCGCGCTCGACCAAGCAGGCGATCGCTATCGGCCTTTCGGAGGCGCGCCGCGCCGGCGTCGACCTGCCTCCGCCCAAGAAACGAAGCGTCAAGGAGAGCACCCGCAAGAGCGCCGAATACGCCTATGAAGTTGGCCAGGGCGAACGTAAGCCAAAACGCAGCCCCAAGGTCTCGAAGGCCGTTTCCGAGGTTCTCGAGCACGAGCCGAAGAACACGGCATCCCATGAGGCGCTTTCAAGACAGACCAAGCAGGCGGCGTCGCGCCGGACGGCCGAGGAGCGCTCGGCCGCAGCCAAGAAAGCCTCGGAGACGAAGGGCACTGCAGGCCGGTCCGCCGCCGCACGCAAGGCGGTCCGCACCAAGGGTGCTGCCGGAAGAAAGAAAGCAGCGCAGAAGGCCGCCAGCACGCGTGCGGGCCGAACCTAGAAGGTCGAAAACCCGCTACGCACTCTCTCCAGCCGGCTGGTGAGAGGTAGCTGGACCGCAGCCAGCGTCAAGCGATGCGCACTGTCGGCTGGGACAGTGCGATCGTGTGAGATACGGCCGTCCTTGTCTTTGTCTCGATCCGGCGGGAACAACGGCCCGTGTTCAAGGTTATGGAAAGCTACACCGGTGGTGGAGCTTTCATGACAACCTTAGGGAGACGAAAACATGGCGACTGCGAAGAAGGCGGCGACGAAAGGGCTGGAAGCCCTGTTCCTCGACGGGCTGAAGGATATTTATTACGCCGAAAAGAAAATACTAAAGGCGCTGCCCAAGATGGCCAAGGGTGCCGAGTCCGAGGAGGTCGCGGCGGCGTTCGAGAAACATCGCGTGGAAACCGAAGGCCAGGTCGACCGCCTCGAACAGGTGTTCGACCTGATGGACAAGCCAGCCCGCGGCAAGACCTGTCCGGCAATCGACGGCATTCTCGAAGAGGGGTCGGAGATTCTCGACGACTATAAGGGCGACCCAGCATTGGATGCAGGACTGGTCGGAGCGGCACAGGCGGTCGAGCACTATGAAATCGCACGCTACGGCACGTTGATCGCGTGGGCTGAACAGCTTGGCAAGAGCGACGCGGTCAAGCTCCTCAACGAGACGCTCAAAGAGGAAGTGGCAACCGATGAAGCGCTTACAGGCTTAGGCGAAGGCGGGGTCAATGAGCGCGCTCTTGAGAAAGCCGCTTAGCCGCGGGGCGGCCCGGCGCTAAGCGCCCGGCAGCCTTCCTGTCCAGAGCGGGATGCGTTCGAGTTGAACTGCGGGTCCTGCTCTGGATTTGGCTGCCGGGACCTCGACAAAACAGGTTGTTAAAATCATCGAACCTTACAGGAGGATCCGCGCAATGCCGGAAGACCTGTCTCGCGAGGAAGAGCAACGCGGTACCGGAAAGCTCATCACCTGGGGTGTCGTGATCGCCGCCGTGTTTTTTATTGGCCTCTTGGCCATATTCGTCCTCAAGCCGCTTATGACGGGATCTTAGGATCCTTTCGAGCCGCAGCGCGCTTGAGCCGCGCCGGAACGTGCTCGCAAGCAATTCGGTGACCGCAAACAATTCCGGCACGCTTTGCGACGCGGCGGTAATGCGATCGAATGTTCCCCCAAAGGAGTGCGAACCATGCCCCTGACGCTCAGCAGCCCCGCCTTTGCCGACGGCGGAGAGATCCCCGAAGCCTATACTCGTGACGGCAAGAACGTATCTCCGCCTCTGAAGTGGGCCGGGGTACCGGACGGCACAAAGAGCCTCGTCCTTGTCGTTCAGGATCCCGACGCGCCGAGCGGAATGTTCGGCCATTGGGGGGTGTTCAACATTTCGCCGGAGGTGCAGGAGTTGCCCGAAGCGGAAAGCGGCAGACCGGGTCCACAGGCCCTCAGGCAAGCGCGGAACGATTTCGGTAACGCCTATTACGACGGCCCCGAACCGCCTGTGGGCCACGGTGTCCATCACTATCACTTCCGGCTGGCGGCGCTCGACACGCCGAACCTTGCTATCCCCGCAAGCACGGGCGTGGCGCGTATCTGGCAGGAGGCGCAAAAACATTTGCTGGAGCAGGCAGAACTCGTCGGAACCTACGAACGTGGCCGATAATTGAAGGCAGTTTGATCCAGACGCCGTCGCCCACGCGCGGAACGGTTCTTCTCCTTGCCGGTTGTGAGGGAAAGGAGACGTCCCATGTTTGAAAGCGTCATGTGGTTGATCGTCGTCGCCGGCGGGCCATTGTTGCTGCTCGTATTGCTGGCCTACGTCATTGTCACTCGACGTCGTCGCGGTCCCGCAGAACGCAGAGAAAGCGATCGAGCCACCGATCGGCTCTATCATCAGGACAAGGATTGATTGTAGCTACTGTGGCCCACAGCAAACTCGATCAACGGTCCAAACATCCCTCGTACATGTCCCGAAGATCAAATTTCGGGCGAGGCACCCACGCCGGCCTGGCTACAAAGTGCCCCGCCACCCTGGCAGGCTTGTTCTTCAGGGCCGGTTTATTGCCCTGCCGCCGTCGCGCTCAGGGGCATAGTCGCCCGCGTTGACGTCAAAGCCGGTCCAGCCATCCGCCTCGTATGCCCTGCGGCGTTCCATCACGTCAACCGAGCTGGTCTGACCCAGAATGTCCTCGGCTTCCGGAACAAGCTCATCGTCCACCTTGGCCGTCACCAGCGTACCGCCACGACGTACGCCCTCCGCATAGACATTTGCATCGTTTTCGGAAACGCCCGAATCCGTCAGAGCGCCAATGATACCGCCCGCCGCACCACCAGCCACCGCGCCGGCAACCGCCCCGGTGGCGGTAGCGGCAAGCCATCCGGCCGCAACCACAGGTCCGACGCCCGGAACGGCCATGACGCCCAACCCTGTCAGCAAACCGCCGGCGCCACCGACCACGGCCCCTATCCCTGCGCCGCTCGCGGCATCTTCAGCGGCTTCGGAACGATCTCTCTCGTACCAGCCATCCGAGTTGTTGGCGATGATGCTGATATTGGAATGTGGCACTCCGGACGCTTCCAGTTCGCCGACCGCGTCGGCTGCGTCGTCATAGTTGTCGAACAGTGCAGTTACGGTTTTCATTTTGATATCTCCTGATCGTGCTCATTTGCTGTCGGCGACGACGTTGCCCTGATAGTCGAGCCCGACGGCGACACTTTGGCCTGACTTGGTCGCCTGGCCGCGCCAGATGCCTTGATCGTCCTTGGCAAGCTTCGACACATTGGAATAGCCGGCATCCTCGATGCGGCTCTTTGCCTGGGTCTCGGTGAAACTGTTTGCGCCGGGCACCAGGGCTGCGGCATTGGGCGTGTTCGTGGTTTTCACAGCGGGCGTTGTCGCTCCCGTGATGGAGTCCTGGCCGGCGGCGATCTTTTCGATCATCTGCCGATGCATCTTCAACGTATCGACCGTCTGCTGGGCGAACGTCTTGAGGGCCGCGTTGTCGCCGTCGCGGGCGTAGCTTTCAAACAGATTGACGGCATCGGCGTGCGCCTTGCGCTGCATGTCCACATAGGCCGGATCGATTGGCGGCTGTGCGTTCTGGAGCTTATCCAGATCCGCCTGGTGCTGCGCATCGAGCGCCGTCGGCATCTTCAACTTCTGTTCGCCGGCAATTGTTTCCAGCTTGGCGTTGGCCGCGCCGTGGTCCCGGATCATCGTCTGCGCGAAATTCTTGATGCTTTGATCCTGGGCCTTGTCCTGGGCAATCTTGCTCGAATCGATCTCGAACTTGCCGCCGACGGCGGCCTTGTCGACGAAATCCTGGGCGCTGTCGGCAGCAGCCAAAGCAGGCATTGCGATAAGCATGGAAGCAGCGGCGAGCGAGGCAAGAAGGTGTCGCGTTTTCATTGGCTTTGTCCTTGTCGATGCGCGAACTTACGATGCGCCCTAACAAGCCAGGATGGGCTTTGTTCCGGCGCCGTGCGATGCGCTGCAAGCGCCTTCGGACAGGCCCCACAGCCGGCCAGGAGACCTTCAACATCGGGACCGCGGCGCGGAACAAATCGGCGGCTGCGAGATTTGATTTTAAATGCGACCCATGAGCGTCAATCTGTCGACCGAGCGAACTTGCCGAATTGGGTTCCGAGGAGAGTTCATGGCCAAGATTTCAAATTCCACACCTGCCGCAGCCAGGGGAGAAGTTCAGGCCGGAGCCACACGGGACAAAACGCCCGGATTCGATCCTGCAGTTGCCCCGTTCGAGACCGACGCCGAGGCGGCGGACACGCAGAACCCGGTCACTGAAGCAGGTCCGCAGCGTTCTCTCCGGCCAAAATTCGAAAACGATGCCAGCTTCGCCAACGCGATGCGGCCGGTGGAGAACGAGCCCGAACTGCAGCCCCGCAGCAACTGGCCGCTAATGATGATTGCGGCCGTCGTGCTGATAGCGGCCGCGGTGTTCCTGGCAGCCAGCCTGCTGCGATAAGGCGCATCATCCTGAGTGCAGACAGCATCAGACAACCCTTGGCTGAGTTCGAGCACTTTCGCGCGGCCGTCCGCCTGGGTCGTCATCGATCCTGCCTCGCTCGTGGATGAAATTCGGGGGCGCCCTTCATGCCGGAAAGTTCCGTTGTCGAACACAGCAGCCGCGGCCGTGCAGGATCGGAGATGTCGAGCTTGTCCCAGGGAATACGGTACAGGCCGTCGCGACGGCGAAGCCGGAAGAAATCCAGCACCGCCGTACCGATGGTCGAGGCCGAGAGACGCTCGAAAGCGGCGTAGATACCGACATGGAATTCGGTAACGACGAAGTCGTCGCCGGCCGGTTCGGCTCGTATCTCCTCGATATAGCCGATGCTTTCGCCTTGCCGCGAGAGAACGCGTCGTCCGGCCAGATGCTCGAGGTTGACGGTGGACATCATCAAGCTCCCGGAATGCGTCCGATGACATGGTCGCGCAGCCAGTCCTGCCAGGCGAAGATCGAGGTTTCGCGCACATCGATATCGAACTGGATGTCGACGCCTATGTCCTGGACCTTCTTCCAGGCGATCCGGTGCGGCTTGCGATGGCGTTTGCCGCCCCACGCTGCCGCGAGTTGCGTCATCCAACGCCCTGGCCGTACGCCCAGGCGACGCGCCAAGGTGACGGAGCCGAGCTCGACCGCGATGATCCTCGGCGGCTTGCCCGGCCGCAACTCCGCCACCAGCCCGTCGATCTTGCCGATCTTGACCTGCTCGCGGTCGACGATCTGCTTGTCGAGGATGTCGCGCAGCAAATCCATCACGTGCCTCCGAATATCTGCAAGGGAATGGTCACCACGGCGAGCACGAAACCAAGCCCGATGATGAAGATCACCGCGGCATTCGAGACAATGCCGTTGCGGTGCTCGCCGACATAGCGCTTGTCGTTCAGCAGGAAAAGGAAAGGAATTACCGTCAGCGGCAGGCTGGCGGCGGTCAGCGCCATGGAAAAAATGGTGAGCTTCAGCGGATCGAGCCCAAGCATGATGGGGATGGCGGCCAGAAACAATGATACCGTGTAGACGGCACTGAAGCCAGGATCGTCGCGTGGCTTGAGGTTTTCGCCCCAGTTCCATCCAAACCCTTGCGCCACCAGATAAGCCTGTTGCAGCCCAACCTCGAGTGCGGCGCCGAAGCAAGCGATGGCGAGCGAGGCAACGAACAGGACGAACCCCCAGAAGCCGAATATCGGGATCAGCATCAACGGTAATTGATGATAGTCGTCGACCTGATCGATGCCGTGCGTTGCAAGCACGAGCGCGGCCACCATCAAGACGCCGATCGAAATGGTGCCGCCAAAGGCCATGCCCAGTCCGGCGATGGCCCGATTGGTTCCGAGATAGCTTCTGTCCCACTGGTCCTCGATCGCCCCCGAGGAATAGAACATGAACAGGTAAGGCGATATCGAAGCGCCAAGGATGCTGACCGCCATGAACCAGTAACTCGCCGCATCATGGGTCGGCAGTGTAGGCACCGCGCCGGACGCGACAGCTGTCCAATCGGGCTTCAGCATCACCGCTGCGACCACGAAGCACAGCGTCACGAGGCCGAGTATCGACACGCCTTTCTCGATCAGCCCGAACGTGCCTTTCCACAGCAACAGCCATGCCATCAAAGTCACGGGTAAAGCCCACCATTGGAAGCCAATGCCGGTGGCAAGTTCGAGCGCGATGGCAACACCACCGATCTCGGCGGACAGCACCATGAAATTGACCAGCAGGGCGGCAAGCAATGGCCATAGCGAAACGTTGAAGCCAAATCGTTCCCGGATCCCGTCAGAGATCGTGTGATGGCTCACGGCGGCAAACCGGCCGGCCATCTCGACCAGAAAAATGATGCAGATGGTGCCGAGAACCACCGCCCAGATCAGCTGAAACCCGAAGGTCGCACCTGCCTGGGCTGCCGTCGCCATCGATCCGACTTCCAGGAAGCCGCCAACACTGGTGACGATGCCCAGCGATATTTCCAGGAGCTTCTTCATGGCTTCGGCGCGAAATATCTGAAGTAAGCGGCGGCCAGGGAGCGCGTGGCCGTCCGAATATCTTCTTGAGCCTCCTGCACTTGCGGGCGGCGGTCCGCTTGCACTCCCGCCTGGGCGCGGTTCACCGCGATCGACAGGTCCTTGACCGCCTCCGCCAACGCAGCCTGCTCGGCAGGTTCAGCCGTAGTGGCCGATCGGATCTTCGCGTCGATATCGGCCAGTGTCGTGCCGGCCGATTGCAGCGTGCCCGAAGCATATTTGGAAGGGGCAGCTCCCGCCGCCCAGGCATCAAGCGTCATTGATACGGTCTGCGCCGTCGAGGCGGCAGTTCGGGATTGCTGTTCGATCTGGTCCGAGGACGAGCACGCGGTCGACATGGCCATGAGCAACAGCAGGCATGCGCTGTTGCGGCCAAGGCGACGACCGCTAAGAATTAGATCCGGCGTTGGACCCGCCACACGAATGACCTCCCCCACCAACGAAAACCATGTTCGGCGTAAGTTTTGATCTAGCGCGCCCGCCCTCCCCGTCAACCGAGGCAGGGACCAGCGCGAGCGGAACAAAGGATCGGTAGCCGGATTAACGAGGAGGCGGCGGGGCGGTTCGATTTCCATCCTGATCGTCGCGCCCCCAAATGATCGACTGGCAGGGAAGGATCCTCAATGCCCCGTCTCATTGCCTGGATAGCCATTGTGGTGATTGTGCTTGTCGCGGCTTGGATATGGTTCGGTCGCGATACATCGGGCAGCGGGGGCGGCAGCCAGCCGGCGCCTCACGCGATAGACCAGAACGGGTAGTTCAGTCTGGATGATCCTGCTCGGCGGCGCTCCGGGTGCGCTCGGCTTTGTACTCGTGGATCAGGCCCAGAATCTGAGCCTTGACCGTCTCGCGCGCCTCAGGTTGGACGAAAGGCATCAGCCGTTCGACAATTTCGCCGACCGTCTGCGGGAGATCCGCGGCGGAATCGGTGAGCTGGCTGCCATGTTCGTAGACATTGTCCGTCAGTTTCTTGTCGAGGTCGGATAGAAATCCCATCATCGCACTCCCCATCGCTGCCATGCCCGCTCGCTCAATGGCCAGCCCGGCAGAAATGTTCCGCACAAGGATGCTGGCATTGCGGACCGGCGGGATATCCGACGCCGGCGGCTGGAGGGGTGCTGCCGCGCGATCCGTGTCAACGCCATGTCGTCTGGCCCGGATCTCCTCGCCTGGCCTTCGACGGGATCAGTTTCCCGGCATTGGCCCGCAATCCCCTGACGAGCTCTTCCAGATAGGGAAGCAGTTCGAAAAGCAGGATCACGGCCATCACGCAGGCAATGTAGATCACCGGCAGCTGCTGCGATTTCCAGACAAGTTCGAAGCGCGCGGTTTCCGTCCCTGCCCCGAACAAGGCCAGGAACTGTCCCCAGTGGAGGGAAATGACGCTGACCAGCCCCATCAGCGGGATCATCTCCAGGAAGCTGTGAACGTGCTGCTCGATCGGCGTGACGGTGCGGGCGGTGGTGGCGTAGCTGACGTCCCACATCGCTGTCGCCTCGTGGACGAAGAAGGTAACGATCATGACGAGAATGATGAGAGCATTCACGTCAAGAAACATGGCGGCCAGCAAAGGTATTCCGACCTCGGCGAACATCAGAAGGTGGATCAACGATTCCTTGGCCCCTGTCGTCGATTCGATGTGAGAGGCGCGATGGCAGAGCCAGTCGGCAAATCCGGCGGCCAACCAGGCCGGCAGCAGGAAATACATCAAGATCAGCACGGTAGGATCTGACAGCATGACATCCTTTCGCGCGGAATCCCGTTCGAGGTCGCTACTGCTGCCCCGGCATTTCGGTGTTTTCCTGGGGACTTTTCCGGACGCCCGCGGCTGGCGAAGTATCCGTCGGCGCGTTACCGCCCCGGTTCTGTTCAGGCGCCCGCTTCAGTGGCGAGGTATGCCAGCCCATGTCGGCATAGAGAAAGCCTATGAGGAAGCCGATGATGATGATGGCGGCTATCACGAGCGAAAGCACTGCATTGCGTCGCACCATTGCCAGGCTCCCTTCCCAAGCCGAACAGCCGATCACGAAAATAGTTCCACGACCGGCCGCGATCGCTCCTCGGCCGCGTCGGCTTCGACACGCAAGATTCGACGCCAACTCTGCACGGAGCCGCGGGAACAATCGGTGACGGGCGAGGTTCGGTATCGGTTCTTCAAGGACGATCTCGATGAAACCTGCCGTAACCGACCGTATCGAAACAAAAAAATACAACCATCCCACAGGCGGATGGGGATCCCTGAGGTCATTGGTCCGCAAGGCATACGGCGAAGGCCTGCTGATGTCGGGCATATGGAGCACGCTGCTCAAGCAGAACAAAGCCGATGGCTACATGTGCGTTTCCTGTTCATGGGCCAAGCCGGCCGATCCGCGGCCCTTCGAGTTCTGCGAAAATGGCGCGAAGGCGACCATGTGGGATCAGACGAAGCTGCGTTGCGGCCCCGATTTCTTCGCACGACATACGGTCACCGAACTGCTCGACTGGCCGGATCGTGACCTCGAAAAACAGGGCAGGCTTACGGATCCCCTGCGCTACAATGCCGTAACCGACCGCTATGAACCGGTTTCCTGGGATGACGCGTTCCTCGAGATCGGGATGGAGCTTCGGCGGCTCGATCCGAAATCGGTCGTCTTCTACACATCCGGCCGGGCCTCGTTGGAGGCTTCGTTCATGTATCAGCTCTTTGCGCGTATCTATGGCTCATCGAACCTGCCCGATTCTTCCAACATGTGCCACGAATCGACCTCGGTCGGGCTGCCCGAATCGATCGGCTCGCCGGTTGGAACCGTGCAGCTCGAGGACTTCTCCCAGTGCGACATGATGTTCTTTTTTGGCCACAACACCGGGGTGACGGCGCCGCGGCTGCTGCATCCGCTGCAAGAGGCTCGTCAACGCGGGGTGCCGGTGTTCACCTTCAATCCCTTGCCGGAAAGGGGGCTGAAGCGCTTCAAGAATCCGCAAGATCCCCTTGAGATGCTGTCGCCGGGGCCCGGCACGAAGATGTCCAGCGACTTCTTCCAGGTCCGCAGCGGCGGCGATATCGCCGCCATGACCGGCATCGCCAAGGCGGTGCTGGCGCTCGACGACGCGGCACGGGAACACGGGAATCCGCGCGTCCTCGACGTCGATTTCATTGCCGAGCACACGGATGGTTTTGCCGAATTCGAGGCTTACCTGCGGGCAGCCAGGTGGGACGAAGTCGTCAGGCGCTCGGGAATAGCGCAGGCGGATCTCGAACATGTTGCCGAGGTCTACAGCCGCTCCAATGCGGTGATCGGCAATTACGGCATGGGTTTGACACAGCACCGGCACGGTACCGAGAACGTGCAGATGCTATGCAACCTGCTGCTCATGCGCGGCAACATGGGAAAGCCCGGCGCCGGCATTTCACCGCTGCGTGGCCATTCCAATGTCCAGGGCCAGCGCACTGTCGGCATATCCGAAAAGCCCGAGCTCGTCCCGCTCGACAAGTTCGCCCGGTTCTATGATTTCGAGCCGCCACGCGAGAAGGGTCTCGACACGGTCGAGGCCTGCGAGGGCGTCATCGCCGGCTCGGTGAACGGCTTCATCGGACTCGGCGGCAATTTCGTTCGCGCCGTTCCCGAAACCGGCCTGATCGAGAAAGCATGGCGTCGGCTTGGGCTGCATGTCGAAGTCGCCACCAAGCTCAACCGCAGCCATCTCCTGCCAGGGGCGGTGACCTATCTGCTGCCCTGCCTGTCGCGGCTGGAAAGGGACCATCAGGCGAGCGGTGACCAGACCGTTTCAATGGAGGACTCCACCGCCTGTATCCACGGCTCCTTCGGTTCGCGTCCGCCGGCTTCACCGCATCTGCTTTCCGAACCGAAGATCGTGGCGGAACTGGCCAAGGCCACCGTATCGGGGGTGAGTTCGATCCCGTGGGATAAATGGGTCGCCGATTATTCCCTTATCCGCGATGAGATCGAGCGTTGTTACCCGCAGCATTTTCGTGAGTTCAACAAGCGGTTCCTGACGCCGGGAGGCTTTCACCGCGATATCAAGGCCTCGAAACGGGTCTGGGAGACGCCGAACAAGAAAGCCAATTTCAAGCTGCCGACGACGCTTGAAACAGACCCGGACATCGATGTTTCGGGTCACAATGTGCTGACGCTGATAACGGTGCGCTCCAATGACCAGTTCAATACCACCGTCTATGGGTACAATGACAGACTGCGCGGCATACACGGCACACGCATGGTCCTGTTGATGAACGAGGCCGACATTCAGCGGTTCGGATTGAGCGCCGGGCAGGAAATCGATCTGGAAACCCATGCCGATGATGGCGTGGAGCGGCGGGTTCGAGGTTTGCGCATCACCCCCTACTCCGTGCCCGAAGGCAACTGCGCCGGTTATTATCCGGAACTCAATCCCCTGGTTCCTCTGTGGCACCGGGCCAAGAAGGCTCACGTCCCCGCCGTCAAATCGGTACCCGTCAGAATTGTTGCCAGGGAACCCAGAACGAGAAGCTCGGCGCGCCACTAAAGCAATCCAGGAAAAGTGTGTACGGCTTTCCGGGGAAAAGCGCGGTGCGCTTTCCCTTAGGAATTGCGCAAAAACAACAACACAGAGTGGTTAGCCGTTTCCGCAGACGATGAACTGCTCTATGGCGGTCCCAGTCTGGTGGGCTAGGCCGGTAGCTAGCCGCCAGCCGGCTTAGGGGATGCCGGCTGGGCCGGTTGGGTGCCTTGCTGATCTCCGCCGGTGGTGGTTTGTGGGGTGGGGTTCGTGTCGGTTGTGGGGTTTTTGTCGACCGGCTGACTGTTCGTATCCGCTTTGGATTTGTCGGGATCGGGATTGTTGCACCCGGCCAGACAGACCAGTGCCAGCATCAGCAACACGGCTCTCATATCGATACTCCTTCGGTGGGAGATGGCGAAGCAGCCTGCCAAGCTTCCATCCGGTCGAATCGCACCGAAAGCCCCTGCCTGGCCGCGCTTCTGGCCAACATGCGATCCAGTTCGGCATCTTCGATCGGGCTGCGCATCACCTCACGAATGGCCCTGCAAGCCAACTCCGTCGACACGAAATCATATCGCCTGCTCCTGGTCAGCACATATTGCTCGACCAGCATTTTCACACGCCGGAGCGCGATCTTGTCAGCATGTTGCATCATGTTCCTCCTGCACGCGCCGAACTGCGGGACCATCCGGTTGTTCCCGCCCGAATTCCGAAAATCCATCGCCCGGCCAAGAGCAGAAGTCAGACTCCCGACAGGCGCCGACCGGACGATATCGATCCACGGAACAATCATCTCCTCTGCTGGTTCGGCCGGCACGACGGAGGAAATCATGACGGATGCAAAACTCGCAGTGGTCACCGGCGCCTCGAGCGGCATAGGCAAGGAACTTGCGAAACTCTGCGCGAAGGATGGCTACAATCTCGTCGTTGCGGCTGATGAACCGGCAATCCAGCAGGCCGCCGAGGCACTCGGCTCACATAATATCGCAGTCGAAGCCGTCGAGGCCGATCTCGCGACCGTCGAAGGCGTGGATCGGCTGATCTCCCGAATTGGCGAGCGTGACATCGACCTGCTGTTTCTCAACGCTGGACGCGGGCTCGGCAATGGCTTCGTCGACCAGGACTGGGGGAAGATCCGGCGCATCATCGACACCAATATCACCGGAACGGTGTATCTCGCGCATGAACTCGGCGCCAAGATGGCTCGCCGCGGGCGCGGGCGCATTCTTTTCACCGGGTCGATCGCCGGTTTCATGCCCGGGACTTTCCAAGCCGTCTACAACGGCACCAAGGCATTCATCGATTCCTTCGCGATCGCCTTGCGTCACGAATTGCAGGACACCGGCGTCACGGTGACCGTGTTGATGCCCGGCGCCACGCAGACACGCTTCTTCGAACGCGCCGAGATGATGGACACCAAGGTCGGCACCGACGAGAAGGACAATCCGGCCGACGTTGCCAAGGCCGGCTCCGAAGCGATGATGACTGGCGAAGAACAGGTGGTCAGCGGCTGGAAGAACAAGCTGCAGGTCGCCGCTGCGCATGTCACGCCAGCGGGTACGCTGGCCGAACAGCACCGCGAGATGGCTGCGCCGGGCTCGGCGTCCCAGGACTGACCGGCGGCATCTCCGGCGCCACGCACGAGAAACGCGCGTCTCACCAATGAAACGCACCCTCGAAACTCAGGAGCAACATCGTGAAAGCCCTTACATGGCACGGCAAAGGCGACATACGCTGCGACCAAGTGGCCGATCCCGTCATCGAGGATGACCGCGACGTGATCATCAAGGTTACCTGCTGCGCCATATGCGGCTCCGACCTCCACCTGATGAACGGTTACATGCCGACGATGAAATCGGGCGACGTGCTTGGCCACGAGACGATGGGCGAAGTGGTGGAGGTTGGTCAGGGCCATTCGAAATTCAAGAAGGGTGACCGGGTGGTGGTGCCGTTCAACATTTCCTGCGGCGAGTGCTGGTTTTGCCAGAACGGGCTGTTTTCGCTTTGCGACCGCTCGAATCCCAACGCAAAACAGGCCGCCGAAGCGATGGGTCAATCGCCGGCCGGCCTTTTCGGATATTCGCATCTTGTCGGCGGCTATTGGGGCGGACAAGCGGAATATCTGCGGGTTCCGTTCGCCGATGTCGGTCCGATCAAGGTGCCGGAGGGAATGGAAGATGAACAGGTGCTGTTTCTCTCCGACATCTTCCCGACCGGCTACATGGCGGCAGAGAACGCCGGCATCGAGCCGGGCGATACGGTCGCGATATGGGGTTGCGGCCCGGTTGGCCAATTCGCCATCCAGAGCGCGTGGATGCTCGGCGCCGGCCGCGTCATCGCCATCGACAAGGTGCCGGAGCGGCTGGCCATGGCGCGTGAACACGGCAAAGCCGAGACGCTCGACTTCAGCAATTCCAATATTTACGACGCACTGATGGCGATGACCGACGGCCGCGGCCCGGATCGCTGCATCGACTGCGTCGGCACTGAATCCGATCCCGGCGCCAGCGCCGACGCCATGCTCGACAAGGTGAAGGCCGCCGTCTATCTCGGCACCGATCGGCCGCATGTGCTGCGAGAGGCGATCTATTGCTGCCGCAAGGGCGGCACCATCTCGGTTCCCGGCGTCTATATCGGCCTGGTCGATCACATCCCGTTCGGCGCCGCGATGAACAAGGGGCTGACCTTCCGAATGGGCCAAACCCATACCCAGCGCTATCTCGAACCACTTCTGGCCAAGGTCCAGAATGGCGAGATCGACCCGTCTTTCGTCATCACCCACAGAGCCGAGCTCGAAGCCGGGCCGGACCTCTACAAGACCTTCCGAGACAAGCAGGATGGTTGCATCAAGGTGGTTATGCGGCCGCATGGCTGAGATGTCGCAATTCCAGAGGCAAGAGCTGTCTCATTCCCGGCATCCGTTGGACGCCCGCCCGATCGGCATTGGCAGTTCGGAACTTTCTGTTGTGTCGGCGATTGACCCGCTGAGTTCGGTTCGGAAGAAGGGGGCCGCCATGGCCAACGAGAATTCTCGCTCGAAACCCGTTATTCGGTCTCCGAACACCGATGGTTTGCCACACCCGAGGCGAGACGCCGGTGATACGGACGCAGGGGCGAAATCGCCGACGCCGAAGACTGCCGGAGGATCTCACCCTTCAGCCCCTCCCCTGGACAATCCCACAGCCAATCGAAATGCCGGTCGTCCCCGTCAACCCAGCACGACTCCGCGACCGACGGACAAGCCCTTGGACTGATCCTGTGGCGCCCTTCGAGTGCCCGTCAACGCGAAACGTCGCGCAGCGACCCCAGGTCGGCCAGCGCAGCCAGGATAGCTGCTTCAGTCGCCGGCTTGGGCACGAATTTGCAGTCGCGAAAGGATGCCGGTAGGTCGCGCGCGCCAAATCCCGTCATGAGGGCGAAGGGAACACCCTGCGCCTGCAATGTCTCCGCGAGGGGCAGGCTCGTTTCACCGTTCAACTGAATGTCCAGCAACGCCATGTCGATCTTGTCCGAGCCGACGAGACGAAGCGCCGCGGCTACCGAAGGCGCGGGACCGACCACCTGGTAACCGGCGCTACGCAGGACTAACGCGGTGTCTTCCGCGATCAGCCATTCATCCTCGACAACCAGGACGCGCGGTCCGTCGTTCACGACCCCTCCTTCCGGTTAACGGGAAATGCGATCTGAACGTTGAGGCCTTCCTTGCGAAAAACGGTTTCGACATGGCCGCCAAGCCTGTAGCCGATCTCTCCCTGCAGCAGCGTGAGGCCAAAGCCGCTGCCGACGGGTTCATTGACAGGGGGACCGTCCTTCTCGCGCCAGGTAAGCGTAAACATGTCGTCAGCGATCGACCACATCACCACCACCTTGCCACGAGGTTTGGAAAGAGCGCCATATTTGGCCGCGTTGGTGGCCAGTTCGTGGACGGCCATGCTAAGGGAAAGGCCCTGTTGCGGTCCAAGTTCTATCTCTTGGCCGTTCAGTTCGAACCGTTCAATGCCAAACGGTTCGAGTTCCTGGTGAAGCAGTTCGCTGACCGAAGCTTCCTTCCAGCTTTTCCGGCTCAACAATCCATAGGCCCGCGACATCGCATGCAAGCGTCCGATCAAGGCTTCCGCGAATTCATCCTTCGACACGGATTTCTCCCGCGTGCGGCTCGCAATGCTGACGATCACCGCCAACATGTTCTTGACCCGGTGGTTGAGCTCAGAGATGAGAACCTGCTGATGTTCTTCCGCCTGAGCCAGAGTGGTGACGTCGACCAGTGTCACGACCACACCCTGAACGCGGTTGCTCTTGTCCCGATAGGGATTGATATGGACCATGTGAAACCGCCCGGCGCTGTCGCGCGCAAGGTGGTGGTTCAGGGTCTCGCCTGTCTCGAACACCTCGGCGATATGCTGCTTCAACTCGGGATACTCCAACTGGCTCGACAGGTCCGTCAGCGGCCGGCCGACGTCGGAGGGTCGCAGACTGAAGAACGACGAAGCCGCGGGCGTGAAGGTCCGCACCACTAGATTGCGATCGAGGAAAATGGTCGCGATCTCCGTGCTTTCGAACAGGTTGCGCAGATCGCTGTTGGCGTGATCGAGTTCCTCGATCTTGTTCGTCAACTCGGCATTGATAGTGTTCAGTTCCTCATTGAGCGACTGCATTTCCTCCTTCGAGGCCTCAAGTTCCTCATTGGTCGACTGGGCCTCCTCGTTGACAGAGACGAGTTCCTCGTTGGACGATTTCACCTCTTCCAGTGCGGTCTCATATTCCTCGATCGTCGATTGCAGGCGCTCCCTCGCATCGCGCAGTTCTCGCTCCAGATCGGCGGTGCTGTCGGTGTCATGGCTGCCGCCTTGGTCTGTGCGGATCTGCGTAGGTCCCGACGGTTCGAACAGGACGAGATAGAGCGGCTCGCCATTGTCGCGTTCCGCCAGCGGCTCAATGGTGAGCTTGATCGGCTGGATCCGCTCATCATCCTCCTCGACCGTGAGATTTTCCCGTATGACGGTCCGGCGCGTCGACGTCGCTTCCCGCAGCGCGGCGCGCAGGTCGAGTCGCAGCCCACGGCGCGCCATTGTCAACAGTTGCCGGCTGGGAATGCCTTGCGGCGCTTCGAGATATTTGCCGGTGCGAGCTGAGTAGTAGACGACATCGCCCTCGGCGTTGACCAGCACATGCGGGGGGGCGAAGCGCTCCAGCACCTGCGCCTCGACCGCCTGGCGTAGGGGATAACCGGCGGCTCCCTTCCTCAAGCCAGTGCTCTCGGACGGGAATGCGCCTGAACGGCCATCGCCGATGAGGGCCGGCAGCCTGACATGCGGCGAGGCATGCTCCCGCGCCTGGAAGATGCGATGTTTCTTGTCGACGGTGGCGAACAGATCGTCGTTCTGTCCGACGCTCTCCGAGGTGCCGAGGAAAAGGTAACCGCCAGGCTTCAGGGCGTAATGAAAAATAGGAATGACCCGGCTCTGAATGGCTGGGCCGAAATAGATCAGCAGGTTGCGGCACGAGACCAGGTCCATGCGTGAGAAAGGCGGGTCGCGAACGACGCTGTGCGGCGAGAAGATGCACAGCTCCCGTATCTCGTTGCTGATGACATAGGTGTCGCCGTCGCCATTGAAAAACCGTTGGCGGCGTTCGGGGGAAAGTCCCTGCAGCAAGGCTTCGGGATAGCGCCCTGCCCGCGCCACCGCCAGCGCCGGTTCGTCGATATCGGTCGCGAATATCTGGATTCGCGGAACGACCGGGAGCTTTTCCACATGTTCGCGTAGCAGGATGCCGATGGAGAACACCTCTTCGCCTGTGGCGCAGCCGGGAATCCACACCCTGATGATGTCGTTGGCGGTCTTGCCTTCGAAGAGTTGCGGTACGATCTTTCGCTCGAGCAGTTCGAAGGCCTCGGGATCGCGAAAGAAGTTGGTGACGTTGATCAGCAGGTCGCGAAAAAGGTTCATCACCTCGCGAGGGTCCTTCTGCAGCCATTCCACGTATGCGCCAATGGATTGCATCTGCGCGATCTGCATGCGCCGCTTGATGCGTCGCAGGAACGTCTTGGTCTTGTAGCCCGAGAAATCATGGCCTGAGTGGCTGCGCAGGATGCCGTAGATCTGAGACAGGACCTTTTCCATACCCGCCGTGCGGACGCTATCCTCCTCCGCCAACCCATTCAACGCGTCGAAGCCGCGCGTGAAGGCTTCCAGTTTCGTGCCGATCTCCTCGGCGGGCGCGGCTATATCGATAAGTCCGCTGGTGATGGCGCTCTGCGGCATATCGGGGTTGCGCGGGCCGTAGCCGTCGGAGATCTGCGCAACGGTGAGCCCGCCATGCTCCTTGATCGCCTTGGCGCCCAAGGTTCCATCGGAATCTCCGCCCGACAGGATGACGCCGACGGCATGTTCGCCCTGGTCTTCGGCCAGTGCACTGAAGAAGATGTCTATGGGTTTGCGCTCCTGGCTGAACCCATTGGGCCGGCGCAGGCGCAGCATTCCCTTGTCGATGGTCATGGTCACGTTCTGCGGCATGACATAGACGTGGTTCGGTTGAACGACCATGCCGTCCGCCGCGATTTCGACCGCCATTTCGGTGTAGCGGCCGACGACCTCGTGCAACAGGCTCTCTCGCTTAGGGCTGAGATGAGTAATGACGACGAACGCCATGCCGGGCTGATCGGTCATCCCCTTGAACAGCCCTTCCATCGCCGGAATCCCGCCGGCGGACGCGCCGACGCCCACGATGGGAAATCTTTTCGCCTGGGCTGTCACTGGAAGTTCCCCTTTCGGCACCTGTGTGCGAAATCACTTATGAAGCAGGCTGGACAGCAGGTAAGCATAGGCGCGGCGGAGATACGGAACAAGTCGCGACGGATGGCGTTGAATTTGGAGTTCACGTGTTCAATGACCAAACGTCCATCTGAAACAAAGCTCCCGACGCACATGGAGTCAGCGGCGTGGAATTGCCGGGCTCGTGCCGAAACGCCAGCAGGCTCGGCGAGGGACACTGTTTCCACCAGATACTGCTCGAGAAAGGATGACCGGGTGCGCGATCTGCAAGGGGTGCATCTTCTGATCGTCGAAGACGAATGGATGGTAGCCGGAGATCTCGCCCGCTATTTCAGCAATATGGGTGCGATCATCCTGGGACCGGCAGCGACGGTCGAACAAGCATCATTGCACACTGAATCGGCCGAGGCTGCCATCCTCGACGTCAACCTCAACGGGCGACGTGTCTTTCCGATCGCGGACGAACTGATGCGCCGCGGCGTCCCGTTCGTGTTTTTCAGCGGTGACAGCGATATCGCCATTCCCGAACATCTCCGGCATGCCAGCAACCTGCGAAAATCCTCGGGCAGCGGGGCTGTATTCAACGCCCTTTTCCCGCCGCAAGGCCCGGCTGAGGCGAGCGGCTTTGTGCCAAGTTCGCCGGATGACGTGTTTTCGCTCCTGCCCAAGCTCAGGCTTGCGGCACGTCTGTTGCTGGGGGATGTGGAAGCCTCCGACCGGCTTGTCGAAAGGACGCTCGAGCGAGCGATCCGTGACATCGACCAAAGGCGGATCGGCCAGTCCACCGAAGACTGGCTTAACGCCATCATGCGCGATTTGGCAAAGTCCGGCGGCGCAAGGCTTCTGAACTGAGCCGAACCAGGTTTCCGATTGATCGCCAGCCGGCCCTCGGTCAGCCCTTTTGGTCACGCTCGACGAACTTGTTGAAACGGCTGGTTTGCCCGCCGCCGGTGTTGGCCTGGTAAAGAAAAGCCAGACGGTTCTCATCGAATATCCGAAAGAACTCATCCCATTCGACTGGTTCGAATGCCTCCTCGGGCTCGCCGAAATCGATCCGCAGGATGCCGCCCTCGCCCTTGGTTCGCACCACTGCCGGCCGGCCGTTCCGCTCCTCGGCCCATTTGCGAATCTCCTCGTGATTGGTGGTCGTCTGCGATTGCGACATTGAAATCTCCTTTCAGCCAGCTCTCTCGCCGCGCACGCACCGCGGCAACTGTTGAGCGTCCTAACAGCACACGGCAGGCAATGTTCCAGCACCCGTCGCGTGGTGCGATGCGCCTGCTGTCGAATGAAACCGCCAGGAGAACTTTGTTGATGCGCAGGGAACAAAGCTTTTGCCGAGAAGTTGGGGGCGCCGAGGTCACCAGTCCGAGGAGTTGTCGTGAAACGTATACTGGTCACAGGGGGCTGTGGTTTCATTGGTCGCCACGTCGCACAAGAATTCGCCGATCACGGTTATTCGGTTTGCATCTTAGATGCATTGCTGGATCAGGTGCATGCCGGCGAAGCGGTCAACCTTCCCGCTGGAGCCGAACTGATCAAGGGCGACGTGCGCGATCGCGAAGCCGTCACCAAGGCGCTGAAGGGCGTCGACGGGGTGGTTCACCTGGCTGCGGAAGTCGGCGTCGGCCAATCCATGTACGAGATCGCCCGCTATGTCGGCGCCAACGATCTCGGCACTGCAACACTGCTCGAGGTGTTGATCAAGCACCCGGTCGAGCGGATCGTCGTCGCGTCCTCGATGAGCGTCTACGGCGAAGGTCTGTACGCCACGCCCGACGGCCGGCGCGTCGGCAACGCCCGGCGCAAGGCCAACGACCTCAAAGGCGGACAATGGAATCCCTTGTCTGCGGACGGTGAACCTCTCTCGCCATTGCCGACAGACGAAGAAAAGCCGATCGATCTCGCCTCCATCTATGCATTGACGAAATATGCCCAGGAACGCGCCGTGCTGATCTTCGGCGAAGCCTATGGCGTCGATGCGGTGGCGCTGCGCCTGTTCAACGTTTTCGGCGCCGGACAGGCGCTTTCAAACCCCTATACCGGCGTGCTGGCCAACTTCGCCTCGCGTCTGGCCAACGGCAAGCGGCCGATGATCTTCGAAGATGGCCAGCAGAAGCGCGATTTCGTTCATGTACGTGACGTCGCCCGCGCCTTTCGCCTGGCACTGGAGCAACGCCAGGCAAAAGGCCACGTCATCAACATCGGAAGCGGCCGGGCTTATGCGATCCGCGATGTCGCGCGCCTGCTGGCCGAGGCCATGGGAACGCCGGACCGCTCGCCCGAGCTGCTCGGCAAAGCGCGTTCCGGTGACATTCGCAACTGCTTCGCCGACATTTCCAAGGCGCGCGAACTGCTGGGTTTCGAACCAGGGCGGCAATTGGAGAATTCGCTCGGCGACTTCGTTTCCTGGGTGCGCAACACGATTGCCATCGATCGGGGCGCCGACATGAAACGCGAGCTCGAAGAACGCGGGCTGGTGTCATGAAGCCGGGTAGGCCCAACCGTCGCGAAGCACCTGTCGCCATCGTCGGCGGCAGCGGCTTCATCGGGTCCAATCTTGCCGACAGCCTGTTGTCGGACGGCGAGCCGGTGCTGGTGATCGACAATCTCAGTCGCGCTGGTGTCGAACAGAACCTTGAATGGTTGTCGCACAAGCATGGAAGCCGCCTCACCGTGGAAACCGTCGATGTGCGCGACGCCAACGCCTTGGCTTCGGCCCTCACGGGGTCGAAAGCCATATTCCACCTGGCCGCGCAGACCGCCGTTACCACCAGCCTGGTTCGGCCGGGCGAGGATTTCGACATTAACCTTAGAGGAACTTTCAACGTCCTGGAGGCGGCGCGACAGAGCGGCGAACGAATCCCGGTGATCTTCGCCAGCACCAACAAGGTGTACGGCAGCCTCCCCGACATTGCGGTTCGCCCGGAGGGCGAGCGCTATGTGCCCTGCGACCCTGCGATCCGCACCGAGGGCATCGGCGAGGGCCGCAGCCTGGACTTTTGCACACCCTATGGCTGCTCCAAAGGCGCGGCCGACCAGTACGTGCTCGACTACGCCAAGTCCTATGGCTTGCCGACGGCGGTCCTGCGGATGAGCTGCATCTACGGCCCGCGCCAGTTCGGAACGGAGGACCAGGGCTGGGTTGCGCACTTCCTGCTTTGCGCGCTTTCGGGGCGGCCGATAACCATTTACGGCGACGGCAGGCAGGTGCGCGACATCCTGCACGTCTCCGATGCAGTTGCAGCCTACAGGGCCGTGCTCGACCGGATCGAGACGATCACGGGCCAGGCGTTCAATCTCGGCGGCGGACCGAAAAATGCGCTCAGCCTGCGCATGCTGTTGAGCGAGATCGGCAGCCTGACGGATCGAGCACTGTCGATCCGTTATGAGGCAGAGCGGACGGGCGACCAGCCCTTCTTCGTCGCCGATACCAGGAAGATGCAAACCACGCTTGGCTGGACGGCGCATGTTTCGTGGCGCGAAGGCATCCGCGACCTCGCCGAATGGTTGCAGCGTCACCGGCTCGAACCCCACGCCGAAGCCGAGAGGTACGTCGCATGAAAATCGCGTTGGTCAACCCATTCTGGACCTACGACGACAGCATCTATTTCGGCTGCCGCCAACCGCATCTACCCCTGGAACTCGGCTACTCGAAAGCCTTGCTCGAACGGGCTGGCCATGAGGTTCTGATGCTGGACGGACAGCTTCAGAAGCTTGACAATTCCAGCCTTTCCGAACGGGTGGCCGAGTTCGCGCCGGCAATGACGGTCGTCACCACCGCGCCGACCTATCTGTTCTGGCGCTGCGCGCCGCCGGAATTGCGCGTGCCGGCCGATTTTCTCAACCGCCTTGCCGGGCGGGGCGGGCGCACCGTCGCGGTCGGGCCGCATGGCTCGGCGACACCGGCGCCAACGCTGCGCAAGCTCGGCGTCGACATCATCGTGCGCGGCGAATGCGAGGAGGTCGTGGCCGACCTTGCACGGCGCGATGATTGGAGTGCGGTGTCGTCAACCGCCTACTTTAGCGAAGCAAGGCTGGTCTCGAACGGCGGCGTCCACGCCAGTTCGTTCATCGACCATCCGCCGCTCGAATGGCCATCGGACTGGATCGCCGCGCACGCGCACCACCATCACAGGTTCGACGACCACCAGGTGGGGTTCGGCGCGGAAGTCGAGGCGTCGCGCGGCTGCCCTTACAATTGCAGCTTCTGCGCCAAGATGGATTTCCGCGATGCCTATCGCCGCCGAAATCACGAGGCGGTCGTGACGGAAATAGACCGGCTGATCGCCCAAGGTGTCGGCTATATCTACTTCATCGACGAGATTTTCCTGCCGCAGAAAGCCTTGCTGGAGGCACTGGTCGACCGTGACGTGAAATTCGGCGTACAGACCCGCATCGACCTGTGGAAGCCCGAACTGCTGGAATTGCTTGGCGCGGCCGGTTGCGTGTCAATCGAAGCGGGCCTCGAAAGCCTGACAGTGGAGGGCCGGGCCATGCTGGCCAAGCGCTGCCGCCTGGGCACGGAGGAACTCGCCGCGCTGCTCGTCGATGCAAGACGCCATGTTCCGTTCGTCCAGGCCAATCTGATCGGCGTGGTCGAAGATGACCCTGCCCTGGTCGACTACTGGCGAAACCACCTGATCGACAACGGCGTATGGGCCAATGAGCCGGTACCGCTCTATCCCTACCCGAGTTCGCCCAGCTATCGCGAGCTTTGGGGCGAGCCCGATGACATCGCGTGGGAGCGCGCGCATGAACACTATCTCGCCTCGTTCCAAAAATTCAGCGACATCCAGGAGAAGCGCCCGCGTCCGCTGGCGGAACTGGAGGCGACATGTTGCGGACACTGACCCCGCGTTCGCGGCGCATCTTGATGACGGTCGATGCCGTGGGCGGCGTGTGGCGGTACGCGCTTGATCTGGCGCGGGAATTCGTGGATGGCGGGGACAGCGTTTTGCTCGCCGGTCTCGGTCCGGAACCATCCACGCAACAGGCCGAAGAAGCACGGTCCTTGGCGACACTGAGCTGGCTGAACACGCCGCCGGACTGGATGACCCGCAATGCCAACGACCTCGATGCGTTGCCGGGGGAGCTGCATGCGCCCATTCGTGACCACGCCATCGACCTTGTTCATCTCAATGCGCCGACGCAGGCAGTGGGGCTCGATGCGCCCTGCCCTGTCGTGGTGGTCTCGCATTCCTGCGTGGTCACATGGTTCCATGCCGTCAAGGGACAGGCGGTGGACAGAGCATGGGACTGGCAGAGGCAGCGCAACAGGCGCGGCTTCGACAGGGCCGACGCCGTCATCGCGCCGAGCCACAGCCACGCCGGCATGCTCGAAACCTGCTATGGACAAATCGCGCATCTTAATGTCGTCGCCAACGGCGCCCGCCCGGTAGCGAAAGCCGAAAAGCGTCAACCGCTCGTCTTCGCCGCCGCTCGCTGGTGGGATGAAGCCAAGAACGCCGCGGTGATCGACCAGGCCGCGTCGATAACGCAATGGCCCGTCTTTGCAGCCGGTTCCACGCTAGGTCCGGACGGCCAGCGCGCCGGCTTCAGCCATGCCGTCGCTCTCGGAGCGCTACCGCATGATGAGATGCGCTCCCTGATGGCACGCGCCGGAATCTTCGTGTCGCCATCGCTCTACGAGCCGTTCGGCCTGGCGACGCTGGAAGCGGCCATGTCGGCGACGCCGCTGGTTCTATCCGACATCGCCACCTACCGCGAGTTATGGGACGGGGCCGCGTTATTCTACGACGCGCGCGACCCGCACGACCTCGCCGCCTGCATCAACCGTCTCTCCGCGGATGCGCAGCACAGGCGGGAGCTCGGACGGGCAGCCCTGCGCCGGAGCCGCAGGTTTTCGCTGGCGAGGCAGGCAACGGCCATGCGCGACGTCTACGACAAAGCGGCCCTAGCGATGGCGGAGCGCTGATCATGCGCTTTCTGTTCTATACCCATTCGGTCGTTTCCGACTGGAACCACGGCAACGCACATTTCCTGCGCGGCGTCATGCGGGAGCTGGTCGCACGCCAGCATCAGGCGATCGCGCTGGAGCCGGCGGACGGCTGGAGCCGCTCGAATCTGCTGGCCGAGAAGGGCTCCTTCGCCATCGAGCGCTTCAGGAACGATTTCCCCGAGCTGATGCCGGTGACTTACGATGCCGGCTTTGACCACGAGGCCTGGATCACCGATGCGGACGTGGTGGTCGTCCATGAATGGACCGAGCCGGACCTCGTGGCGCGCATTGGTCGCGCCAGGGCCAGCGGCGGCAATTTCATCCTCCTGTTTCACGACACCCACCACCGCGCCGTGTCGGCGACCGAGGCGATCTCGGCGCTCCAGCTGGAGCATTACGACGGCGTTCTGGCCTTTGGCGAAGCGTTGCGCGAGAGCTACCTGCGCGCCGGGTGGGGCAAACGCGTCTTCACCTGGCACGAGGCGGCTGACGACCGCCTGTTCAGACCGCATCCTGAGATCCGCCCGACCTCCGATCTGATCTGGATTGGAAACTGGGGCGACGACGAGCGTACCGCGGAGCTCACGGAATTTCTGATCGAGCCGGTGCACGAACTCGGCCTCGATGCCACCGTTCATGGCGTGCGCTACCCCAGGCAGGCGCTCGCCGATCTCGCAGCCGCCGGCCTGCGCCATGAAGGCTGGATCGCCAATGCCGACGTGCCGAAAGCGTTCGCAGCGCATCGTGTCACGGTGCATGTTCCGCGCCGCCCCTATCGGGAAGGCCTGCCCGGCATTCCGACCATCCGCGTGTTCGAGGCGCTCGCCTGCGGCATTCCGCTGATTTCCGCCCCGTGGTCCGACACCGAGCAACTGTTCAGACCAGGCGTCGATTTCCTGTTTGCGGACAATGGCTCCCAGATGCGGCGACACCTCCGGGCCGTACTCGGCGACGCGGATTTCGCTGCCTCCCTGGCGGCGTCTGGTCTCGAGACCATCCGCCTGCGGCACACATGCCGGCACCGCGTGGACGAGTTGTTCGGCGTGCTCGCCGAATGCGGACCTCAACACATCACCAATCCGACCGCCGCAAAGGAAGCTGCTGAATGAAGATCGCTTTTTATGGATCGAGCCTGTTGTCGTCCTACTGGAACGGCGCCGCTACCTATTACCGTGGGTTGCTCAAGGCGCTTTCCCAACTCGGCTACGAAATCACCTTCTATGAACCTGACGTCTATGACCGCCGGAACAACCGCGACATCGAGGCGCCGGAGTGGTGCGCCGTCGTCGTGTACGAGGCGACCCGGCACGCGCTGATGCAGGTGGCGGCGCACGCCGCCGAGGCGGATATCGTCGTCAAGGCGAGCGGCGTCGGTTTTGAGGATGAGGCGCTGCTGCGCGCCGTGCTCGATCACGCGCGTCGTGACGCGCTCGTCGTGTTCTGGGACGTGGACGCTCCGGCGACGCTCGGCCAATTGCGCGATGAACCGGACCATCCGCTGCATGCCGCGCTGCGGCAAATCGATCTTGTGTTGACCTATGGCGGCGGCGACCCCGTGGTCTGGGCCTATCGCGCCATTGGAGCGAAGGAATGCGTGCCGATCTACAATGCGCTCGATCCTGAAACGCATCATCCAGTCGCCAGTCAGGCGCGTTTTGCTTGCGACCTCGCCTTCCTCGGAAACCGGCTGCCGGACCGTGAGGCGCGCGTCGAGGCGTTTTTTCTCGATCCGGCCAGCCGTTTGCAGGAGCAGCGTTTCCTGCTTGGCGGATCGGGCTGGGGCGACAAGCCGCTTCCCGGCAATGTCAGTTGGCTCGGCCACGTCGGCACCCGCGACCACAACGCCTTCAATGTCACGCCCAAGGCGGTGTTGAACATCAGCCGCGACAGCATGGCCGCAAACGGCTTTTCGCCCGCCACCCGCGTTTTCGAGGCGGCGGGCGCTGGTGCCTGCCTCATCACGGATGCGTGGCTGGGCGTCGAACTGTTCCTGAAACCCGGCGAGGAGATCCTGGTCGCACGCGACGGCGGCGATGTCGCCGAAATCATGCGCACCTTGACCCCCAATCGGGCAAAGGCGATCGGCGCGTCCGCGCTGCGCCGCGTCCGCGGTGAACATACCTACGCCATGAGAGCGGCCGTGACCGATACGGTCTTGAGGCGGCACTTCGAGCGCGGGACCGTGGAGGCGGCGTAATGACCAAGCGGCTCAACATCGTCTTTCTCGGCCTGTCCCTCTCCTCGTCCTGGGGAAACGGCCACGCCACGACATTTCGAGGCCTGCTGAAAGGCCTGCATGAACTCGGTCACCGCGTGACCTTCCTGGAGCGCAACGTGCCGTGGTATGCCAATCACCGCGACTTGCGCGATCCCGATTTCTGCACTCTGCGCTACTACGAAACGACGCAGGAGTTGCAACAGGACTGGGCACGATGCTTGCAACAGGCCGATGTCGTGGTCGTCGGGTCCTTCGTTCCGGAGGGGCGCGCGGTCATCGACATTGCCGTGGCGCTCTGCAAAGGGGCGCTCTGCTTTTATGACATCGACACGCCGGTGACCCTGGCAAAGCTTTCGACGGATGAATGCGACTATCTTAGTCGGCGGCAGATTCCGTATTTCGATGTCTATTTCTCCTTCACCGGCGGGCCGACGCTTGGCCGACTGGCGCAGGATTTCGGTGCGCGCCGTGCCGAACCGCTCTACTGTTCGGTCGATCCGCAACGGCATCACCGAACCGCCGACCCAGTCGGCTGGGACCTCGGTTATCTCGGCACCTACAGCACCGACCGGCAGGCAACGCTCAACGCGCTGTTGCTCGAGCCCGCACGGCGCATGCCGGAGCGCCGTTTCGTCGTCGCCGGCTCGCAATATCCGTCCGACATCGTCTGGCCCGAGAATGTCGAACGAATCGAACATTTGCCGCCGGCCGACCATGCCGCATTCTATAGCCGCCAGCGCTACACGCTGAACGTCACGCGCAGATCGATGATCGCCGCCGGATGGTCGCCCAGCGTACGGCTTTTCGAGGCTGCCGCTTGCGGCACGCCGATTATCAGCGATCGCTGGCCGGGTCTCGACAGCTTCTTTCCTGCTTCGGCGATCCGCACGGCCGACAAGGCGGATGACATCGTCGATATCCTGCTCAGGGAATCCGAGCGCGCCCGGCTCGCCATGGCCGGCCGGGCGCGCGAACTCGTCCTGGCAGCACATACCGGTGCGGCCAGGGCCCGCGAATTCGTGTCGCTGCTGACACGACCGAGAGCGGCGATGATCGATCTCGATATCGGAACCGCAGCATGACTGAAAGACAGGAGAAAACAGCGATGCGGCAAACAAGAAAAGCGCGAAGGGCGAAGACAGTGCTTGTCGCCGGCGGCGCGGGTTTCCTCGGCTCGCATCTTTGCGAAACGTTGTTCCGCAACGGCTGGCGTGTGATCTGCGTCGACAATTTCCTTACCGGCCGCATGGACAACATCGTCTCGATCATGGACCAGCCGCGCTTCCGGCTGATCGAGCAGGATATCTGCCGGCCGCTGAACCTCGGCGAGCCGGTCGATCGCGTTTTCAACCTGGCATGCGCTGCTTCGCCGCCGCGCTACCAGGCCGATCCGATACACACGACACGCACCTGCGTCATCGGAACGCTCAACCTGCTCGAACTCGCCGCCCGCAACAATGCGCGATTCCTGCAGGCGTCGACAAGTGAAGTTTATGGCGACCCGGAACAACATCCGCAACGGGAAGACTATGTTGGCCATGTGAACTTCACCGGCCCGCGCGCCTGCTACGACGAAGGCAAGCGCACCGCCGAAACGCTTTGCTTCGATTATCTGAGAGCAGCAAAAGCCGATATTCGCGTGGCTCGCATCTTCAATACCTACGGTCCCAGGATGGACCCCGCCGACGGCCGCATCGTCTCGAACCTGATCATGCAGGCGCTTGAGAAGCGCTCGATGACGATATTCGGTGATGGGTTGCAGACAAGGTCCTTCTGCTACGTCTCCGATCTGATCGAAGGTATGATGCGCCTGATGGATCTCGACCCCAATCCCGGAAAACCTGTCAACCTGGGCAATCCCGGAGAATTCACCATCATGCGACTGGCATCCATGGTGAGAGACATGACCGGAACCAAATCGGATCTGAAATTCCTGCCCTTGCCGCAAGACGATCCCCGCCGCAGGCAGCCCGACATCTCGCGTGCAAAGGCGCTGCTCGGCTGGACGCCGAAAGTGCCCCTCAGGCAAGGGCTGATGCAGACGATCGGATACTTCTCCAATCTCGAAACCAGCGAGATCGACGGCCGGATGACAGCTATTGCGACAAACGCAAGATCGGGCAGGTTGCAGGACCTTCCGGCCTGAGGCCAGGCCGCCGCAGCCACGTGTTCCGGCATGACCGCTTAAGCACGGTCATGCCTCCTGCCGCACTTTTGCGGATTGCGCGGAACATCCTGGCAAGCTCGGGGTTTGACGATGAGATCCCGCTATGGAGAACGGACCTGTGCAACCCAAACGATCCGCAAAGGATATCGAGCAGATTGCGGAAAGAGAGACGGCTGCCTTTCTGCGACGGGCCTCCATCACCTATCTCGAGTGCTGCGTCAGCCTGATGATGACGCATCTGCAGCGCGAGGAAGTGGCCACCATTCTCGAACGCGAAGCGGACATGCTGCGAAGACTGGACTGATCGTCACGGCCCGGACCTCTCCAGGAAGCGTAGCAGCCCTTTCTTGTACCGCGTTGCCGCAGCTACCAGCCTTGGCTTCTCCGGGCCATGCTCGGATCGGGCAGCAACGTTCCAGAGTCCCAATTGAAACGCCAGGTAGCAAGGTTCGAGATAGTCAATGAGGCCGGTATCGATATTGAGCCGCTCCCCGGCTTCCATGCGGTGGACCAACGTCGCTAGCTCGCTGTCGGAAAATCCATGTTCGACGCGAGCGCCGGCAATGTCCCATTCTATGGGCTGGCAGCCGATCAAATCATGCCCGCGGCAGTGATCGACGGCATCCGTCTTGATCAACATCCCGTCGGCAGAAACGAGAAACTCCCACGGGTGAAGCCTTCCGTCGATCTCGACCCGTGGCAGCGCTTGCGCAGGGGCACGCTTCGAGAACCAGTTCCGCAGCTCCGCCGCGCGCCGCTCACCCAGGGCTTCGGCGCCATTGTGGACGGCCATCTCAGCGAGTTCCGGCAATCTAGCACCCAGTTCCGGAGTTCTGAGATTGGCCGCACGCCAAGCGAGATAGCGTGCGAGCTCCGCGGCAAGCCTGTCTCTCGACAGGCTTGCCTGATCCATTGTCTTTCCCTCGATCCACCGTTCAACCAGAAAACCGTGACAAAGCCCGACGACCTGCGGTCCGAAGCCGGCTTCGTGCAGCATCTCCGCGGTTTGCATCTTGCGCTGCCCGGTTTGACCGAGGCCGGCAAATTTGACGAGCCACCGATCGCGTCCCGCGGACGCCAGGAATTTTCGCCGCTCGATGCCGCGTTGACTCGGCGGCCAGAGCCTCTCCTCGGCGTAGTGGAGGTTTCGCCACTCTCCAGCGGATATTTCGGTCAGGGCCAAGTGCGGGCTGCCGGCAGCCTCCGCCACCCAATCGCGCAGCGTCGGCATTTGCGCGCCGCCCGGGAAGGTGCGTTCGAAGGCCCGCGCCACATGTTTTCGGCAACCCGACCATGTCTCACGAACCTCCTTAGAGGCTTCGGCACCCGGGCCGCCGGAATGGCTCGGGAACAGGTGAATGCGATCCCTATCGATGCCCAGCCGCCGCAGCCATGCGACGACGGCGTGCATTGAACTGCCCGACAGGCCGGGGCCCTCGTCGACGACAGCGAAGCAAGCCGACGGCTTGCCCCTCCAGGCGCCGATCAATTCCGGATCGGCGTTGACATACCTGCGGAAAGGATGGCCGATCGGGCGCACGCTGATGGGTGCCGGCGCGTCGATCGCCGCGGCGACCAAGGCGGCAAGCCCGAGGCCAATGCTGCGGATGCCGATGACGCATGTATTCGAGTCGAGGCCTGATGCCCGCCCCGCGCCGAGATAGCTTTCAGGATAGAGCGCATAATGGGCGTATCCCTCGGCCGCGCCGGTAAGAACCTCGCCCCGGCAGTCGAGCGCGGCCAGCATATGCCTCAGCATGGGATCGACGGCGCCGGTCACTGTGAAGCCGCTTCGCCAGGACCTCGCCACTTCCGCCGCAAGGCCGACCAGCAGCTTGGCACCTTGCCGCTGCCTCGGCGAAGGGGTGTCCCCGCCGCGGGCCTCGAACTCGACATCGGCCAGTGCCTGGACCAGTTCCGAGACCTTGACGAACAACCCTACCAGCGCAGCGTGGCGTTGAATGCCGCAGGGCCTGCAATCGAGGCTTTCAGCCATTTCGCTTGCAGCCTCGCGAAGCTGTCGCGCGTCTTCCGTTCGTTTGTGGTCGCCGTAGACGATCATCCACCGATTCCAAGCTCGCCGTGCGCCAACGCGGCATGCGCGGCTTTGATCCATCCTGCCGCGCGCAATTTTTCCACATGCCAAGGAACATTCCGGCAAGCTGACGGTTCGGGCCCAGGAACTTACCTTGGACAGCACAGGACGGCAGTTTCGTGGGATCGAAGAAAGTTCGTGTCGGTATCGTCGGTGTAGGCAATTGCGCATCCTCCCTGGTGCAAGGCCTTTCCTATTACCGAGACGCAAAAGGCAACGAGCCGATCCCCGGGCTGATGCACGCCGATCTCGGCGGGTACCACGTCGATGACATCGAGGTCGTCTGTGCGTTCGACGTCGCCAAGGGCAAGGTCGGGTGCGACGTGGCCGAAGCGATCTACAGCGCCCCGAACAACACGTTCCGTTTTGCCGATGCGGTTGCAACCGGGGTTCGCGTGGAGCGTGGCCCCACGTTGGACGGCATCGGCAAATATCTGCGCACGGAAATCGAGGAAGCGCCGGAGCCGGTTGCCAATGTCAGCGAAATCCTGCGGAACAGCGGTGCCGATGTGCTCGTCTCGTACCTGCCGGTGGGGTCGGAGGAAGCGACGCGCTTTTATGCCGAATGCGCCCTCGAGGCCGGCTGCGCCTTCGTCAACTGCATACCGGTTTTCATCGCGTCACGGCCCGAATGGCGCCTGCGTTTCGAGGAACGCGGGCTGCCGCTGGTCGGCGACGATATCAAGAGCCAGGTCGGCGCGACAATCGTGCATCGGTTGCTGGCCAATCTCTTCCGCGAGCGCGGCGTCCGCATCGACCGCACTTATCAGTTGAACTTCGGCGGCAACACCGATTTCCTCAACATGCTGGAACGCGAGCGGCTGGAATCGAAGAAGATCTCGAAGACGCAGTCCGTGACCAGCCAGTTCGATGTTCCCCTGGAGCCGGGCAACATTCATGTCGGCCCCAGTGACCATGTGCCATGGCTCACCGATCGCAAATGGGCCTACATCCGGGTTGAAGGCACGACCTTCGGTGGAGTGCCGCTCAACGCCGAACTCAAGCTGGAAGTCTGGGATTCGCCCAATTCGGCCGGCGTGGTCATCGACGCCGTGCGCTGCGCCAAGCTGGCGCTTGACCGCGGCATCGCCGGCGCGCTGACCGGTCCGTGCAGCTATTTCATGAAGTCTCCGCCTGAGCAGTTCACCGATGCCGAAGCTCGGCAGCGCACGCTCGCATTCATCACAGGCAGGGACGAGCCTATGCTCGATGCCGCGGAATGACGACGACCTTCTTCCTGATCCGGCACGCGGCACACGACAATGTCGGCTCCTATCTGGCCGGACGGATGGGCGGAGTTCGCCTTGGCGAATCCGGCAGGGCTCAGGCGGCGCATCTTGGCCGCCGCATGGCCCGCGAGCCGATTGCCGCTATCTGGTGCAGCCCACGCGAGCGCACGCAGGAAACCGCCAAGCCGATCGCGACTGCCTGTAATGTCGGCGAAATCGCGATCTGCGCCGAACTCGACGAGATCGACTTCGGCATCTGGTCGGGAAAGACGTTCGAGGAGCTGAACGGCGATGCCGGCTGGCAGGCGTGGAACAGCCGGCGGCAGGAAGCAAGCACCCCAAGCGGCGAAACCATGCTGGATGTCCAACAGCGTATCGTCTCGCTGATGGATCAGGCTCGCGAGCGGCATCAGAATCAATGCGTCGCGCTGATCAGCCATGCCGACGTGATCAAGGCAGCCATCTGCCATGTGCTTGGTCTGCCCGTCGGCGACAGCTTTCGCTTCGATATCGACCCCGCTTCCGTCACGACGATCGTGTCTGGAGACTGGGGAGCAAAGCTCATCCGCCTGAACGAACTTGCCTGACGAGGACTTGCCGGATGCAGATGGTCATTTTCGGTCTCACCGTCACGTCCTCATGGGGAAACGGCCACGCCACCCTGTGGCGCGGGCTGATCCGGGCGCTGGCCCGGTACGGCTGGTCCATCACCTTTTTCGAGCGCAACACCCCCTACTATGCCGGTGCACGGGACCTCGACCAGCTGGACGGCGGCAACATCGTGCTCTACCCGGACTGGGAGGACATCCGGAGGGTCGCGGAGCAGACGATCAAGCAATCGGACGTCGTCATCGTTACCTCCTACTGCCCCGACGCCGTGGACGCTGCGCGCCTGGCGCAGCAGGCATGCCGCGGGCTGCGCGTCTTTTACGACTTGGACACTCCGATCACGCTGGCGCGCCTCGATCAAGGTGAACGCCCGCCCTATTTCGGGCCCGAGGGGCTTGCCGATTTCGATCTCGTCCTGAGTTACACGGGCGGCTCGGCAATCGATGCACTCAAGTCGGTTCTCGGTGCACGCCACGTGGTGCCGCTCTATGGCCATGTCGATCCCGACCAACACCGGCCGGCAGTACCTAGGCCGGAATTTGCGGGCGATCTGTCCTATCTCGGGACCTATGCGACAGATCGCCAGGCCGGCGTCGAGAAACTGCTGGTCCGTCCGGCCGCACTCCTGCCTGACCACCGCTTCATCATCGGCGGTGCACAATATCCACAGGAATTCCCGTGGAGCGACAACATCTTCTTCGTCAGGCATCTTCCGCCGGCAGATCATCCAGCCTTCTTTTCGTCGTCCCGCCTGACGCTGAATGTGACGCGCGAGGCGATGGCGCAAAAGGGGTGGTGCCCTTCGGGCCGGCTGTTCGAAGCAGCGGCATGCGGCGTACCGATCGTCACCGACACCTGGCCGGGCCTCAGCAGTTTCTTCGAACCCGGTAGCGAGATCCTGCTGGCGTACGACACAGACGACGTGATCGCGGCGCTCAAACTGCCATCGCACGAGCTCGATGCAATTCGAAGCCGTGCGCGTGAACGGGTTCTGGACGAACACACATCCACGCGGCGCGCGGCGGAACTGGATCGCATCCTGAACGAAGCCCTGCAGGGGTCGGCCGGCGAACCGATGAAGGAAGCAGTCTGATGTTGGGCATCGTGCCCGCTGCCGGACGCGGCAGCCGCATTCAACCGCTCGGCTTCTCGAAAGAGCTGCTGCCGGTCGGGAGCCGGATCGATGGACAGACGGAGCGCCCATGTGCCGTAAGCGAGTACCTGGTGCGGCGGATGGTGCGCGCCGGCGTCGACAAGGTCTGTTTCATCATCGGATCGGGTAAATCCGACATTCTCGAATACTATGCCGCGGGCTACGGAGCGGCGACCGCTCTGTTCGTGGTACAACCCAACCCCGTTGGCCTTTGCGACGCCATCTTCCGGGCAGCACCCCTCGTCGCACCGGACGAGACGGTGTTGATCGGGCTTCCCGATACGATCTGGTTTCCCGAAGACGGCTTCTGCCGTCTGCCGGACGACCGGCTGTCATTCCTGCTCTTCCCGGTGGATCGGCCGGAATTCTTCGATGCCGTGGTTCTCGACGAGGAGGGCCGGGTGCGGGAAATCCAGGTCAAGCGGCAGGACGCGGCGACGAACTGGATATGGGGCGCGTTCAAGATGCCGGGCCATGTCCTGCACCAGCTCGCGGCACTCTGGCGCGAGCGGGATTGCTATGACGAATATATCGGCACGTTGATCAACGCCTACCTGACGGCGGGCGGTCAGGCGTATGGGGCGAAGGCAGGGGCCGCCTACGTCGATGTCGGCACTTTCAACGGTTATCGCGCGGCCCTTCGGCTGCTCGACGACGATGCTGCGTCCAAACAGCACCGGCCCACGATGATCGCGCCTACGGCACATTCGCATGCCGTTCCGGGCGAAGGAGCTTAGCCATGCTGCATTCCCATGCTGAAATCCAACGCCGTATCGATGCCCTCGGCCCATGGTTCCACAACATGGAACTGGCCGGCGTCGAAACTGCTCCGGACCATTTTCTCGGTAACTACCCGCTGGTCAAATGGCGCAAGTTCGCCTATGCCATTCCAGCCGACCTGTCCGGCAAGTCCGTGCTCGATATCGGCTGCAATGCCGGTTTCTATGCCATCGAAATGAAACGGCGCGGCGCCGGTCGCGTCCTCGGCATCGATTTCGACGAGGCCTATCTGGCACAGGCGCGCTTTGCCGCCGAGATCGCGGACTGCGACATCGAGTTCCAGAAGCTTTCGGTTTATGACGTCGGCGCCCTGCGCGAGACATTCGACATCGTGCTGTTCATGGGGGTTCTTTACCACCTGCGCCATCCCCTGCTCGCGCTCGACCTGATCCGCGGGCATGTCGCCGGCGACCTGATGATCTTCCAGTCCATGCAACGCGGCAGCGCCGATCTGCCTGCGCTTGAGCAGAATTATCATTTCTGGACGCACGACCTGTTCGAGCGGCCGGAATTTCCGAAACTGCATTTCATCGAACATCGATATGCCGACGATCCGACCAATTGGTGGATTCCCAACCGCGCCTGCACCGAAGCGATGTTGCGCAGCGCCGGCTTCGAGATTTTTTTGCACCCCGAGCAGGAGGTTTATTTTTGCCGTTCCGCCGGCGATCCGGCCGGCGGCGGCGCCGTCTACCCGTCGAAAGGACAGATCCATGATTGAAGCCGCGATGATCTGGAACGAGCCCAACAACAAATCGCATTGGGATCCCGAGCTCGACCCCGATTGGAGCCGCTTCGCCGCCATGGCAATGTTGTCGGCGGATGCGATAGCGTCCGAGAACCCGGCCCTGACCAAGGTGCTCGGCGGCATCTCTCCGATCGACCCCGGCTTCGTCACGCGCATGAAGGAACTCAGATTGCTGGACCACGTCGATGCCGTCGCGGTGCATGGCTTTCCGCTCGACTGGAACCTGTGGCAGATCCAGGAATGGCCACAGAAGATCGGTGAGATCGCGGCCGTCACCGATCTCCCGATCTGGGTCAGCGAAGTTGGCGTATCGACCTTCGGCGCCGACGAGATCCAGGTCTGGGGCCTCAGGCGCACCGCTGAATTGCTGCTCGGCAACGCTCCGCGCATCCAGTGGTACAGCCTTTATGATCTTCCGCGCGAATGGGAAGCAACAACGCGCCATCGCGAAGCGGAAGGCTCCTCCTACTATCGTCACTTCCATATGGGGCTGCTGCGCCAGGACGGCACGCCAAAACCGGCACTGGAGGAATTCCTGCGCCATACGCCCGAGATGGGGCTGGTGCAGTGGTTTCATTTCGAGGACCCGCGGCTGGACGACGCCGTCGCCTGGATGAAGCGGCTCGGGGTCACCAATATGCGGACCGGACTTTCCTGGGCCGACAGTTTCAGGCCGAATGCATTGAACTGGTTCGACCGACAGATGGAAGCGCTCGCCGATTTCGACGTGACCGTCACCTTCTGCTTCACGCCAGAGCATCGCGGGATGATGCCTCACCACACCAGTCCGCCGCTGGTGCCGGAGGAATTCGCCGAATTCTGTGCAACCATGATCCGCCGCTACGCGCCCGGCGTGGCTTCCACGTCGAAGCGGCGAGCCTCGGCAGCGTGAGGCTCCCATGCATCAACCATCGGCAACCCTGGGCGAATTCGCGGCCCTGTTGACGGGCAGTGACGCAGCACATGGCTCCGCCCTCATGGTCGTCGTCGCGCATCCGGACGACGAGACAATCGGCATCGGCGGGCATCTTGCCGGACTGCGGTCATGCCGCATCGTCCATGTCACGGACGGAGCACCACGCGATCTTGCCGACGCGCAAGCGCATGGTTTCGAGACATGGCAGGACTATGCCGATGCCCGCCGTGCGGAACTGACGGAAGCCTTGGCCGCGGCCGGCATATCGCCATCGGGCCTGACCGCTCTTGGCTATCCCGACAAGGAGGCTGCGGCGAATCTCGTGGCGCTCGCGCAGGAACTCGCCTGCCTTGTTTGCGAACCCGACATCCGCTTCGTCTGCACACATCCTTTCGAGGGAGGCCATCCCGACCACGACGCGACCGCTTTTGCCGTTCACGCGGCCTGCCATCTTCTGCGCCGTGACCGCCGGCCCGTGCCCACCATCATCGAAATGGCCTTTTATTCGGCTGGCCCGGACGGCCCGGTATTTCAGGATTTCGCCAGCGGCACCGGCAGTGATTGCATAGAGGTCTGCCTGACCGAAGCGGCCTTTCAGCAAAAGCAGCGCATGCTGGCCAGCCACCTGACGCAGCAGCGGACGCTGGCGCCGTTCTCGACCCACACCGAGCGTTTCCGGCTGGCGCCGACCTATGATTTCCTGAAGCTGCCCAACGATGGCAGGCTCTACTATGAATCGCTGCCGCTGGGTTTCGAGCCCGGCACCTGGCTGCATGCAAGCGCCCGTGCTCACGAGGCGCTCCGGCTCGACCAGCCATGACGCTCACAGTGCTCAATGTTGCCTATCCTCTCGCGCCGGTGGGACCGAACGCCGTTGGCGGCGCCGAGCAGGTGCTGTCAATGCTCGATCAGGCCCTGACCCGCGCCGGTCACCGGTCCATCGTCATCGGCTGCCAGGGTTCCAGTGCAAGCGGCATTCTGGTGGAAACGCCCGCCGAAGCCGGCGTGCTCGACCAGTCAGCAAAAAACCGGGCACAGGAGTCCCATCGCGCCGCGATCGCCGCTGCCCGCGCCCAATGGCCGATCGACGTGGTTCACCTGCATGGCATCGACTTCGACGCCTACCTGCCTGCCGACGGTCCGACCCTGGTGACGCTTCACCTGCCGCTCGACTGGTACCCGGCCGGGGCGCTGCGCCCAGGGCGCGACGATCTCTGGCTTCACGCCGTCTCGTCAGCCCAGCAAAGAACCGCACCGCCGGACGCAAGCTTGGTTGCCCCGATCCCGAATGGTGTCGATATCGACGCGCTGAACCAGCCGCGGCCCAGGGGCGACTTCGCCGTCGTGCTCAGCCGCATCTGCCCGGAAAAGGGCATACACCTGGCATTGGATGCCGCCAGGCAGGCTGATGTGCCGCTGGTCATCGGCGGGCGGGTCTATCCTTACGAGACGCATACCCAGTACTTTCGCGATGAGGTCGAACCTCGCCTCGATCGTCGGCGCTGCTTCCTCGGTCCGCTCGGCTTCGCCGCCAAGCGGCGCTTGCTCAATGCAGCACGCTGCCTGGTCGTTCCGAGCCTCGCCGCCGAGACCAGTTCGCTGGTCGCGATGGAAGCACTCGCCTGCGGCACACCGGTGATCGCCTTTCCAAATGGTGCGCTTCCCGAAGTGGTCGAGCACGGCAAGACCGGCTTTATCGTCAACAATGTCGACGAGATGGCGCAAGCAATTGTCGCGGCACCCAGCCTTGATGCCGAGACGTGCCGAAGCGAGGCGCGCCGGCGGTTTTCGCTCGAGCGCATGGTCTCGTCCTACATGAGCGCCTATCTGGCGCTGGCCCGGCTCGGCGCCGACCGCAGGCGTCTCGCCGCGGTGCGGTGAAAGAGCAGATGCTGCGCAGCGAGATCATCGGCGATCCAGAGCAATTGCATGCACTGGCGCCGCACTGGTGGAACCTGTGGGAGCAGAGTTCGTCGGCGACGCCCTTTCAATGTCCCGCCTGGCTGCTGCCGTGGTGGCGCACATTCGCTCCGGGGGAGCTGGCGACGGTCGCCATCTGGCGCGGCAACGATCTGGTGGGCCTGGCGCCGCTCTATCTCGAACATGGCACGGAAGGCTCGAAACTGCTTCCGATCGGCATTTCCCTCAGCGACTATCTGGACGTGCTGTGTGTGCCCGGCAGCGAGGCCCAGGTCGCCGCTGCCCTTGCAGAGAAGATACTCTCGATCGAGTGGTCGCAGTGGATCCTGCCGGATCTGCCGCAAGGCAGTGCCGGTCTGGCGATCGAACATCCCGAATTGAAAGCCGATGGACTGGTCGGCCACGCCGTTTGTCCCGTGCTTGCCACCGACGGCGATGAAACGCTGGCGGGCTGCGTCCCTGCCCGGCGCAGACGCCAGTTGCGCCGGGCGCGCCGCGCCGCATCCAGACGCGGCCGGGTCGAGTTGTCGCCGGCACGAGGCGATCCTCAACTGTTCCTCGACCACCTGATAGGCCTGCACGGGGCGCGCTGGGCCGGAAACGGAGGCGGCGTGCTGGCCGACCCCGCCGTCGAGCAATTCCACAGGTGCTCGCTTCCCCTGCTCGACGCTCGAGACCTGACCCGATGCTGGGTGCTCGCCATCGACGGCAAGCCAATCGGCGTCTACTACGGATTTCACCATCGCGGCCGTGCCTATGCCTATCTTGGCGGTTTCGATCCTGCCTATGCCGAGGAAAGTCCAGGCGCGATCCTGGTCGGCCACGCAATCGCCGAATCGATCCGCGAAGGTGCGCGCGAGTTCGACTTCCTGCGCGGCCAGGAGCCGTACAAATATGGCTGGGGCGCTGGCGACAGGTGGACGATGCGAAGGACTTGGACGCGGAAATGAGACCATGGTTTCGATGGAACCAACATCCGTGCGCCGCCGGATAGCGGTCAGGCTGGCGGTCGAGGGCTGTATGGCGGACGCTGTCAGTGCCGAGGCCGTCATCGCCAGGCTGGCGCTGCATCTCCACCCAGGCATCGGGGCAGTCGAATTGGCGGAGATCGTGGCGGAGATCGATCCGGTCGATACTCGAGACAGGGAAAGGCTCCAGCAGATAGCCGGGCTGCTTCGCCGCGGATCGGAGGTTTTTGCCACGTTGCAGAAAACGGGTTCTGCCGTTCGTCACGAACGCGACGACGACGAGACGGATGCAGATGTCGTGACGCGGCTGGCCTCGGGCTTTGATGCCGCGGCAGCGATTTCCCGGGTGGCGAGTGTCCAGTTGGCTTCCCTTGGCGATGAGGAAAGGCTGGCAGCCACGACCGACGAAATCGTTGCATGGCTGACAGCGCAAGACTTCACCGGTGCTGGACGCAACATTCTGGACATCGGTTGCGCCATCGGGCGTTTCGAACGCGCGCTGTCGGCATCCTGTGGGCGGGTCGTCGGTATCGACATATCGTCGAGAATGATATCGATCGCCCGTGAGCAATGCGCAGCGCTTGGCAATGTAGAGTTGCGGCGGACCTCAGGCCTGGATCTGGCGGAGTTCGGCGACGCGAGTTTCGACTGCGTTCTGGCGGTCGACAGTTTCCCCTATCTGGTGCTAGCCGGCGTGGCGGAGCGGCATTTCGGCGAAATTGCGCGCGTCCTCAAAAGGCCGGGCAGGCTGGCCTTGCTGAACTACTCATATCGCGAATCACTGTTTTTGGACCGCTCCGATATCCGTCACCTGGCGCAACGTCACGGATTGCAGGTCGTCATCGATGGCGAAAAAGCGTTTCGGCTGTGGGACGGCGACGCCTTCCTGCTTGCCGGCGTGACGGAACATTACCAGCCAATGCCAGTTCGGGCGTCGAACACAGCGACGCTGAAGAGCGGCGCCAATTCGAAGGAGGACAGCATGGCATCCGGCAGCAAGAAACATATCGGCCGTGGCAGCCACGGCAAAGGGGCCGGCGCCGGAGCAATGACCGAACTGGCCAAGGACAAGATCGAAGAGAATGCCGTTTTATCCAACAGGGACAAGAAGCAGCACAGCGAGGAACGCGGCCTGGACGGCAATCAGATCAAGTCCGATCAATATCAGGATCATGCCGCAAATCGATTGCCGAAGGACTGAAAGCGCCGCAGTGGATCTGTGACCTCGGCAATCGAGAGTGGAAGAAAAACCTGTGCAAGGGCTGCCGGCAACGGTTTCGGCACCGGGCATCTCCTTGTAATGGCGGTTGCTTGTCATCACAATAGGATGACGGACTGCCATCCATCCAGCCAGGGAATACGATGTCTCGTTCGAGCGATGATAGAATGGACCCGCGCGCAGGAATGGCGATGGATCAGGAGATTGCCTCTCTGCTGATCGCGATCGAGCAGGAAAAGGTTCCTGATCGCTTGACCAGACTGGCGATCGAACTGCAAAACGCGCTCCTTGCGAAACGCCGGCGCGACATAAAGAACTGACTATCTGCGGCTGTCGGCATCAATATCGATCTGCCCGTCCGACAGATGATTTCGTCTTTCCATCAGCGTCTGCAGCGAACTCTCCCCCAGGAACTCAAGAACGGCGGCGCGGGCACGGTTGAGCCGGCTTTTGACCGTTCCCACCGCACAGCCACATATCTCGGCCGTCTCCTCATAGCTGACACCTAAGACGCCGATCAGCATCAACACCTCGCGCTGGTGTTCAGGGAGCCTCTGGATGGCGCCGTGAACTTCCTTGCTCTGAACGGTCCATTCCTGTGTGGCTTCCGAAATCGGCCTCGAGGACGCGCAGTCGAGCAGGCCAGGCGCTTCCCTGGCCGCGACCTTGACCCGGGTGTAGTAGGTGTTGCGCATGATGGTGAAGAGCCACGACTTCATGCGCGTGCCGGGTTCGAACTTGTCGATGTTGGCAAGGCCCTTCGTCAACGTCTCCTGCACCAGATCGTCGGCATCGTCGGGGATACGGCAGAAGGTGCGCGCGAAAGCCCGTAGCGCGGGTATCAGGTCAACGATGGAAACTTCATGGGTTTCCTGGTCGGCCAAAAGATAGCCTTCGCCTGACAATGGTCCAGCTCCCAGAAAGAAGTATGAATGCAGACCCCAGCTAAATGCATGGACGTTTGTATCGTTCCGGACGTTGAAGACAACTCTCCAGAAAATTCTGATGCGGCCGAACGATCCTGCTGCGGCCGCGCCCCCCTTGCGCGCCGTCCACCAGCGTGTTCGCGCTGGCTTAGGATAGGCGCGACGCGCCGTTGTGCGGGAACAAAGCCATGCACCGGCAGTTCGGCGCCTTGAGCCAAGTCAGCCCACGGGCGTCAATCGAGGAAAAAATCATGGCCAAATCCGCACACCGTTCAGCTCCCAAATCGGCGCGTATGCACGATCAGAATGCCGCGCGCGGAAATGGCGGCGAATTGCACCAGATCGCGGAAGCCGACACGCCTGTTCTCACGACTGCCCTGGGAACGCCTGTCTCCGACGACCAGAACACATTACGGATTGGCGAGCGCGGACCGTCTCTGATCGAGGACTCCCACTTTCGCGACAAGATCTTCCACTTCGATCACGAACGCATCCCGGAAAGGGTGGTGCATGCCCGTGGTTACGGCGCTCATGGCTATTTCGAGACTTATGAATCGCTGGCCAAATACACGCGTGCCGACATTTTCCAGCGCGCCGGCGAAAAGACGCCTGCCTTCGTGCGGTTCTCGACGGTTGCCGGCAACAAGGGCTCGTTCGACCTCGCCCGAGACGTGCGCGGCTTTGCCGTCAAGCTCTATACCAAAGAAGGCAATTGGGACCTCGTCGGCAACAATATTCCCGTGTTCTTCATCCAGGACGCCATCAAATTTCCGGACCTCATCCATGCTGCCAAGCAGGAGCCAGACCGGGCTTTCCCGCAGGCCCAGACCGCACATGACAATTTCTGGGATTTCATCAGCCTGATGCCGGAATCGATGCACATGGTCATGTGGATCATGTCGGATCGAGCGATACCGCGCTCCTTCCGTTTCATGCAAGGCTTTGGCGTCCACACGTTCCGCCTCGTCAATGCCAACGACGAATCCACATTCGTCAAATTCATCTGGAAGCCGAAACTCGGCATGCAGTCGGTGATCTGGAACGAAGCGGTCAAGATCAATGGCGCCGATCCCGACTTCCACCGCCGCGACCTGTGGGAAGCGATCCAGTCAGGAAACTTCCCGGAATGGGAGCTGACGGTGCAATTGTTCGACCAGGATTTTGCCGACAGCTTCGACTTCGACATCTTGGACGCCACGAAGATCATCCCTGAAGAGATCATCGAGCCAATCCCGGTCGGGCGGCTGGTGCTCGACCGCATGCCGGAGAATTTCTTCGCCGAGACCGAGCAGGTTGCATTCATGACCCAGAACGTGCCGCCCGGGATCGACTTCTCCAACGACCCGCTTCTGCAGGGCCGCAACTTCTCCTATCTCGACACCCAGTTGAAGCGGCTGGGCAGCCCGAACTTCACCCATATTCCGATCAACGCTCCGAAATGCCCCTTCGCACATTTTCAGCAGGACGGGCACATGGCCATGCACAACCCGGTCGGCCGCGCCAACTATGAGCCGAATTCGTGGGGCTCGGGTCCCCGCGAGGATCCGCAACGCGGCTTCCGCTCTTTCGCCGACGCCGAAGAGGGGCAGAAGGTGCGTCTGCGGGCGGAGAGCTTCGCCGACCACTACAGCCAGGCGCGGCAATTCTTCAACAGCCAGACAGCGCCGGAGCAACGCCATATCGCCATGGCGCTGACATTCGAATTGAGCAAGGTGCAGGCACCGGCGATCCGCGAACGCATGGTGGCGCATCTGCTGAACATAGACGAAACGCTGGCGACTCAAGTCGCCGACAAGCTTGGCATTCGGAACATGCCCGACCCCGCCGAGACCGCCATCCCGCCGCGCGACGACCTGCCGCCGTCTCCGGCTCTCAGTATCATCGAGAACGGCCCCGACAGTTTCAAAGGCCGCAAGGTCGGCGTCTTGCTGAGCGACGGGGCCGACACGGCCCTTTTCGAACAACTTCGCTCGGCCATCGAAACGGAAGGCGCGGTCATGGAGGTGATAGCGCCCAAGGTGGGCGGCGTCGAGGCCGCAGACGGCACCCACATCGAAGCCAGACACATGATCGACGGCGGTCCGTCGGTCCTGTTCGACGCCGTGGTACTGCTCCTGTCCGAGCCGGGCGCCGAGTTGCTGGTCAAGGAAGCAGCCGCGAAGGACTTCGTGTCGGATGCCTTTGCGCATTGCAAATTCATCGGCTTCACACCGGGAGCCGCGCCTCTCCTGGCCAAGGCAGGCGTCGCAGCCGATGCCGATGAGGGATTGATGCGGCTGGACTCCGCAGCCTCCGCCAACACATTCGTGCAGGCTTGCCGCAAGCTGCGGCTGTGGGCCCGGGAAGCGGCCGTCAAGCTGTGACGCTATCGACCGGCACGGATTCCCGTCCGTGAGCGGCGGTTCGGCCAGCGGGATTCCAGTCGGTGCGGGCTAGGGGCGGTCTTGCTCCTTGGCCTCCCGCTGTTTTCTCAGCACTTCGTCGGTTCCGACCAGCTTCTTGGCTCCGCCTGGAATGGAGGTGGACACCACCGCTGGCGGGTCGCTTGCGGGAAAGGAATCTTCCAGACCGGCCTGCAGCTGATCCTCCAGCGTTTGCGGCTCTTCCGAGCGGCCGGGGGTTCTGCGGTCCTCTATCTTTTCCAGCGGTTGCTTCTTATCCGGCGATTCGTTCGCGTTCCTGATCCAGGCATAAAGCTGTTCGATCGCGAATTCCTTGATTGCCTCGAAATCGGCTCGATCGTCCTTGGTCGCCTCGATCTGATCGACCATGGCTTTCTCGAACCGGGCAAGGCTATCACCCCCGCAGGCCCGGGAAAGACGCAACAATGCCTCATGCAGCATCATCGGGGCGAAACGAGCCGAAGCCTCGAGTCTCAGTTGCTCTAGATGCTCTTGAGTGGCGGCTTGGAGCTTTGACATGGACAGCCCTTTCTCTCACACGCATTTCAACGAGAGTTGACCGTGGATGTTCCACTGCGCCTGAACGTCCTTCCGCGCCGGCGAACTACATGAACCAGGTCGCCACCAGTCCCGCGGACGCCGCAAAGACCGCTATGGTCGTCACGCCGCCCAGAATGTTGGTGGCCCTGCTGTTGACCTTGTCGCCCATGATCTTGCGATTGTTGGTCATGATGAGCATGAGAAGCAGCAGAGGTGGCGTCGAAAAACCCTGCACGATGCCGGACCAGACCAAGGCTTTCATCGGGTTGAAGCCAAAGAAATTGAGGCCCACCGCCACCAGGGTGATCACTCCCGTCGCGATGTAGAATTTGGGCGCATGCCGGGGCTTGGCGTTCAAGCCATTCTTCCACCCCATGGCCTGCGCGAAATCGAAAGCGGCGCCGGCCGTCATGACCGGCACCGCCAGGAAGCCGACGCCGATCACCCCGGCCGCAAAGAGAATTCCGGCCGCGTCGCCCGCAAGCGGCCGCAGCGCTTCGGCCGCCTGCGCTGCCGTTTCGATCTGGGTATGCCCCGCCTCGTACAGCGTCGATCCGGTCGAAAGGATGATGAAATACATGATCAGGTTGGAAAAGATCATGCCGATCAGGATATCGCGCCGGGACCGGCGGAGTTCACCCTCGGTGGCTCCCTTGCGCTCTTCGAGGCTCGTCCTGCCCTTGGCGATCTCCTCCTCCACCTCCTGATTGGACTGCCAGGTGTAGAGATAGGCGGACAGCGTCGTGCCGATGATGGCGACGATGATGGACAGATATTCGCGGCTGAACTCGATTTTCGGCAGCAAGGTGCCGCGCAGCACCGAGACCACATCCGGCTTGGCGAGCACAGCGGAGACCACATAGGCGAGCAGGGCCAGTGCCAACCATCGGAATATGTTGCGGATTAGCTTGTAGGATCCGAACATCTGCAAGGCAAGAATAATCATCGCGACACCGATGACGACCGAGTTTGAAGGCAGCGGAACGAACAGCACGACAGCCGCCGACATCGCGCCAAGGTCGGCGGCTGCCTCGATCGTGTTGCCGATCAGCACGCCCACCAGCACGGACCACAGCAGCCAACGCGGATAGAAATCGGAAATGACCTTGAAAAGACCACGGCCCGACACCTGGCCAAGTTTGGACGAGAGATAGACGACGATGTACATCATCGGGAGAGTGACAGGAGCCGTCCACAAAAGGTCGGGCCCGAACCGGGCTCCGGCACTCGCATAGGTGCCAATGGCCGAGCAATCGTCGTCAGCCGCCCCAGTGATCAGTCCGAGCCCGAGAGCGCGTGTGATGCCGCCGTCTTTTCGCTCTCCCTCGCTTCGGCCGGCATCGTCAGCTGCTCCACTCATGGGAGATGCGTGTCCAACGAGACCACACGGGAAAAAATCATGTCGATTGTTCCGACCAAGTGCCGATGCCGAGATTGAGGTTCGAACCTCCGGTCAAGCTTTTTGTTCCTGTGGAAGCCAACCGCCAATGAAACGCAGCGCCCGGCTTGGCCGTTGATGCGGCTGGAGCCGCATCGCCTTGAAGATCGACATGGAATATGCCTGGGGCCGACGGTCGAAAAGAGTGCGGTGAGGCTCTTCACCCGCACCTTCCCCTCGCCGGCCTGATCTATGGCGGGGCGGCGCTGCTCATGGCGACCCTCTGGATCCGGGAAAGTGGAAGGCGGCAGGCCCGACACGACCTGCGTGCCGTCTGACACCGAAGAATCGAAACAAAAAGCCAACCGCGGGGCGATCCACAGCCGCTGTCAGGCGGAACCTCGTCCCGGTAATTGCGTCTCTTCGCTGACCTGCTTCCGCAGCTCCTCACGCGCGCGTTCCACCTGGCCCTCGCCCGCGGATTGCGAGGCGCTGCGCCCCGACCGATCCAGCCTGTCCAACTCGTGCTCGACCGTTTGGCGAGAGCCCTCCGCCGGATCCTCTTCCGGATGGCTGTCCGCAGCCTGTTCCTGCCGCGTCTCTTCCCTGCCTCGGCGGTCGGTGCGCGTCGCGTCCTGGCTGCGATCGTCCTTGCCTGCGACGCTTCGATTTCCGCCGGCCGTTTTGTCTGTGTTGCTCATGGCTAGTTCCTAAGCTTTCGCGGCGTGGAACCGTCCGATGCGCGTCCCGCGCCTTTGCCTGGAGAAACGGACATATCCGCCATTTGGTTGCGCTCCCGGCGCGCAAGCATCGGCCCGGCGCCAATCGCATGGCGGAGAAAAGCCGGCCATCGTTGCCAAGCATCCTTTTACAGCGATTCGCGTTATCGCCTTGGCATCCATGGGGATTTCACATGGCAAGATGCACGGGCCCGTCCATCCGCCTGCGGCAACGGCGGCAATGGCCCATTGCGTCCGCCTTTGCACGTCCAGCTCGAAGCACGTCCGGCAGCCGTCTTCCAGGCGTCCTGAAATGGCTCGGCCTCGCGTCTACAGTGGTCTCGGCACCGGTCCTGAGCGGGTGCAGCGGCTGGCAATCCGCACTCCACGCACATGGTGCGAATGCCCGTGCGATTCTCGATCTCATCTGGTCTTTTGGCGCGGTGGCGACCATCACCTGGCTGCTCGTCATGCTGGCCCTGGCAATGGCGCTCTTCCATCAGCGCCGGGCACAAGCAGGACCCCCGCCGCTGGTCATCGACAGCCATCAGGAGCACAGGTATAGCCGCGCGGTCGGAAGCGCCGTCGCGGCGACCGTGCTGGTTCTCGCCGCGCTGACGATAACGAGCTTCTTCGCCGGCAAATCCATTGCCTCGCTGGGCGGAAAGGAGGCGCTCACCATCCGCATCACAGGGCATCAATGGTGGTGGGAAATACGCTATCACAACGATGATCGGTCGCGCATGATTGTCACGGCGAACGAGATCCATCTTCCCGTCGGCGAACGGGTAAAGGTGGAACTCGATTCGACCGATGTCATTCACAGCTTCTGGGTGCCAAGTCTCGCCGGTAAAAGGGACCTCATTCCGGGCCGGCCGAGCGAGATCACCCTCATTGCCGACAGGCCTGGTGTCTATCGCGGCCAGTGCGCCGAGTTCTGCGGCTACCAGCATGCTCACATGGCCGTCACCGTCATCGCGGAAAGCCGCGAAGCGTTCGAGGCATGGCGGTCCAGACAAGACGCCGCCGCCATCGCTCCTGCCAGCGAGGAGGAACGCCGCGGCCAGCGGGCTTTTCTTTCCACCGGTTGCGCGCTCTGCCACACGATAAGGGGGACGCCGGCCAAGGGAGCGGTCGGGCCCGACCTTACCCATCTCGCAAACCGGCGTGCATTGGCCGCCGACACGCTGGCCATGACACCCGGCGCGCTCGCCGCGTGGATCGCCGATCCGCAATCCACAAAACCCGGCGCGAAGATGCCGCGCATTGCTCTCAGCGCCGACGATCTTCGTGCGGTCGTCGCCTATCTTGGAAGTCTTGAATGAGTGGCGTTGCCGGGAAGACGGCTAGGCGAAAACAGGAAGCGGCCCTGAAAGGCATCCGCGACACCGGGCTCGACGAGGCAAGACTGCACGACTATCTGGCGCATGCCTGGCGGACGCCGAACGGCCTCTATGGTTGGCTGGTCACGGTCGACCACAAGCTGATCGCCCGGCGCTATATGGTGACGGCCTTCCTGTTCCTCGCCCTTGCAGGCCTGTCGGCACTTGCCATGCGGTTCCAGCTTGCCACGCCGGAGGCACGCCATATCGGCCCCGATCTCTACAACCAGCTCTTCACCATGCATGGCACGACGATGATGTTCCTGTTCGCCGTACCGGTCATGGAAGCGTTCGCCATCTACCTGGTGCCGCTGATGATCGGCAGCCGAAACGTCGCCTTCCCGCGGCTCAACGCCTTCAGCTACTGGGTCTATCTCTCCGGTGGGTTGATGATCTGGATCGCCTTCGCTTTCGACACCGGCGCGGATGCCGGCTGGTTTTCCTACGTGCCGCTCGCCGGACCTGAATATGGGATCGGCAAGCGCCCCGATTTCTGGGCGCAGATGGTGACCTACACCGAAGTGTCCGCACTCGCGGTCGCCGTCGAGATCATCGCGACTGTGTTCAAGCAGCGCGCCCCTGGCATGTCGCTCGATCGCATCCCGCTCTATGTCTGGTCAGTCCTCGTCATGGCTTTCATCATATTGTTCGCCATGCCCGCGGTGATGGTGTCGAGCACCATGCTGATCCTCGACCGGCTGGTCGGCACCAGGTTCTTCGACCCGGCGGCGGGGGGCGACGCACTGCTCTGGCAGCACCTGTTCTGGTTCTTCGGCCACCCGGAGGTCTATATCATCTTCATTCCCGCGACCGGCTTCGTCTCGGCTATCCTGCCGAGCTTCGTGCGCCGTCCGGTCTTCGGCTATCTCGGGATCGTGCTGTCGCTGATCGCGATCGGCTTTCTTTCCTTCGGCCTGTGGGTGCACCATATGTTCGCCACGGGCCTGCCGCAGCTCGGCGAAAGCTTCTTCACCGCCTCCTCGATGATGATCGCCATTCCGAGCGGCATCCAGATCTTCTGCTGGATTGCGACGATCTGGGGCGGCCGGCCGATTTTTGCCACGCCGCTGCTTTTCGTGCTCGGCTTCATTTTCACCTTCGTGATTGGCGGGCTGACCGGGGTCATGGTCGCCTCGGTGCCGCTCGACCTGCAGGTGCACGACACCTATTTCGTCGTCGCGCATTTCCACTATGTGCTGGTCGGCGGCGCCGTCTTCCCCCTGCTCGGCGCCGTCTACTACTGGTTTCCCAAGATCACTGGCCGCATGCTGTCCGAAAGGCTCGGCTGCTGGAATTTCTGGCTTGTCTTCATTGGCTTCAATCTCACCTTCTTCCCGATGCACATCCTTGGCTTGCAAGGCATGCCGCGGCGCGTCTACACCTATCCGCCGGCGAGCGGCTGGGGCGGCACGAACCTCTTCATCAGCATCTCGTCGCTGGTGGTGTTCGCCGGCTTCGCGCTTCTCGTCCTGAACATGCTGCTCAGCCTTCGCAACGGCCGCATCGCGGGCGACAATCCGTGGGGGGCGAGCACATTGGAATGGGCAACGACGTCACCGCCGGCTTCCTACGATTTTTCGCGCCTGCCAGTGGTGACCCACAGCGAGCCGCTCTGGGCCGAAGCAGACATACTCCCTGTGGTCGAGGGCCTGCGCGTCGACGCGCGCGAAGTGCTTGCCGGCTCGGTCGCCGATGCGGTGCCGCAACTGCGCGTGCCATCGGCCGACAATTCGATCTGGCCGCTGCTCTCGGCCATCGCCGTGGGTGGCGCGTTTCTGGGCTCGATATACACGCCATGGGCGGTGGTCTGGGGCGCGATACCGGTCTCGATCGGCTTTATCTGCTGGTTCTGGCCGAAAGGCGAGCCGGAGGACGAAGAATGAGACACCGGCCAACCGTCGACGTCAGCCACCTGCCCACCTATGATTTTGGATCGGCAAGCCCGATCTGGTGGGGAACGGTGGCCTTTATCGCCCTTGAAGCAACCGGTTTTGCCCTGGCGATCGGTACCTATTTCTACCTGGCTGTGCAGGCGCGGCATTGGCCGATCGGAGCGCCGGCACCCGATCTCCTGCCGGGCACGGCAATATTGATCATTCTGCTTGCCAGCGCCGTCCCCAACCGTCTGATCGATCTTTGGGCGCGGCGGCAGGACCTTGTGAAGGTGCGCATCGGCATCGTCGTCATGTCGATCGCCGGAATTCTTCCCCTGATCGTGCGCATCTGGGAATTTCCCGCGCTCCGGATCTCCTGGGACCAGAACGCCTACGGGTCGATCGTCTGGTTCCTGCTCGGCCTGCACACGACACACCTCCTCACCGATGTCGGGGACACGATCGTGCTCGCCGTTCTCATGTTCACCAAGAAAGGCAACACCGGACGCCACTTCAGCGACGTGTCGGACAATGCCTTCTACTGGGACTTCGTGGTCGTCTCATGGGTCGTGCTCTATCTCGTAATCTACTGGGTTCCGAGGATGTAACATGCAGGCGATCCGCACGGGCGTTTCCTGGGCAGGCATGGCCACCGGACCAACGGCGTGGGCGATATCGCTGCAGCTCGACTATTCAATCGCATATTGGCAATGCGACGCCGGGTTTCGGCCCACTGTTCTGTTCTCGCTGACAGGCGCCGCCGTCGCGGCGCTGGGCGTCCTGTCGTCACGGCGCGCCGTTCATGATCCAGGGCACGGCACGAGCCCGCCCCTGAAGGCGCGCACGCGCGCGTTTCTGGCCAGGACTTCGGTAGGCATCGGGGCCCTGTTCACGCTCGTCATGCTGGCGCAAATGGCGGCCGGATTGATCTTCAGCGGATGCGAACTGTGACTGTGCAGCGGAGCCGACGAGCGGTCATCCGCCATGGGCAGCGTTTGCGTTGGCCTGCTGCAAGCGTTCCGTTCCTCGCCGTTCTCCTACGAATCGCGGCCGTCATGGCGTCGCTGGCGCCTGGCACGCCGCTGCGGGCGAACGAGATCCAGAAAGGCGAATATCTTGCCCGAGCCGCCGATTGCGTCGGCTGCCACACGTCCAATCCGAGCCGGCCTTTCGCCGGAGGCTATCGGGTGCCGACGCCGTTCGGCGATGTCTATTCCACCAACATCACACCGGACCCCGACACAGGCATCGGGCGCTATTCCGCCGACGAATTCGTGCGAGCCGTGCAGAAAGGCGTCAGACGCGACGGGGCCGATCTCTATCCCGCCATGCCATATGACAGCTTCGTCGGGATGAACCGCGAGGATGTGCTCGCGATCCGAGCCTACCTGCTCACGACCGCGCCGATTTCTCAGCCGCCGCCGCCAAACATACTGCCCTTTCCATTTAACCAGCGCTGGACGCTCTGGTTGTGGAAACTTGCCAACCTCCACGCCGGCGGCTTCGGACCAAATCCAAGCCGAACCGGCGCATGGAACAGGGGCGCCTACCTGGTGGAGGTGCTTGGCCACTGCGGCGCCTGCCACACTCCAAGGAATACGACGTTCGGCATGGATGAAGATCGCAAGCTTGCCGGCGGCAGCGCCGGTATCTGGCAGGCGTTCAACATCAGCGGCGACAAGATCGCGGGCATAGGCGGCTGGAGCGATGAGGAGCTGTTTCGGTTTCTCAAGACCGGCGCCATGCCTGGAAAGGCATATGCGGGCGGTCCGATGGCGGAAACGGTCATGAACAGTCTGCAATATCTTTCGGACGACGACATTCATGCCATCGTCGCCTATCTCAGGACCGTGCCCGCCCAATCGGGAGACGAGAAGCGGCCGCGCTTCGCGTGGACCAATCCGCCCGCAGCCGCCCGCGATGCCGGGACGAAGACCAGCGTGGAGGGCAGCGGGGTCGCGGTGGGCGACGATCTCTACCGGTCGCTCTGCTCGGGATGTCATGGCCTGAATGGAGGCGGATCGGCGGATGGCACCTATCCATCACTGACCAACAACAGCACTCTCGGCGTAACCTCGCCTGAGAATGTCGTCATGACCATCCTTGAAGGCGTCAAGGCAGGCGGCGTCGCGGGCCGCAAATCGATGGCGGCCTTTGACGGCTGGCTGGACGACGGCCAGGTGGCGGCCCTTGCAAACTATGTGACAGCGCGCTTCGGAAACCCGCAAGTCAGCGTCACGGCAGCCGATGTGCGCCAGATGCGGGCAGGCTCGACGACAGAGCAGACGGTGCTGGTTCTGGCGGCCCAGGCGCTGGTGGCGGGCGGCATCGTATTTGCGCTTGGTCTGGCGCTTCTGCTCGCCAGACGCCTTCGCCTGAGAATGCACCAGAAGCATCTCATATTCGTGTCGAGGGGCAGGCCATGAGACGGTGTGCCGAAGCGTGGCGTACCTGTTCCGCCTTTCCGTGCAACGATGAACTGCCTCAGCTTGATATCTCGACCGAGCCCTTCTGAGAGGAACTCCCGGCAACGCCGCGAGGGGCCCGAAAAACCTCCGCCAGCCAATCAATGAACACCCTGATCCGCGAAGACAGATGGCGGCTCTGGGGATAGAGCACGGATACGGGTATCGGCGGTGGTGGGAAGGCTTCCAGTATCGGAACCAATTGCCCGGTGGCGATCTGATGCTCTACGCGATAGCGCGGGACCTGTATCAACCCGAGCCCGGCGACGCCGGAGGCCGTGTAGATTTCGGCGCCCCGGACGACGATATCGTAGGGCAGTGGAACCTCCCTTGCCGCGCCGTCCTTATAGAATTCCAGCGGGTACGGCTGCCCTGTCGCGGAGGCGGTATAGGCAACCATGCGATGGCCGCCGAGATCATCCGGTGTTGAAGGGACGCCGTGACGTTCAAGATAGGCTGGGTTCGCCAGGGTGAGTTGCTCGAATGCGGTTATGCGGCGACCGATCAGAGACGAGTCGGACAGTTCGCCGGCTCGCACGACGCAATCGACGCCTTCAGTGATGAGGTCGACCATCCGGTCGCCTTCGCTGAGGCTGAGCGAGATGCCGGGATAGCGCATGATGAACTCGGGCAAGACAGGCATGACGAAAAACCGCGCGATGGTCCCCTGCATATCCAAACGAAGCGGACCCTTGGGTTCGGCATTCCTGAAGACGCTCTCCACCTCATCCAGGTCCGCAAGGAGCCGGATGCAGCGTTCATGGTAGAGTGCGCCATCGAGCGTCGGCCTCACATTTCGAGTTGTCCGTTCGAGGAGCCGAACGCCGAGATCCGCTTCCAGGCGCTGGATCGCATGGGTGGCGGTGGGCCGCGGAACCTGCAGGTCCCGCGAGGCCTGGGCAAAGCTCCCACGCTCGACGATCCTGACGAAGAGCCGCATGACGTCGATACGATCCATGACCATCTCGTAGTCGATTGTTATGGTTTTTGAAATGGTGATGTTGAAATCGGCTTTCTAGTGCTAGTTTTAAAAACGGCTACCTTCACACCATTCAAGTCCTCAGATCGACAGGAGTGAAGATCATGCCTTTCGTCAATTTCAAGGTCCCCGAGGCGGCGCTGAACCGGGCCCAGAAAGAAGAGATCGTCCATCGGGCCACCGCGATGCTCGTGGAATATTTCTCCGAGGCCGCTCGGCCGCATACCATGGTCCTGATCGAGGAGGTCAAGGACGGCGGTTACGCCCGCGCCGACGAGGTCTTCGTGATCCCGCAGGAATATCGAGCGAAGGATTGATGTCGGCAACAACACGGCAAAGGAACAACGACAATGACCACCTCAACGAACAAAGTTGCGATCGTCACGGGAGCGTCTCGTGGCATTGGAGCGGCCATCGCCCGCCGGCTGGCGAGCGACGGCCTCACGGTCGTCATCAACTATGCAGGTAGCACCAAAGCGGCCGCCAAGCTGGTGGACGAGATCGAAAAGGCCGGCGGTCGGGCCACCTCCTTCCAGGCCGATGTCAGCGACCCCCAAGCTGTGAGACGGATGTTCGATTCCGCCGAAGCGGCCCATGGCGGCGTCGACGTGCTGGTGAACAATGCCGGCATCATGAAGCTCGCGCCGGTCGCTCAATTTGATGATGCGACTTTCGATCAGACCATCGCGATCAATCTCAAGGGCACGTTCAACGGCCTTCGCGAGGCGGCGAGGCGCCTGCGCGACGGCGGCCGCATCGTGAACTTCTCGACCAGCGTCGTCGGACTCTACCAGCCGACCTATGGCGTTTATGCGGCCACCAAGGCCGCGGTCGAAGCGCTCACCCACATTCTGGCGAAGGAGTTGGGATCCCGCGCCATCACGGTCAACGCGGTTGCGCCGGGGCCGGTGGCCACCGAGCTTTTTCTCGAAGGCAAGGATCAGGCGACGCTCGATCGTATCAAACAGATGAACCCGCTCGGCCGTCTGGGCGAGGTCGACGACATCGCGCGCGTCGTCTCCCTGCTGGTCGGACCGGACAGCGGCTGGATCAACGGCCAGATCGTCCGAGCGAATGGCGGGGTCATCTGAGGAACAGGATCATGAAGCAAGTCCGGCTCGGATAGGGGAAGGCTTTCCGTGAACGGGCTGCCTCGGACGGAGGTCGACAAGAGCGGCCTGATGGTCGCATGCCAAGGAACCCGATCGCGCCGTCCTCGTTGGGCAGGGATGCAGACCCACGCGTGCTTCATCATGCCGTCAACCGCGGCCACAAATGCTCGACATCGCCTTTCTGGAGGAAGGCGCGAAGCATGACACAGCGGCTTTGCTGCTGCACGGCTGGCCTGACGACGCTACCACCTGGGTTTCTGTCGCCGAGAGATTGTCCAGGGCCGGAATTCGCACCATCGCACCCTGGCTGAGAGTTTCGGTCCGACCCGCTTCCTGTCGGATTCCTCGACAAGTCTCTGGATACGGAGGACGAGATGACTGCGAACTGGACTCTGCCTGAACGCTTCATCTACCGCGGTCATGCGATCGCCTGGGGCACGCTCGGCGAGGGACAGGCTGCGATCCTCCTGCACGGCTCGCCATTTTCCTCGCTGGTGTGGCGGCGAATTGCACCGTGGCTCGCGCGGCACCGTCGGGTTTTCTATTATGATTTGCTGGGTTTCGGGCAGTCCGACAAGCCGGACGCCGACGTTCTGCACGGTCTTCAGAATGGACTTTTCGCGGCGCTGGTAAAGCACTGGGGTATAGAGCGCCCGGACGTCGTCGCGCATGACTTTGGCGGGTCTGCCGCGCTGCGCGCCCATCTCATGGACGGCATCGATTACAGCAGCCTCATGCTGATCGATCCTGTCGCAATCAGCCCGCAGGGATCCGCGCTGGTGCAGGCGGCCAAGACGCACCAAGACGTTTTTGCCGGTCTACCGGCTTATATCCATGAAGCCGTCCTGCGCGCGTATATCGGTGCCGCTGTGAAGCACGGATTGCGCGAAGAAGAGATGCGGCTTTATCTCCAGCCCTGGCTTACCGAGGAGGGCAAGAAGGCGTTCTGGCGCCAGGTGGCGCAGATGGACGACAAATACAGCGAGGAGATCGAGGATCGTTACGGCGAAATCCGCTGCCCCGTGACCATTCTTTGGGGCGCCGAGGATGAATTCATCCCGCTGAAAGATGGTGAGGAACTCGCACGGCGCATCCCAAACGCTCCATTCATTGTCGTACCGGATGCGAAGCATCTTGTTCAGGAGGACGCGCCAGAGGCTATCACCGCAGCCGTTCTCGACTTCTGGCACCGGGACGGCGCGCGTCACGATGCAGCGCGGACGCCGCCGTTTTCCGAGCCTCGAAGAACGGCCCGGGCAGGCCCGCAGGCCGGAGCGAATAGATGAGCTGAAGCGTATCGGCGATGTCTGTGACTTGACGGTCGATGATCGGTCGCACCGCCGTCGCCACGCAGGGCCTGCGAAGAGTGCGCTCGCTGTCAGCATTCGCATCCAGGAAGGGGCCGTCTGCACTGGCCCGCTTTGGTAATTTAGAATGTGTCGACCAAGGGACGAACGAAGCGCTCGAAATCCTTGTCGAGCGGCCAGAGCGGGCGCGGCGCGTGGATATAGGGACGCCGTTCTGCCCGCGGCGTTGCCAGCGCGCCCGCATCGCAGACGATGACCTTGCCCGATATCGGCTCGAATGCCGCCCGGAAATGCTGCATCGATTTCAGGACCAACACGCGGCGAGCCGTCGGTTCTATCCCGAAAGCGCGCAATTGCTGAAGGTCGACCATCTGCTGCGCTTCTGAAACGACCAGGACTTCGATCCCGTCGACATCGATTACGGCGGTGGGTCCGAAATTATGGGTGAGCCCGCCTTGAATCGGTCCGTCACCGACATAGCTGCCCTCCGAAAGCCTGGTCAGCACACCCGTCACTGTTAGCGGGCCACCGCCGAAATTGGGGTCGCCCCTGCCGCCAATCGTCACCGTCACAGTCTCGCCTTGCCGGTGACGGTGCAATTCATTTGCCGCTTGAGGATCGATCATCGGCGCGAGTACCGCACCCTTTACTCCCGCATCAAGCAGGCCCTTCAACAGCGCGGTCGAGTCGCCGTAGGAACCGGCGCCGGGATTGTCGGCGTAATCGGCGATGACAAGTGGCTTGTCGCCGCGCCAGGCATGCGCCTCGGCAGCAGCCTCGTCGACCTCGATGAAAACATTGCGCTTCCTGGTACGGCCCTGCCAGATCTTGTCCGCAATTTCCTCTGTCACACGCATGGCGGCTGGCTTGGCGCCGGGATCACGGCTGTCATAGGTTGCGAGCACGGTGGGACCGACGCAGGACACGTCGGCGCCCGTGAAGGCTGCATTGACGGAAACCGCGAGCAAGCCCTCGGCCTCGGCCTCGCGGGCGCGGTCATAAAGGGCCAGCGTCTCGGGAATGTCGGTGCGGCCGGAATTCGCTTCGTCCAGCATCGGCACATGCGCCCTGACGGTCCGGGGCGCGATTTCACCTTTCATTGCGCGATCCAGGATACGGGCGGCATGCGCGCCGATTTCGCGCATGTCCACATGCGGATAGGTCTTGTAGGAGACAAGGATCTGCGCGTCCCGGACCATGTCTTCCGACACCATCGCATGAAGATCGAGCGTTACCGCGATAGGAATGTCCGCTCCAAGTTCGGCCCGCAGAAGGCCTAGCAGATACCCTTCCCCGTCCGGGCAAAACTCAGGCACCATCGAGCCATGAAGTCCAAGCAGCACTCCGTCGAGGCGGCTCTTGTTCGAACGCGCTGCCTCCAGGATAATACCGGCGATGTGGTCATAGGCAGCTTTCGTCACCCGCCCCCCGGGCACGGCATGTGCCGAAATCGCGTGGATCACGTTCCAGCCCGCCGGTTCCGCCACATCCATGAATCCGGCAAGTTCGGTATTGGCGTTGCGCCGGGCGCGGATCGCGTCGTCGCCAAGGAGAAGCGTGTCCACCTGAAACTGCGGCAAGTCGGTACGGAAGCGCGAGAACGTATTGCTCTCGTGCATGAATTCGCAGGTAAGGACATTGAAGGTCATGGGCAATTCCTATTGCGCGAGACGCACGCGATGACCGCGGCCGATCTCGACAAGCTCGCTTGACTCGGGTTCTTCGTCGGGGTCCGGACGGCGCGAAATGTCGGGCGAAAAGCGGGCGGCGTCTGGGACGAAGGCAGCATCCGGCAAGGCGCGTGCCCCGGTCAGGATCGCGTCGGGATCGGGAACCGAACCGATCAGGCGACGCGTGTAGGGATGCGTCGGGCGGCTGAAAATCGAATGCCAGTCACCCTCTTCCACCACGCGGCCGAAATACATCACGGCAACCCGGTCGCTGACATGCTCGACCACGCTCAGATCATGGGAGATCATGATGTAGCTCAAGCCCAGCGTTTCCTGCAGGTCCATCAGCAGGTTGATGATCTGCGCCTGGATGGACACGTCCAACGCCGACACCGGCTCGTCCAGCACCAGGATCTTCGGATCGAGCATCAACGCCCGCGCGATGCCGATCCGCTGGCGCTGCCCGCCGGAGAATTCATGCGGATAACGGTCAGCGTGATCGGGCGTCAGGCCGACGCGGGTCAGCATCTCGGCGACGCGGTGGCTGGCCTCGCTTCCCCTGGCGATTCCATGCAGGGAAAGCTGCGAGGACAGCATGCGACCGATGGTCTGGCGCGGATTCAGCGACGCATACGGGTCCTGAAACACCATCTGAGCGATGCGCGCGCGCTCCTTGCGGGCGGGAGCGCCAGGGCCTGCCAACGGCTTGCCCTGGAACAGTATCTTTCCCGAAGTCGGCTCCTGCAGGCCCATCACGGTCAGCGCGGTGGTGGATTTTCCGCAGCCGGATTCACCGACGATGGACAGGCACTCTCCGTCGTTCAGGGTCAGATTCACGCCCTGAACGGCACGAAGCGTCCGCTTTGGCCCCAACAGCGAGCGACGCGGCAGCGGGAAATGGACGTTGAGGTCGCGGATTTCCAGAAGAGGCTGGTTCATGCGGTCGCCTCCAGACCAAGGCCGCGCGGCGTGGTCAGCGTCGGTGCGTCGCGTCCACGCTCCTCGCTGCCCACGACCTGGTCCAGTTCGGTCAGGCGGGCGCGTCCAACCAGCGTTCGCGACCCCAGGCGAGGGCGTGCCGCGAGCAGGCCTCGGGTATAGGGATGCAGCGGATTTTCGAACAGAGCCTTGGTGTCCTGCTCCTCGACGAGCCGCCCCCGGTCCATGACCCCGACGCGCCGGCACATATTGGCGATCACGCCCAAATCGTGACTGACCAGCAGCACGGCCGTTCCTTCAGCCGTGCAAAGCTCGGCAAGCAATTCCAGGACGCCTGCCTGGACCGTCACATCAAGTGCGGTGGTCGGCTCGTCCGCAATCAGCAGGTCGGGACGGCAGGCCAGTGCAATGGCGACCATGACGCGCTGGCGCATCCCTCCCGACAGTTGATGGGGGTAGGACAGGGCGCGTTCCTCGGGCGCCGGCACACGAACACTTTCCAGTGCCTCGACGGCTTTCCTGCGCGCATCCGACCACCCGAAGCCCCTGTGAACGACGAACATTTCCGCGATCTGACGGCCAATCGCCATCAGCGGATTGAGCGCCGTCATGGGCTCTTGAAACACCATCGCCATACGGTCGCCGCGCAGACGGCGCCTGGCGCGGCTGCCAAGCTTCAACACGTCCTGGCTCCGGAAGAAGATCGAGCCGCCGGTCACCTCCAGCGGGCGTTTAAGCAACCCCATCACCGAAAGGCCGGTGATGCTTTTGCCCGAACCGGATTCGCCGACAAGTCCGTAAGTTTCCCCAGGCAGGATATCGAAAGACACGCCGTGAAGGATTTCGTTCCGCTTGCCGACGCCGATGCGCAAGTCGCGGATGGACAGAACAGGGTCGGGAAGAATGCCGCTCATGCCTGCCTTATCCTCATATGCGGATCCAGCATGTCGCGCAGCCCGTCACCGAGCAGATTGAAGCCAAGGACCGTGGCGAAGATTGCGAGGCCGGGGAACAGCGAGGCCCAGGGGGCGGTGCGGATCAGTTCGCGCGCGTCGGTCAGCATGTTCCCCCAGCTCGGCTGCGGTGGCCGGATGCCGACGCCGAGGAAAGACAGTGCAGCTTCCGCCAGAACCGCGCCGCCGATGCCAAGTGTCGCGATGACCAGCACCGGACCGACGATATTCGGCAGTATCTGCGTGCGCATGATGTTGGCGTCGCTGAAGCCGGCCGCCCTGGCGGCCTGCACGAAGCCCTGATTCTTGAGCGACAAGGTGGAGCTGCGGGCGATGCGGCAGGTCCAGGACCAGTTGGTCAGGCCCAATGCGATCAGGAGACTTGGCAAGCCGGGTCCCAACACCGCCATGATGGCGAGCGCGAAGACCAGGGATGGGATCGCCAGCATGACGTTGGTCAGCCCGTTCACCAGGTCGTCCCACCAGCCTCCGAAATAACCGGCCGAAACCCCAAGCGCCATACCGATGCACGAGTTGATCAACTGCGAAACGAGGCCGACGGTCAGCGACACCCTGGCGCCGTAGAGGATACGGGAAAAGACGTCGCGACCCTGCCCGTCCGTGCCCAAAAGATGGTCCCAGCTCGGCGGCATTTCAGAATTCATCAGGTCGGCGTCGAATATCGGGTTGTACGGGGCAATCCAGCCGGCGCTGACGGCTGCGGCGACCACGAGCAACGCCAGCGCCAGGCCAAGGGCGAAATTGAAACGCAACCGCATGGATCAGGCCACCTTGATGCGCGGGTCGATCATGGCATAGGCGATATCGACCAGCATGTTGATGACAAGGAACCACAACACGATCACGATGACCGTACCCTGAACCACGGGAATGTCGCGTGCCGACACGCTGTCGACCAGAAGCGACCCGATCCCTGGCCAGGAAAACAGTTTCTCGATCACGATCGCCTGCCCCATGAGCGAACCGATCTGAAGGCCAAGCGTGGTCAAGATCAACACCAGCACGTTGCGGGTGACGTGACTGCGCACCAGACGCGGTTCGGTCAACCCTTTGGCTCGCGCCGTTCGCACGAAATCCGCGTTCATCACGTCCAGAACGCCAGCGCGGGTGGTTCGCGCCAAGAGCGCCATCGGCGATACGCCGAGCGCGATGGCAGGCAATATGATGTAGCGGATGCCGCCGGGCTGGTAGCCGAAGCTCGGCAGCAGACCGAGCTGCAGCGCAAAGACGTACATTAGCAGCAAACCTAGCCAGAATTCGGGAACCGACAGGCCGGAAACCGCCAGCATCATCGTGCCGGTGTCCAACACGCTGCCGGGCTTCAGCGCGGCCAGAAATCCCAGAGGAATACCGACTGCCGCGGCAAAGCCCATCGCCGCCAGCGCCAGTTTGATCGAAGGCCAGAGCCGCGGCTCGATCACGTTCCACACCGGTTCGCGGGTGCGGTAGGAAATTCCAAGGTCGAAATGCGCCAGCCCCCACAGATAGTCCCACAGGCGGACCGGCAGAGGCTTGTCCAGCCCGAACTGCTCGTTCAGATGCGCCATCACATCGGCATTCGTGGCGTTGCGCCCCTCCGACATCAGGCTCGATATGAAGCTGCCGGGGACGACGCTGAACATCACGAAAATGATCAGCACGACCGCCAGCAGGGTCGGGATCATCTGCAGCGTGCGACGAAAGATGAAGCGCGACATCCGCGAATCCTGCCTTTCAACAACTGGGCGCCATGCGGCGGGCGAGGAGTGGGCGCCATGCGGTGGGCGGGGCCGTACAAACCGGTCCCGCCCGCCAGCCATGCCATCGCGCTACTTGCGTGATGCGGGTGCGCTGTCGTCGATCCAGATGTCCTCGTAATCCTGGATAGCCAGTTCCGCGCCGTTCGGCTTCAGCCCGTGGACCCATGGCTGGTAGGCCATGACGGCCTTGTTGTAATTGAAGAACCAGACCGGAGCCTCGTCCTGCAGCAGGTTGTTGGCTTGCCTCAGAAGATCGTTCTGTTTGGCCGGATCGGTTTCGTTGCCTGCCTGCTCGATCAGCTTGTCGAAGTCGGCATTGTTGAACTTGACGTAGTTGCAGGCGGTTTGCGATGTCTTCGAATAGAAGCAGTTCAGATATTTCAGTGGATCCGGGCCCGACGAGTTCGACCAGATAAAGGCATCAAAATTGTCGGACAGGATCTTGTCGGACAGGACCGAGCTTTCCACCGGGTCGGTCGTCACGGTGACGCCCACCTTGGCCAGCATCGGGATGATCGCCTCGACGATCGGCAGGCCCCAGCTTTCGTTCGAGGTCGCGGTGACCGAGAACTTCAGACCGGTCTCGAACCCTGCCTCCTTCAGCAGTTCCTTGGCCTTTTCCGGATCATAGGCATAGGGCTTGGCGTCCTTGTCGAAGGCCGGCGATGAAATCGGCAGCCAGGAGACCGCGGGATAAGCCTTGTTCTTCAAGAGCTTCTCGACAATCAGGTCCTTGTTGATCGCATAATTGATCGCCTGCCGGACGCGCTTGTCCTTGAATGCCTCGACCTTCGGATTGAAGCCGATATTGCGGGTGTAGACTTCGGCCACCTCAAGGATGTGATCCTTCAGCGCCGGATCCTGGCTGTAGGCCTCATACTGCACAGGGCCGAGAACGTTGGTATCGATCTCCGCGTTGCGGAAGGCGACGTCGCGAGCCGAAGCTTCGCCCATCAGCATGATGTCGAGCTTGTCGAGATGCGGCTTGCCCTTCTCATAATAGCCGTCGAACTTCTCCAGTTCGACCTTCGAGCCCGCAACGTAATTGGCGAGCTTGAACGGGCCAAGGCCGTTCGGCTTGGAGGCCAGCTGATCCTCCGGATAGTCCTTGGAGTAGATCGGCGCATAGTTGGACATCAGGTTCCAGCCCGGATCGGCCAGGTTGATGAAGGTGATTTCGATGGTCCTGTCGTCGATCTTCTTCAACCCGGAAATATGATCGGCCTTGCCTGCCTGAAATTCGGCGACGCCGGCGATCTGCAACATCTGCTCGGCGCCCGGCAGGGCCTTCTTGGGATCGGCAAGACGGTTGTAGGACCAGATCACGTCATCGGCGTCGAGCTTGTCGCCATTGTGAAAGGTCGCTTCCCGGAGCTTGTAGGTATAGGTCTTGCCATCCGCCGACTTCTCTACCGTTTCGGCGAGGTCGAGCTCAGGCTTGCCGCTTTCCGGGTTCCATTTGTAGAGGGAGCGGTTGATCGCTTTGGCCACGATCTCGTCTTGCGTATGCGGTGTCGCCGTGATGTCCAGCGATGTGATGGAGTTGCCATAGGGCGCGGTGAACACCAATTTCCCCCCATCCTTCGGTGTGGCGTCCTGCGCCAGCGCGGCGGTCGCCGTTCCAAGCGCAAGCGCCGCGATCAAGCCAAGTCTGTTCAACATCCCTCAATTCCTCCCTGTGGTTCGTTGTTGATTTCCTGTCAGAGACGGGCCCAACCGGCATCCCGCCTCAACTTCCTTCATAGACGATGCGCCCATCCAGAATTGTCATCTCACAGCGCGTTTCACGCAGGATTGTCTCCGGTGTGGCCGTCAGGAGGTCGTTGGAGAACACGGCGATGTCCGCGAGCATTCCAGGCTCCAACCGGCCCTTCACCATTTCCGCGCCCTGGGAGTAGGCACCGTGTTCGGTATAGGCGCGCAACGCCTGTTCGGACGTCAGTTTTTCGGAAGCGTCCATTACCGTGCCCTTGTGCGTCTTGCGCGTCAGCATGGCGTAGAGGTCCGGGAAGGGATTGGGCGAACAGACCGGCGAGTCGCTGCCGGTGGACGGCTTCATGCCGAGGCGATCCCAGGTTCCGATCGGATAGGAGCGCAACCCGCGCTCCGGCCCGAGAACAGAGACGTAGGCGTCGCCGAAATCATAGATGAAGGCCTGCTGCGGCGCAGGCAGGATGCCTGCCTTCAACATCCGCTGATTGATGGCATCATCGGCATAGCCGCAATGCTCGATCCGGTGCCGGTGCTTGTGATCCGGCCTGGCGGCGCGCACACGTTCATAAGCGCGCACGAGCTGGTCGATGGCGGCATCGCCAATGCCATGGCAGACCATGGTGTAGCCCATTGCGGTGTAGCGGTCGACCAGTTCGAACAATTGAGCGTCTGGCAGCATCCGGACACCGAAATTGTCAGGCTGGTCAATATATGGCTGGCGCATCCAGGCCGTGCGTCCGCCGGCCGAGCCGTCCGTGAATATCTTTACGCCGCCTATGCGGAACATGTCGCTGCCGACCCCGGTAACGAGACCCGCGGCATGGCAAGGCTCGACGATGGACGAACCGGGGTCGCCCAGAAGTGTTGCCCAGACCCGTACCGGGAGCCGGCCGCTGCGCTCGGCCTCATGATAAGCCTCGATCTCGGTCATACCGTCGATCTGGCCAGTGGCCGCGTCCATGCAGGACGTTATGCCGAACCGCAGAAGGTCACGGCCCCCCGCTTCGATAGCATCGAGTATCTCGGCGAAAGAGGGTGTCGGCTGGACGTCGTAGACGAGGGTCTGGGCGTTCTCAGCCAGCATTCCGGTCAGTTGCCCGGCCTCGCGCCCGATGAGGCCACCATCCGGATCTGGCGTGTCGACATCGATTCCCGCCAGCGCCAGCGCCAGCGAATTCACGACAGTGACATGGCCGCAGGCGCGCGTGACCGAAACGGGATGATCGGGTAGGGCGGCGTCCAGCTCCTTCACGGTGGGCATCAGTGCGTCGGGATAGCGGGTCTGGTCAAAACCGCGCGCGGTCACCCATGCGCCTTTGGGCGTTTCGGCGGCCCGTGCCCGCAGCGCAGCCATCAGCGCGTCGCGGGTCGGCGCGGCATCCGGCGTCGCATCGACCTTGCCACGCAGGAGCCCCGTCGAGATCAGATGCAGGTGCGCATCGTTCAGACCGGGCATTGCGAAGCGCCCGGCCAGATCCACGACCCTCGTGCCCTTTCCGATCAGGGGCTTGATATCGGCGTTGGAGCCACTGGCCACGACCTGGTTGCCCAAGACCGCAATCGCCTCCGCGATCGGATTTCCGTAACCGGTCCAAATCTTGCCGCCATGCAAAACGAGATCGGCTTGGTTCTGCGAATTCATGCCGCCTTTTCTTCTCCCCCGGCGTTCACGGACGTCGCCGACATAGATTTGACTTTGAGTGGCATTCCGTTTCGTGTGCGGTCAGATTCTTCTCCCGCGCTCGACGTCACGTTCCCCTGCCACCGGCTCCAGTTGCCAGCTTTTTCGTTTTGCAGACGTTGGGGCGTCGGCGATCACAAGGCCAATTCGGTTTTCGCAATCAAGCATGCAAAATTTGCATAACATTGCAATTATAATGAAATATGCTCCCATTGCGGCTGGATCAATGCTCGAACGCAGTGGAGGAGAGGCCGCGTGGAAATCAAATGGCTCGAAGATTTCGTGACGCTTGCAGAAACCTCGAGCTTTTCGCGGGCAGCCGAAATCCGCAATGTCACCCAGTCGGCCTTCAGTCGGCGCATCAAGCAGCTTGAGACGTGGCTCGGAGCACCGCTCATCAGTCGTGCCACCATGCCGGCCGAACTGACATCGGCCGGACGCAATTTTCTTCCGATGGCGCAAGACGCCATCAGGATGTTCTATTCGGTGCGCGAGTCTCTGCGCCCGCCTGCGGAACAGGGGCTTGTACGCTTTGCGGCCCTTCACACATTGACCATCACGTTCTTTCCGGTTTGGCTGCGGGAGGTACAGCGGAACACTCGCACCTTCGGCACATCCTTCATGGCTGACAGGGGTGGCATCGAGGCGAACCTGGCTGCACTGACCGATGGCGAAACCGACTTCTTCCTGACCTATGCGCACCGTGAAGTGCCGTTTCACCTGGATCGCGACAAGTTTTCTCATCTGGCTATCGGATCGGATCGGCTCATCCCGGTCGCGGCGCCGGAACTGCGCTTCGACAAGTCGACCGTGCCCGCGGCGGGCATTCTGGACAGTCCGGAAACGGCAAAGCGAGCTTTGCCCTATCTGGGCTATGGTTACAGCTCTTTCTTTGGTGTCGCCCTCGGAAAACTGTTCTCGAAGCACTCGCCGTTCCGGCGTCAGACAGTGCATGAAAGCACAATAAGCGCCGGACTCAAGGAACTTGCGCTGACCGGCGCGGGCATCTGCTGGCTGCCAGAAAGCCTCGTCGAGAACGACATCTCCAATGGAGCCCTTGTCATCTGTTCGAATGACAGCACATGGACGCTCGATCTCGAGATACGATTGTATCGCAGCTCGGAGAAGACGCGAAGCACCATGGTAGAGGCTCTTTGGCAATCATCCAAGGCGCTGGCGCAAACGTCGAAGCCCGCCGCACCAGCCGCAGGCACAGCGATCTTCAGCTCTTCATGAAGCGGAAGGCGCGCAGCACCTCGAAATAGTCGTTCGATGCAAAGGCGACGGCACGTGGCCCGTGCCGGCGCACTCCGGGATACCAGGAAGCGCGATAGGCATCGACGGGATTGCTGAATTCGATGATGATCTCGACCCTTTCCGGCATTGACGGCAAAGCTTGCCGCGCCCTGTCGCGCAACGCCCTTTCAACGCCCTCGCATATTGCGCCGCGCGCCGCCGCAGGCGCCAGGGAGATGGTGGCCGCGCCGATGCCTTTGAGGGTTTCGACAGTGGCTATCCCCGGGACGAGGGCTCTGGCGTCCGCGCAAATGCCTTCGTCGCCGGAAAGAAATACCGAGCGCACGCCATAGCGCGCGGCGCACAACGCATTCAATGTGAATTCGGACGCTGTTTCGCCATTCAGGATCAGCCGCGATATTCGCAATGTCGATGTGTGTGCAAGCGGGTTGTCCTCGACGCCGGCCTTGGAATGGTAGCCGGTATAGAGCGCGGCATCGAAGCTTTCATCGATCCCGAACATCATTGCGTCCGGATGTCCCGACCAGCCCCTCACGATGCGCGCGAAAGGCGGCATGCGTTCGAGAATAAGGTTGCGCCCGCTGTCATGCGCATCCTTGATCATGATTTCGGTGGCGCCAGCGGCTCGCGCTCCTTCGCAGGCGGCCAGGACCTCCCCGGTCATCAGTTCGCGGAATTCCCTGTGGTCGGCATGCGTTCTTTCCGCCTCGTCCCAGGATTGAATGCCCGCGGTGCCTTCGATATCGGCCGAAATGAAAATCTTCATGCTCAAAGGGGCTCCTTCAGCCAGTCGGTCAACGCCGGAATCCTGCGTCTATTTCGTCCAACCACGCCTTGCGCGGCGCACAGGGCGTTCAGAACGGCCTCGACCGTGGTTTCCACAACCGCTTCGAAAACGAGGTCGATGTATCTGTCATCGACACGCGAAATCGAAATGAACGGTGAAGGCGAGACGTGCGGCAGAGGATCGGCGGTCGTGAAGGCGATGGCGATATCGCCACTGCCGTGTCCCCAATACGAACCGAGGCGGGCAATGCCGGCGCCGGCCCGGCTGGCGGCACGGTTCAATTGCCGGTCGTCAAGAGGAATATCCGTGCCGAGAATGATGATGATCGACCCGCTTTCAGGCTCGCCGAGCCCTTTGGGATCGGCTCTGCGGCCATCCGGGAGGACAAGATCCCCTGCCCTGCCGAAATTGGACAACACCAGAGCGCCAAGCGTGAAGGCGCGAGACCCGATCTCGACAGACCTGGACGCGCTGCCGATACCCGCCTTGAAGCCAAACGACGTCATTCCGGTGCCGGCGCCGATGCTGCCCTGTTCGACCGGACCGGCGCTCGCGGCATCCAGCGCCGCTTCGGCGTCATGCCGGGTGACCGCCATTGCCTGAATATCATTGATGCCGCCGTCGTTGCATTCGCAAACGACGGGATTGACCGTGCTGGTCTTGCGCCCGATCTCCGGGTTGGCGGCAATGGCACGCTTGATCAGCGCCTCCGCACATGGTGCGACCGAGAACGTGTTGGTCAGAAGGATCGGCGTTTCGATCGTGCACAGTTCGGACAATTGCATGAGCCCGACGGACTTGCCGAAACCGTTGATGATATCGACCGCCGCCCTGACCTTGGATCTGAACAGGTCGCCGCCATGGGGCAAGACGGCGGTGACGCCTGTCGCAAGTCCGTCGGCGATGATCGTCTTATGGCCGACCAGGACACCCGGCACGTCCGTGATCGCATTGTTCGGGCCGGGCGGCAGCCGCCCCATGCAAAGGCCTAAACGCCGTGCCGCGCCCATTTTCACATCCCACTCATCAAGCAAGGGCCGCTCTTCCGGCCGCATGCCCGTTCATCTCTGCAAAAGCTGTCTGGACGTAAATTTCCTGCAGGCGGCGTGTCAATGGACCAGGTTGGCCGTTTCCGATCCTGTGGCCGGCAATACGGATGACGGGGGTGACCAGGCTCGAGGCGGAGGTCAGGAACGCTTCCGCCGCCGAAAACGCCTCCTCTGGCGAGAACGCACGCTCTTCAAACAAAATGCCCTGGTCTTCACATAGACGCGCCACTGCTCGCCGCGTACAGCCGGGCAGGATGGCTTGAGAATTGGCGCGAGTAATGACACGGCCGTCGTGCGTAACGATGAAAGCCGTCGCCGATGCGCCCTCGGTCACCTGTCCACCCTCGACAAACCAGACATCATCGAAGCCTTTCTCGCTTGCAGCATGCTTTGCCAGAACCTGCCCCAGCAGCATGACAGTCTTTATGTCGCGCCGCGCCCAGCGCGGATCAGGCGCCAGGTCGACGGCGACGCCTTCGGCCTGAGCCTTGGTTCCTACGAGTTTGCGGGCGCTTGTGAAGGCGACCATGGTCGGCTCAAGATCATCGGGAAACAGGAAATTGCGCTTGGCTTCGCCGCGCGAAATCTGGAGATAGACCGTTCCTTCATCCAATCCGTTGAGCGAGATCAGTTCCAATTGAATGGCTTCTATCTCAGGCAGCGTCACGGGCATGGGAATACATATCTCGGCAAGCGACCGCTGGAGACGATTGAGATGGAAATCATTGTCTATCAGCCTGCCGCCGATCACGGCGGTCACCTCGTAGACCGCGTCTGCAAAGAGGAACCCCCGATCGAAGAGACCGATGCGCGCCTCGTCTTCGGGCATGTAACGCCGATTGCAATAGACTTGCGCCACTTTGGCCATCCTCGATCCCAGCATCAACTGACTGCTCGATAAATGCCAAGGCAGGTCGGCAAAGACCAATTCAAAAAATGCAATTCGGTATGCCGATACCGTCAAAGCGCAACTGGCACTCCCTGCGACGGCCGCATGATTCACGCCACGAGACGGCGCAGGTCGCTGAATGGTTTCCTTTAATCCCGCGGAGCCGAACGGGGGCTTGGACGACGCATCGTTGACCTCCCGATATTGACAGGTCGCGGCCATCGATTTAAGTTCGCGTTAGTGGCTACTAACGCGAACTACTGGACAGCGCTCGGAGATCCGACAAGGCGCACGATCTTCGAACTGCTGGTCGAACAGCCCTGTTCGGTCAGCGGACTTGCTCGTGCCCTGCCTGTAACCCGGCCGGCCGTCTCTCAGCACTTGAAGATACTCAAGGCTGCCGGGCTTGTGGCCGACACGCGCTCGGGCAAAGAACGCATATACCGTATCGATCAGGATGGGCTGGCAGGCCTGCGCGCGGAAATCGACCAGTTCTGGAGCAAGACCCTGGCGGGCTACAAATTAGCCGTCGAGTATCCAAAAAAGGACCAAGTATGAGTAAGGACCCTGCACTCGCGCCCGTAAGGCATTTCGTCGTTGTCGAGGCATCCATTGCGCGTGCCTTCAAGGTTTTCACCGAGGATTTCGGGAGATTCAAACCTCGAGAGCACAATCTTCTTGCCGTTCCGATCGCAGAAACGATCTTCGAACCCCGGGTCGGAGGGCACGTTTACGACCGAGGTGTGGATGGCAGCGAGTGCCGCTGGGCTCGTGTGTTGGCCTACGATCCGCCCAGCCGGCTGGTTCTGAGCTGGGACATCAGCCCTCGGTGGCAGATCGAGACCGACCCGAACAAGACGAGCGAATGGGAGGTCCGGTTCACGGCCGAGACCGAGAACAGAACCCGGGTTGAGATCGAGCACCGGCATTTCGAGCGCCATGGGCAAGGCTGGGAGGGCGTGAGGGGTGCAGTTGATAGCGATCAGGGCTGGCCGCTCTACCTGCAACGGTTCCACGGCCTGTTCAACCATCGGGCAGCCTGACAACCGCGTTGCAGTTCATGGGGGTATGACTCGCAAGCACCGTATCGCCCACTGAGATTCCAGGAGCAGAGACAATATGGAAGTCTATTGGTTAAGCATCCTCGGCGTGCTTATGCTTTGTTTGCTGTCGGTGGTGTTGGCAGTCTACTCCGGTTCGTCCAAGGGATTTGCAGGGGTACTTTCAGGACCGGTAGTCCCGGCGGACGACCACAACAGGCTCTACAGGATCGACCGCGTCCACATGAACTCGGTTGAGGCGCTGGCGCCCTTTGTCGTGCCCGCGGTGCTGGCGATGATGGTTGGTGTTGGACCGACCACTTTGGCGACGCTTGTGGGGCTGCACCTGGCGATACGCCTGATTCATCTGGGAATCTACCTACGTGGCGGAAACGCCGCAAAGGGAGGCAGTGTCAGGACGGTTCTGTACGTTTCGGGAGCGCTGGTTACGCTTGCCCTTATTCTTGTGACTGGATGGGCAGCACTCCATTGACGCGCTCAACGGCGCCGGCACGCTCTTGACCATCAGCCAGATCCAGAACGGCGCCGCGGTTGCTGTGGTGTCGGTGTCGCTGTCGAACACCACGGCCGGCGCCTACACGGTGACCCAGCTGCATGCCATCGACCATCCGGCGGGCGGCAACGAGGACGACGTGGCGTTCACGGTCGGCTACACGACCACCGACCATGACGGCGACACGGTACCCGGTTCGCTGACGATCAACGTCGACGACGACACGCCGACGATCAGCGGTATTCAGGATGCGATCATGCCGAACGTCAACAATACCGATGTTCACGGCACCTGGCAGCCGTCTTTCGGAGCGGATGGGCCAAGCCTCACTTCGGCAATCGGCATCGCGATGGGAACCGCACCGAGCGGACTGACCTACGCGTTTACCGGCTATGGCAACAATGCCAATGGCGACGCCGTGACCCAGGTCGATGTGAAGAACGGAACAACGACACTCTACACGTTCTACGAATACACCCACTATGACACCGCGACGCATTCATCCGAGATGTTCGCATACACGACGCTCGGCAGCGCGTTGGCCGCCTCAGGCGCCAACGAGTACTTCACGCTGACCGCGTCGACGACCGGCGCTTACGATTTCCACCTCGTGACGAACAGCTTGCAGTCGACCGAAACCTTCGACGCGACGGGCGTCCACCCAGGCACCGGTAACTACGCGACGATCTTTAATAATGTTGTCAGCTTCGGCACTGCAGCCGTTCCAGCCAGCGGCTACGATGTCCTTATCGATGGCTTCGACTCGTCAAACGTCGATGCTACGGTTCACATGAACAAAAACGGCCTGGGCGTCAATTCTGGCAACCTGGATGACGGCGACACCCTGACCTTCAAGTTTGCTCTCGTTCAGAGCGAGGTCTCGCTGACTGTGGGTAAGGTCACCGCGGCCTTCGAACATTTTCAGGTTACTATCTGGGATGCGACGCATACCACGCAGGCAATCTGGAACGTCACCCAAGCTGATGGCACCCCGTTGATCATTGACGCAGCGCACTGGAGGGCAAACGGGTCGTCAATTTCGGGTGCGTTCTTCGACTTCGGCGAAGTGGACGTGAAGAACGTTGCAAACAACGTTAACGATGTCGACAGCAAAATTGTGCTGACGTCGCTTAGCTACAACTCCCAGACAATCGTTAGCGATACCACGCTGAATTTCGCGCTGAGCGTGACCGACCATGATGGCGACACCGTCGCCAGTCCCGACAATCTGTCCGTCTCCCTGGCCGGAACCCACACCGGCGCCGGCTACCAGGAAACCGGCACCGCGACCGCCGAGGTCATTGCCGCGAGTTCCGGAGCCGACACGATCAATGGCGGAACCGGCCCAGGCGATGTTGTCGACTATTCCGGCAGCGCATTGGCCCTTTCGATCAATTTGGCCGATGACGGACATGCCTCCGGCGTATCAGGGACGTTTGTCAATCCGGCCGATGGCAGCATTAGTGCGGCAATGCCGCCGGAGACAGCCTTACCAACATCGAAGGGCTGATCGGGGGCTCGGGCGCCGACATTCTGTTCGGCAACTCCGGGAACAATTATCTCTCGGGTGGGGCAGGCGACGACTTTCTCAAGGGCGAGGGTGGCAACGATCTGCTCATCGGCGGTTTGGGCCATGATACGCTCACCGGCGGCACAGGTGCCGACACGTTCAAGCTCGACAGCCTCGACATCAAGGATCTCATCACCGACTACCATGTTGCCGAGGGCGACAAAATCGACCTGACCGCGCTGTTCGACTCAACTCCGGCCACCATCGCCAACTTCGTGCACTATAATGCGGGAACGAGTACCCTCAGCGTCGATACCAGCGGTTCGGGCAACGCGGCTAATTTCGTCGACGTTGCCGTCCTGCAGAACGCGCCCGCGGCCGGCACGATCAACCTGCTTATTGCGACGCGGCACACGTGCAATACACGGCCACGATCTAGCACATGGCGTACGGTTATATGAGGTACGTTATACATCACTAATATCGAGGGGAGCTCAACATGAAACATTCTGCAAGACTGCTTGTTTCCGCTGCGACGCTGCTGCTGGCAGTCGGATCGACGGGGTATGCCGCCGACATCATCGAAGGACCCACGGGCGATTATTGCGGTGTCGTCGGCACCTCCAACCTGGTGCTGAACGACAACATCGTCGATCTCAGGGATCAGGTGGTGAAGCTGATGGACGAGTCGGTCGCCGTCGCCAACAGCTCGGAATGGATCAATTCGTCCCGGCCGGTTTTCGTCTGGGCCTCGGAAGCCAAGGTCGCCTGCGGCATGGCTTACGGCTATCTCAAGACGAACTACAAGGACGAAGACACGCTCAACAAATGCGAGTGTTTCCACGATCGCATGGTCGAGTACATGCACTGACCGGATAGGCAACCTGCGCCTGTTGGCCACCATGGCAGCGGACGGATCAACTCCTGAAGGCGATCGCCGCAACGATCGCCCTGGCCGGCATTGGCCAAGTCGTCACGCTGGCTTGCGCCGACCGGCTGGAGCAGCCTCCCATGGCACAACCTCCGTCGTCCGGCTCGGCGCAGCCGATCCCATTGTGACGCAACCGCAGTGTGGTATGCGACAGACATTCAAGGCGTTCGCGAGCTATCAGCCGACCGTGCCGTTGCCGATGGCGACGTTCGGCGTTTCCGCGTTTTCGTCGGACCGCGATACCTTCTCAGGGCAAGCGCGACGGGTCGGGGCGCTGAGGGCCCGGCTCTTCGGCGGCTGAAGAAAAACAGGACGGCACGACCAGTTCGCCGTAACATGCGTCGGAGACCAGACCGGGAATAATAAGCCGGCGGTGAACAGGGTGGGACAATCATGGAAGCTGGCCGACGGGTCCGTGGGCTGAAGATTTGGGCAACCGCCTTCGCGCTCGCCGCGGTATTGTCGGGCTGCCAGTCGAAGGGGGGCGTTACCGAAGCGCTCGATCCGGCGGCGATTGCCGCGCCTGCCGGGCAGGACGGCGCCCCGGCCGCCGGCCCGGCCCAGGCAACCCAGTCGATGGGTGCCGGTTCGACGAAAATTACCATGCTGCTGCCATTATCCGCCCCGGGAACGGCGGGGCAAAATGGCCGCAAGATGCTCGATGGCGCCAAGCTCGCGATGACCGATATCGGCAATGGATTGCTTACGCTGACGGTGGAGGACACCGGGGGCGACAACGCACAGGCCGGCAAATTGGCGCTGCAGGCCCTGACGACCGGCACGAAAGTCGTCATCGGGCCGACCGAACTGCCGGCAGCCCAGCATATCGCCACATTGTCGGGATCGAAGCGGCCGCCCGTGCTGGCGCTTGCCGACAATTTCGCGGGCGGCGCCGGTGTTTATGCCGTGCGCCTCAGCGAAGCGGACAGTGCGGCGGCGGGCGCCGCGGGCATCGCCGCAAAAGGCGGAAAAAAATTCGTATTGTTTGTCGCGGGTGGCTCGAATGCCAGCACGGTCGAGAAGCGGGTCGCCAACAGTCTCAGCATCTATGGCGCGACGCTCGCCGTCACCGTTCCATATTCGGCCGGCGACGGCGCCGCCAAGGCGGTCGACGAAATGGCCTCGCTCGTGGACACTCCCGACGCTGTCATCATTGCCAGCGGCGATGCCAGCCCCTCGCCTATCCTTGCCGCCCTCAAATCAAAGGGCATTGCGGGCAAGGCGACCTCCGTCGTCGGAACCAGCCGTTGGCTGGAGCATCCCATGGAACCATCGTTCGAGGGAGCCTATATCGCAACGCTCGATCCGGGCGAAACCGGGCCGATCGCCGATCGCTTCAGGACGACATACAATTATCCCGCCGACGTCAACGTAGCCTACGCTTATGATATGGTTGCGCTGACTGCAGGAATTGCCAGCGCGGTCGGACCTGACGGTTTCAGCAAACAGGTGCTCGAAAATCCGAGTGGATTTCGCGGATCGACCGGCCTGTTCCGCTTTCGCGCCGATGGATCCAGCCAAAGATCGATGCCATTCTATCGGATAGAAAAGGGTGCGCTCAAACTGGTTGCCAAATCGACCTCGGGGTTCTGACCGTCCGGTAACGAACGCTGTGCTGGCCCGCCTGGTCATTACGGTCGGAGGCCTCGAGCTGCTGTTCGGGATTGCCCTGATCATGCATGCCGGAGCCTTGCTTGCGACCGACAGGCCTGCCCTTGGGACTCGTGTCGAGAATGCCGGGCAACCAGCCCGGTCGCAGACGACTGTTCCCGACGGAAGATGGCGAGAAGCGCGCAGGGTTGCCGAGGGCATTGTCGCGCTGCCGTCGATTGACCTGCCCGAGATCGAGCGGATCGAAGCCCGGCCGCCGCTCGGCGACCTCGGCCTCGCCGTGCCCCCTAAAACGCCGATGCCGAATGACTGGCGCGAAACCCTGCTCTTCCGGCCAATGGCAACGTCATCGGCGACTTTCGAATCCATGGGACGCAAAGTGGCCGTCAGTGGTGTGGCCAGCATAGAACCGGAAGCCACCTGCTCGTTTCACGATGTCGCTTGGTCCTGCGGCCAGCGCGCACGCGCCGCCTTCAACTCCTGGCTGCGTGGGCGCGCGCTGAAGTGCTTCATGCCGCCGGAGATCGAGCGTTTTGCCATTGCCGCGCCGTGTAGCCTTGGCAAGCAGGATGTCGGCGCCTGGCTTGTGTCCAACGGCTGGGCGATCGCGCTGCCCACCGGCATCTATGGCAAGGCGCAAGCAGTCGCCGAGGACGCGGCGGTGGGAGTTTTCGGCCCGCCGCGATAGGCGAAAATCGATTCACGTTTCGCACATCGATCAAATTGTATGATTTGCCGCAACTGAAATTGCGCATGCCGGCGCTATGCTCGCCGATCTGACAGGAGATTGGTAATGGCACAAGCCGAAATGACCGCCACCGAGCCGGTATGGAAGGGTGTCGCGTGGCTCGCCTTCCTGGGGACCGTTGGCAGCCTTGCCCTCTCCGTGGGCCTCAATTACTTGCTGTTGTTCAGCGAGGTCTTGACGCCGTTCGGGCGCAGCATGGTCACTGCGGTGCTGCTGCCTCTGATCATCGGTCTGCCGCTTTTCGTATTGATCGGCTTGAAGCAGGCCCAGATCCGCGGCTACCGGCGGGAGCTCAACAGGGCCGAAACCTATGACAGGGTGACAGGCTGCCTGAACGGCCCGGTTTTCACCTCGATGGTCGAGCGGCGCGCGGCCAGGCCGTCAGCGCCAGGGCCGCGCTCGGGCGCCTTCCTGGTGATTCATGCCGAACACCTTCGCTCCATAAATCTTCGCTTCGGCCCAGATTGGGGCGATGAGGCCTTGCGGCTCGTCGCATCGGCCATTCAGTCTTCGGTCCGCAAGGAGGATATGGTAGGTCGCATAGGAACATCGATGTTCGGAGTCTTTCTTCCAGGTACGACCGAAGCGGAGGCCGCAGAAATTGGCGAGCGCATTCGGGCAAGCGTCGCGCGGGTCTATTTCGCGCCCAAGGGGACCGAGGACGTTCTGGCGATCAGCCTGGGAAGCACCGTGTTTGAAACCGAGCTTGGATTCGAGGACATGTTTCGCTCAGCGGAAGCGCAATTATCCGCCCGCGCATCCGCCGAAACGCGCCCTACAGGTCTCCAGTAGGCCGCTTTAACCTTGGCGAAGCCAATAACTGGCGGCAAATCGACGTTTGGACACATTCCTAAAGCTCAGCGAGCAGGGCCGCTCGACAGGCACAAGGACTTGATCGATCTCGTTGCCGGAAACCTCATCGGCGCGGAAAGAGAACCTCGCCCATTCCAAGCACCGCGTTGTCGCCGCCATATTTATGTGGTGCGCTCCCCAGCAGCGGCCGTTTCAAAATGCCTTCGGCGATCAGATGGCGATCGATGACGGTGGCAAAAACGCTCTCGGGCGCGCCACACTCGACGAAGCTCGGCGACAGATGTCCTGGCGCGCGATCAAGAAGGATCGAACCGCGACGCATCAGGTAGCCGGGCATTTCACCGATGCCACCGGCTACCACCAGCGTGCCCGCGATCATGCGGCTGCCGGCATAGTCGCCCGAGCCTTTCAGCACCGAGATCAGACCGCGCCGCATCCGGTCCGCGGCGAAGGCGCCCGCCCTGCCCCTGACGATCAGCACGCCGCCATTCATGCCGGCCAGTTCGCCGACGAGCGGCGCACCAAGGTGATCGCCGGCATTGCCTATTATCTCCAGCCTGCCGCCGCGCATGCCAGAGCCGGCGTGCGGCCCCGCATTGCCTTCGATCGTCAGCTTGCCGCTGCGCATGGCGCGCCCGGCCTGCGCGCCAGTATTGCCGATCACGCGAACCGATCCACCTCCCATGCCTTGCGCCACCCGGTCGAGGCGCGCGCTTCCTCCTTCGAACACGATGCTTAGCGGATCGCTGCCGGCGAGGCGAAAAATGTCGCCCACCTTCGATCCGTGCTTCGACATGCCGATCCGGATTTTTTCGATATCCCGTCTTTCGCTCCCAGCAAGCCGCTCCGGCGTCAGCGGCGACAGGTCGAGGCGCTCAGGCGGTTCGGCAACAAGAGTGAAGGTCAGCGCCTTCATGGCAACATATCCTTCAGCGAATAGATGAACTTACCGAGCTTGCCGCCGTAATTGCCGGCGCCGATGCGAACCGCGCCTTTCTTCGGTCCGATCTGGATGACGGCCTTGATGCCGGCCTTCATCGCCGCGGCAACGGCATCATTGGTCTCACCATCAATGACGATTTCCAGGACGGCGTTGATGTCGGGGCCGAGCTCACTCGCAACCACACCGCGCAGTGTCGGCGCGTAGGCTTCGTTGGCCGAGGCGATCATGCCCTTGTATTTGCCACCTATCTTGGAACCCGAACGGGCGATGCCGCCCGGGAACGGCACGATGGCACCGGGCACCATTCCGATCGCGGCGACCGCGGCCTCGGCCGCGACCAATGCGTTGGCGCTGCTTTCGGCCATGACAAAGAAATTGCCGCCGCCGACGGCTTCCTTCGTCAGTCCGGTTGTTGCCTCGCAGAGGAATTCACCATCCATGACGGGAATGCGCCAGAAATGCCTGTCGCCGATCTTCTTGGAGATTTGCCAGCCGTCGCCAAAATAACGCAGTGCCGAACCGAGCTTGAGCCTAGCGCTGCCCTCCAGCCCGGCAAAGCAGGCGGAGCCCGGCGAAGTCAAAACACACTGCCCGACGCGATTGAGCAGTTGCTTCTGCAATTCATCGGTTCCCATCGCGAAGATCATCACGCGGCAGCCGGGCCGGCCATCCGGGGTGGCTGACGGCGGCAGGTCGGCATCGATTGCCGCTTCGCAGCCGCAACCGATTACCGAGGTGGCGAAGCCGGTCATCGTGATCGCCGCCTGCCGTGCCCATTTCCGGTTCGGCGCGGTGATGATGATGGCGGTTGCCCGCATCCCAAAGGCTTCGGCAAAAGTATCGTCGATCGTTACGCCATTTACGCTCACGTTCGGCATGGCACCTCGCCGAATGGCTGTTCACGCGCAATCGCGGAATCCGGGAAATTGAACCAATCCAAGGACAGGCCGTAGCGCTGCTGGTGATAGTCCTCCAGACGCCGCACCATCGCCTTGTCCACAGGTGGATTAAGCCTGAGGGCCTTGCCCCAGCGGTAATGGATGATCTCCCCGTCCTGCACGACGAGATCGCCATCCTTGAAAACATATGCCGCCTGTCCGAGCATTTTCGCGATACTTTCGTTCCTGCGATAGACAGCAATATCGGCTATCGCGCCGGCGCCGAGATGGCCTCGATCCGTCAACCCAAGCAGCCTGGCCGGCGCTGCGCGCGTCATGATGGCTATTTCCTCGAACGTGTATTCGCGGTCGATTGCGGACAGGGTAGAGTGCGCTAAGGCGGATCGTGAAAGTCCAGCGGCCATTTCGGTGCGTGCTTCCCGCCTCATCAGCAGCTCGAACAGAGCCGGATAAGCGGTAAAGGGTGCACCGTTGGGGTGATCGGTGGTGAAGAACACACGCCAGGGATCGTCGATCAGGAGAAAAAGCTCGAGCCCGATCGCCCACTGCATCGTGCCATAAAAGTCCTTGCCATAGCTGTAGGGCACGATGCCGCCGCCATTGCCATCCCCGTCATGAATGACGGTCTTTTTCGGATGCGCGCTGCCCCGCGCCGAGAACTGCCGCATGACGTCGGAGGAGACCGTGACCGTCTGACCGAACATCACCTGACCGATATCGATGGTGACTTCCGGCGTCGTGTTGACCAGTTCGGCAAGCCGCGCGGCAGCGGAGGAAAATCTTCGCTTTCCTTCCGTGCCATAGCCATAGAACTGGAGGTGGGCAAGGTGCAGCGGCTGCCCATCCGCCGCCGCAATCGTCGCGGCCGCCGTGTCCGCAGATCCGGGAACGCCCAGATTGTTGCAATGGACATGCAAAGGATGCGGCAGGCCAAGATTGTCGACGGCGGCCTGCAGCGTCTTGACGATGTTGCGCGAGCTGACGCCGTAGGAAGGCACCACATCGTCCAGCGCGAACGTGCGTGCGTTTTCCTTGAAGGCGGCCGCTGCACCGGCGTTGATCACCTTGACCCCGAGCGCTCGCGTCGAGGCGACCGTCCAGGCGACATAGTCCTCGATCATTTGAGGTGTGGCGGCGTCACGGATCATTGACAGCAGGAAGTCGTCGTTGCCGAGAATGGCGAGCGTCGCCTTGTCGATGATCGGGATGTCGGCCAGCTCAAGATGGGTGTGGAGTGCAGATCCCGGCGACATCGCCGGTTCGACGACCGTCGTGAAGCCCATCTTGGCGTAGAGACAGCCGGTCTGGAAGGTCGACCAGCCGGCATTGGAGAGCGGCGTGGTCGCCGGTCGGGCCTGATGGGCGGCATGCTGTTCGGGCAAGAGAAGCCGCGCGGTATTCACGTTACCGCCGCCAATGTGGGAGTGGATGTCGATGGCGCCCGCCATCACGATGCAGCCGGCGGCTTCGATGGTCCGGTCGGCCACCCCCTCAGCCGGCGCCGCGACGATCTTGCCGTCCTTGATCCACAGGTCGCCCTTGCCGAGACGGCTGTTGACGGGGTCGACGATGTCGCCGTTGGCAATTTTCGTCAGCATGGCAATGCCTCGGCGAAAACCCGACTGGCGACCAGGCGAATGATCGTCGCGGCGGAGGGCAATTTCGAAGCAGCGCGGGTATCAGTCGACTTCAGCGAGCCGGTACGGCTGGAATAGACAACCGCATCGTGATCGACCCCAGCTTCGCCAATGGCGATGGTGACCGCGGCGCCTGCGACCGGCTCTTCCGTTTTAGCCAGCGCAATCAGTGCCATGCGTCCCCTTTTTCTCGGGAGTTGGGCGACCGTGGCGGAGATCCGCAGGTGCAGGTCGGCTTCGCCGGCGGCGATCATGCGCGCCACATCGTAACGCCAGGGATCGAATTCCGGGAAGCCCCGCGCAAAGCCCGTGCGCAATGGAAAACCTGTCATCCAGGTCGAGGCGAGCACGCTGCCCCACCCGTTTTCGCTCGCGGGCAGATGAAGGCCAGATGCACGTGATTTGCGATTGAGATCGGCGATCAGCCCCTGCAGCATCTCCAACGCCAACCCATGGGTGGCGTGGCCTGAAAACAGGAACACGGGAAAGTGCGCAGCCGCCAGAGCCTTGGCGAAATCGTTGAAGTTTGACACCGGTCGCGATGTTTGCCGCCCCTTGTACTGCGCCCTCAGCGCCGCCAGCGTGGCGCCGAGGCTAGCCTGGCCACAGGAAAGGAGCGTTGCCTTGCGCCCGTTTTTCAACGGCGGCACGGACACCCCGTTCGATCCCACCAGGAAGAACTCGCGCTCATTCCCGGTCGAGAGATCGGGCCTGGTCAAGAGATCGGGAACCGTGCCAGCGAGTTCGGCAACAAGGTCATGATGGGTTTGTGCGAGTTCGCCCACAATCACCACGATATCGGCACGCCGGCGCGTCTCCCCAGGGGCGACGGTCATCGCGCCCCTGTCGGTAAAAAGCATGGTCTCTCGGGCAAGTGCCGCGCCGTCGGTGTGATCGTATGCCGCGCCAAGCCGCTCGGCCAGCGCGATCGCCGCCCTCGTGCCGTGTATGTCCGTATCAAAGCTGAAAACCGGGCACCGGCTTGACGATAACAGCGACGCGGCATGCGCAGCCGCGCGCTCGACCAGCGCTTCCCGGTTGCCTATCCAAGCAACCGCCATTCGCTACACTACTTTCTGGTGCCGGCCCGATCCTAGACGAAACTGGATTGGCCGTGAACCCCGCTTGCCAGCAGATTAACGAATGTTTTCATACGCTATCAACAAACTCCGACCGCGCTTAATCATATTTGATGTAAGCGAAGCGTTGATCGGTCGCCGGAGTTCCCTCCAGCGCTCCGCCTTCCTTGGCCGGCTGCCACTGGACAACGTCCTCGATCTTTCTCGCCAACTCAAAGTCCTTGTCGGTGATACCCTTCGCCGCGTGGTTCATCAGGCGTACCTCGACCCAGGCATAGGAAGCGGTGATATCGGGATGGTGCCACGCCGCCTCGGCGAGATGGCCAACCGTGTTGATGACCATCAGCGTCGACTTCCAACTGTGGGTCTTGTATTTGCGCCGGATCCAGCCGTTTTCGTAGCGCCATTTCGGCAGCTCCTTCTCAAGCCGGTCGGCAATCTCGGCGTCCGAATAGACCTTCTCCTTGACCGTTTCGCTCATCTCGACCTCCCCGAATTGCTCGGTCCGTCAACACGACAGGCCAAAGCAGAAACATGAATGCACTCTCTTTGGCTTGCTCCCTCGACGAAAACAGTTATCATCGTGGCGGGCACCTAAACTTCCATGATGCATCCATGATGCACCCATCGGGGGGCAGATGTCGAATTTTGTTACCGTACGAGTGCCCGCTCGCCTTCACCTTGGCTTCCTCGATCTCAATGGCGATGCCGGACGTCGCTTTGGCAGCGTTGGGCTTCCGTTGAGTGAACCCGAAACCGTTGTCACCCTGTCGCGGTCCGGCGAGACCATAGTCGAAGGTTCCGAGAGCGTTCGCGCCGGTGAGCACTTGTCGACGCTCTGCAGGCATCTCGGCATTCGCGGCCAGCACCATTTGGTGATCGAACAGTCGATCCCGAGTCACGCCGGCCTTGGGTCCGGCACGCAGATCGCCCTTGCCGTCGCCTCGGCACTGCGAACGCTCCACAACCTGCCTCTCGATGTCGCCGGCGACGCGACCCTGCTCGAACGAGGCGGCCGATCTGGAATCGGCATCGCAAGTTTCGAAGACGGCGGCGTGATTGTCGACGCGGGCAAGGACGAGCGTGGCGGACCGCCTCCGGTCGTCGCGCGGCTGCCGTTTCCCGAAGAATGGCGCGTCATCCTCATCCTCGACCATGCCGGGCATGGACTGCATGGCGAGGCAGAGGTCGCGGCGTTCCGTTCACTGCCACCCTTCCCGACGGCGGGCAGCGGCGAGATCTGCCGGAGGGTACTGATGGGTATCATGCCGGCCTTGGTCGAGCGCGATCTTGCGGCATTCGGCGCTGCCGTCACCGCGATACAGATGCTGATCGGCAGCCATTTCGCTCCGGCGCAGGGCGGTGTGTTCACCTCAAAGCGGGTCGAGATGGTCGCTCACCGTCTCAATAAAGCGGGCGCCGTCGGGATCGGCCAGAGTTCCTGGGGACCCACAGGCTTTGCCTTCGCGCCGTCGCATGACGCCGCGCTCAAATTCGTCGGCGCGGTTCAGAAGACAGCCGTTGAAGACGGCCTTCAGATCAAGATCGTCAAAGGCAGGAACTCCGGCGCGAAGATCAGTTCGACCGGACTCGGTCTCGTCGGCAGCTGACGCTCAGATTCCAAGCAGAAAGGCGAGAAATGGCCCGCAAACATATCCTGCATATGCTGACGCCGTTGAAGCACATGAGCCCGTTCGACGTGAACATGGCGCTCGACGCGGGCTTCGACAGTGTAGTCCCCTATGTCGATGTTGGCCTTGGCGAGGTGACAGGCCTGGTTCAGGACGCGATCTTTTCGCGTCCGCCGGATGCCGGCGTCGATACCGGCATCTTTATCGCCGGGAAGGATGCTTCGTTGGCGCTCGACATGTTCGATGCCGCGAAAAAGGCGATGGTGCCGCCTTTCCAGGTTTCGGTATTTGCCGATCCAGCCGGCTCGTTCACCACGGCCGCGGCGATGGTGGCCAAGGTCGAAAAGGCGTTGGAGAAGAAATTCGAGCGCGGGCTGAAGGACACGAGGGTGGCTGTTTTCGGCGCCACCGGCGTGGTTGGCTTCTGCACCGCCGTCATCGCGGCAAGGGAGGGCGCCCGCGTCACGCTTGTCGGCCATGACGGCATCGAAAGGGTGAAACAGATCGCTGCCGAGATCAAAAGCCGATTCAAGATCGGTGTCGATGCGGCTGACGGATCGAGCGATGCCCGGAAAACCGATCTGGTCGAAGCAAGTGAGGTCATACTGGCTTGTGCGAAAGCCGGCGTCCAGGTGGTTTCAAAGGCCCAGTTGAGAGGCAGCGGCTTGCTTATCGCCGCCGACGTCAACGCGGTCCCGCCCGCAGGCATCGAAGGATTGGCCGTCAATGCCAATGGCGACCCGCTAGAAGCGGCAAAGGCCGTCGGAATTGGCCCGCTTGCCATCGGCAACGTCAAATATAAGGTCGAGTCTGGCCTTTTCAAAAGAATGATCGAATCCGAAAAAACGATCGCGCTCGATTTCCAGGAAGCGTTTTCCCTTGCACGCGAGATTGCCAAATAGCGCCAGATCTCTGCTGATCGCGGCGATTTCAGGCCGGGCATTGGCCATGGCTGCGCGGCGTGCGGGCTACCGTCCGTTGGTCGCTGATTTCTTCTGCGATACCGATACGGTTGCGCTGGCAGAACGAACGACCAAGCTGCCGGGTAACCTACAGGACGGCATCGACGGCGAGCGCATCATCGAGACGCTTCGGGACCTGGTCGGCGAAGACCAGCCGGTCGCCGTCGTCCTGGGCTCGGGTTTTGAGCGGATGACGGAGACTGTCGACGCCGTCGCTCGCCATTTTCCGCTTGCCGGCAATCGCGGCGCGGCGATCAGCAGGATCAAGGACCCGCAATTGCTGGCCGCGGATTGTGCCGAACTCGGCATCCCACATCCGGAATTCCGGTGGGATCGACCGCCTGAGCCAGACAGCTGGGTGGCCAAGACCGTGGGCGGCGCCGGGGGTGGGCATATCAGACAGGCGGCCGGAGAAAGCCAGACCACCGGCCGCTATTTCCAGCGTTTCGTCGCCGGACGCAGCGTCTCGGCCCTCTTCGTCGGCGACGGCCAGGCCGCGCGCATCGTCGGCTTCAGCCAACAATGGACTTCCCCCGTCTCCACGGCGCCCTACCGCTATGGCGGGGCCGTGCGGCTGAGACGCTTCGACCGCAGGCAGGCGGCGGTCATCGGCGGCTGGCTTTCAGCCCTGACGCGCCGTGCCGGCCTGGTTGGATTGTGCAGCGCCGATCTCATTCGCGGATCGGATGGCTACAAGCTCATCGAGATCAATCCGCGGCCAGGCGCCACGCTGGACATTTTTGACGAGGCCGACGCGCCGCTGATCGAAGCACATCTGCGAGCTGCAACCGGCGGAACTTACCGTTTGCCACGCTTCGTCGATTCGATGGCTTCAATGGTGACCTACGCCGCGACGCCAATCGCGCGGTTTCCGTCGATTGCGTGGCCCGAATGGACCGCTGACCATCAGTCGCCCGGCACCCCTCTGATTGCCGGCGACCCCGTCTGCACCGTCTTCGCGCGCGGTCCGAACGCCGATTTGACCAGGCGGCTCATCAAGGGGCAAGCCCGCCGGTTGCAACTCCAATGGGAAGGAGACCGGACATGAAAGACGGTTCGGCATTCCTGAACGACAATGCACAGCGCATCGCTGACGGCATGATCAGCGACGCCGAACGGCTGCGGATCGCCGCTTCCAAGGGAACCTTGGGCGAGCTCCTTATCGATGTCGGCGCCAAGGCGCCCGGCAGCGTCGAGGCCGGGCTGCGCATGGCGGAGGCGGCGATGGGCGGTCTCGGCAGCGTGTCGGTGTTCATGGACCGCACGGAGCGGAAATGGCCGTTCACCGTCGAGGTGCGCTCGTCGCAGCCGGTACTAGCCTGCCTAGGCAGTCAATATGCGGGCTGGAACCTGTCTGCCCAGGACTATTTCGCCATGGGATCGGGACCGGCGCGGGCACTCGCCCGCGTCGAACCCCTGTTCGACGCGCTTTCCTATCGAGACACCGCATCGTCCGCCGTGCTTATCCTGGAGACTGCCAAACCGCCTCCCCCAGCAATCGTCGAGAAAGTGAGCAAGGCAACCGGACTGGCAACCGACAAGCTCACCTTCCTCTACGCGCCGACGCAAAGCCTTGCCGGCAGCCTGCAGATCGTTGCGCGCGCGCTCGAGGTTGCCCTGCACAAGGCCAACGATCTCAAATTTCCGCTGGAGAACGTTGTCGACGGCATCGGAGCGGCGCCAATCCCCGCCCCCCACCCGGATTTCCTGACCGCCATGGGCAGAACGAACGATGCCATCATCTATGGCGGCAGCGTCCAGCTCTTCGTAAAAGGGTCGGCAAAAGAGGCCAGCAACCTCGCGGAGAAACTTCCGAGCCGCGCCTCACGGGACTACGGTCAACCCTTTGCCGAGATCTTCAAGCGGTTCAAGGGGGATTTCTATGCCATCGATCCACTGTTGTTCAGCCCGGCCGAAGTGATCGTGACGGCGATCGAAACCGGCGACACGTTTCGCGCTGGCCGGCGTGATCCAAAGATGCTCGAACGGAGCCTCGGTTAGCATGGCGGCACAAAGAGACCCGTCCGTCATCCGCCACATCCGAGGCACCACATGATCCCTCGCATCCTGATCGTCAGCGACAATTCGGACACCGGCTCAAGTGGCCTCGCGGCAAGGCTTGGTCGACGGGGCGCTATTGTTGCAACCGTGCCGCTGACGGCGATCGCGTTCGACACCGGCAGCCCGGGCGGACTTTCGATCCCCGGTTTCGGCGGTGCGCTGCCCGATGCCGTGCTCGTCCGTTCGATCGCCGCAGGATCGTTCGAAGCGATCACCCGGCGCCTCGGGGTACTGCACGCGCTGAGCCGGCTGTCGGTTCCCGTGTGGAATTCGGCGCAGGCGGTCGAACGCTGCGTCGACAAGTCGATGACGACTTTCCTCTTGAAAAATGCTGGCCTGCCAACGCCACCGACATTCGCCGTCGAAGGACTTGCCGCCGCCAAGGAGATCGCGGCGCAGGAGCTTCGGGAGGGACCGCTGGTGCTGAAACCATTGTTCGGGGCGCAAGGCCGCGGGATAAGGCTGATCCGTACGCTCTCCGACCTTCCCGCCGCAGACGAGGTGAACAGCGTCTACTATCTCCAGCACTATGTGTCGCGCGCCGGCCCGCCCTTCCGGGATTTCCGCGTTTTTGTCTGCGCCGGCGAAACAGTCGCGATGATGAGCCGCAGCAGCGACGACTGGATCACGAACGTCAACCGGGGTGGCGTGCCGGAGCCGGTTTCGGGACCTGGCAAGGCTGAGCTGGCATCGCTGGCTGTCGCCGCGTCAGCCGCCGTCGGCGCGGATTTCGCCGGCGTGGACATCGTGCGAGCCGACGATGGCAGCTTGTTCGTACTCGAGGTGAACAGCATGCCCGCCTGGTCAGGACTGCAATCGGTGGTCGCTGTGAACATCGCCGAAGCGATCGCCGATGCCCTGCTGAAATTCCTGGCCGACCGCACCGAAGCGACCGCCGCGCCGCGGCCCTTCCGTTTCACCGCGCCGGCGAATTCGTAACGGAGCGGCAGGATGGCGTTATCGCGTGAACGCCTCCGGGCTAGCTACAAGGATGCCTGCCGGATGGAGATCGAAGCTCTGAAGCCGGGCAATGTCCACCTGTTCGCCGACGGACACGGCATGTCCGCCGCCCAGTTCATGATGAGTGCCGAGGTTTCGTCCGAGCCGCTGACCGATCCTCGCCTCTCGGTCGGGCAGCGCATGCTGGAGGCGGTGCGTGCGACACGCCTGGCGGTAGCAACCAACACCAATCTCGGCATCGTCCTCCTGGCGGGGCCTCTGATAGGCGCCGCCGAAATGAGGAGTGGCAGCTTGCAGGACAATCTCGACTCGCTGCTGCGCGCGTTGAGCATGGACGATACCAGGGCAGTGTTCGAGGCGATCGCCATGGCAGCGCCAGGCGGCCTGGGAGATGCCGCGAATGATGTGCGGCAGGTGCCGAAGGTTCATCTCTTGGAAGCAATGCGGGAGGCTGCCGACCGCGATATGATCGCCCGCCAGTATGACACCTGTTTCGGCGACGTGTTCGGGGTAGGGCTGGCCGCGCTGGTAGGGGCGCTAGCTCGCGGAGAAAGCGGCATGTGGCCGACCGTGTTCGCCTATATGGCGTTTCTCGCAGGCTTCCCCGACAGTCACGTGGTGCGCAATCACGGAATTGAAGTCGCAAATCAGGTGCGACAGGACGCTCTTTCCGTTCAGGCGACGCTCCATGCCAACGGCGACGAGCCGTCACGCATTCGCCTGCTCATGGAGTTCGACCGCCGGCTGAAGGCGGACAAAGTAAACCCCGGCACCTCGGCCGATCTGACCGTGGCTACTCTTTTAGTCCACACTCTAGGCACTCGCTTGCATAATCGCGGCGTTGGTGCTTGACTTCCAAAAGCGGGAGCTGTGCTTCCGCGGCTATCTAGCCAACCGGTCCGGGCAATCCGGGCGCTGCCAACAAGGATAGCTGTCCATCGAGCGCCTGCTCGGTTGCAGCGTCCGTGGACATCATAATTGTGTCTTGGAGGAAATTGGCATGGCAAAAATCTCGAAGGTAATGGTCGGTGAATCGCTGGTCGGGGACGGCAACGAAGTCGCGCATGTCGACCTGCTCATCGGGCCGCGAGGGAGCGCAGTCGAAACGGCATTTTGCAACGCGCTTACCAACAACAAGGACGGTTTTACCTCGCTTTTGGCGGTGATCGCGCCCAATCTTCAATGCAAGCCCAATACGGTGATGTTCAACAAGGTCACGATCAAGGGCGCCAAGCAGGCTGTACAGATGTTCGGCCCGGCGCAGCACGCCGTTGCAAAGGCAGTGCAGGACAGCGTCGCGGACGGGACAATTCCGGCAAACGAAGCGGACGACGTGTTCATTTGCGTTGGCGTATTCATCCATTGGGACGCGGCCGACGACGCCAAGATCCAAAAATACAACTACGAGGCGACAAAGGAGGCCATCCAGCGCGCTATCGCAGGAACCCCGACCGCCGCCGAAGCCACCGCTCAGCGCGACAACGTCAAGCATCCGTTCGCGGCCTAGACAAGAGACAGCCCCGCACAGGAAAAGCCATCTTCCGAAACGGATGGTCTGTTGCGCCGGCTGAAAAGGGTTCTGGGCTTTTGAAGCGACACTCCCGAAGGGCGCCCGCCTTTCGGGGGTGAGGAGCAACTGTGATCAGGCGCCGAGCGACGCCAGGTGACTAGGTGTGAGCGTGGCGTTGTGCAGTGAGGTTGCGACCAGCGCTGCGGCGATGCCCATTGCTGACAATGCGTGGATATCGTTGTCATCGCGGACGCCGCCGGCCGCGATGACCGCGCGACTTCCCGCCTTGGCCTTGACCTCCTCCAGCCGCCTGAAGTCCGGGCCGGCGGCCGCACCGACTTTGGCCAGCGTCATGACGATCACCTTTTGCGGCCAAAGCTCGGGCTCAGCGAGAAGAGAACGCGGTCCGCAAAAATCATCGCCAAAGAAGTCAAGGGACAGGATGAGATCGGGATGATCGCGAAAATGCCGGAGCAGCACATCGTCCTGCTGCGATTCGGAGCCCAACACCGGGTAAACCGAATGTTCAGCGAGCGCCGCCAGAAGCGTTTTCCTGTCTGCTACGCCGGCATCGACCCAGAGCTCAGGCGGCTGCGTCATCGCCCTCAGCCGGGCAAGTGCGTCGCTGTTTGGAGTACCGCCTCCAATGGCGTCCAGATCGGCGATGTAGAAGGTCGAAAAGGGATGAAGCGTGCGCAACCCTTCGGCGACGGCGAGGACATCGGAACTTCGGCTGAGCGGCGTAATGATCGGCCGGTAGCGATCGCGTTTTCCTTGCTGGGCACGAACCACCTCGCCGCCTTTCAAGTCGAGAACCGGAATGATGCGCAACGCTTTTCTCGCCAACCAACTGCTGTCATGAAAGCTTGAAGTGTGGAAAAAAGAAAGAGCATCATTGCGGGTTTCGACATTGGCGGCGCGCATCTGAAGGTGACGCGCGCGCAAGGCGGCCGCATCGTCGGCGCGGTAACGATCGCCACGCCGCTTTGGCAAGGGTTGCACAGCCTGACCTCGGCCCTCGACGAAACAGCCCCGATCTATGCGGAAGCCGATCTCAACGCGTTCACCATGACGGGCGAGCTATCGGACATCTTTGCGTCCCGCGATATCGGCGTGACGACGCTGCTGGGTCAGATTTCCAATCGTTTTCCCACAGGCGAAAAGCTGATCTATGCCGGATCATCCGGCTTTGTCGAGGTCGAGCAGGCAGCGCGGCTGAGCACTGATGTCGCCTCCGCCAACTGGCACGCGACAGCCTCTTTGGTGGCAAAACTGGCCGGCGATGCCCTGTTCGTCGATATGGGCTCCACCACCACCGACATTATCGCCATAAAGGACGGCGCCGTCGTCAATGAGGGCTACACCGATGCCGGACGGCTTCTGACTGGTGAATTGGTCTATACCGGTTTCACCAGGACATTCCTGTTCGGTGTAGCCTCGTCTGCTCCGGTCCATCGAAGGCTGACGCCATTGATGAACGAGTATTTCGCCTCGATCGCCGACGCGCACCGGATCCTGGGCGTGCTCGATGAGGAGGACGACATGCACCCTTCCGCCGACGGCAAGGAAAAGACCGTCCACGGCTCAATCGCGCGACTGGCGCGCATGGTCGGGCGCGACGCCGCTGAACTTTCGCCGCCGGAATGGGGTGAAGTCGCACGCTGGTTCAGCGAGCAGCAATTGCGGAAAATCCACGACGCAGCATCCCTGGTTGCCTGGGGTCTTGCTCAAGATGTTCCGATCGTCGGCGCCGGAACGGGCCGCTGGCAGATCAGGCGGCTGGCCGAGCGCATGGAACGTCGCTTTGTCGATTTCGCCGACATCGTCCCCGCCCATGACGCTGTTCGCGGCGAGGCCAGCCGCGCCGCACCAGCATCGGCGGTGGCGCTGCTGGCTGGATATCGATCGCAAGCAGCGTAGCGGCGCTCGCGTCGTCACGCTCACGCGTCCTCGCTGCTGGACCCTTTGACGGCCAGGTGATCGCTGACACGCTGCATCAGCCAACCCCAGGCTTCCCGTTCGTCGGCGCCGGCTGTCTTTTCGATAGAGATCGAAAGATACGCGATCTCGGCCTCGATCTTGTCGCGGGGTAGCATGCCGAGCCGGCTGACCAGGATGGCCAGTTCCAGAACAGCCGCCTTGGCACGGTTAAGGCCGGTGAAGGGCGCATGCATTTCCTCTCGAACCACGCGGCAGAAATGGCGAGGGCGCACGCCATCATCGTCAACGCTCTCGACTTCGAGAACCGAATGCGCCAGCGCAGTCGCCAACCGGGGAACCAGAAAATCTTCAACGGGAACGGTCGGCCAGTCCTTGCGCCCGGTCAGGCATCCAGCGAAGACGCGCACGTCGTCGGTGTAGTTGGCGATGGCGAACGGCACCGCCGCCAGATTGTCGAGCGTAACCGAGGGACGAAACGGTGCGATGACCCAGCCGTCTTTTTCGGAGATTATGCCGATCGGCGCGATATGGACCTTTCCTGCCTTGTCGACAGTGGTGATGATTGTCTCGCGAATGTAAGGCACCTAGCCCTCCTTCTTCGCGCGAAGCGTTTCGCCCGGTTTGGCAAGACGGGTACGGTCGGTTTCGGGAGCCGGTGCGGCAACGCCCCATGCGAGCGGCTCGTCCTGAACATAGCGCTTGCCGAGGCGCCACGCGATCTCGGCCTTCGTCAGTTCCGCGCCCAGATAGAAAGCATGCGCACCATCGGTCTCCACGCCAAGTCCGGCGAAGAATTCGAACGCATCCGTGGCAACCGCGTGCCCTTTGCCGTTGAAAATATGAATGCCGTCCTCCGCTGCCGCGATACGGTAGTTGGCGTCGCGCACCTCGGCCGCCAATCCAGCGATATCATCGGTCGAGGCCGTGAAGGGCTTGCGATCGTGGATCTGCAGCAAGCCTGGGTGATAGCTACGCGGCAGTGCACCGTCATTGCGGGCAGCGAACATGATGCGACGGGCAATGTCGTGCTCCTCGATCGTCCGCACCGTGTGAGGGCTGACATGTACGGCTAGCACGTTTCGAATCCCGAGTTCCGAGCAGAGCCCCGTTAGAACGGCCGTAACGCCAGAACTGTCGGCGTCGGTAAGTTCGGTGAGATTGCCGGTGCCCATCAGCAATTCGATCTTCGGCCAGCGGCGGCGCGCCTCGATGAAGCGGCCGAGCGATTGGGCGAAGCCGAAGTGGATCGGATCCAACACGGGATCGGCGATAAAGGAAATGCCAGCCCTTTGCGCCGCATCGATAGCGCGGCCAAGCGAATCCAGATCGCCGGGGGCGGACGGGATCAACACTGCCGTAGCCCCATGGCCGAACACTAACGGCAGCGTGTTCTCGTCGAGGCTGAGAAGATAGTCCGCACCGGCGCGTGCACCGATCGACAGTTCGTCCGCGCTGGCCGAATCGACGCTGACCTGAAATCCTTGTGCCTTGAGCTCGCGCACAGCCTCCGACAGCAACGGAAATGGCGTTTCAGGCAGGCAGCCAAGATCGATGACATCGGCGCCGGCCGCAGCTAGCGTCCCCGCCCGCAGCGTGAGCGCTTCGATCGACAGCATTGGCGCATCGACGATCTCGGCGAAGATGCGCATATCGTGACGCGTAAGATCCGGCGGCTCGCCGACACGGCCGAGAAAGGCCGGCAGGTCCGCGATCTCGTCAGGACCGCGCGCAAAGGGCACGCCGAAATGGTTCGACAATTGCTCGATATCGCCGCGATAGCGCCCTGGCAGGATAAAGCGGTCAACGGCGTTGGGCGCGATGAGACGCCGCTTTATGATGTCTTCGGTCATCAGTGCGGCGACCTTGACACCTATGTCGACCACCTCCCACGAAAACTCCGTCTCGCCCAGACCGGATAGCAGCTTTTCCAACCGTGCCCTGGCCAGATGTCCCGTGAGAAAGACCAGCCGCTCAGCCATGGCCGGACAGCTCGGCCCGGCGTTGCTGAACCGCCGCGTTGAGGTCCGCGAGCGACTCGACCACCTGGGTTCGTTCGAACCCCTTCAGCCGCTCGGTGTTTTCCAGGTCAATCCTGCGCGGATAGACTTTGACCAGGCCATGCGGCGCCATGGTTTCGAGTTCGGGTGCGGTGTCGCAGGCAAAGACGATGATCGGCACGCGGCACTTTCCGGCTTGCGCAAAGACGTTGGTGGCAAGCGTATCGGATATACCCCAGACGCATTTGGCAACCGTGTTGGACGAGGCAGGCGCCACCACGACCGTGTGGTAGACGCCGTGGTAAAATTCGCCGACGGGAATGGCGCTCGCCGTCTTGTCGTGCAGCACGCGCGTCGTCTCCGGAAAATCGAGTTTGAGCTTGTACATGCGCAGCACTTCATTGGCGGCTTTCGACACGAAGACATCGCAATGTTCGAGTTGGCGAACAAGTGCGAAGCTCTCCGTGAAAAAATGCCCGGACCCCGTCAAAACCCACGCCCAGCGCGGCACGTGCAGCTTCACCATCGGCTATCCTGCCTTCTTTGCCGAGCGGGTCGAAGCCACAATCCCGATGCCGGGCAGCTTGCCCGATGCGAGTAGCGCGCCCGCCTCGGCGGCATCCTTCGGACCGGCGAGACGGAAATCGATGCCGTCGGGCAGCATGGCGGCAAAGCCTGGGTCGACAATGCCCCTGGCCTTCAGGCTGTCAGGGGTATCGTTGTCGAAGAATGCATCGGTCTGCTTGATAAGCAACAGCGCGTTCGCGCCAAGCTTCCCGCCAAGCCAGGCAGCCAGGGAATCGGAGGTAATGTCCCAAGAGGCCGGAAGGTCCGGTGCCGGCAACGCAAGTGACGACGGCAGCCACACCGGAACCTTGCCTTCGTCCAATGCTCGCACAATCTCCTCCAGCGATCGTGCCGGCGTCAGTCTTTCGTCCCGATCGAGGATGATTTGGCCGAACTGCTCCATGGCGAGGATCGCCATGGCATGTGCGGCGGTGTCGGAAAAATCCATGCGGGTCTGCGTCTCGCGCACCTGATCGGCAAACAGGCCGCCGCCGGGCACGATGACGATCGGTAACCTGGAACCCGCCAGCGCCGCGATCCAGCTCGTCATTTCCGCCGCATGGGCAGTGCTGCCGCCAAGCTTGACGACGGCCCGCCCGAGGACGTCGGAGCCTTGCTGGCGCGGCCGGGAAACACTGCCTCTGTCTTTTCGGCCGGCAGAGCCGGAGGCGACACCGCGTCCTGCCGATTGGCGCTTGCGTTCGATCTCGACGCCGACACCGCCAGGCCCGAGCTCGAGTTTTTCCACCCTTACCGTGACGCGCACGACGCGCTGGTTCTCCAGAACGTGCGCCGCCACTTGCTCGGCCAAAGCCTCGCTGAGCTGAATGTGCCCCCGCGCGACGATGGTGCGAATGCCATCCATGATGATGTCATAGGAGAACACATGGCGCATGTCCTCGGGATGGTCGGTGACTTGCAGCACGTCGGCGATCACATCAAAGCGCACCTTTTGAGTATGACCATGCTCGAAGCTGTAGGCACCGATCTGGACCGGCAGAACAAAATCCCGCACGAAAATCCTGTCCGTGCCCAGTGTCGGATCGGTGCCCGGCGAATAGCCTCTCGCTGCCAACAGGCGATAGTCGATGCTCGATTTACCGCCCGTCCCAGGCTCTGCCGGGACCAATTCGCGAATCTGCGAGACCGCCTCGGCGCTGATTGAACCCGCGCGGTCGGCATGGCCACACAGCGCGCCGCGAAAGCCGAGGAAATCGGGAGCGAAAGGCAATAGACGTGGAATATCCGGGGCTTCGAGCGATCCGCTCAGGCCAACCATCAGACCGAGCGACTTGGCTCGATCGACGAATCCCGGAATCCGCTCCGGTGGCAAATGGTCGAGCAGCCGGCCCTTTCCCTTCTGCGCGGTATCAACCATCACGCCGTGGAAGCGGTGCCTGCCGAATACCGGCAGGAGCTCGAAGTCCGGCGCCAGATCGGCAAAGAGCACAGCGATCAACTTCGTTCGCGCGGCCAGCGGTTCGAGCGCCTCCGCGCAGGCAGGGATGTGAGCCGATGGGAAAAACCCGATCTTGACATAATCGACGCCGGTCGCCGCGATCTCTTCAGCCTTGGCGCGGATCGTTTCGGGTTCCATCGGCAGGTCGCCGCAGACCGCGCTGACCGGAGCCCGACCAGCGATGAACGAAATCGTTCGGCGGATGGTTTCCGTGGGTACCGCGCCCAACGCTCCCGCCTTCGGATCCTTCAGATCGACGATGTCGGCGCCGCTCGAAAGAACGATCTCCGCCTCTTCGATGCCGGTGACGCTGGCCAGCATTCTGGTCATTTGAACAGTTTCTCCAGTTTGGAGGACAAGATCTTTTGTCCTTCGTCCGCTTGATTCTCGCGCACGTCGCGGATGACATAGCTGCGAACGACCTCGAAATCGAAGATGGCAATCTTTTCAGCCGCCATTGCATGTTTGTCAAAAAGACACCGAGCCAGGGCAGACGCGAAAAGTCGTCCGATAGGGTTTGATAAATTTTGCGGGTCGGCTAAGTTGACCATGGGCACCTGGACTTGGCGCTGCTCCGACACCCGTCGGACCTCAGCGCAAGAATGGGTAATTACTATCGATGACGAGCGCGGTGCCGGGCACTCTCGCCGCCTTTTTGTGCTTTTTTTCCCTGACCGTCAACGCTCCGGGCGCGATAGCCCAGGAAGCGGCGGCGAAGCCGGAAAAAAAGGTCACTGAAATCAAGATAGGGTATTTGCGGGCCTACGCGCCGCAATTGACGCTTTCCATGCTCGACCTGCCGCCGCGTGATGAAGGTGTCGCCGGCGCCACTGTGGCAATCGGCGATAACAACACCACCGGAAAATTCACCGACCAGAAATTCAGCCTCGACGTGACCGAGATCAAACCCGAAGCCGACGCGGTTCAGGCATTCGAGGACCTGATCGCCAAAGGTGACCACTATGTCGTCGCAGACCTCTCGGCCAAACAATTGCTGTCGATCGCCGATATAGCCCGCGACAAGGGCGTGCTGATCTTCAACATCGGTGCCACCGACGATAGCCTGCGCGAGGAGGACTGCCGCATCAATGTTTTTCATATCGCGCCGACGCGCAGCATGCTTGCCGATGCGCTGGCGCAGTATCTCATGGTGAAGAAGTGGCCGAATTGGGTGCTGCTCTACGGCTCGCATGAGCAGGACCATCTCTACGCCGACGCGTTGCGCCGCGCGGCAACCCGTTTCGGCGGCCAGATCGTCGCCGAGAAGGAATTCAAGGACACCGGCACGGCCAGGCGTACCGACACCGGCGCCACGCAGATACAGCAGCAGATTTCCGTATTCACGCAGGATCTGCCGGAGCACGACATTGTGCTTGTCGCCGACGAAAGCCAGGTGTTTGGCACCTACGTGCCCTACCGCACCTGGACGCCGCGGCTGGTCGCCGGCACGGCCGGGCTTGTTGCATCGTCGTGGCATCCCGCCAGCGAGCAATGGGGCGGCATCCAGATGCAGAGCCGCTTCCTGAAGACGACGGGCCGGCGGATGCTTTCCAAGGACATGTCGGCGTGGACAGCAGTGCGTGGCGTCGGCGAAGCCACCACGCGCACCAAAGGCGACGATGCCAAAAAGATCAGTGACTACATCCGGTCGGGCGATTTCTCGGTTGCCGCCTTCAAGGGACAGAAGCTCACCTTCCGCAAATGGAACCTCCAGCTTCGCCAGCCGATCCTGCTTGGCGACACCAAGTCGGTCGTTTCGACATCACCGCAGGAGGGCTATCTCCACCAATTCTCCGAACTCGATACGCTTGGTATCGATCAGCCGGAAACGAAATGCGTTCTCAAGTAGGGCCAAAGGGGAGGAATTTGCGTGCAGACACGAGCTTGTGCATTCGCCATTCTCGCGGCCGGCCTCACGGCCAGCCCGGCATCGGCCTATACGGCCTACGTTTCCAACGAGAAGGACAACACGATGACGGTCGTCGACACGGCCACCATGCAAGTGGTGAAGACCGTCGAGGTCGGCCAGAGGCCACGCGGCATCACCATCTCGCATGACGGCAAATTCGTTTATCTTTGCGCCAGTGATGACGACACGGTCGAAATCATCGACACCGCGACGCTGCAAATCGTCGGCACGCTGCCATCTGGCCCCGATCCCGAATTGTTCGTGCTCTCGCCTGACGGCAAGACGCTCTATGTCGCCAATGAGGACGACAACCTCGTCACCGCCATCGACGTCGAGAGCAAGCAGGTCATGGCCGAGATTCCAGTCGGCGTGGAACCGGAAGGCATGGGTATCAGCCCTGATGGCAAGACCATGGTCAACACCTCGGAAACCACCAGCATGGCGCATTTCATCGACACTGGCACCCACGATGTAACCGATAACGTGCTGGTCGACACGCGCCCGCGCTTTGCCGAATTCAAGCCGGACGGCTCGCAGGTCTGGGTCAGCGCCGAAGTGGGCGGCACCGTCAGCGTCATCGATAACGCCAAACGCGAAGTGGTGAAGAAGATCCAGTTCGCGATTCAGGGATTGCGGGCTGAGACCATCCAGCCGGTAGGCATCGCCATCAGCGCCGACGGCAAGAAAGCCTATGTCGCGCTCGGCCCGGCGAACCATGTCGCCGTGGTCAATACCGACACCTTCGAGGTCGAGAAATACATCCTCGTCGGCCAACGCGTCTGGCACCTGGCCTTCACACCCGACCAGAAAACGCTGATCACCACGAATGGCAACTCCAACGACATCACGTTCATCGATACGGCGACCGACGAGCCGGTCCAATCGCTCACCGTGGGCCAGCAGCCTTGGGGTGTGGCCATTTCGCCCAAATAGCAGACATTGATCATGGGGAGGATCGCGACATGAAATTTCGCCATAGATTTATCTTCGCCGCGCTCGCCGGATTTGTGCTTGCTCCGATCGGCGCAAGCGCGGATGACGCAACGCCAAAACCATCGCGTGCCAGCAAGAACCTGCCGGAATTGATTATCGGCTCGGCCGATTCCACCTATGCCGTCAATCAGAAGGATTTCGAGCTGATCGCCGGCCAAGGCTATCGCTGGAAGATCACCTCCAAGGGCGGTTTCGAATACAAGTTCGTGACCGACCTGTTCCGCAATGTGTGGATGGACCAGATCGTCATCGACGATCTGGAGGTGCATATGGACGGCGGACCGGCCTGGCTGGAATTCGACGACGCGGGAACGATCCAGGTGCAATTCCACACAGTTCGCCCCGGCGAGTATACCTGGTCGGTTCCCGACCTCGCCGACAAGGGCCTGAAGGGCAAGATCACGATCAAGTGAGACCAAAGGAAATCAGGCGCGCTAGATAGCAGTGCGTCCTGCCAACGCGTCCTGAAGGAGCGATCCGGGCATGCAGCATGTGAGGACAAGCGGACCGGGAGACGAGGCGGCGGCGCTCGACGTCAGTGCCGTCAGCCACTCCTATGGACCGAAGCGGGCACTCAACGAGGTCTCGTTCTCGATCTTGCCGGCGACGTTCACCGTCCTGCTCGGCCTCAACGGGGCCGGCAAGACAACGCTGTTCTCCCTGATCAGCCACCTCTATGACACGCGTCACGGGTCGATCCGCATCTTCGGCCACGACATCCGCAGCGCTTCGGGCGAAGCGCTCAGACGGGTCGGCATCGTGTTCCAGGCGCGCACGCTCGACCTCGATCTCAGCGTCTATCAGAATCTTTCCTACCATGCCTCGCTGCATGGCATTGGCGGACGCGAAGCCCGGCAGCGCATCGCCGCGCTGCTTGACACAGTCGACATGCAGGGCCGCCAGCATGACAAGGCACGCAGCCTCTCCGGCGGTCAGATGCGGCGCATCGAGATCGCCCGGGCGCTGCTTCACCGACCTTCCCTGCTCCTGCTTGACGAAGCGACCGTCGGCCTCGACATCGAGTCGCGTGCTGGCATCCTCGCCACCATCCGCAAGCTCGTCGAAACCGATGGTATCGGCGTGCTCTGGGCCACGCATCTGATCGATGAAGTCAACGATACCGATCATGTCGTCGTGCTGCGGCGGGGTGACCTGGTCGCCAGGGGCAAGGTGTCGGATGTCGTCCAGGCAAATGGAGGAAATTCCATTCGCGATGCCTTTTCGAAGCTCAGCCGCATCGACGCGGCAGGCATGGCGGAGACATCGTCATGAGCGCTCCTGCGATGCCCGGAAAAGTTGTCAGCATCAAACCGGTAGGGTCTGAACCATTCGGCCTCCGCCACTATCTCATTTGCCTGAAAGGCATCGTCCTGCGCGAGTGCCTGCGCTTCCTGCACCAACGCGAACGGTTCATTTCCTCACTGGTGCGGCCGCTCGTCTGGCTGTTCATCTTCGCCGCCGGCTTCCGCCAGGTGCTCGGCGTGTCGATCATCCCTCCTTACAAGACCTATGTGCTCTACGAGGTCTACATCACTCCGGGTCTGTGCGGCATGATCCTGCTGTTTTCCGGCATGCAGTCTTCACTGTCGATGGTCTACGACCGCGAGATGGGCAACATGCGCATCCTGCTGGTCAGCCCATTTCCGCGCTGGTTCCTGCTGGTGTCGAAGATGTTGGCCGGCGTGGCCGTATCGATCGTGCAAGTCTACGCATTTCTGATCGTCGCCTGGTTGTGGGGCGTCAGGGCGCCGCCGCTCGGCTATCTCTACGTGCTGCCGGCACTGTTTCTGTCGGGCATGATGCTTTGCGCGCTCGGCATGCTTTTGTCGTCCATGATCAAGCAGCTCGAAAACTTCGCCGGCATCATGAACTTCGTCATCTTTCCAGGCTATTTCGCGTCGCCGGCGCTGTATCCTTTGTGGCGTATCCAGGAGGCAAGCCCCCTGCTCTACAAGATCTGCCTCGCCAATCCGTTCACCTATGCCGTCGAACTGATCCGCTTCGCCTTCTATGGGCAGATCGACTGGCTGTCGCTGGGCGTCGTCGCCGGTTGCACGCTGTTGTTTCTGGGCGGCGCCATCATTGCGTACGATCCTTCGCGCGGCCTGATGACCCGCAAACAGGACACGGGAGGAAACGGCTGATGGCGCGAATGAGACTTGTGCACACCCTGGTTCTGGTCGCCATGCTTGTCCCGATGGACGCCAGGGCGGCAAACACCGATCCCGACTGGCCTTGCATGCAGCGCAAGGTGCCGCAGCTCTCGCTCGGCCAGATCTGGAATGGGCCGGAGCTTCCCCCGGCGGCGAAGGATTGGTCGAAGGATTCGGGCGTCTCCGCGCTGGTCGAGGCGGTGGCGGCCCGACGGACGCCGATTGCCGAAGCCCAGAAGGAGATCAAGGACTTCGTGGCTTCTCTGCCGGCGGAGCAGGTCGCACCAAAGATGGCGATGCTGGTGCAGGGAATGTTCGATCACATGGACGCCGAGCGTTCGCACGTGATTTCCGGCATTTCCCGCTATGCCCACAAACAGCTCGAAATGGCGGCTGAATTGCGCAAGGAAGCATCCGACGTCGACGCCCTACGTGCCAAAGCCGACGCCGATCCGGACGAAGTCGAACGGCGAACCGACCAGTTGAATTTCGCGACGCGCATTTTCAACGAACGTGTCCAGTCGCTGACCTATGTCTGCGACGTGCCGACGATAATCGAGCAGCGGCTCTATCAATTGTCCAGGACCGTCTCGGAAACGCTCGGTCGGAAGAAATAGACCTTCAGTCGACCTTGCGACGGATTTCACGTCTCTTGGCAGGCGACACGTCCGGCGTCTCGCTCCGGTCGATTCCGAACGCCATCCGTCGGTCATCCCGCTCAGGAATCGGGATAAAGCTTACCGAACAGGGGCAGAAACATCGCGCCCTTGCGCATCAGGAAGTCGTTGAACGTAGCCATGGCCGGCGAGATTGCGTGATCGGTTCGTATCACCGAGAACCACTGTCGGCGGATCGGCATGCCGACAACGTCGAGGATGACGAGCCGGCCAGCTTCGGTTTCCGCGGCGATCGTGTGGGCAGAAATGAAGGCGATGCCCAGACCAGCCATCACCGCCTGCTTGATCGTTTCGTTCGAGCCCATCTCGACGCCGAGTTCATCGATGCGGCCAGGCACGTCGCTCAGGAATATTTCCAGCGAGATGCGGGTTCCGGAGCCGGGCTCGCGAATAAGGAAATGCTCCTCGGCAATGCGCTCCTTGGAGATATCGCGTGCCGCCGCCAGCGGGTGTTCGGGCGGTGCGATGATGACCAGCGGGTGGTCGCCGAAGACCGAAGCACGCACCGGGACCTCTTTCGCCGGGCGCCCCATCAGCGCGATGTCGATGTCGTGATTCTTGAGGTTGTCGATCGTCTGGGCACGATTGCCGATGGCAAGCCGCATGTCGATGTCGGGATGTTCCTTCATGAACGCAGCCATCAACCGCGGCGCGAAATACTTGGCGGTGGAAACGACGCCGAGCCTCAAGCTACCCGTACGAACGCCCTTGATGGCGTCGATCTTGTCTTCGAGCAGACCGAGATGCTCCTCGATAGCTTGCGCTGCCTCAACGACGGCCAAACCTGCGGCAGTGGGACGCATGCCGTCCGACGTCCGGTCGAACAGAGCCAGTTGGAATTCTTCCTCCATTTGCCGCAACTGAATTGTCAGTGCTGAAGGAGACAGACCTAACGCCTTGGCCGCACTCACAATTTTTCCGTGCCTGATGATGGCCTGGATGGTCTTGAAATGCTTGAGCGTGAGGTTTCTCATGTCTCATACTAAATTATTTTTAGTACCAACGTAAAGTTATTGAATTTTACTTATCAATTGTCGTTTGTTTTCATTCCCCCGATCCAGCCGATCCGAGGAGACGCGGCTGGATCGGGAGGTTACGATGCCAGCGGCAACGCTCGACGCTTTTCTGAACTCCTATCTCGGCCAGCCGGACGAACTTCGCTCCGCGGTCGTAACGACTGTCCGTCAGCTGACACAGGCCGCCAGCAAGATCCGCAATACCATCAATCAAGGTGTGCTCGGCGCCGCCTTTGCCGGGACTCGTGGCGCCAACGCCGACGGCGATGTCCAGAAGGATCTCGACGTCTTCTCCGACGACATCTTCCTCGACGCCATGCGCCACGCTCCGGTCGCGCTCTACGCTTCCGAGGAGCTGGAGCAGCCGGTCCTGCTCGACAGGCAAGCACCACTCGCCATTGCCATCGACCCGCTCGACGGCTCTTCCAACATCGACACCAACGTGTCGATCGGAACGATCTTCTCGCTCCTGCCCGCAACTGGCGCGCCGGATGCCGATCCGGCCGCCTCTTTTTTGCAGGCGGGCGTGAATCAGCTAGGCGCCGGTTTCTTCATCTATGGGCCGCAGTTGGCGCTCGTCCTGTCGCTCGGCAGCGGTACGCATATCTTCGTCCTGTCGGCCAGGCTCGGCACCTTCGTCCAGGCCTACGAGAGCCGGATCATTCCGCAACGCACCCAGGAGTTCGCCATCAACGCCGCCAACTACCGGCACTGGGACGAGGCCGTGCGGCTCTATGTCGACGACTGCCTGGAGGGCACCGAAGGACCGCGAGAGAAGGATTTCAACATGCGCTGGATCGCCTCCCTGGTCGCCGACTGCTACCGCATATTGATGCGCGGCGGCGTGTTTCTCTACCCCGGCGACCGGCGCAAGGGCTACGGTCAGGGACGGCTGCGCCTGGTCTACGAGGCCAACCCGATTGCCTATCTCATAGAACAGGCTGCCGGTGCGGCCACCGATACGATCAACCGCATCCTGGACATCGAACCCGACAGCCTGCACCAGCGCGTGCCGATGGTCTTCGGGTCGGCGCGGGAGGTCGCGCGCGTCACCCGCTACCACACCGAGCCGAGCAACATCGGCGAACGAGCGCCGCTGTTCAGCCGCCGTGGCCTCTTCAGAGCCTGAGCAGCACCATGTCAGCCAAGCACCCCATCATCACCATCACCGGCTCGTCGGGCGCCGGCACCACTTCGGTCAAGCGTATCTTCGAGCTGATCTTCCGGCGCGAGAACATCGAGGCCGCGTTCATCGAAGGCGACGCATTCCACCGCTACGACCGCGCCGCGATGAAGGCAAAGGTGGCCGAAGAGGAGAAGGCCGGCAATCCGAACTTCACCCACTTCCATGCCGCGGCCAACGAACTCGGGATTCTCGAAGAGGTGTTCGCGGAATACGGCCGCCGGGGATCCGGAAGAACCCGCACCTACATCCATGACGAGGAAGAGGAAAAGCAGTACGGCACGCCACCGGGAAGCTTTACCGAATGGCGCGAGTTCGGTCCCAGCGACCTGCTCTTCTACGAGGGGCTGCACGGCTGTGTCGTCACCGACACGATCAATTTGGCGAAGCATGCGGATCTCAAGATCGGCGTCGTGCCGGTCATCAATCTCGAATGGATCCAGAAGATCCATCGCGATCGTTCGACACGCGGCTATTCCACCGAGGCGGTGATGGACGTGATCCTGCGCCGGATGCCCGACTATGTCCGCTACATTGTCCCGCAATTCTCGCAGACCGCCATCAATTTCCAGCGCGTGCCGATTGTCGATACGTCCAACCCCTTCATCGCGCGCTGGATTCCGACGCCTGACGAATCGATGCTGGTTATCCGCTTCGCCAATCCGCGCGGCATCGATTTTCCCTATCTGCTGTCGATGATCCACGACTCGTTCATGTCGCGGCCAAATTCCATCGTGGTGCCAGGCAACAAGCTCGACCTTGCCATGCAGCTAATCCTGACGCCGCTCATCCTGCAATTGATCGAACGCAAGAGCCGTGTGTCGTGAGGAGGACGCCATGACCAGCCAAACAGCACTAAAGCCTGCCGCCGCCGCCGTCGTCTCGGAGCTCGACATGGCGAACGCCATTCGCGTGCTGGCGATGGACAGCGTCCAAAAAGCGAATTCGGGACACCCCGGCATGCCGATGGGCATGGCCGATGTCGCAACGGTGCTGTTCAACCGCTTCATCAATATCGATCCTTCCAGGCCGGGCTGGCCCGACCGTGACCGTTTCGTGCTTTCAGCCGGCCATGGCTCGATGCTGCAATACGCGCTGCACTATCTGCTCGGCTATGAAGACATGCAGATCGAGGAGTTGCAGCGGTTTCGGCAACTGGGCAGCCGCACGGCCGGACATCCCGAATATGGCCACGCGCTTGGTGTCGAGACCACCACCGGCCCGCTCGGACAAGGCATTTCCACGGCGGTCGGAATGGCGCTGGCGGAGCGCATGCTTGCTGCCCGCTACGGTGCCGATCTGGTCAACCATCATACCTATGTGATTGCAGGCGACGGCTGCCTGCAGGAAGGCATCAGCCACGAGGCGATCGACCTCGCCGGCCACCTGAAGCTTTCCCGCCTGATCGTCTTCTGGGACGACAATGCGATCTCCATTGACGGGCCAACCTCCCTGTCCACGTCGATGGACCAGCCGGCGCGCTTCAAAGCCGCCGGCTGGGATGTCCAAACGGTCTCCGGCCACGACATGGAAGCCGTCGCCGTGGCTATCGAGGCGGCGCGGCAGTCAGATCGACCGTCGCTGATTGCCTGCCGCACAATGATCGGCAAGGGCGCCCCCAACCTCGGCGGCTCGGAGAAGACGCATGGCGCGCCGCTGGGCGAGGCAGAGATCGCCGCGACCCGCGAGAACATCGGCTGGACCTTCGCGCCGTTCGAGGTGCCGGACGACGTGCTTTTCGCCTGGCGCGAAATTGCCGGCCGCGGCGAAGCGATGCGGGGCGCGTGGGAGCAGCGGCTTGCCGCCTCGCCGCAGCGAGAGGCCCTCGAGAACGCGGTCGCCGCCAGACTGCCCGACGCGGTCTTCGAAGCGCTCGATGCCTTTCGCCGAGAGCATGTCGAGAAGGCAACCAAGGTGGCAACGCGAAAAGCTTCCGAAATGGCGCTGGAGGTCATCAACGGCGCCACGGAATTGACCGTCGGCGGCTCGGCCGATCTGACGCACTCGAATCTGACGATCACCAAGGGCATGAACCGCATTGCGCCGAGCGACTATGCCGGCCGCTATATTCACTACGGCATTCGTGAACACGGCATGGCCGCCGCCATGAACGGCATCGCATTGCATGGAGGCTTCGTGCCCTATGGCGGTACGTTCCTCTGCTTCGCGGATTATGCGCGTGGTGCGATACGGCTCTCCTCGCTCATGGGCCAGCGCGTCATCTACGTGATGACGCATGATTCCATCGGCCTCGGCGAGGATGGCCCGACGCATCAGCCGGTCGAACACCTGGCGATGCTGCGTGCCACGCCGAACCTCAATGTCTTTCGCCCAGCGGATATCATCGAAACGGCGGAATGCTGGGAACTTGCGCTGAAGAGCAGGGATCGGCCGAGCGTGCTGGTGCTGTCGCGCCAGAACCTGCCGATGCTGCGTGAGGCGCACAGCGACGCGGACCGCTCCAGCCAGGGCGCATACATCCTGCGCGAGCCAGCCAGGCACCGTGCCGTCACCCTGATCGCAACCGGCTCGGAGGTCGAGATCGCGGTTGCCGCCGCCGAAAGGCTGGAGACCGAGCATGGCGTCGCCGCCGCGGTCGTCTCGATGCCATGCTGGGAGCTTTTCGAGGAGCAGGAAAGCGCCGCCCGCAAGGCCGTTCTCGGCTCCGCGCCGCGCGTCGCGGTCGAAGCGGCGGCCCGGCTGGGCTGGGACCGCTGGGTCGGCGAGACGGGCGCTGTCGTCGGCATGGCCGGTTTCGGCGCCAGCGCCCCTGCCCCCGATCTGTACCGGCATTTCAACATAACGTCCGAAGCGGTTGCTGCGGCGGCGCTGAAGCTCATCATCTAGGAGGACCCACAATGGCCCGCATCACCCTTCGCCAGCTTCTCGACCATGCCGCCGAGCACGGCTACGGCGTCCCTGCATTCAACATCAACAACATGGAACAGGGCCTCGCAATCATGGAAGCGGCCAAAGCCTGCGACGCGCCTGTCATCATCCAGGCCTCACGTGGGGCCCGGTCCTACGCCAACGACGTCATGCTGGCCAAAATGATGGAGGCATTGACTGAAATGCATCCGACCATTCCGCTGTGCATCCATCAGGACCACGGCAACGACGAGGCCACCTGCCTTTCCGCGATCCGCCACGGCTTCACCTCGGTGATGATGGACGGATCCCTGATGGCAGATGCCAAGACGCCGGCAAGCTATGCCTACAACGTCGCCGTAACCGAACGAGTCACACGCATGGCGCATTGGGTCGGGGCTTCCGTCGAAGGCGAACTGGGCGTGCTCGGATCGCTGGAAACCGGCCAGGGCGAGGCCGAGGATGGCCACGGCGCCGAGGGCGCGCTCTCCCACGACCAACTCTTGACCGATCCCGATCAGGCGGTCGACTTCGTGGCCGCAACCCAGGTGGACGCGCTGGCGATCGCCTGCGGCACCTCGCACGGCGCTTACAAATTTACCCGCAAGCCGGACGGCGACATACTGGCCATGCAGGTGATCGAGGCGATCCACGAGAAGCTACCCAACACGCATCTGGTCATGCATGGCTCTTCCTCCGTGCCACAGGAACTGCAGGACATCATCAACAAATATGGCGGCGAGATGCCCCAGACCTTTGGCGTCCCGGTGGAGGAGATCGAGCGCGGCATCCGCTACGGCGTGCGCAAGGTCAACATCGACACCGATTGCCGCATGGCCATGGCCGGGCAGTTCCGCCGCGTCGCGACGGAGAATCCGCGCGAGTTCGATCCCCGAAAATTCCTGAAGCCCGCCATGGACGCCTTGCACGATCTTTGCCGAGACCGCTTCGAGCGTTTCGGCACGGCGTCCAACGCCTCGAAGATCAAGGTCATCGCCATGGACGAGATGGCCAAACGCTATGCCGCGGGAAAACTCGCGCCCCATATCGCAACCGCGAAAGCCGCCTGAGCAACAAACAGGAGACCTGTCATGAACAAGATCGATATGCTGCCAGCGGGTACGCTCAAGGAAGGCAAGGAACGCTACAAGTCAGGGGTCATCCCTTACAAGAAGATGGGCTACTGGGAGCCGGACTACAGGCCCAAGGAGACCGATCTGATCGCCATGTTCCGGATCACGCCGCAACCCGGCGTCGACCACGAGGAGGCAGCGGCCGCCATCGCCGGTGAATCCTCAACCGCGACGTGGACCGTGGTGTGGACCGACAGGCTGACAGCGTGCGAGCTCTACCGCGCCAAGGCGTTCAGATCCGAGCCGGTTCCAAACACCGGTCCCGGCACCAAGACCGAGCAACAGTACTTCGCCTACATCGCCTACGACCTCGACCTGTTCGAGCCGGGCTCGATCGCCAACCTGACCGCATCGATCATCGGCAACGTGTTCGGCTTCAAGGCGGTCAAGGCGCTGCGACTGGAAGACATGCGTATCCCGGTCGCGTATCTCAAAACCTTCCAGGGACCCGCAACCGGCATCGTGGTGGAGCGTGAGCGGCTCGACAAGTTTGGCCGTCCGCTGCTCGGCGCGACGACGAAGCCGAAGCTCGGCCTGTCAGGCCGCAACTATGGCCGCGTCGTTTACGAGGCGCTGAAGGGTGGCCTCGACTTCGTCAAGGACGACGAGAACATCAACTCGCAACCCTTCATGCACTGGCGCGACCGCTTCCTCTACTGCATGGAGGCGGTGAACAAGGCTTCAGCTGCCACCGGCGAGGTCAAGGGCCATTATCTCAACGTCACCGCCGGCACGATGGAGGAGATGTATGAGCGCGCCGAATTCGCCAAACAGCTTGGCTCCTGCATCATCATGATCGACCTCGTCATCGGCTACACGGCGATCCAGTCGATGGCCAAGTGGGCACGCCGCAACGACATGATCCTGCACCTGCACCGCGCCGGCAACTCAACCTATTCGCGCCAGAAGAACCACGGCATGAATTTTCGCGTCATCTGCAAATGGATGCGCATGGCCGGCGTCGACCATATCCACGCCGGCACTGTGGTCGGCAAGCTGGAAGGCGACCCGCTCATGATCAAGGGGTTTTATGACACGCTGCGCGAGGAACGCACGCCGCAGAACCTCGAAACCGGGCTGTTCTTCGATCAGGACTGGGCCTCGCTCAACAAGGTGATGCCCGTCGCCTCGGGCGGTATCCATGCCGGCCAGATGCACCAGTTGATCCATTATCTCGGCGAGGACGTCATCTTGCAGTTCGGTGGCGGCACGATCGGCCATCCCGACGGCATCCAGGCAGGCGCGACGGCCAATCGCGTTGCATTGGAAGCGATGATCCTGGCCCGCAACGAGGGACGCGATTATTTGCGCGAAGGAACCAAAATCCTCGAACAGGCGGCCAAATGGTGCACCCCGCTGAAGGCTGCCCTGGAGACCTGGAAGGATGTCACCTTCAACTATGAATCGACCGACACGGCCGACTTCGTGCCAACCGCAACGCCCAGCTTCTAGAAGAAAGGAACCGTCGCCATGATGACCAATCCGGGAAACAAGGTCACGCAGGGACAGTTCTCGTTCCTGCCCGACCTGACCGATGAGCAGATTTCGGCGCAGATCAAATATGCGCTGAAGAACCACTGGGCCGTCAGCGTCGAGTACACGGACGATCCGCATCCGCGAAACACCTATTGGGAAATGTACGGCAACCCGATGTTCGATTTGAGAGACCCGGCGGGCATCCTGCTCGAAGTCAACGCTTGCCGGAAAGCCTGTCCGAACATGTATGTCCGGGTAACCGCCTTCGATTCGACCAAGGGATGGGAAGCGCCGCGCATGTCGTTCATCGTCAACCGGCCACCCAGCGAACCCGGGTTCCGGCTGCTGCGCCAGGAGCGTGACGGCCGCAGCCAGGGCTATTCGATCGTGCCTTATGCCACCGACAGGCCCGAGGGCGAGCGGAGCTAGCTGAGCCATGCTGGACACGATAGCCAAAGGCGCAGCCGCGCAGGACGAATTGGTTGATCTGCAGGCCGAGTTCGAAGCGTCCAGCATCGACGAGGTGATGGATAAGCTTGACCGCGAACTCGTTGGACTGAAGCCGATCAAGAACCGCATCCGCGAGATCGCGGCCCTTCTCCTGGTCGACCGGCTTCGCCGCAAGTTCGGACTGACCTCGGGCGCACCGACACTGCATATGAACTTTACGGGAAACCCCGGCACGGGCAAGACCACCGTGGCGCTGAGGATGGCCGAAATCCTGCATCGACTCGGCTATGTCCGCGAAGGCCACCTGGTCGCGGTGACGCGCGACGATCTCGTCGGCCAGTATGTGGGCCACACCGCACCCAAGACGCGCGACGTGATCAAGCGTGCCATGGGCGGCGTGCTTTTCATCGACGAGGCCTATTACCTCTACAAGCCCGAGAACGAACGCGACTACGGCCAGGAATCGATCGAGATCCTGCTGCAATGCATGGAAAATAATCGTGACGACCTGGTCGTGATCCTTGCCGGCTACAAGAACAAGATGGATCGTTTCTTCGACAGCAATCCCGGCATGCGTTCGCGCATCGCTCACCACCTCGATTTTCCCGACTACGGCGTCAGTGAGCTGAAATCGATCGCCGAGATCATGCTGGCGGAGCAGAATTATCGCCTCAGCGAGGCGGCCGCCCAGGCCCTCGAAGAGTATCTTCCGATCCGAATGAGGCTGCCGCATTTCTCCAACGCGCGCTCGGTGCGCAATGGGCTGGACCGGGCGCGGCTTCGCCAGGCCAATCGGCTTTTCGCATCGCGAAGCCGTGCCCTGACCAAGGCAGACCTTATTACCATCGAGGAATCCGATATCCGCGGCAGCCGCGTATTCGCGGAAGGGAAGCTCGAAGGCGAACCGGAGACGAAGACGCGCTGAGGGCGAAGCCGGCTGGCGGGCGGCGACCCGACACGGAAGACAGAAATTGGAGACGACGACCATGGTCACCAGGACAATCATCGCGCCCTCCGTGCTTTCCGCGGATTTCTCGCGGCTCGGCGACGAGGTCGAAGCTGTCGTTCAGGCGGGCGCCGACTGGATCCATCTCGACGTGATGGACGGGCATTTCGTGCCCAACATCACCTTCGGTCCGCCGGTCATCAAGGCGATCCGTGGCCGAACGGACAAGATCTTCGACTGCCATCTGATGATCGCGCCGGCCGACCCCTATCTGGCCGCCTTCGCCGATGCCGGTTGCGACATCATCACGGTGCATGCCGAGACTGGACCGCATCTCGACCGCTCGTTGCAGGCGATCAGGAATCTTGGCAAGAAGGCCGGGGTGTCGCTCAATCCGTCGACGCCGGAGAGCGTCATCGAGTATGTGCTCGACCGGCTCGATCTGGTGCTGCTGATGACGGTCAATCCAGGCTTCGGCGGCCAGGCCTTCATTTCAGCGGTCATCGAGAAAGTCAGACGGATCAAGGCTTTGGTTGGCCATCGCCCGATTGACATCGAGATCGACGGCGGAGTCACGGCCGAAACCGCCCCGCTGGTCACCGCGGCTGGCGCCAACGTACTGGTCGCCGGTTCGGCTGTATTCAAGGGAGGCACCGAGGCAGCCTATCGTGCCAATATCGGCGCCATCAGACAGGCGGCCGATGGCGCGATCCGGAAAGCCGCGTAAACCGTTGTCGGGGAGACGAACATGGCTGCGGTCCCACCTGTATGCGATTTCGGCTGGCCCGCCATCGATGCCGTTTTGCCCGGCGTCGACGGCACGTCGCATTCCATCTTCGGTCACGCCGGCCCGAATGGCCTGGTCGTGGCCTTCATCTGCAATCACTGCCCTTATGTGAAGGCCGTGATCTCTCGCATCGTGCGCGACGCCAATGACCTCAAGGCCGAAGGTATCGGCTTCGTCGCCATCAACTCCAACGATGCCGACACCTACCCGGACGATTCCTTCGACCACATGAAGCGCTTCGCCGTGACGAACGGCTTCAGCTTCCCTTACCTGCACGACGAGGCCCAGACTGTAGCGCGCGACTACTCAGCGGTGTGCACTCCCGATTTCTTCGGGTTCAACAGCGAACTGAGACTGCAATATCGCGGCCGGCTGGACGCGTCGCGACGCGAATCCGGACCGCTCGGGCTGCGACGCGATCTGTTCGAGGCGATGAAGCAGGTTGCTCGAACCGGCGATGGTCCGTTCGACCAGATCGCCTCGATCGGCTGCTCGATCAAGTGGAAGGATGCTGCATGAATGTCGGCGCAGGTAGGTCGCTTCGACCGCCGAAGGCGATCCTGTTCGACCTCGACGGCACACTGGTCGATTCGGCGCCTGATATAGCGGCCGCCGTCAACGAGTTGCTGGCCAGCCGCGATCTGCCGCCGTTGCGCCTGGACCAGGTCAAGGCCATGATCGGTGGCGGCGTCAGGAAATTGATCGAGCGGGCCTTCGCGGCGTCGGGAGCGCCGCTCGTCGGCAACGCGCTCGATGAGGCCAACCGCGTCATGGCGCCGATCTACAGCCGACATCTGACCGGCCTGACAAGACTGATGCCTGGCGTCAGGGAGGTTCTCACACACTTCTACGCGAAGGGAATGGCCATGGGCGTGGCGACCAACAAACCGCAGTTGGCGACTCGCGAGATCCTGCTGCATTTCGGACTGACGGAATATTTCCGTGCGATCATTGGCGGAGACGCGGTGACATGCCTGAAACCCGCGCCCGATGCTCTGCTGCTGGCGCTCGCCCAGCTTGGAGTCGACCCCTGTGACGCGCTGCTGGTCGGAGACAGTGGTGCCGATGCAGGCGCCGCGCGCGCCGCCGGCATGCCCGTCATTCTGCTGCGCGGCGGATACACCCATTTTCCGGTTGAAGAGCTTGGCGCCGACCAGGTTTGCGACAGCCTTTTCGACCTGCCTGCGGCGATGCAGGGGCTGCAAGCCGGTGCTTGATCGGGGCGAACGCCGGCCGGACGCAAGTTCGAACGGCCGGCGGCGCCGCTATTTCGAGAATTGCTTCAAATAGGCGATGACGTTGGCGATGTCTTGGTCCTGCTTGAGGCCGACGAACGCCATCTTCGTTCCTTTGACCATGGCCTTGGGATCGCGAAGGTAAGTCGTCAGCGTGGGTTCGTCCCATTTGACGCCGGACTTGCCTGCCGCGACCATCGCTTGGGAGTAACTGAACCCCGGGTGTGTGCCAGCCGTCCGGCCGATGACGCCGTTCAACGACGGGCCGACCTTGTTCTTGTCCTGGTCGGCGACATGGCAGACCTTGCATTTGGCGAAGACCTTCTCACCCGCCGCGGCATCCTGTGCCTGGGATTGGCTTGTGATGAAGGACACAGCAAACACGACTGCGAAAAATGCGATTGCGCGCATGGCATTTCCTCATGGATCGTCTGGGTGCCCTGGACGATTTTGCGCATGCCGATCTTTCATCCATTGGCATGCACCTTACGCGGTGGAGTGGAGTATCCGCTTTCCCTTTGTGAAGCGGCGCCGCGCGAATCGGAAAGCTAGTTGGCGTGCGGTGAAAGTCAATCGTATAAAGGTATAGAGGCTTGGGTACCCAGGGTACCGGTATTCGTCTTTGTTGACGGCTATCGGGCGAATGCGTAGCTTCAAGACATCCGGTTTCTCCACTGGCACCTCGGGAATCCGGCAACTGGCGATTTTGTCCAGGCTCCTCATTGGGCCGGACCAGTCGAGACAGGCGTCCCGGAGCGCAAGAGGTGCTAAATGGATATGGTCGATCTCATATTAACGGTGTGCCTCAGCACCAATCCGGGCAATTGCCGAGACGAACACCTCTATTTCGAGAGCCGCGGCTCTCTGCTCCAATGCATGTTCCTTGCACCCAGCGAGATCGCGAAATGGTCTCAGGAACACCCGGCCCTCAAGGTCATGCGCTGGAAATGCGCCTTTCCGAGCAAGGAACGAGCGATCTGATTGACGTCCTGGAGCCCAGGGAGGAGGTGTCATGATGATTTCACGGCGCAACACGCTGCGTCTGGCGGTTCTCGGCACGGTCGCTGCTCTTGCCGCAAGGCCTGTCTTTGCAGCAGCCAGGATTCGCGTTGGTGTCCTGAAGTTTGGAACCGTGAGTTGGGAACTCGAAACGTTCAGGCAACACAAATTCGATGTGGCGAACGGGATCGATCTGGAGATCATCGATTTCGCCGGGGAGGACGCGACCAACGTCGCCTTGCTGGCCGGTGCGATCGACATGATCGTCTCCGACTGGTTGTGGGTCTCGCGCCAACGGTCGGAAGGCGGCGACCTCACATTAGCCCCCTATTCGACCGCTGTGGGGGCGATCATGGTGAAGGAGGGGTCGCCGATCCGGACGGTCGCCGACCTCAAGCACAGGAAGATCGGCGTCGCCGGCGGCCCGCTCGACAAGAGCTGGCTCCTGATACAGGCTCTGACCAGACGCGACTACGGGGTCGACCTGTTGGCAACCAGCGACATCATCTTTGGCGCGCCACCGCTGATTTCGGAAAAGGCCATGCAGGGCGAACTCGATGCGGTGCTGAATTTCTGGCATTTTTGCGCCCGTCTCGAGGCCAACGGCTTTCGTCGATTGATGGGCGTGAACGATGCGGCGCGTGCGCTCGGCGCCTTGGGACCTGTGTCGGCACTCGGTTACGTCTTCCACGACCAATGGGCGAACGAGAACCCGGAGGCCGCCAGGGGCTTCGTCAGGGCCTCCGCGCAAGCCAAGGACCTGCTGGCCAGATCCGACGAGGAGTGGCTGCGCCTGGCGCCGATCATTCGCGCGGAAGGCAAAGAACTGGAAAAACTGCGCGACCGCTACCGCCAAGGCATCCCCAGGCGGGCGGTCGCCGAGGAAGCGGCCGACGCCGGCAAGCTCTATCACGTGCTGGCGGCGATCGGTGGCGCGAAGCTGGTCGGCAGCGCGCCCGAGATGGCGCCCGGCACATTCTGGCAGGACCGCACGGAATGACCGCACCGGAAACCAGCAACGGCACGCGAGGTGCCCCGACGAGCATGTCCGGGCGATCCAGCTTGGCGACAACGCTGATGCCCGCGCTGACCGTGGCGGTTTCCTTGCTCGGGCTTTGCCTGCTGTGGAGCCTTGCGGCGAGTGTCTGGCGGAGCCGTGCCCTCCCGGGGCCGGGACAGGTCTGGCAGGTGCTCCTCAGGGAGGCTGCGAGCGGCGACCTCTTCTATCATCTCGGCGCGACCCTCGGCCGGGTCGCCGCGGCATATATCGTCGCGATGATCATAGGATCGGTCATCGGCGTTTTGCTCGGCAGCTATCGTCGCGCCGACCGCTTTTTCAACCCATGGGTAATTCTGTTCCTCAACATCCCGGCGCTGGTGGTCATCGTCCTCGGCTACATCTGGTTCGGCCTCAACGAGGCGGCGGCGATCGGCGCGGTGGCGGTGAACAAAATCCCGAATGTCGTGGTGACGATGCGTGAGGGCGCCAGGGCGCTTGATCCGAGCTACGCCGAAATGGCCACTGTCTATCGCTTCGGTCCTCTCGATCGCATCCGCCACATCCTGCTGCCGCAATTGCAACCCTATCTTGCCGCCGCGTCACGATCCGGCATCGCCCTCATCTGGAAGATCGTCCTGGTCGTCGAACTGCTCGGCCGGTCGAACGGCGTCGGCTTCCAGATCCATCTCTATTTCCAGCTCTTCGACGTCGCCGCCATTCTTGCCTACACACTGGCTTTCGTGGCGGTGATGCTCGTCATCGAACTTCTTCTGGTGCAACCCGTTGAACGACATGCAACCCGTTGGCGCCGTCGTCCCGCTTAGGGTCGATATCGCTGAAAAGACTTTCAGGTCCGCGCAAGGCGTCTCGATCACGGCGCTTCAGGACCTTTCCTTCGAGGTCCGGCAAGGCGAATTCGCCTGCTTGCTGGGACCGTCGGGCTGCGGCAAAACCACGACGCTGCGTATCCTGCTTGGGTTGGACAAGGATTTTTCCGGATCCTTCCAGTTGCCGCAAGGAGGCTCCAACCGCATTGCGGCCGTGTTCCAGGAGCCGATCTTGCTGCCGTGGCGAACGGTGGAGCAGAATGTCAGGCTGGCCTTGCCGAAAAGCTTGAGAACGAAGAACCTCGACGGTCTGTTTGAAACTCTCGGCCTCGCCGGCATGCGCTCGCTCTATCCTGCGGAACTGTCGCTCGGCCTTGCGCGCAGGGCAGCACTTGCCAGGGCCTTCGCTACCGAGCCGGCGATGCTTGTCCTGGACGAACCGTTTGTCTCGCTCGACCACCAGACCGCCGAGCGGCTTCGTCACCTGCTTCTGTCGGTGTGGTCGGCACGGCCTACGACCGCCTTAATGATAACGCACGATCTGCGCGAGGCGCTGATGCTGTCGGATCGCATCATCGTGCTCGCGCCGCGACCAGCACATGTGCTGGGCGTGTTCGACGTGCGGTTGCCTCGGCAACATCGCAATTCACAGGTGATGAGCGACCTTCTGCGGTCGTTCCGGCAAAGGTTCCCGGGCGTCACTTGAACGCCCTGATGGCGAATGCATATCGGAGGACCCCATGTCGATTGATCGGCTACGACGCAGGGTTGTGAGTGGGTTTGCCTGCACCGCCGTCAGTGCTGCCTTGCTGCCGTGCTGCCTCGGACGAGCCGCCTTGGCCGCGGCCGGCGGCCTGCGGTTCTCGGTCCGCCAAATCGCCGACGGCGTCTTCGCCTTCCAGGGCGTGGATGAATTGATGACTACAACCAACGACGGTGCGATCTGCAATCTGGGGGTCGTCGTCGGCACCGATGCAGTTGCCGTCGTCGACAGTGGCGGCAGCCTGACCGAGGCGCACGCCTTGCTCGCCGCGATCGGAAAGATAACCGCAAAACCGGTTCGCTTCCTGATCAACACCCACATGCATCCCGATCACATTTTCGGCAATGCGGCATTCCGGGAGATCGGCGCGACCATTGTTGGCCATCGCAATTTGCCGCGTGCCCTCGAGGCGCGTGGTGCGTTCTATCTGCACAATTATCGCGAACAGGTCGGCGAAGCGCTTATGAACGGAGTCGAGATCGTTTCGCCGGCGATGCTGGTCGATGATCGCCTGGAACTCGATCTCGGGGGGCGCATGCTCGAACTGCGGGCATGGAAGGCTGCGCACACCGATAACGACCTGACCGTCTTCGACCCCGAGACCAGCACGCTCTTTGCCGGCGATCTCGTGTTCATGGGCTCCTTGCCGACGCTCGACGGATCGCTGCTTGGCTGGCTCCGCCAGATGGATGCGCTCGCCGCGATCGGCGCCGCGCGCGTCGTTCCGGGTCATGGTCCGGTACCGGCCGACTGGCCGCAGGCGCTGGCAGGAGAACGGCGCTATTTCGAGATTCTGGCGCGCGATATCCGCAACGCGATCGTCGACGGGACGCCGCTCCGAGAGGCCGTCAAAACCGCCGCCGGAAGCGAGCGGGGCAAATGGCACCTGTTCGACGACTACAATGAGCGCAACGCAACAGCTGCTTTTGCTGAACTCGAATGGGAATAGACCACACCGACATGCGCCAGAGATCATGAAGTGGGGCGATTTGCCAACGCGTCGTCAAAGGCATATTCTAAACGCCAGCCTGGGCACCACCTCTGTTGCATTGGTGGAGGCATCGAAATGCAAAATCACGCTTACGCGAGCAGGCAGTTCGCCTTGTCGCTTGCATCGTTCTTGGCCGCAATCATCTTGACCATCGGTACGCTGTTCGGCGTCTCCTCAGCCGCCAACGCACAGCAAACAACGGCTTCTTCGGAGAAGATCTGGGAAGACTTGAAAGGCGACGTGTTCGGCGACCGGGCTATTCTGGTCGACACCGGCGTCGTCAGGATCGAAGCGCCAAAGCGGGCGCAAGATGCCGCCATCGTGCCTGTCGACATCTATGTCGACCCAGCCAAGGCGCCGGACGGCATCAAATCCGTGACCTTGATCATCGACGCCAATCCTGCGCCGGTGGCGGCAACGTTCCAGATCGGCAAGGACGCCGGCGTGACACATCTGTCGACACGCGTGCGCGTCAACGATTATTCCTATTTGCGTGCCATAGCGGAGACTCAAGGCGGCCAACTCCACATGGCTCAGACCTTCGTCAAGGCGTCAGGCGGCTGCTCCGCCCCTGCGGTCAAGAACCAGGACGAGGCCATGGCGGCGATGGGGCAGATGAAGCTGCGCCAGTTCCCACCCCAAGAGACGATGAGCAAGGCAGAGGAGTTGCAGTTGATGATCCGCCACCCGAACAATTCGGGCCTGCAGCGGGATCCGTTGACCCAGTATTTCATCCCCGCGCATTTTGTTCAGAAGCTGTCGATCTCGCAAGCCGGCCGGCCGATCCTCTCGATGGAAGGTGGAATATCGATTTCGGAAGACCCTAATTTCCGATTCGATTTCACGGCGCACGGCAATGGTGAAATCCAGGTCGAAGCGATCGACACGGACGGCAAGGTATTCCGCAATCAGTGGCCGCTGGAGAAAACGGGGCTCTGAAGTCTCGAAATACGCTATGCCGCGCTGCCACGGCGATGGGCACGCTTGATCTTTAGAAGCAACGCACGTCGGCTTCCGACTGCGCACGCTTCAGCTCTGTACGGGCTGCCTTCGCCGGTGCGCTTTCCCGAAACAGCCCCGCGTTTTCCCCCGTTGTCAAAGACATGCTCTTGAAGGTCTCGGCCGTCTCATAGTGGTCGTAGGGCAGGATCGAGGCGATGACGTCGATCGAGCAGGAACAGCTTTCCAGCGCCTGACGCGTCTGGCCGTTCGTTCGCATGCAGCCGAGCACGTAGTCGACAACCGTTACTGTGGGATAGTCTCCCGCAGCACCCGCCGGGTTTGCGATGGCCAGTGTCGCCGTGAAGAGCAGCGGCAAGGTCGAAAATCCAACATATCTGATCATGAGAAACCTCCGGTTGGTCCGGGTTCGATGCGCCCGGACGAGATCGGCGTGCCAGTTGGCAACGCGCCGTAAAGCCAGTCAAGCACCCATGGGTTCCGTATACGACCAAAGGAGGAAAGGGCTGTCCACGAGCGATAGCTATGGATGACGACTTGATCACCGGCTCCGCGCCCAGGCTCCCGCGACCGCTTCGTATCTCGCTCAATATCGGAGAACGACGAGACTTTTTACATGCCATCCAAGATGGGCAGCGATAAACATTAGCAAATAACCTCGGTGTATATTAAAATCAAAAGACCGACAGTAAGACTATTTTAGTACGGTTCTCGGTCACTGCGGGAGCGTAAAACACTTCATATTAATCTTGTAGTTCTGTTCATTTCTGTATATTGCAGTGCATCATTTATAATATTGCGGTGCAACAATGCACTAGGCCTTTTTTGCTTGCCTAGCCTTTTGGGATGACATAGCCTTTCCCTGTTTCCGGCTTCAAGGGCGTCACCGTCATTAGGGAGCGGCGACAGTCTTTCGTAGGCCAAAGTGAGGTGGGCAGTAACGGTGCCCTCTGCACATCTGGCTTAGGTCGTGACACGCTGCCGGAAATATTTCCCCCCCGTGAATCGCTTGGGCGAGCCCTTGTGGGCCTGACAGTCGATTCATCACTGTGAACCCCGGGAGGAATTCGGATGCGTGTACTTACGAAAGCTACGTATATTCTAACCACTGCGGCGTTTCTGTCGCTCGGCGCGGCCTATACGGCGTCGGCTAACGAGGATCTTGCAAAGCTCGCTTCGGATGCGAAGAACTGGGCGATGCAGACGGGTGACTACGCCAACACCCGCTATTCCAAACTCAACCAGATTACTGCGGATAATGTGAAGAACCTGCAGGTCAAATGGACCTTTTCCACCGGCGTGCTGCGCGGGCATGAGGGTGGACCGCTGATCATCGGCGATGTGATGTATGTCCATACGCCCTTCCCAAACAATGTCTTTGCGCTCGACCTCAAGAATGACGGGAAGATCCTCTGGAAATACGAGCCCAAGCAGGATCCGAATGTCATTCCGATCATGTGTTGCGATACGGTCAATCGCGGTGTTGCCTATGGTGACGGCAAGATCATTCTCAATCAGGCCGACACCACGGTCGTCGCCCTCGATGCAAAGACCGGCAAGGTCGTCTGGTCGGTCAAGAATGGCGACATGACCGACGGCGGCAAAGGCGAATCCGGCACGGCTGCCCCCGTCGTGGTCAAGGATAAGGTACTCATCGGCGTGTCCGGCGCCGAGTTCGGCGTTCGCGGCTGGCTGGCCGCCTACAATCTGAAAGACGGCAAACTTGCCTGGAAAGCCTATTCGGAAGGTCCCGACGCCGACACCCTGATCGATCCCGAGAAAACCACCCAGCTGGGCAAGCCGGTAGGCAAGGATTCCGGCACCAACACCTGGGAAGGCGAGCAATGGAAGACAGGCGGCGGCACGACATGGGGATGGTATTCCTATGATCCCAAGCTGAACCTGGTCTACTACGGCACCGGCAATCCCTCGACATGGAACCCGGTCCAACGGCCTGGCGACAACCGCTGGTCAATGACGATCATGGCCCGCGATGCCGATACCGGTGTTGCCAAATGGCTCTACCAGATGACCCCGCATGACGAATGGGACTATGACGGCATCAACGAGATGATCCTCGTCGATGGCATGGAGGTCAATGGCGCCAAACACGACGTGCTGGTGCATTTCGATCGTAATGGTTTCGCCTACACCATGGATCGCGCCACCGGCGAGCTTCTCGTCGCCAAGAAATACGATCCAGCGGTGAACTGGGCGACGGAAGTCGTCATGGACCCAAAGAGCGAACAGTATGGTCGCCCGCAGGTCGTGGCGAAATATTCGACCCAGCAGAACGGCGAAGACACCAACTCGACGGGTATTTGCCCGGCGGCGCTTGGAACGAAGGATCAGCAGCCGGCTGCCTATTCGCCGAAAACCGGCCTGTTCTATGTTCCGACCAACCATGTCTGCATGGACTATGAGCCGTACAAGGTAAGCTACACCGCCGGTCAGCCTTATGTTGGCGCCACAGTGTCGATGTACCCGGCACCTGGCGGCGACGGCAGCATGGGCAACTTCATTGCCTGGGATGCGGCCAAGGGCGAGATCGTCTGGTCGAAGCCTGAGAAGTTCTCCGTGTGGTCGGGCGCGTTGGCGACAGATGGCGACGTCGTCTTCTACGGCACGCTCGAAGGCTACATCAAGGCGGTCGATAAGGGCGGCAAGGAACTTTACAAGTTCAAGACCCCGTCCGGCATCATCGGCAACATCACCACGTACGAGCATGACGGCAAGCAGTACATCGCCGTTCTGTCCGGCGTCGGTGGGTGGGCAGGTATCGGTCTGGCAGGCGGTCTGCTTTCGCCTGACAACGCTGCTGCCTGGCATGGCGCCGTCGATCAGGGCCGTGCGCAAGGCGATCAGTCCGCGGTCGTTGGTACCGCTGGTCTGGGTGCCGTCGGCGGCTACGCGGCACTTGCCGACTATACGACGCTGGGCGGTCAGCTCACCGTCTTCGGTCTCCCGGACTGACGGGCGGGGAACCTTAAGCACGCCTCAGGTCTTGTTGGACCGGAGGTTTGAAAAACGAGAGCCCGGATCATCCGAAACCATGGCCGGGCTCTCGATGCGGTTGCACCCCCGACACACCGATCAATGCCGGCCACGGCAGCAAAACAGTGTCCACGGCAAATGAAGGAAGCGTTTGAATGTCCGTTCGCATTGTAATTTCGGCTTTCGTCCTGGCTCTGCTGCCTCTGGCAAGCTCAGGCGTGGCGTGGGCCGAGGACAGCATGGAAAAAGCCAAGGCGGTGAAGCAAGAAGGCGGCAAGTATTTGGATGCGGATGGAAATCCGACCTACAAGATCGAGAACGGAACCGTCGACTGGTACACGTTCAGCGGCTACCGCCGGTATCACTCCGATTGCCATGTCTGTCACGGACAGGATGCGACAGGTTCGAGCTACGCGCCGGCCCTGGTCAACAGCTTGAAAACCATGGACTACGCCACGTTCCTCTCGATCGTCGCCGAGGGCCGCAAGAATGTCGGCGGCGGCAAGGAAAACGTCATGCCTGCCTTTGGCGACAACAAGAACGTCTATTGCTACCTGGACGATCTCTATGTCTACCTGCGCGCGCGCGCCGATGGTGCGGCGCCACGCGGCAGGCCGCCCAAGCACGAAGACAAGCCGCAGGCGGCGAAGGATGCCGAAGCATCCTGCATGGGCGGATGACATGAACGGCTGCGGTGCATTGAAGCTGCGCGTCGTTCTGCCGATTCTCGGCGCACTGGCCTTGTTGCCATCGAACGCGCAGGCGCAAGGCGCCGGCCTCGGCGCGGCGGGAGAACTGGTCGATCCCGACATTCTGCGCGTCTGCGCCGATCCTTCGAATATGCCCTTCACCGACAAGAGCGGCGAAGGCTTCGAAAACAAACTTGCCGAACTGGTAGCCGCGAAAACCGGACGGAAGTCCGTCGCCTATACCTGGTTTCCACTTGTCACCGGCTTCGTTCGCAACACGCTGGGAGCGAACCGATGCGACATCATCATGGGCTATGCCCAAGGCGATGAACTGGTGCAGAACACCAACGCCTATTATCGCTCCACATATGTGCTGGTCTACCCGAAGGGCAACGATATGGAGGGCGTCGAAACGATCGAGGATCCCAAACTCACGGGCAAGACGATCGGGGTTGTCGAGCGCACGCCGCCAACCGCCAACATGGCCGCCAACAAGCTTCTGCGGACCGCCAAGATCTATCCGCTTGCGGTGGATACGCGTGTCACCCCCTCCATGGGGGAGGTCATGATCAAGGACATGCTGGCCCACAAGATCGACGCGGCGGTCCTGTGGGGACCGATGGCAGGCTACTATGCCAAGCAACTTGGAGCCGATGTGGCGATTGTTCCGCTGGTAAAGGAAAAAACCGGCTCGCGCATGTCCTACCGCATCACCATGGGCGTACGTCCGTCCGACCAGGAATGGAAGCGGACGCTCAACCGGGTGATCAGGGAAAACCAGGCGGAGATCAACAGGCTCCTGCTGAGTTACAACGTGCCGCTGATCGACGAACACGACAATCCGATCACCCAATGAAGGGAAAGGAGGCTGTTTTTTTGCTGGTCGCTACGAGCCTTATGGGTCTGGCCGAACCGACGCGGGCTGGCGAGATCGCCGAACCCAGGGGGTACCGGATGGACGACTATCGGGCGCCGGTGCCGCCGACGCTGCAAGGCGCCAGGGTGGTGACGACGGCGGAAGCTGAAGCGCTGTGGCGAGCGAAGAAAGCAGTCTTCTTCGACGTGATGCCGAACACGCCCAAGCCGACCAATTTGCCGGCAGGAACGATATGGAGAGACAAGGTTAGAAAGGACATTCCAGGCAGTACATGGCTGGCCAACGTGGGATACGGCGCTATTTCGCAAGAGACCACCAGCTATTTTCGCCAAGGCCTCGAAGCCAAGGCCGGCACGGACAAATCGCGAGCGATTCTGTTCTATTGCATGACGAATTGCTGGATGTCCTGGAATGCCGCCAAACGGGCGATCGAGTGGGGCTACAGTTCGGTAATCTGGTATCCACTCGGGGCCGATGGGTGGGAAGGTGCAAATCTTCCGCTGGAGGTGAAAAGACCATATGAAACGAACAATTGAAGGAAGGTTGTGCAATTATTCCCGGTAGTTTTGCTTTTCGATTTTTCAAAACCTACTTTTTCGTTTGTCCATTTTGAGACGTGATGGACGAGCCATTGCTTCGGTGCCCTGCAATGGTTGGCTAACAACAGGGATCGGTCCCTTCGGACTGGTATAAGAGGAGAAATGTCATGAAGAAGAACTGGAAAAAACCGACCATGTGCCAGGTTGCTGCGGGCATGGAAATTTCTCGGTATCTGCCTGCCGAAATTACTCCCAAGAGGTAGGCCGCAGAGGTGCGTGTCCCTGGCAACAGGGGCACGCATCCCCGCAAGGGTTTTGGCGAAAGGTTTTGACGCGTGTAGGGCGCGCGCGGCACTTTTCAGGGCTGCAAATTGCCTGCTGGTCAGAGAAGCCGCGGGGCGGGCGTTTTCATGCATTTGAGGATCATCGGATCGGCGGCAGGCGGCGGCTTTCCGCAATGGAATTGCAATTATCGTCTCAGTCGTGCGGCCCGCTCCGGGATGGCTGGCGTGCATTCACGAACCCAATCAAGTGTCATCGCTTCGACGGATGGCGTCGGCTGGGTTCTTTTCAATGCCTCACCCGACATTCGCCAGCAGATCGCGGCAACGCCAGAGTTGCAACCTGCGCGCGACGCGCCGCTGCGTTCGACGCCTATCCGCGCGGTGGTGCTGACCAATGCCGATGTCGATCATATCGCCGGACTGCTCAGCCTGCGCGAGCGGCAGCCTTTCGCCATCTATGCAACGGCGCAGGTTCTGGCGACGCTGGAGGCGAATTCGATTTTCAACGTTCTCGATCCGGCGGTCGTGCCGCGGCGCATCCTGCCGACAGCGAAAGAATTGGTCATCTGCGATGCCGAAGGCAGCGAGACCGGCGTGATGATCGAGAGCTTTCCGGTGCCTGGAAAGATAGCACTCTATCTGGAGGACAAAGACCATCCGGATGCCAATTTCAGCTCCGACGCCGGTGACACGATTGGAGTCCGAATTGCGGGTATCGGCAGCCGCGATTCTGTCTTCTACATCCCAGGCTGCGCGCGCATCGATGCGACGCTGCGCGCGCGTCTTTGCGATGCAGCCTGTCTTCTGTTCGACGGCACTGTCTACACCGACGACGAGATGATCGTCGCCGGCGTCGGTCAGAAAACCGGCGCGCGCATGGGGCATCTGGCGATTTCGGGAGACGCGGGTTCGATCGCCAGTCTGGCCGATGTGAGGCTGGGCCGCCGCGTCTTCGTCCATATCAACAACACCAATCCGATCCTTGACGAGAATTCGGCCGAACACGCGGCCGTCAAGGCGGCAGGATGGGAAGTCGCAGGCGACGGCATGGAGATGGAATTTTGAACGATTTCCGCGATGCGGCCAAAGGCGGCCTGTCCACGAGCGATCTCGAAGCCGTGCTGAGGCAGGTCGGCGCCGAGCGCTACCACAATCATCATCCCTTCCATCACAGGATGACCAGCGGCGCGCTGTCGAAGGCCGAGATGAAGGCCTGGGCGCTGAACCGTTATTGCTACCAGGCTGTCATCCCGCGCAAGGATGCCATGATCCTCGCACATGCCGAGGATCCGGCGTTTCGCGCCGCCTGGCGCAAACGTATCGAAGACCATGATGGCGAGGACGGCTGGAGCGGCGGTATCGCGCGCTGGCTGCATCTGGCAACCTCGCTCGGCTTGAACGCCGAGGCCGTGAAAAGCGAAAGGCTGGCACTGCCGGCGACACGGTTCGCCGTGGGGGCCTATCTCTCCTTTTGCTCCAACCGGACGCTTTTGGAGGCGGTCGCGTCGTCGCTGACCGAGATGTTCTCACCGCTCATCATCGGCGAGCGCGTACCGGCGATGCTGGCCAAATACGATTATATCACCGAGGATACGCTGGCCTATTTCAAGCAACGGCCCGAACAAGCCTCGCGCGACGCCGACTTCGCCCTCACCTACGTGCTCAGCCATGCTGATACGGCGGAACGCCAGCAGCAGGCAATAGATGCGCTGGTGTTCAAATGCGATATACTCTGGGCCATGCTTGATGCGCTTCAACACGCCTATGGCGAGCCGGGAAACATACCGCCCGGCGCCTTCCGCCCCGAGGCAGCCCCATGATGCTGCGCGAAAGAGCCTTGGTGTCGCTGCGATCGATACCCTTCCTGCCGAAGCACGTGCGCATACAGTACGATTCCGTGCGGCAGGCGTTCGCCGTGCTTTCACCGGAGAGAATATTCTGGCCGAACGATATCAGCCTCGACATATTGCGGCGCTGCGACGGACGGTCCACGGTCGGCGAAATCATCGCCGGCCTTGCCACGGATTATGAGGCCGAGGAGGAGGCCGTGGCGGCCGACGTCATCGCCTTCCTGCAAGAGTGGTCGGACAAGCTGCTGGTGAAGCTATGAACACGCCCCTCCTCCCTCCTATCGGCATGCTGGCGGAACTGACACATCGCTGCCCGCTGCAATGTCCTTATTGCTCCAACCCGCTCGAATTGCAGAAGGCCAATCGCGAACTCGACACACAGACCTGGCTCAGCCTGTTCTCGGAGGCCGCCGATCTCGGTGTTCTGCAGGTGCATCTGTCAGGCGGTGAGCCGACGCTGCGCCGCGACCTCGAGCAATTGATCGCCGGACTTTCAGCGCGCGGCGTCTATACAAATCTGATTACCGCGGGCGTCGGCATCGCCGAAGGCCGCATCGAAGCATTTGCCGAAGCCGGGCTCGACCATCTGCAATTGAGCTTTCAGGGCGCACGGCCTGAGACCACCGAACGCATCGGCAACCACAAAGGCAGCCACGACAAGAAGCTGGAGACGGCACGCCGCGCGCGAGCTGCCGGCTTGCCTCTCACCATCAACGCGCCGATCCATCGCCATAACATCGAGGAGGTACCGGAGTTCATCGATCTTGCCCTTTCGCTGGACGCGGAGAGGCTCGAGATCGCCAACGTCCAGTACGCTGGCTGGGCTTTGATCAATCGCGATCAGCTGATGCCCGAGCGTGCAGCAGTCGACCGGCAGGCGGAAATCGTTGCGGAAGCACGCGAGCGGCTGGCCGGCATTATCAACATCGATTTCGTGACACCAGACTATTTCGCCATCTACCCCAAACCGTGCATGGGTGGCTGGGCGCGTGACGCGTTCATGGTGGCGCCTGACGGCACCGTGCTGCCGTGCCATGCCGCGCAGACGATCCCGTCGCTCAGCTTCGAGCGTTTCAAACCACACACCCTCTCCTCGATCTGGGCCGATTCGCCGGCGTTCAATGCCTTCCGCGGCACGGACTGGATGCAGGAACCCTGTCGCGGCTGTGAACGACGCGAGATCGACTGGGGCGGTTGCCGCTGCCAGGCGATGGTGATCGCCGGCGATGCCGCCGCAACGGATCCGGCTTGCGCGAAGTCGCCGATCCACGCGCGCATGGCGATGCTGATCGACGAAGCCAAGCGTACCGCGACAGTTCCTTCGGAGGACGAACCATTCACCTACCGGCGTATCGGCGTCGTGACCGAGCCCGCCTGACAGGTTCTTTCATTCCGCCGTATTCTCGCGCTCGCGCACTGCGTCGGCGAAAGCCAGGGCATCGCGATTGATCCCGACATTGTGCACACGAAAAATCGAAGCACCCTTCAACCGCAGGATGACGCTGGTTGCAGCTGTGCCAACGTCCCGCCCTTCGTCGCTGTCGCCGACCAGGTGATGGGCAAGCCGCTTGCGCGAGGTGCCGACGAGCCATGGAAAACCAAGAGCGCGCAGTTCGCCGAAGCGAGCCATGAGTTCAAGGTTCTCCTCTCCGCTCTTGGCGAAAGCGAAGCCTGGGTCCAGCACGATGCAGTCGTCCGGAATGCCGGCGTTGCGAGCGATCTCCAGCGATCTGTTCAGAAACAGGAACTGGTCGGCGATTACATCGGCCAATTTTTCCCGGTCGCGCCCGGTGTGCATGATGACGAGGCCAGCGCCGGCTTCCGCTGCGACGTGCGCAATGTCGGGTTCGCGCTGCAGGCCGTGTACGTCGTTGACGATATGTGCACCCGCCGCGACCGCGAGACGCGCCGTCTCGGCCCGATAGGTGTCAACCGAAACGATGCAGTCGCCGTCCGACGACAGCGCCTCGATGATCGGGAGGATACGCGATTGTTCCTCAAGCGCCGAAACGCTGCCGGCGCCGGGCCTGGTGGACTCGCCCCCGACATCAATGATCGCCGCGCCCTCGCCGATCATACGCCGTGCCTGTTCGAGTGCCCGCTCCGGCCGATCGAATTCTCCACCGTCGGAAAAACTGTCCGGCGTAACGTTCAAGATCCCCATCAGTGACGATCTCGCACCAAGATCGAGATACCGTCCATGAGCAAGTTGCCAACGGTTCATCGGGCGAGCGCGGCGAGCATCGACGCCACGCCTCCCTGGTGATCGCTCGGACATAGTCTGCCGGGTGCATTCTCGCGAGGGATGCTGAGCTCCATGCCACGCAATACCGCAGTTGGTGTCGTGGTCATCGTCATTGTGGAATTCGCGTCGTATTCGATCTTTCGGTCGCCCAGGCTATCATAACCCCACAGTGCGAGAAGCGAATGTTCGGGCGCCGCAGGGTGTGCGAAAGCCGCCGAGGAAGGAACCACGGAGATGGCAATGGCAATTTCGATTTTCGGCTGGTGTCGTCAGTTCGGGCCAGAGATTAACGGAGCCATCGCTGCATAGGCGTCTGCCTCAATGAGTATGGACGGATTCACTCATGCGCAATATGTATGAGGATTAAGCCTGCCGTGGCGCTCACATTTTGCCCGCATCGCTAAGGCAAGTAATGCTCGTTCAATGACGCTGCTAACGCCGCCCGCCTAAGTGTCGATATCAGGGGATCTGGTCAATGACCGACAACAAGTCAGACGTTACCAAGGATTGGCAAGCGACGCAGGGCCAGAAGTCCTCCGCCACGCGTCTTCGTCTTTTCGCCGCACTCTCGTGGATCGTCGCCATTGGCGGCGAAATCTACGGGATTATGCTGCTTCGCCAGAACAAATTCGATCAGGCACACCTGCCGCTGATCATCGGCCTTCTGGTCGGCATCGCGATTTTCGCAATCGCCGGCAACTTGCTGTGGAAGGCGGCGAACAGGCATGATCCGGCCCGTGCATCCGACACGGCCAGGTTCTTCTTCCAAAACCAGCTCGGCGCAATCATCACGCTGATTGCCTTTCTCCCGCTGGTTTTCCTCATCCTCACCGACAAAAACATGGACCCGCGGACCAAGAAGGTTGCCGGCGGCGTCGGCGCTGCGCTGGCCGTGCTCGCGACGGTCATGGGGATCAGCTTCAAACCCCCGTCGGTCGAACAATACACCCAGGATATGAACGCATGCGCAGCCCAGATCAAGTCGGGGCAGCCCACCACTGCCTGTTCGCCCGACGTCGCCGCTCAGGCGCAGGCGATCGCCACGGACACCGCCGCGGTGGCGGCGGCGACGCGAGACGCGAGCCACCCCGCAGGTCAGGACGTCGTCTACTGGATCGCGCCCGAAAACGGAGCCGCGAAGTCCACCGAGCCGCATGTTTTCCACCTCTGCGCAGGCGTGAGTCCGCTAAAGGACAAGACCGTGAATAGTGGCTCCGTGACGGAAGCCTACGCACAGAACGCCGTCCGCATCACGAAGCAGATCGATATGGAACAGAAGCAGTGCGGGTTCACAGCCACAACCAGCACCAACTGAACCTGGCTGCGCTCGATCGCTTCCAGCCGTTGGTCTTGTCGAGAGAGGCGCGCAAGCGCAGGTCAGTATCGACTCGCCGGAGCAACGCTATTTGCCATGGCTCAGAGCCCTAGCAGTCCGGCATGGCGTTGCTTGCCAACAGTGACGGCCCGATGTCTCGGTCGAGCGTAAAGCGCTCGCAACGCTCGCCGTCGGACTCGTCGATGAAGCTTTCGACAGGTTTGAATCCAAGCTTCGCAAATATCCGCACCGAGGCAAAATTGCGCGCCGCCGCTTCGCCCGTCACCCGTTCAAGCGCCAGAGTTTCGAAAGCGTAGCGGAGAACTTCGCGCGCCGCCTCGCTGCCCAGTCCGTGCCCCCAATGCGCACGCGCGAGCACAAATCCCAATGCGGCTGCCTTGGCGTCGGTTGCGCCGAAGGACAGGGTTATTGTCCCGATCGCTTCCGAAACTCCTACTTGATCTATGGACCACTGGATCGCCGTACCGTCAGCGAAACGCTGACGCGAACGGGCGAACCATCGCTCGCCCGCGCTTATGTCGTCGGGAACAGGATCGCCGGCAAGAGAGGCGGATTCGACATCCGTCGCGCGCGCAAACCATGCCGGGATATCCCGTTTTCTCGGCGCCCGAAGCACGAGCCTTGGTGTCGTGAGCTTGGGAAATCGGACAGTTTCCATCGAAGCATTTTCCACTTGAGACGGCGCCAATGATAGCCGGAAAGCGGCGATCATAAGCCGTCGGCAAGGCAGGCCGTCAAACCGCCAAGTGTCAGTCGCGCGATATGGACAGTCCCGCGAGAAGCGGAGCGTACGCGGCGAGCCTGCGGGATACGAATTCCGTGAAGAGCCGCACGCGCTTCGTCTTGCGTGTCTCCCCCTGCGTGAGAAGCCAGAGCGTTCCGTACATGTGCAGGTCGGTGCCCGGCACCCTCACCAGCAGGGGGTCGGCATCTCCGACGAAGCACGGCAGTGTCGTGATCCCGAGCCCTTGCCGTACAGCAACGATCTGCGCCTCGGCGTCCGTGGTCCTGAATGGAACCCCCGTGGTGCGAACCTCGCCCTCGCGGGCCCAGTCCGGAATTCCATGAATGCTTATGACGATCCACCGGATGGGATCAGGCGCGGCCACATGCCAGGCGGCCAGTCGATCGCGGGCCATATAGACGCCGCCGAACAACTCCGGCCCCTTCAGGCCGTGAAGATTGAGCGGCAGGGTTTTGCGGTCATAGACGACGCGGATCGCCACGTCGGCCTCTCGGTTGGTCAGATTTGCCAGCTCCCCGGACGACAAGATTTCCATCTCGATGTCCGGATGCAGGCGCGCGAACTCGGCGAAATCCGGCATGAGCAGGTGTGTCGCGAGGGTCGGAGCCAATGTCACCCGCAGAAGCCCGCGCACGCTCTGGTCGCGCCCGAAGACGCGTGTCTCCAACTGGTGCGACGACGCTTCCATCTGGTTCGCGAGCTCGAGCACCTCCTCGCCCGCAGCCGTCAGGCGGTAGCCCGAAGGCAGCTTTTCGAACATTTGCGCCCCGAGGCGTTCCTCGAGCTGTGCGACGCGTCGTAGCACGGTCGAGTGGTTCACACTGAGGCGCTCGCCGGCAGCCCGCACCGAGCCTCCGCGCGCCACGGCCAGAAAATAGCGAACATCATCCCAGTCGATCATGGCGCGATCCCGCACCGCGCGGTGCGCTTTCCAAAGCCCGTATCCAACGCAGTCGTACAGCAGTGTGGGCGGTTATCATAGCTTATGTCGACGAGCGCGGCCCAATTCCGAACGACGGACACCGATTCGTCGCGGCTGGCGGCAGTCGCCCGACCGGATCGATTTTGCACCACCGATGTGCGCACATCCGCACTCAAAGCCTGACCCCTGCAGACTTATTTCCAGGCTCTCGGGGTTCTTCCCGAATGATCAAAGGCAGAGCCTGGAAGGAAAAGTCATGGGAAAGCTAAACGGTAAGGTTGCAGTCATCACGGGCGGCGCTACCGGCATCGGCCGCGCCGCGGCAAAGCGCTTCATCGAGGAGGGCGCCTTCGTCTTCATCTTCGGCCGCCGGCAGGAAACGCTCGACGCGGCTCTGGCCGAGCTCGGGCCCAATGCCCGCGCGGTGACGGGCTCGGTCTCGGATGAGGCCGACCTCGACCGACTCTACGCGACGGTGAAGGCCGAGCGCGGAACCCTCGACATCGTCTTCGCCAATGCCGGGGCGGGAAGCCAGCTTGCGCTCGGCGAGATCACCGCCGAGCACATCGACCAAACCTTCGACACCAATGTGAAGGGTACCATCTTCACTGTCCAGAAGGCGCTGCCGCTGATGGGCCAGGGCGGTTCGATAATCCTGACCGGATCGAGCGCCGGCACCACGGGCGCCGCGGCAATGAGCGCCTACAGCGCGAGCAAGGCGGCAGTGCGCAACCTCGCGCGGACCTGGGCAGAGGACCTGAAGGGCACCGGCATCCGGGTCAACGTGCTATCGCCCGGGGCGACCGCCACCGAACTCGCGAAGGAAGCGCTGGGCGAGGAGGGCCAGAAGGTCTTCGCCGCGATGACGCCGCTCCAGCGAATGGCCGATCCGGCGGAGATCGGCGCCGTCGCCGCCTTTCTCGCGTCGTCGGACAGCAGCTTCATGACCGCCAGCGAGGTCGCCGTCGACGGTGGCCTTGCGCAACTCTGACGCGCCACGCCCGGCCGGCACTCCATTCAACTAACCAGCGCCGTTGAGGGCCGGGAATCGACATCAACACGGATCGGAGAAGTATTATGAGCTATGCAATTGTAGGATTCGGCAAGATAGGCCAGGCCCTCGCCCAGGCCTTCGCCCGTAAGAACATCAAGGTGGCCGTCGCGAGCCGCCGGCCGCCCGAGGCATTGGCGTCGCAGGCTCGGGCGATTGGACCCACGGTCATCGCCAAGTCGCTGCGGGATGCGCTCGAGGCCGACACAATCATCTTGGCGGTCCCGTTCTGGGAGCATCGCGAGGTCGCGAAGGCCCTGCCAAACTGGGAAGGCAAGACGGTCATCGACGCGATGAACACTTTTGGAGTTCTCCCCGAAGAGCTGGACGGTCTCCCGTCCTCGGCCTTCGTCGCGAAGGCGTTCACCGGCGCCAAGCTCGTCAAAGGGTTCAATCACCTGGCTGCGGCCACCCTGGCTGCGGATCCGATCGTCGAGGGCGGCCACCGCGTGGTTTTCCTGTCGAGCGACGACGAGGACACGACCGCTCCCGTGGCGGCCTTGGCCAAACAACTCGGGTTCGCACCCGTCAAGCTGGGAAAACTCGACGAGGGTGGCGCGCTGGTGCACGCACGCGGCCGCGCTTGGGGCCATCTCATCTTCCAGGATTTGTTCAAGAAGGAGCAGTAATCGATCTACGACCGCGTGATCGACGCCGAGAACTGGTCGCGCGCTAACTTCTTCGAGCAGCGCGCGACCGAATATTTGAAGACCACAAGGTCGCGAAGGCTGGCGTGGGATGACGGCGTATGGGCGCCGTTCGAAGAGCGGGGAGCGGCCAAGCGTGCGCCATGCGGCGGCCGCAATTGGTCGTAGAGCTTTGGGCTGCGGACTGACCGATTGCGCCGGCAGCAATGCCATGCGGCGGCGCGAAAAGGCACTTGGTTGCTGGGCAACGCCCTAAAAGGGCGGAAGTACGGCGGTCAGTCTAATGATCCCTGACCAGTTGCATGAAAGCCTCTATCGGACGTAGCGTTTGGCGAACCTTCAGACACGCCGCGAAGGATTGCGTGAACGGCTTGTGATCCGAGATCGAAAGCGCCGTCAAACGATCGTCCGGGAAGGTACTCGGTCCTGGAAACAATACCGGCGCCAAGGCGGCTATGGCACGGTCCACGGGCGGGCCCATCGGCGCTTCACGGTTCGGCCACAGCACGATGCCATCATATTGCTTAGCGATCCACGTATCGATCACCTGGCCCATCTTGTTGTCGTCGAACTCGGCGTCGATCACCTCCAGTTCGATATTCGGATGGCGCTTGGCTTCCCAGGCGGCGGTGTCGGCGAGGCTGATCAGCCAGGGATGGTTGAAGCCATGGAAGACCAGGCCGATGCGATATTTCTTGCTGGCGTCGAGCACCGGACCTTCAGGCAACGGCAGATAATCCGTGAAAGGCGCCTTGATCTGCAGCTTGCTGTAAGGGCCGACGAAGCTGGCGCCCATGCCCGGCTTCCAGACGAATCCGCCGGCGAGGTCCCCGACCGGATAGACGTCGAGATAGTCCCGGAAACCGTCCTTTTCGAACAGCGCACTGACGTCGGCATTCGATATGCCCGCCTTGGCTTCGTCGGAGTATTTCTTGATCAGGCCATTGAGAACGGCGTGGACGGAGTCTTCGGCGAAGGCCGGAACTGTCGTCAGCGGTGCAGCAGCGAGAACGGAAAGCGCCGCGGCTGTCTTCAGCAGATGGCGACGTGATAATTTCAGCATTTTAGGTCTCCTCCCATATTTTGGTTTCAGCCCGGGATATATCCCGACAAGTTCAAGTCACTCCTCCTTCCACCAGGATGTGGACGTAGCCGTCCGACACCTTGGTTTCGTAGGTCTTCAGCCGCTCGGTGACGGGCGGTGAAAGCGGTGTGCCGGTGGGGATGTGGAACAGTCCCTGATGCAAAGGACACTCCACCGTCTGGCCGTCGATATAGCCTTCCGAAAGGAAGGCGTGGGCGTGCGTGCAAATGCCTGAAGTGGCGTAGAACTTGCCGGCAAGATTAAAGATGGCGATACATACCCCCTGGTGCTCGATGCGCGTCGCATCGTCGACAGGAAGACTGTCGGCACGGACCGCCTGGATCCACTGCCTGCTTTCTGGATTAGTCTGCGCGTCCATGCGCCTCCCCATATCCGTTTGTTTCGTTTATTTTCGTTCTCTTTCCTTCGCTCGCAAATTCATTGTGGGAATAGAGATATCGATGAACCCCATGCCGAGTGATCGACCACAGGCAAGCAATCGCCGAAAATACGGCTGCATGGCAGCCGGACGCGGCGATATGTCAGGCACGGAGATCTATCGGAGGGTTCGAACCGGTCGTGCCCGAGACAATGCGCGAAGCGCCAATCTGGTGATCAGAAACAATGCCCTCACGTCCATCGCGATGCGAACGGCCGGAGGGGCCTGCAATTCGTGCACGGAACGCTTCCAAAGGAGCCGGAAACGCGAACTTGGAAGCGGGCTGCCAAGGCAGCATCAAGCCGGCAATTGGCGACGATAGTGACTTGCTAGCTCGCTTCGAGATGGAAAAATCGTCTGGGGCAGATGTACCAAAACACTGATCCCGTATGCCGAAGATCGTGGACCGTGAATGGCTCTAGCGGTAACCTTCCTTCTTCGCCCGAACGCTTCCTCGGAGATGGAGTCAGCGGGAAGCGTCATCAGAAACGTCCGTAGTCGATCACGCTGCTCTGGCTGCGCGAGCTTGCGATCGAGATATTCCACCCGCTGTTCTTCGAGCTTGGCCAGCCGCCTGCTCGGCACGCCGCTGGCGGGCAATCTCCACGAGCCGTGCCCGCTCGTGGGTGAAGCGGAACACGCTTGTTCGTTCAGATCGCGGCGAGCGCGATCTTTCGCAAATCGTCGGCGTAGAGTTCCGGCGTTTCCCAGGCCGGAAAATGCCCGCCACGCGGAAAGACGGTGTAACTCCGCACATTGTAGAGCCGCTCGGCCCGCTCGCGCGGCGCGAGCGCCAGATCATATGGCCACATCGCGACGGCGGTGGGAACATGCACGAAGTCATCTGCCCGCAACGGCGGCCGCAGCCGGGCGGCATCGTAATAGTAGCGGACAGACGACCCGATCGTGTTGGTCATCCAGTAGATCATCAGGGTGTCAATCAAGGCTTCGAGGGGCCAGACAGAGAAGACGTCGCCATCGCAGTCCGTCCAGGCCCGGAATTTCTCGACAATCCACGAGGCTAGGCCAACAGGACTGTCGGCAAGCCCAAAGGCGAGCGTTTGTGGCCTCGAGCTCTGGATCGCCTGATAGCCCCCTTCCTCCCGGCTCCACAGTTGGAGGCGCTCGTCATAGTCGATCTCGGCTTTCGACAGGGGCGACGCATCTTCTGGAATCGGCTTCGGCGCGACCGCCGAGACATGGAGAGCCAGCAAACGCGCCGGATGCCGAAGCGCCATTCGCGTGGCAAGGCCGGAGCCGATGTCAGTCCCAGCCACGACGAACCGCCCATAGCCCAGCATCGTCATTAGCTTCGGATAAAGGTCGCTGGGCTCCGCCTCGTAGGGCCGGGTTGGCCTGTCCGAGTAGCCGAAGCCGGGCATGGTGGGGATCACGACATCGAATGCCGGCGTTCCCTGGGTAAGCAGCGGTGCTATACGCTGAAACTCCACGAAGCTTGACGGCCAGCCGTTCATCAGCAGTAGCGGGATCGATCCCCTTTGGCCGCTGCGAAAATGCAGAAAGTGTATGCCATGGCCGTCGACCGTCGTCCGGAAATGGGGAAGCTGGTTAAGCCGGTCTCGTCGCTGCGCCCAGTCATAGCCGTCACGCCAGAAATCGATGAACTGGTTGAGGACGCCGCGCTCGGTTCCCATGGTCCAGTCGTCAGTTACCGCGTCGGCCCAACGCGTCCGTGCGAGGCGGCTACGAAGGTCAGCGGCCTGGTCCGCATCATAGGGAATCTGGAAGGGAGTGATCATGATCGATTTCTTGGCTGTAGTGCAGCGGAGGGCTGATGTCGGTGATTTAGCCGATATCGACGTTCATGGCGAAGTCCCAGGTGCCGGCGCCGTTTTTGGCGAGGCCAATCATCATCAAACCGAGCGCCTCCAGCGTCTGGGCCATGTGCAAGCCGCCCACGTCGAGCGGACGCAGCCCGAGACTTTCGAGAAACGTCGAGACGCGCGCTTTCGCCTCCGCATCGTCGGCTGCGATGAACGCGTCGAGGCGTCCGCCCTTCGCAAGCACGTGACCAAAGATCGTGTTGAATGCCTTCACAACATGCGCGCCGGCGGGGAGGCCCTTTGCGGTCTCCTGCGCGCCGGAACTGCCGTGGGGCGTGACGAGGCCCGAGAGGTCGGGGGCAACCGGGTTGGCGATGTCGACGATCACCTTGCCATCGAGCGCTTTCCCAAAGTCGGCTACCGCCGCCGCGGCACCGCTGTACGGCACGGCGAGGATGACGATGTCGCCCGCGGGGGCGGCGCCGTATGTCCCGGTGGTCGCTCCGACTCCAAGTTGGTCGACGAGCACCCGCGCCTTGGCGGGGTCGCGGCTGACAACCTCGACGGTATGTCCGGCCTTGGCGGCACGGCCCGCGATCGCGGCGGCCATGGCTCCTGAGCCGATGATGCTGATAGTGCTCATGTGTTGTCTCCTTGTGAGTTGGGTGGACGGATCACGGGATCGCGATACGATCCGCCGGGAAGTAATGGCCGTTGTCGAGGTCCTCGAGCAGGCCCGGCTGAGCTGGCTCCCAGCCGAGCGTCTGGCGGGTGATGGCGTTGGACGCCGGAAGGTCCAGCGTGACCAAGTTCGCGAGAAAGCCGAAGAAGCCCGGCAACATCAGTACGTCCGCAGGGATGGGCACAGCAGGCATGCCCATACGGCTGCCAACGGCCTCAGCGATCTCGCGGAACCGGATGCCCTCGCCCTCAATCCCGTGCCAATATTTGCCAGCCGGCCCCTTCTCCAGCGCCAGGCGGAACAGGGAGGCCAGGTCGCGGGCATGCACAGCCGGCCAGAGGTTCGCGCCGTCTCCGGGGTAACCGATTACGCCCTTCTCCTTCGCGAGACCGATCAGCAGCTGGAGGAAGCCGGCATCGGTCGTGCTGTGCGCGATGGGAGGAATTCGGACGACCGAAGACCGCACGCCCCGTCCCGCTAAGCCGATCACGGCGAGTTCCACGGCGTTGCGAACCCGCAGGGTGCCCTTGTATGCTTCGCCGCCGGGAAGAGCCGGATCTTCCTCGGTGGCTGGCCGGCCCAGGCCTTCCCACCCCGGCGAGCCGATGCTCCCTGAGACGACGAGCGGCTTTCCGGTCCCCGCCAGCGCCTCGCCGTAGGCGAGCATGATCTGGAGCTCCGCGGCTGCCACGGCGTCGATCCCGCCGGAGGGCAGCAGGTCTTGCCGGTGCGCGACGTGGATGACGCCGTCGGACTCCGCCGCCGCGACCTTGAGCCCATCGAGGTCGGTGATATCCCCGCGACGTACCTTGGCGCCGAGTGCCGATACCGCAGTCGCGGACGTGTCCGACCGGGCCAGGCCAATGACCTCATGTCCGGCCGCGATGAGCTCGGGGATGACATACGAACCGATATGGCCGGTCCCGCCAGTAACGAAAACGCGCATGCTGCTGCTCCTTGGGTAATGTGATGCGAGACGTGGTGCCGCGGGCTCAGCCGAGGAGGCTGACGCGGATTGAGAAGTTGGTGTGTTTGACGGAGTGGGTCATGAGGCCCAGCCACAGCATGCAGGCGTGCTCCAGCGTTCGGGCCATAATCAGCCGCCCGGTATCCATCGGACGTAGTCCGAGGCTGTCGATGAACGCCGAGACGCGCGCCTTCGCTTGAGAGTCGTCCCCGGCGATGAACACGTCCAATGGATGGCCCCCGATTGGACCGGCAGCCAAGACCCGGGCGTTCTGGGTGTTGAACGCCTTGACGATAGTGGCATTGGCAGGAGCAACCTTGGCGATCTCCTGCGCGCCGAAACTGTCTTCAGGAGTCAAGAAACCCGTGAAGTCGGATTTGATGGGGTTGGTGATGTCGACAATGAGCTTGCCTGCCAGCTTTTCGCCGTACTGCTTCACCACGTCGAGAACGGCCGAATAGGGAACCGCCAGGATGACAATGTCCCCGACCGGAGCGGCGCCAAACGTTCCGGTCGTCGCGCCGGCTCCGACCTGCTCGGCCAGCGCCCGCGACTTGGCACCGTCGCGGCTCATCACCTCGACGGTGTGTCCGGCCTTGGCGGCAAGGTCGCCGATCGCTGCGGTCATACCGCCTGACCCGATGATGCTGATAGTGCTCATGTTCATTTTCCTTGCGGGGCGGGCAGCGCCTTTGTTGCCATTTGTGCAGACGAACTCTATTTAGTGGTTCACCGATCCGCTTAATAACCGGATCATCGATCCACATATACGGATCACTGATCCGCTTATCAAGGCATCTCATGCGAGCCGACGCAAAAAAAAATTACAGCCATATCCTCGCGGTCGCGCGTGACGTCGTCGCCGAGCACGGTATCAATGCGTCCATGCGCGATATCGCCCGTCGGGCCGAGGTCGGGTTAGCCACGCTGCTTCGTCATTTCCCGACGCGAGAAGCCCTGTTCGAGGCGCTGCTGTGTACGAATCTGGACGCACTGACTCAGAGGGCAGATGAACTCGAAACCTCGGATTCGCCTGACGAAGCGCTCATCTCCTGGTTCCAGGAGTGGTTGGCGTTCGCCCAAAGCTATAGGGGCGTCGTCGCCATGATGGCCGCCGCCCACACGAATCCGAACTCCGCTCTTTACGCTTCATGCGCAGCGGTGCACTCGGCGAGCGCGCGACTGCTGCTCCGCGCACAGGCCGAAGGCGCGGCGCGGCCCGACATGAATGGGGATGACCTGTTCGCCCTGATGACGGCGCTCGGCTGGGCGGTCGACCAACCCTCATTCGCGCCGCGGGCCGATCATCTCTTTCGCATCATTACGGGCGCCATCCTGGCGAACCCGTCGACCGGATCGGCTTCTGCTGCGCTCGACCGTCAAAACTAGAATAGGGAAAGGATGGGGGGTAAATGCGGGAACATCGGCTTCTGTCACAAACCGACGTACAATGGTGCAAGCGGGAATAGCTGCAAGTCCAAGCTGAAACGTGAGTGTACCGCTTCTCAGGCCGCATACGGAACGGCCGGTTTCGGGATCGCCGTGCACACTCCTGACCGACGACAATGGGGCTCGAACAGACCCGCCATTGTGTACGCTATTCTACGCCAGAGCACTCCCGCCAATGGAACGGCTTTACACCATCCTGAAGCGGGCGCAGATCGATCCTGTAGGCAAGAAATGGAGTAGGCGAATTCAATGGAAGTGAAAGACGGGCGGGAGCGGCAATTAAGCGGAGGCGAAAACCACCGCCGAAACTACGCTATTGCCGCCGTTTTTATCCCTCATTCCCACTCGATTGTCCCCGGCGGCTTCGACGTCACATCATAGACCACGCGGTTGATGCCGCGGACTTCGTTGATGATGCGGGTGGCGGCGGCGCCCAGGAAGGCCATGTCGTAGTGATAGAAATCTGCCGTCATGCCATCGACCGAGGTGACGGCGCGCAGCGCGCAGACGAATTCGTAGGTGCGGCCGTCGCCCATGACGCCAACCGTCTGCACCGGCAAGAGCACGGCGAAGGCCTGCCAGATGGCGTCGTACAGCCCCGCCTTGCGGATCTCGTCGAGATAGATGGCGTCGGCCTCGCGCAGGATCTCCAGCTTCTCGCGCGTGATGCCGCCGGGGCAGCGTATGGCAAGGCCCGGGCCCGGGAACGGGTGGCGGCCGATGAAACTCTCGGGCAGGCCGAGTTCCTTGCCGAGCGCGCGGACCTCGTCCTTGAACAGTTCGCGCAGCGGCTCGACCAGCTTCATGTTCATGCGCTCGGGCAGGCCGCCGACATTGTGGTGCGACTTGATCGTCACCGACGGGCCGCCGGTGAAGGAGACGCTTTCGATGACGTCGGGATAGAGCGTGCCTTGCGCCAGGAAATCGGCGCCACCGAGTTTCTTGGCCTCTTCCTCGAACACCTCGATGAACAGGCGGCCAATGGTCTTGCGTTTCTTCTCGGGATCCGCCTCGCCTTCGAGCGCACCGATGAAGCGATCCGACGCGTTCACCAGAATGAGTGGCAAATTGTAGTGTTCGCGGAACATCGAAACGACGCCGGCGGCCTCGTCTTTACGCATCAGGCCATGGTCGACGAGAATGCAAGTGAGCTGGTCACCGACGGCCTCGTGGATGAGCAGCGCGGCGACCGAGGAGTCGACCCCGCCGGAGAGCGCGCAGATGACCTTGCCCTTGCCGACCTGCTTGCGGATCGCCTCGACCGCGTGCTCGCGGTAGGCACGCATCGTCCAGTCGCCCTCGATGCCGGCGATGTTGTGGACGAAATTCCTGAGCAGCCGGGCGCCGTCGGGCGTATGCACCACTTCCGGATGGAACATGATGCCATACATCTTGCGCTCGACATTGCCGAAGATGGCGAAGGGCGAACCTTCCGACTTGCCGAACACCTCGAACCCCTTGGGCAAGGAGATGACGCGGTCGCCATGGCTCATCCACACCTGATGGCGCTGGCCGATCGCCCACAGGCCCTCGAACAGCGGACTTTCCTTCTCGATCTCGACGAAGGCGCGGCCGAATTCGCGATGGTTGGAGCTTTCGGCAACGCCGCCCATCTGCACGCACATGGCCATCTGGCCATAGCAGATGCCGAGCACCGGCACGCCGGCCTCGAAGACGATCTGCGGCGCCCGCGGACTGCCGATATCCGTGGTCGAGGCCGGACCGCCGGACAGGATCACGGCTTTTGGATTGATGCGCTTGAATGCCGCCTCGGCCGACTGGAACGGCACGATCTCGGAAAACACGCCGGCTTCGCGGATGCGACGGGCAATGAGCTGGGTGAACTGGCTGCCGAAATCGACAATCAGGACGGTGTCGGGTTGATTGGCTGTTTTCATGGCGAGCGTTTAGAGAAAGAAACGAGTCGGCGCAATGGGTTGCGAGCCCGACTTTCAGACCGGTCCCGCCACGTCACCAGGAGAACCCGTCCAAAGCAAGCCCGCGCCGATAGCCTGTTCGAGGCGCATGACGGCATCCGCCAGCTTTTCGTCGATGACGTGCAGATATTCGGTCCAGTCGCCGACATGCCTGAGATCAGCCGCGCCGTCGGAAATGCCGCGCAGCCCAATCAGGGGCACCTCGAACAGCTGGCAGGCGCGCAGGCAGGCGAAGGTCTCCATGTCGACCATGTCGGCCGCGATGGCGTCAAAGGCCGCGCCGGTGATGATTGCGCCGCCGGTCGACAGCGTCGCCTCCTTTATGCCCGGGATGCGCAACGGCAGCGGCACCGTAGCCGGCAAATCGAGAAATGGCGTCGCGCCCTTCTCGAAGCCGAGCGGCGAGGCGTCGATGTCGCGATAGCTGACCGAGACGGCCTGATAGATTTCCGTCTGCTCCAAGGTCCGGCTGCCGGCCGAGCCGAGCGACACGACGAGGTCCGGCAGCGCCTTTTGCGACTTCAGCCAGGACAATTCGGCGCCAAGCCGGACGGCTGCCTCGACCGGGCCGACACCGGTCATCAGCGGGGTGAACAGCCGCTGTAGATGCGGCCCGTATTCGGCCTGCGCAGCCATGACGAAAAGGACACCCTTGCCGGACAGGCGCGACACTTTGTCGGTCATGATGATTTACTCCTCCCTGTCCTGCAGTCTTCACCGCCTGCTCGCCGGGACCCGCTGCCTGCGGCAGCTCCCGGCGTTCGTGGCCTTTCATCGTGCCACTGGCACGATGAATTCGCCTGCGGCGAACCGGCCACTCACCCAGCAATCCCGTCGCGGCCCACCATCGTCATCATGGTGCCGGTCATGGTGGCGATCAACTTGGCTTCGCCGTCGGCGGCGAAGGCATAGGCCTGGCCGTCGGCGACGATGATGGTGCGGCCGGGCTTGGTCACTGAGCCGCGGAACAGGAAGCGCTCGCCCCTGCCCGGCGCCAGCAGATTGACCTTGAACTCGATGGTCAGCACCCCGGAATTCTCCGGCATCAGCGAGAAGGCCGCATAGCCGCAGGCCGAGTCCAGCGCGGTCGAGATGACGCCGGCATGCAGGAAACCGTGCTGCTGGGTGAGTGCGGCCGAATAGGGCATCTCGATTTCGATGATGCCGGGCGTCACCAGCGTCAATTCGGCGCCGATGGTCGCCATTGCCTGCTGGCGCGCGAAGGACGCCCTGACGCGGTCCTCATAGTCCGGAGCGGGTACGATCTTTGCTGCCATGGCCGTCGCTGCTTTCACCTTTGCCGGAAAAGCTTATTGCAGAGGCGTGAGCGGCAAGCAATCATCCAATGCTGCACTGCAGCAATTTGGTCTCGAGGGCGCGCAGGACGGCTTCGCTTTCCGCTCCATTCAGGAAGCCCTACGCAGCGCGCAGATGTAGAAACCGTCGGTGCCGCTCAGTCCCGGCGACAGGCAGATACCGCCCAGCGCGCCGAGCCGCATCGCCGTTTCATGGCCGGGAAAACGGCTGTCCCAGAGCCGGCGATGGTCGACCGGGGCAAAACCGCCATTGCGCTGGCAAAACGCTGCGACCTGGTCGCCATTCTCCTCGTCGAACACCGAACAGGTGACGTAGACTAGCAGGCCACCCGGCTTGACGAAGCTGCTTGCGGCATCGAGGATCGCCATCTGCTCGCCCTTGCGGGCGTCGAGCTGCCTTCGCGTCAGCCGCCATTTGGCATCCGGGCGCCGCCGCCAGGTGCCGCTGCCGGTGCAAGGCGCGTCGACCAGGACGAGGTCCATATGGCCAGTGAGCGGCGACAATTCCGCCGGCTTGGTGACGATCTGCACGTTGCGGTTTTCCGAGCGGCGGATGCGGTCGAAGATCGGCGCCAGGCGCGCCTTCTCGGCATCATGGGCGAAGACCTGACCCGTATTGCCCATCGCCGCCGACAGCGCCAGCGTCTTGCCGCCGGCGCCGGCGCAGAAATCGAGCACCTGCATTCCAGGCTCGGCGCCGGCAAGAGCGGCGGCGATTTGCGATCCCTCGTCCTGGACTTCGAACCAGCCCTTCTGGAAAGCCGGCTCGGCCTGCACGTTGGGATGCCGGCCGTCGCCGTCGATCGGCGGTATGCGAATGCCTTGGGGCGCGATTTGGGCTGGCTTGGCGCCGGTTCCGGCAAGTTCCGCCAGCACTTTGGCCCGATCGGCCTGCAAAGTGTTGACGCGGATGTCGAGCGGCGGGCGGGTGGCGAGCGCCGCGCCCTCCTCGACCCAGGCCTCGCCAAAGGCGCGTTGCAGAAGCGGCTCGCACCAATCCGGTATGTCGGCGCGCACCGCGGGCGAGGCGTCGGCAAGCCGCCGCTCTTCGGTTGCCTGGAGTTCCGCGGGCGTCAGCAGCGGCGGCGCGAACTTGTCGCCGTCGAGCGCTTCGTTAAGCGAGCGCGCGGTCTGGCCCCATTCGAGCAGCAGGGCGCCGAAGCCGATGGCGCGCGGCGTGTCCTCGCCCAGCAGCCAGCCTGCCGAGCGCTTGCGGCGCAGCGCATCATAGACGATGTTGCCGATCGCCGCGCGATCGCCGCCGCCGGCAAAGCGGTGCGACAGACCCCAGTCCTTCAGCGCATCGGCCACCGGCCGATGACGCCGGCCAATGTCTTCCAGCACTTCGATGGCCGCAGCCAGCCGTCCGCCTAGTCGCATTCTTCAGTCCACCAAATCGCGCGCATCATCTCAGCCTGCTCTTAGAGCCTTTCACGGTGAGATTGAACCCCGCCCCGGCTCGCGACGACAGGCCGCCTGTTGGGATCGGCGAAAACCGCTCGATCAATAAATCTTCCGGCGCGGTCAACAGCAGATCGTCAATAAATGCAAGCTCTCTAATGTTATTAACTGGCGGCTGCAAGCACGGTAGGGATGCGACAACTCAGCTTTCCAAGTTTTTCGGTTGGGAATACTCTTGCCGCCATGATTCGCGGCGCGGAAAGCGTGGACCGGCGGATCGTCACGAGGAGAGGGCAATGAAGACTTATCTGGCGGAAGTTCTAGGCACATTCCTGTTGGTGTTCATCGGCACCGGGTCGGTGGTGACGGGCGGCTTCGGCGGCGCGCTGCCGCTGGGACAAGAAGGCATCGGGCTGGCCTTCGGCATCGGCCTTATCGCGGCCGCTTACGCGATCGGCCCCATTTCGGGCGCGCATCTCAACCCGGCTGTAACACTCGGCGTGTTCCTTGCCGGCCGGTTGCCGGCCAAGGACGTCATCCCCTACTGGATCGCACAGATCATTGGCGCCATCCTGGCATCGCTGGCGCTGTGGATCATCGTCTCCGGCCAGGCCGGGGGACACACTGGCGGCTTCGGCGCCAATGGCTGGGACGAGACGAAATGGGGCGTCTCTTCCGCGTTCCTGTGGGAGTTGATCGGCACCTTCACCTTCGTCACCGTGATCCTCGGCGTTACCGCGGAAAGGCATGCGACGGCCTTCGCTGGACTGGTCATCGGCCTGACGCTGGCGGGTATCCACTTCGCCATGATCCCGGTGACCGGCACATCGGTCAATCCGGCCCGTTCCATTGGCCCGGCGCTGTTCTCGGGCGGCGCCGCGATCAGCCAGCTCTGGCTGTTCATCGTCGCGCCGCTGATCGGCGGCGCCGTTGCCGGCGTCGTCGCCAAGGCGCGCGTCTTCGAAAAGGACTGACTTCGGAAGCCTGGACAAGAAAAAGGCGCGGGGCCAAGCCCCGCGCCTTTTTCTTGGGTCGAGAAGTCCTTGCTCGGATCAGGCAGCGATGTCGAACCGGTCGGCGTTCATCACCTTGGTCCACGCCGCGACGAAATCCCTGGCGAATTTCTGCCCGGCATCCGCGGACCCGTACACCTCAGACAGCGCACGCAGCTGCGCATGCGAGCCGAAGATAAGGTCGGCGCGGGTGCCGGTCCACCTGACCGCCTTGGTCTTGCGGTCGCGCGCTTCGTAGATCTCATCCGAACCGGCGGCCGGATCCCAGACCGTGTTCATGCTGAGCAGGTTGACGAAGAAGTCGTTCGTCAGCGTGCCCGGCCTGTCGGTGAACACGCCGTGCCTGGACTTGCCGGTATTGGCGCCGAGCACCCGCAGGCCGCCGACCAGCACCGTCATCTCCGGCGCGGTCAGCGTCAGCAACTGTGCCCGGTCGACCAGCATCGCCTCGATCGACATCGGCTGCGGCCCCCGGACATAGTTGCGGAAGCCGTCGACTTTCGGCTCAAGCGCGGCAAAGGAGGCGACGTCGGTCTGTTCCTGCGAGGCATCCATGCGGCCCGGCGTGAACGGCACCTTCACCTCGTTGCCGCCATCCTTTGCCGCCTTCTCGACCGCGGCGACGCCGCCGAGCACGATCAGATCGGCCAGCGAGATCTTTTTCCCGCCGGTCTGTGCCGCGTTGAACGCCTTCTGGATGGATTCGAGCGTGGCAAGCACCTTGGCCAATTCAGCAGGCTGGTTGACGTCCCAGTCCTTCTGCGGCGCCAGCCGGATACGGGCGCCATTGGCGCCGCCGCGCTTGTCGGAACCCCTGAACGTCGAGGCCGAAGCCCAGGCGGTCGAGACCAGTTCGGAAACTGACAGGCCCGAGGCCAGGATCTTGGCCTTCAGCGATGCGATATCCTGTTCGCTGACCAGTTCATGGTCGACGGCCGGGATCGGATCCTGCCAGATCAGCTCCTCCTTCGGCACGAGCGGGCCAAGGTAGCGAACGACCGGGCCCATATCGCGATGGGTGAGCTTGAACCAGGCGCGGGCGAAGGCATCGGCGAACTGATCCGGATTCTGGTGGAACCGCCGCGAGATCTTCTCGTAAGCCGGGTCGACCCGCAGCGCGAGATCGGTGGTCAGCATGGCCGGCGCGCGGCGCTTGGAGGGATCATGCGCGTCCGGCACCGTGCCGGCACCTGCGCCGCCCTTAGGCGTCCACTGATGGGCGCCGGCCGGGCTTTTCGTCAATTCCCATTCGTAATTGAACAGGTTGTCGAAGAAGTTGTTGCTCCATTTGGTCGGCGTCGTGGTCCAGGTGACCTCGAGCCCCGAAGTGATGGCATCGCCGGCAATGCCCGACGCGTGCTTGCTCGACCAGCCGAGGCCCTGCGCCTCGATGCCGGCGCCTTCCGGCTCGGCGCCAACCAGCGAGGCATCGCCGGCGCCGTGGGTTTTGCCGAAGGTGTGGCCGCCGGCGATCAGCGCCACTGTCTCCTCGTCATTCATCGCCATGCGGCCGAAGGTTTCCCTGATGTCGCGTGCCGAGGCAAGCGGATCAGGCTTGCCGTTCGGGCCTTCCGGATTGACGTAGATCAGGCCCATCTGCACGGCCCCGAGATGGCCGCGAAGCTCGCGGTCGCCGGAGTAGCGCTCGTCGTCGAGCCATTTGGTTTCCGATCCCCAATCGACGTCCTGCTCGGGTTCCCAGACGTCGGCGCGGCCGCCGGCGAAGCCGAAGGTCTTGAAGCCCATCGATTCCAGGGCGACATTGCCGGTGAGGATCAGCAGGTCGGCCCAGGAAATCTTGCGGCCATATTTCTGCTTGACCGGCCACAGCAGGCGGCGCGCCTTGTCGAGATTGGCGTTGTCAGGCCAGCTGTTGAGCGGTGCGAAACGCTGCTGGCCGGCGCCGGCGCCGCCGCGGCCGTCACCGATGCGGTAGGTGCCGGCGCTGTGCCAGGCCATGCGGATGAACAGCGGCCCGTAATGGCCGAAGTCGGCCGGCCACCAATCCTGCGAATCCGTCATGACATGGTGCAGGTCCTTGATCACCGCGTCGAGATCGAGGCTCGCGAACTCCTTGGCATAGTCGAAGTCCTCGCCCATCGGGTCGGAGAGGTTCGACTGCTGGTGGAGAACGCCGAGGTCCAGCTGGTTGGGCCACCAGTCACGGTTGGTCCTGGCACCGGGTCCATGCGCGACAGGGCATTTGCCCGCGCTGTTGTCGTCGGTTTTCGCGTCCATCTTGCACTCCAATTTTGCCGAGGGTTCCGGGCAGCCAGCGCCGCCATCCTGGAATGATTCCAGACTAGGCCAGCCTGCCGATAAAAACAAATTGCCTTTCCTGTTCCTTTCAATAGGATTTTCTTATGATAGGCCTAACCGTCCGCCAGATGCATTATTTCGACGCACTTGCGCAGACGCTGCATTTCGGGCGTGCGGCGAAACTTGCAGGCGTGAGCCAGCCGGCGCTGTCCTCGCAGATCGCGGAAATGGAGCAGCGGCTGAACTGCCGGCTGTTCGAACGCGGCGGCAAATCGGTGCGCATGACCGACGAGGCGGCAGCCCTTTTGCCGCGCATCGAACGCATCCTTTCCGACATACGCGAGGTCGAGACCATCGCCCGGCGTGGCCGCCCTGCCATGGGAGGGCGCTTCCGGCTGGGCATCATTCCGACCGTCGCGCCCTATCTTTTGCCGCGTGCGCTGCCCGAGCTGAAAATGCATTTCCCGGACTTGATGCTCGAACTGCGCGAGGCGGTGACCGCCTCGCTCGTCGAGGACATCGCGTCGCAAAAGCTCGATGCTTTCATCGCCGCGCTTCCGCTCGACCATCCCGGCCTGGTGACGGAGGCTTTGTTCCCCGACCGGTTCTTCCTGGCCGTGCCGTCAGGCGATCCGGCTTTCGCCTCGCCGCCGGTGCCGCCCGAAAGCCCGGCGCTGGAAAGGCTGATGCTGCTAGAGGAGGGTCATTGCCTGCGCGAACAGGCGCTGGCTGTCTGCGGCAATGTGCGGCCGGTGGCGATGGCAAGCTACGGCGCCACCAGCCTGACCACGCTCTTGCAGATGGTGGCGCACGGGCTCGGCGTGACGCTGATCCCGGAAATGGCCACGGGACCTGCCGGCACTATCCCCGATCTCAAGATCGTGCCGTTCCAGGAACCCATGCCGCAGCGCACGATCTGCTTCGCCTGGCGGCGCAACAGCACCTTGCGCAATGAGTGCATGGAGCTGGCGAAGATCATTCGAGGGTTGGGAGCGGCGGTGCAGGCGGCGTGAAGGACGAGGAGCCCAAGCTTACTATCGGCCCAGGCAAACCTCGAATGTGCGCTTGTTGAACGGCTTGAGTGGATAGCTCGTCTTCATAAAAGCAAGTGGGTCAAGTGCCACGGAACGTGTTGGGCAGAATTACGGACCAGGCTCATCGTTGGGTCCACAATGGCATACAGGAAGAATGCGACACGCCTGCGAACCGGCCTGTTGCGCAAGCCGGCGGGCGTCGCGACTTCAGGCGGCGGTGCTGGCGCGGCTTGGCTCAAGAATAGACTTGACCTTGTCGGCGACCGCGCGGCCGAGATCGGCGTTGTTGCCAGCGGTGAAATGGATGCCGTCGACACCGTCCGTGGTGACGAAATCGCCGGCATTCAGGAAGTCGATCTTCATGAAATCCGCCATCGCCTTGTACTGCCTGGCCAGCTCCCTGGACTTTTCGTGGCCGCCGCCGAACATACCCTCGAACCAGGGATCCGGCATCGGGGTCAGCGGCGGCGGCGCGATGACCAGCGCTTTCGGAGCCGGATAGGGCGTGCCGATGCCGCCGGCGCTTGTCAGGATCTGCCCGACCAGTTTCGCCATTCCGTTGGCGATCTCGTAGGGTGTCCGGCGAAAATAGGACTTCGTGTCATTGGTGCCGAGCATGACGATGACCAGATCCAGCGGCAGATGGCTCGCGATGGCCGAGGGCAGATAATTGGCGCCATTGAGGCGCGGATCGTTGGGATCGTCGAGACAGGTCGTGCGCGCGCTCAACCCTTCTTCGATGATATGGTAGCCCGCTCCCAGCGCCGCCGCCATCACGCCCGTCCAGCGCTGGTCATAGGGGTAGCGGTAGGTCGGCGAACCTTCCTTGACCGGAACCCAGCCCCAGGTCAGCGAGTCGCCGTAGCACATGATGTTTTTTGGCGGTGACATCCATGTTTCTCCATCTGTTTGCAGTTGTCTGAACGTGCAGATTTATCGATCCAGGCGAACGCCGGTGCCGGCTTGCCTTTGGCTGTTTCGATTTATGGCGTTCGCACGCGCACTCCATAGAAGATCGCCGCGCCGAGGATGATGACGCCCTGGGCGATGAGCTTGCCGGGTTCGTCGATGCCGAGCACCGTCATCACGACGAACAAAAGCGCGAAGCACAGCGAGCCGAAGAAAGGTCCCCAGACGCCGCCGTCGCCGCGACCGAAGGCGACGCCGCCAAGGATTGTCGCCGCGACTGCCAGGATCGGCAGGTCGAGACCGACGCGCACGCTGCCGACGGCGATTGAACCTGTCTGTACCAGGGCCGCGATCGCCGCGATCAGGCCGGCGAGCGTATGCGCCAGGATGACCGTGCGCTGGACCGGCACGCCGGAAAAATGGGCGGCTTCGGCATTCTCGCCGACAGAGGCCACGTAACGACCAAACACTGTCTGCGACAGAAGCAGCCACACCGCGGCGGTCAGCATGATCCAGAACAGCACCGGCGTCGGAACCGACAGGAACTTCGTGTTGTAGAGGTCGTTGAACAGTTTCGGCACATCGCCGGGTGGATTGCCGCTCGACAGGAACTGCACCAGTCCGACCAGGATGATGCTGACGGCCAGCGTGACTATGACGGCCGACACCCGCCGGATGCCGATCATGAAGCCGTTGAACAGGCCAATGACGAGGCCCGTGGCGAGCGCCAGTACGACGAAGAAGGGCAGCGACGCGCCCGGGAAACTGCCCGACGAGATGAAATAGTTGATCAGCAGGATGATGCCGCCGCCGGAGAGGTCGATCGACTTCACGCGCATGACGACGAGCTGCCCCAGCACGAGAATGCCGAGCGGAACGATCTGCCTGATGAAGATGCCCATGATGTTGAGGTTGAGCATGTTCGGCCGTGCGACCCACAGCGTGGCCAGAAGCACGAGGAAGACAAAGTAGGACGGCGGTATGCGAAGCAGACGCCGGGCGATCGGGTTTGCGAGAACGGCAGTCATCGCTCAGAGCCCCATCTTCTTGCGGGATTGCAGCCCGACCACGGCCAAGAGAATGCCGCCCTTGATCGCCGTCTGGACAAAGGGCGAGACGTTGGCGAGGTTCATGCCATTGGCCAGCAGTGCCATCACAAGCGCGCCGATCACCGTGCCGTGCAGGCTGCCGATTCCGCCTGAAAGCTGGGTGCCTCCAAGTGCGACGGCGGTGACCGTGTCGAGTTCGAAAAGCAACCCGACATTTGGATCACCCGACACGATGCGCCCGGCCAGGAAGACACCGGCAACGGCCGCGAAACAGGAGCAGACCACATAGGCGAGGATGATGTTTCGGCGATCGGAGACGCCGAAATTGCGGGCAGCGCTTTCGGCCCCCGACGCGATGCCGCCGCCGATCGCAAACAGATGCAGGCCGTATCGCGATCCGTAGAGCAGCTTCCAGGCCAACAGCATCACGACGATTCCCCAAAAGACCGGATAAGGAATACCGAGGAAACTGCCTGAGACGGCAGCAATGACGATCTCCGGAACGGTGCCGCCGGAGACGGGACGCAAGATGCGCGTGATGCCAAGGACAATGTACTGCGTCGATAGCGTGGCGATGATTGGATGGACGTTGAAACGGGTGATCGCCAGGCCGTTGATCAGCCCGATGAATGCGGCCAGCACGAAGACCGCCGGGATCAGCACGATCGCCGGCTGGTCGAGCGCCAGCACCGCCGTCGTGAAACTGATGACCGAGCCGACCGATAGATCGAGCCCGCCGACGAGCACGACGACGAGTTGTCCGACCGCCGCGATGACCAGCGGCATCGCCTGCGCAACCAGGTTGAAAAGGTTTTCGGCCGTTGCGAACTGCGTCGTCTGAACCGACAGCCACAGCGAAATGAGCAAGGCAACCAACAATGGAAGACCCCATTGGCCCTGCCGTGTGTTCCGGCCACTCACGATGTTGGACAGGCTACGATACATGGAAGGCCCCTAGTGCCGGCGCGCCGAGCCGCCCGTCAGGGCCGCGTCGAGGATCTTGTGCTCCGTCGCCTGTGCTGCCGGCATTTCGGCCACGATTGTGTCGTGGTGGACGACATAGATGCGGTCGCACAGCCCGATCAGCTCGATCGTCTCGCGCGACAGCACCAGCACCGCGCCACCCTTGCGGGTGAAGTCGCGCAGCAGATGGTAGATCTCGGACTTGGCGCCGATGTCGACGCCGCGGGTCGGCTCTTCCACCAGGAGAAGATCGAGATCCGCGGCGAGGTAGCGCCCGAGCAGCACTTTTTGCTGATTGCCGCCCGACAGCGAACCGACCGGAGCGGACGGCCCTGTCGCCTTTATGTTCATGACATCCATCATGCTGGCAACGACGCTTCGATAGGGCCGCGCCGGCGCAAGTTCGCGTCGCCTCGAATGCAATCCGATGGCGATGTTGTGGGCGATCGGCAAAGCGAGAAAGAGCCCCTCCTCCTTGCGGTCCTCGGGGACGAAACCGACCTTCAGCTGCTGCAAATGGCGAACGCCTGATGATGTCGAGAGCGGCATGTCGAGCGTTTTGCCGCTAATGGAAATCGTCCCGGCAAAAGGATGGTAGCGGCCGATCAAGGAGCGCAGGAAGCGCTGCTGGCCCTGTCCCTCAAGCCCGGCGAGGGCGACGATCTCGCCCTTGTGCAACGTCAGCGACAGAGGCTGCGATGTCTCGGTGATCCTGAGATTCTCGACGCGCAGGATTTCGCCGCCCCTGTCGCCCGTGCGATCTGGGAACAGGTCCTGGAGTTCGCGCCCGACCATCATGGCGATGAGTTCGTCTGCGGTGATCTCGGACACCGTTCTGGTGCCGACCAGTGCGCCGTCCTTCAGCACCGTCACAGTGTCGCACAGCTCGAAGATTTCCTCCATGCGATGCGAAATGTAGACGATTGCCTTTCCCCTATCGCGCAGGCGGCGGATATTGCGGTTGAGCACATCGACATCGGCCGCGTTGAGCGCCGCTGTCGGCTCGTCGAGAATAAGCACGCCGGCGTCGGCCTGGATGCAATGCGCGATCTCGACGAATTGCCGCTCGGCAATGGTCAGGTTGGAAACGAGTTGCGAGGAGTCTAGCGTGAGACCGAGTTCGCCGAGTGCCTTGGCGGTTCGGCTGTTCATCGCGGAATAGTCGATCGAGCCGAACCGGTTCGTCGGCTCCCGGCCGAGAAACATGTTCTCGGCGATCGACAGATTAGGCAGCAGCGAGTGTTCCTGGAAAACGGTCGAGATGCCGGCATCGAGCGCGGCGCGCGGTGACTTCAGATCGAGCTTTTTCCCATTCATGAAGATCCCGCCGGAATCGGGCTGATACACGCCCGCCAGGATCTTCATCAAGGTCGATTTTCCGGCGCCGTTCTCGCCCATCAGGGCGTGAACGCTGCCGGCCTTCAGATCGAGGGAAACGGAGTGGAGCGCCTTGCTTCCCCCGAATGCCTTCGAAATGTGCGACATCTCGATAAGATTGGCCACTAAACCCTCGCTTCACCACTGGAAGGGCCCGCGGGGACGCTTGTCCACTCCCCGCCGGCCACGGCGTGTCACTTCTTGCCGTAATATTCCTTGAGCTTGTCTTCGGGGAGTTCGCTCGGCCACCAGACATTGGCCGTCAGGTCGTCGCGATAGTATTTCGCGGCCTTGTCCTTGTCCCAGCCATCAGGGTTGTAGACATAGCGCTTGTAGAGTTGCTTGCCCTCGAGCAGGGCTACAGCGGCGCGCACGCCGGCAGCACCCTGGGCCGGGCTGTATTCCGGAGAGATCGACTTGAATCCATCCGTGATCCACTGGCCGAAATAGCCATTGTTGCCCTCGCCCGAAATCGGCGGGATCGGCGTGCCGAACTGCTTGAAGACATCGACGCAGGCGCGCGTCATGTCGGCGCCGGACGACCAGATGCCGTCGACCTGCGGATTGTTCAGATAGAGCGTCTCGCACAGCTTCTTGGCCTTGTCATACTGCCAGTCGCCATGCTCCTCGGCGATGATCTGCACATGTGTGCCCTTGAGCGATTCCAGCAGCCCATTGTAGCGGTTGGTGTCTTCCGGGTGGCCGGCAAGGCCGCGCAGGACCCAGATCTTGCCGTTGTCGCCAACGGTCTTCACCAGCCAGTCGCCCATTACCTTGCCGAAGTGCTCGGCTCCCCCTTGGATTTCGGTGGTGTAGGCATCGGAATCGATGCGGCCGGTGTGAAGGATGACAGGGATGCCGGCGGCGACCGCCTTGGCAATGCTGGCGTTGGCCGACGTGCTGGTCACCGGCTGAACGATGATCGCGTCGACATGCTGGGCGATCAGATCCTCGATATCGGCTACCTGCTTCTTCTGATCGAAGCCGGCATCGAGGAGGATGAACTTCGAGATGCGCTTGTCCTTTGCCGCGGCATTTTCCGCCTCATGCGCGACCTGCACGGTCCAGGTGTTGGCGTTGACGCCGAAGTCGCTCATTCCGATGACCCAAGGGGGATCCTTCTTGAATGCGCCGGCCTCGGTCATGCGCGTGTCGTCGGGGCGCGGCGCGACGCCGTCCATCAGCTTGACATCTTCCGCGTGCGCCAGGGACGTTACGGCAAGCGCTGATACAACGAGCATCCCCAGCCCGACGGTTTTCAGCAATCCTAACATTGAACTCCTCCTTGTGGTTGCTCCGGCCGTACGGACGCGCACGGGCCGCGAGACGCTCTCCCGATGCATGCTTGTCGTCGCGAACCGACCTATGCACGCAATTCTCCCGCCCCCGAACACATGTGTGTCGAGGCCCAATTTCGGCTGGACAATGATGACGGTCGAGAACTCCTCCGGGCACTTTAGAAGCATAGTGGGTTTGACCTGTCAATAGTTAGTCATGTTGAATGACTATTCCGTTGCTTGCCTTTCGCCACTCCGCTATTCATCATGAAGAGCGCTCGTCCTGCACCGGCGCGCGGTCAGTCCCGGCGGGAAAATCATGCGATCAGTCTTGTGCTACGGCGACTCCAACACGCACGGCCAGATCCCCGGCAAGGGGCCGCTCGAGCGCTATGGCCCGGCTGAGCGCTGGCCGGGGATACTGCGCGCTCAGCTAGGCCCCGACTGGTATGTCATCGAGGAAGGATTGAGCGGTCGAACCACCGTCCACGACGATCCGATCGAGGGGGCACACAAGAACGGTAGAACCTATCTCCGCCCCTGTCTGCAGAGCCATGCGACGCTCGACCTCGTCATCATCATGCTCGGCACCAATGACCTCAAGATCCGCTTCAACAAACCGCCGTCGGAAGTGGCTATGGGCATCGGCTGCCTTGTCTACGACATCAAGGAACTGGCGCCCGGTCCGGGCGGCACCACACCCGAAATCATGATCGTCGCACCGCCGCCGATGCAGGACGACGTCAAGGAGTGGAAGTCCATCTTCGCCGGCGCACCGGAGAAATCGCGGCTGCTGGCGCTCGAGTTCGAGGTGCTGGCGGATTCGCTCGAACTGCACTTTTTCGATGCTGGCTCGGTGGTGTCCTGCAGCGAAGCGGACGGATTTCACATCGATGCCGAAGCGCACAGACTGCTTGGCATCGCACTCGCCCGCGCGGTCGATGCGATCGGCTGGAGCCGCTCGACATGAGCAACCATACCGCCGCCCGGCAATGCGCTCTTACCGATGGGGCGACCCTTGCCTGACATGAGGTTTGCACCACCCAATCCCTTGCGCATCGCCGATCGTGCGAGCGGGCTGAACGCGTTGAGCGTGCGCAGCTACAACGAGCGTCTGGTGCTGTCGCTGCTGCTTCAGAACGAGGGCATATCGCGGATGGAAATCGGCGAGAAGACCGGTCTGTCGGCGCAGACGGCCTCGGTCATCGTCCGCTCCCTCGAACAGGAAGGGCTGGTCTCGCAGGGCGAGGCGCAGCGCGGCCGTGTCGGGCCCCCCACCATCCCGCTTTCACTCAACCCGGAAGGTGCCTACGCGGTCGGCGTCGGCTTCAGCCGGCGCAGGATCGACATCGCGCTCATCGACTTCATCGGCACCGTGCGCTTCCACACGCAGTTGCCCGCGGATGAAGCCAATCCGTTTCCGCAAAACAACGATTTGCTTGCGACGATCAGGCAAGCCATGACGAGCCTGCCGGTCGAGGCGCGCAGCCGGGTCGCGGGTATCGGGCTGGCCGTTCCCGATGAGGTCGACGCCATGGCTGCAACCGGCAACGGATCGAGCACGTCCCTGAAGGCTTTGCAAAGCGAGATCGAAGAGCAGATCAAGCTGCCGGTCTTCGTCCAGAACGACATCACCGCGGCGGCCGGCGGCGAGAGCATGTTCGGCGTCGCAAAGCCGCTGAACGACTATTTGTTCTTCTATCTCGGAGCTAGGCTGCAGAGCAGGCTCATCCTCAACCACCAGATCTATAAGGGAAACTCCAGTGCCAGCTTCGATCATGGCCTCATGCGCCTGGAAAGCGAACTGGCCATGCGCGGACGCTCGTCCGAAATCATCTGGAGCAGCAGCCCTGAGTGGCCTGATCTTGGAGAGGCCTACACCGAATGGCTGGGGGAATGCTCAAACCGCCTGAAAGCATCGATCTCGGCGCTGACCCAGTTTGTCGAGTTCAGGACGGTCCTCCTGTCCAGCTATGCGCCGCAGAAAATCGCCAAGGCCTTGTGCGCCGATATCGGCCGGGAATTTGCCGCTGTCCAAGCGTTGCCAGCGCGGGTGACCATCAGCCCGAAAGCCGTCGGCGCAGCCAGCCTGCCGTTCAGCTCGCGGTTTATGATTCAATGATCGGAACGCTGATAACAGAAGGGTTGCAAAGCCCCATCTGAGACGTGGATGCACGCGGTTTGAATGTCGGCTAACTCCGGTGCGAGAAGCTGTCCCTCACGCCATCTTCTGTGACCTCGCGCATCAGGAACGGGATGCCGACGACCGTCATCGGCAATTCCGCGCGGAAGCGGATGTGCGTGGGACCTCGTAATGCACGATCTGGCCTGGGGTGATGGCCCGTCACCCTGTCGGAGCACCGCGACGCCGGCGTAGTGGCTTCCCAATTGCCAGAAGGGCAGCGGGAACCGCCCCCGCTCCTCTTCAACGATGCGGAAGCCCGCCTCTCGGATCAAGTGCAGCGGTTGGCGGTTGAGATGACAGCCGCCGGCGATCTGTCCCCACGGCTTGTTCAGCCGCTCCTGCCATCTGCGGCCGCGCGGCCCCTCGGCCTGGCCGTGCTCGATGAAGATCAGCCGGCCCATAGGTTTCAATATGCGGCGGATCTCGGTCAGCGCCGCGTCAGGGTCGGGAATGGTGCAGAAGGCATAGGTGACGACGACCGTGTCGGCGAGGCCGTCGATCAAGGGCAGCCTTTCGCCGCTGGCCCGGATGCAGTCGACGTCGAACGGCAGGGAACGGATCTTCGGTTCGGCCAGGCCAAGCATCGTGCCGTCGGGATCGATGCCGACCAGCCGCTCCACCCTGGCGGCGTCGTAATAGGGAAGGTTCAGGCCGGACCCGAAGCCGACTTCGACGACAATGCCCTGCGCCCGCGGGATCAGGCGCCTTCGCATGCGCGCGAACACGTTTGCCGAACAGCCGGCGTGGACGAGGTAGGGAGCAATGCAGCGTGCGTACCAGGAGAGACAGGATTGGCACATGTCTCAGCCTCCTTTCCCTGCGTTCTTGACGCCGATGGGAACGCCACCCCCGGCAATGGCCTCGGACGTGCAATGCTGGCTGAGAGTATTGACCGGTGACATTTCTCGCTCCAAGGAGTCTCCTGATCGGGCCCGATCGGCCCGACGTCGTGGGATGGATAGAAGGCCGGCGTCCCCTGAACGTCCCCGCTCGGCCGCGTACGGGTCGATGGAAAGATTGGAGTTCCGACTTCTGGGGTTTCCGGAGTTCCGTCTGAACGGGCAGCCGGTGGAGCTCGCCTTGCGCAAGGCGGCCGCGCTCCTCATCTATGTCGCCGAGGCCGGCGGGCCCGTGGCGCGCGAGGTCGCCGCCACGCTTCTGTGGCCCGAAACCGACGAAGAAGCCGCACGAGCACGCCTTCGGCGCACACTGCATAAAATTCGCATCGCGTTCGGCACGGAGGTCATCGCCGCCACGGGGGCATCCCTCAGCCTACACCCGGCGCTTTTCGTCGAGCTCGACTCCAAGATTTTCGAGCATGCCTGCAATGTCGGCCCGCTCGACGAGGCGGCCGACATCTATAAGGGCGACTATCTCGGCGGCTTCTCACTCCCGGATTGTCCGGAATTCGACGAATGGGTCTTTTTCAGGCGCGAGGCCTTGCGTAGCCGACTGGTGCAGACGCTGGAGCGTACCATCGAAGCGAAGATCGCCGGCGGCGAACCACGCAGCGGGGTGGTGCATGCGACGCGCCTGGCGGCACTCGACCCCTTGAGCGAAAGTGCGCACCGTCACCTGATCCGCGCCCACCTGGCGGCCGGGGACAGGGCGGCAGCCGAGCGCCAGGCCGAAAGCTGTGTCCGGCTGTTACGAGACGAACTCGGCGTAGCGCCGGACCCGGCCACGCTTGCCCTGGTGCGGGAGCCAACTCAAGATGTCACTTTGGACGTGCCCAGGACGCGCTACGTCGAAGTAGACGGCATCCATCTCGCCTATCAGATCGTCGGCAGCGGACCGACGGACATCGTGCTTGTTCCCGGCTTCATTTCGCATGTCGAGCGTATCTGGGAAGACAGACGCTGCCGCGCCTGGATATCAGCGGTTTCGCGCTTGGGCCGCCTGATCCTGTTCGACCGGCGCGGCATGGGACTTTCCGACCGTGTCGGTGTCCGTGCCACAGTCGAAACGACAGCGCAGGATATTCTGGCAGTCATGAACGCGGCCGGCAGCAGCCGGGCCTTGCTCATCGGCGCCTCGGAAGGCGGGCCGGGTTGTGTCCGTTTCGCCATCGATCATCCGGATCGGCTCATCGGCCTTGTCCTGTGGGGCTCGCTCGCGAAAGGCAGCCGCGCGTCGGACTATCCCTTCGCCTTGACCGCCGCGCAATACGATCTGTGGAAGCAGCGGCTGATCGCCGGCTGGGGCGGCCCGGCGGAAATCGAGACCTTCGCCCCCAGCCTCTCCGGAGACCGCCAGGCGGAGACCTGGTGGGCGGGATTGCTCAGGGCAGCCTCCAGCCCCGGCGCGGTCGCGGGTCTGCTCGAAGCGCTGCGTGATACCGATGTCCGTTCCCTGCTCGCAAAAGTCTCGGCCCCGACGGTGGTCCTGCACCGGTCCGGCGACCGCGCCGTGCGCGTCGAGGCAGGGCGGCTCCTGGCCGCCGGGATCCCGGGCGCGCGGTTCATCGAGATCGCCGGTGACGACCACTGGTTTTGGGTCGGCGACCAACAGCCGCTGCTCGACAGCATCGGCGCGCTTGCACGAAGCAGTTGATGCGCGGATGCGGCATCTGCCGCCGTCAGTTCCGAGTGTGCAAATGGTTGTGGGGACTGGCCGCGAATGGCGAGGCCGGCGCGGATGCCATTTTGGCCATGCTCCGGGACGACGCCGGGCGGCGTCGAACACGACGTCCGGTGGAAGGCCGGTTTTCGGCCTATTTCGGTGCAGCGGCAGCGGTTCCGCCCGGCGGGATGATCCGCATCATGGATGTCGACACCGTGTCGCCAGGCTTGAACGGGCCCGGGACCTTGTTGCTTACCGGCTTCACGCTTTGCAGGAACGCCGCGATGGCCATGGCATCGTCCGCTGTGAGATGCGCAAAAGCAGGCCAGGGCATAATCGGCGCCAGGGTGCGGCCGTCCGGCCGCTGGCCAGTCTGGATCGCAGCGACGATCTGCTCCGGGGTCCAGCTGCCGATGCCGGTCTCCCTGTCGGGCGTGATGTTTCGACCGGGAAAGACACCGACGCCAGGTATCTCAAAGCCCACATCCGAGCCGCCAAGAAAGCGCGACATATCGGGTTTGCCGAAGAAGTAGCCGGGCGTGTGGCAGTCGTTGCAGCCGGCGATCGTGACCAGGTACTCGCCACGCGCGACCTGCGCGTCGTCGGCCACGGCGACGTATGATGGAAGGGCGACGACCGAGGCCGTGAGCAATGCGAGACGAACTGACGCTGGAAACATGGTTTTCTCCCTTGGTTGTTCTTGGCTTCTCCTATGACCTTTGTCGTGCTCCCGTCGGGGGCTGCCGTTACGCAGCCCGGCCAGCCGATTGCGGCGCACCTGATCCGCTCTACGTTGCGCCTTACGGTTTGCGGCCGATCACGGCGCCGTTCGCGGCGGGAGCATCGAACCAGACCGTCTCGACGTGCCTGAATCCGGCTTCCTCGAGCCACGCCGAATACTCGGCCGGGGTGTAGTTTCGTCCTTCCGTCTCGATCAGCATGTTGAGGCTCATCAGCGCGGCCAGCGCCGGGCCGGTCTTTTCATCATTGACGAGAAGCTCGCTGATGACGACCGCGCCGCCGCTTGGCAAAGCCTCGAAGGATCGGCGCAGCAGGGCGCGATTCTTCGCCTCGTCCCAATCGTGCATGATCATCGACAGGAGATGCACGTCGTGATCCCCGGGAAGCTGTTCGAAGAAATTGCCGTCCGCGGTCTCGATGCGGTCGGTCAAGCCGGCCTCGGCGATCTTTCCCGCGGCGATCGCGGCGACATGCGGCAAGTCGAACACGGTCGCACGCAGCGCCCCATATTGTTTGCAAAGCTCGATGTCGTACGCGCCCGAGCCGCCGCCGATGTCCAGGAGGCGGCGGAAATGACTGAGATCCACGGCTTCGCCGAGCTTGCGCGCGGTCATCGTGGAAAGCGAATGCATCGCCTCCCAGAAAAGCGCCAGCATCGTAGGATCCTCGCCCTCGAACATCGAGGATTGCACTGCCGGATCCCATGTGGTTGGCCGGTTCGTGCGCAGCGCCTCTGCAAGCCTTCCCCAGCCCGCATAGAGTCGCTTGTCGGCCATCTGCACGAAGCCACCGAAGTAATACGGCTTACCGTTCACGAGATAAGTTTCGCTTAAGGGCGTGTTGCGATAGCGGCCGTCCGTTTTCTCCAGGAGCCCAAGTGCAGCGCAGCCGGTCAACAGCATCTCGGCCGGTCGTTGATGCAGGCCGAGCGCTTCCGCCAAACCGGCAACCGTGACGGCGGCGCCGCTCGCAAGGCGGCTGAAGAGGTCCAACTCGTGCGCGGCGGCCAGAGTCTTGAAGGCCCAGAAACCGGTCGAAAGCGCCATCAGTGGGACAGCGGAAGGAAGCTCTTGCTTGGTGACGATTGGTCGGTCGGCCGCGCGCAGCCCTGTCTCGCCCGGGATCGAACCGGGCTGGTGGGCAAGTGTTGTCGTGCGCGTAGCAGAGCGCTGATGGTTGGGCATGGCACTCTCCCCAAATGTTGACGATTGGTCCGCAGCTTCCGAGCCGCGCGGTGATCTCGACGGCGCGGGTTTCGAAAATGCCGCCGATCGAATGGTCCACCAGCACGCGGCGGCGGCCTTGTGCTCGCAAGGCCGCGCCGATGGGGCGCAATAGGGTCAGCCCTGGCGACCGGCGTAGGATCGGCCCCGTGGTCCGGCAGATCGATGGCATGGACCCGAATGTCCCTCAACAGCTCGGGGGACAAATCCGCGATTGCCCGACCTCTTGAGACGGATAATTGCCAAGTCTTGAGGGCCGCGACTGTGGTTTTCGGCACAGACCAAGGTAGTCGCACGCTCGACGGGTGATGGATTCGAGTCTCCGCTCGAGGCATTTCAGCCTCCCATAGCCGGCCATCCGCTTCTTCCCTTGCCGCCGAAGCAATGGTAAGGAGGCTAGAGGACCGATAGAAGTGCCAATTCATGGATTCTTGGCCAGTCCAATTCCAATTGGCATGACGACACTTGCAAGGCGCTACCGCTAAGCCAGCGCAGGACGCAGGAGGACTGGTGGCAGGCTGAATTCCAGTGCCTGCGTCAGACCAATTCCAGTTGCTGAACAATGACCGCCTTTCACATAAGCCTGGTCGGGCGCAAGAATCTCAGCGGCGAGATTTATCGTCAGATACGGCGCGCCGTTCTGGATCGACGGCTGCGGCCCGGCGACCCTCTGCCGCCTGGCCGCGAACTGGCGCGGACGCTTGCCGTGTCGCGTGCCACCGTGACCGTGGTTTATGAACGGCTCGCCGCGGAAGGGTTCGTGACATCCCGGCAGGGGTCTGGGACGTTCATCAGCGAATTGGTCGTGCCGGCCGGGCGAGAAAAGACCGGACGCCGATCTACCGGCGTGCTCCAGCCACGCCAGATCTGGGAGGCGATAGCCCCACCACCCGCATTCGAGCCGGTTCGGTTCGACTTTCACGCCGGGTTTTGCGATGCTTCGCTGTTTCCGCACGGGGCGTGGCGGCGGTCGGTGGTTTGGGCGCTGCGTTCGGGCGAAGCGACCGCCGGCACTTACGAGCATCCCGCCGGACATCACGATCTCAGGGTCGCAATCGCCAGGCACATAGGCATCTCCCGAGGGATCGGGGCGGCTGCGGACGACATCATTGTCACAAACGGTACGCAGCAGGCACTGGATGTCCTGGCCCGCGTCCTGCTGGCACCGGGCGATGCAATTGCCATTGAAGATCCGGGCTACGGTCCTCCGAGGCATTTGTTCAAGGCCTTGGGTATTCGTGTGGTCGGTGTACCGGTGGATCGCCAGGGCCTGGTCGTTGATGCGCTACCGCGCGGAGTCCGAGCCGTGTATGTCACGCCGTCTCATCAATTTCCGCTTTCGGTGACGATGACGCTGCCGCGCCGGCAGGCGCTGCTGGCCTGGGCCGAGCGAAATAACGCGGCCATCATCGAAGACGACTACGACAGCGAGTTCCGTTTCGGAGGCCGTCCCCTCGAGCCGTTGCAGACGCTCGACGCAAAAGGCCGGGTCATCTACGTCGGCTCCTTCTCGAAGACAATGCTGCCGACGCTTCGGCTGGGCTTCATATTGACGCCGCCATCGCTGCGAGCGGCCGTGCACAAAGCGAAATTCGTCAGCGACTGGCATTCATCGACCCCGGCGCAAGCAGCGCTCGCGCGTTTCATCGATGAGGGCGCCTTTGCGCGTCACATCCGTCGGGTGAACGCGATCTACCGGGAACGGCACCAGATCATCGCGGACGCCATCGCCAATGATTTTGCCGGGCATCTCGAGCTCATCCCATCGACAACGGGGCTCCATCTCACCGCTCTTGCCCGGAAAATGTCGGCGGACCGGATCGCCGAGGTCGCCCGCCGCGCAGCCGATCGCAGCGTCGCCGTCCAGATCCTGTCACGGTTCGCCGTGAACGCCATACCGCGAGCCGGCATCATGCTGGGGTATGGCGCCATTCCGACGCCCCGCATCGAAGAAGGGTTGCATTTGCTGCGCGCCTGTTTCGACAGTGAACCGCCCTGACCTTCGATTTATCTACGCCACGCGTGGTTGAGCTGGCCTGGGTTTGGCCACGGTGGCGAGTACGATGCCGGTGACGATGAAGGCCGCGCCGACCAGATCGTAATCGTGCAAGCCCTCGCCGAGCAGCAGATAGGCTAACACAGCGACGAACACCGTCTGCAGGTAGAGCAGCATGCTCGCTCGGCTCGCGCCGAGCGTTTCCACGCTTTTGTTGTAGAGATAGTACATCAAGGCGCCGCCCGGACCTGCCAGATAGGCGAGCGCGAGAATGCTGTGGACGTCCATGGCGGAGCGTTCGTCGTTGAACAATTCCCACACATGGAACGGCAAGGCGACCAGCGCACCAGCGCCGAGCAGCAGCACGACCATCGGCAGGAGTTCGATGCCGAATTTGGCACGGCGCAAAAGCACGGTGTACAGGCCCCAGCAGAACGCGCTGCCGACGATCCACAGCTCGCCGGCGTTGAACTTGAGTTGCAGCAGCGCCGTCAGGTTGCCGTGGGCAACGATGAAAATCATCCCGGCGAGCGCAACCAGCGCGCCTAGCGACTTCCACAGCCCGAGCGGCTCGCCAAGCACGAAACGGGCGAGCACCATCGTCATGACAGGCGACAGCGCCATGATGATGCCGGCCGTGGTGGCGTCGGTGTCGTTGAGGCCATGGTAGATCATACCTTGGCACAGGGTGAGGCCGATCGCCCCCACCGCGACGACCTCCACGACGCGCGTTCGCAACAGTCCGATCATCGCGTCGTGATGACGGTGCACGATCGGCAGCAGGATGGCGCAGGCAAGCGTCAGCCGCCAGAAGCAGAGGCCCCAGGGTGGCATTTCAGGCGCCACCCATTTGGCCGCGATATAGACGCCAGCCGAAAGCAGCCAGCACAGGACGGCGGCCGGATAGCCGGTCACGGAGGGCACGACCTCGGGTTGCGCGACGTGATGCGCTATCGGCATTGCCTGCATGTCATGCCCTCCCCTTCGATGACGTCGGCCCCATGCGACAATATAGCCTGCGCGGTTGGGTCGTGCATCCGTTTTGAAGGGCGAAAGGAATCCGCACTCGACCGCACGCCTGATACAGGCCCTGTTCCGATCGTGGGGCGCCCGGTGCTCGCTCCCATCCAGGCGCGGTCGAAATGTGAGCGACAGATAGAACCAGTGCACAATTGCGATAAGATGTTTCACCATTCCGGTTTTCGAGGTCCAATGTCTGAAGTGGACTGGCTCAGCCATCTCTTGCAAATCATCACCGTTACCGGCCAGCTCGAGGTCCGCTGCGCCTACGGTGCGCCGTGGCGCATTGCCTGGAGCAAGGCTGCCGCAAACGAAATTCCCTACCATGTCATCGTCAGGGGCCGGGCCATTTTGGAGGATCCGGACACGAGAGCAGCAAGGGAGCTGGTGAGTGGAGATATTGTGCTGCTGCCTCACGGCGCGGCGCATGTGCTGCACGACGGCAGCGGGCAAATACCAATCCCTACCCAGCAACGGCGGGGGGCTGCCGGATGGATGCTGAGCGAGAATGATGGCCAGGGCGAGCAACTGGATCTGCTGTGTGGGCGATTTTTTATCGCACCACCCCATGATCGGCTGGTCCGCAACTACCTGCCTGCGGATCTGGTGGCGCGGTCCAAGGACGGCGATGAAGAAAACGGCATCGGCTCCGCCTCCAGCCAACTGGCCGGCCTGGTGACGCTGATGCGAATGGAGTCCGCCGGAGACAGAGCCGGAGGACGCGCCATTCTCAACGCGCTTTCTTCGGCCCTGTTCACACTGGTACTGCGCGCGGCGAGCCAATCCGGGAAAGCCCCCGAAGGCTTGTTGGCCCTGGCCGGCAATCCCCGGCTTGCTCCAGCCATTTCCGCGATGTTCGCCGATGCGGCACGGCCCTGGAAACTGCCCGATCTGGCCGAATTGTGCGGGATGTCGCGCGCTACGTTCATGCGCCAGTTCCAGGACAAGCTGGGTCGCTCCGCGCTCGATTTGTTGACCGATCTCCGCATGAGCCTGGCCGCCAACGAGTTGAAGAAGCCGGCGATCAGCACCGAGGCCGTGGCCGAGACCGTCGGGTATCAATCCGTTTCGGCGTTCCGGCGTGTTTTCGCCGAAAGGACGGGGATGACGCCGGGGGAGTGGCGGCGACTGGCGCACAAGGGCGAGTAAGACGCGCGGTCCGGAATCGAGAAAGCGCAATTTGATCCTTTCGCGCATCACATTGAGCTAATTCAGCCTCGAAATAATCATTCTTCCCCGTAGATTAGGCTCCGCAATCACTTGATAAGGGAGCCATCCAATGAACTGCCTCGCCACCACCGGACCCGCAACCCGCGTAGCCGCCCAGATCTTCGCGCAAACCGGGAAGAGCGAAAACGCTTTCGCGACGAATGCCGTCATCGAAACGATCCTAAGCCGCAGCGCCGCCAAGTACTACGATCCCGCTGCCACCCTGAGCGACGACCAAATCCGCGACCTGGTGCGTATCGGCACGTCCGCGCCAACCTCCTTCCACCTGCAGAACTGGCGCTTCATCGCCGTACGCTCGCCGGAAGCCAAGGCACGGCTGCGCCCGATCGCCTGGAATCAGCCGGCGATCACCGATGCGGCCATGACCTTCATCATCATCGGCAGGCTGGCCGATGCCAGCACCGTCCCAGCCCGCCTGGCGCCCGTGGTGGAGGCCGGCATCATGCCGGCGCACCTGGTGCCGGAATGGGAGATCCCCGCTCGCGGTTTGTATGACGATCAGCCGCGGCGCCAGCGCGACGAGGCGGTACGCTCCGCGACCTTTGGCACCGCGGCGATCATCTACACGGCCCGGTCGCTGGGCCTGGGTTCGACGCCGATGATCGGTTTCGACGCCGAGGCCGTGCACCGCGAGTTCGGCCTGGCCGAAGACGAAGTGCCGGTGATGCTGCTGACCGTCGGCCCGGAGCGAGCCGGCAACTGGCCGCAGAAGCCGCGCATGCCGGTGGCCGATGTCCTGGACTTTGCATAATCCCCAGCAACTCCAGATCTTACGGAGACAAGGATGGCAAGAACTGCCGCTCTCGTGGAAGGCGCCGCGCCAATGGCTGATTGCGTGAGAGATCGAAGACCTTCCACGCCCGTAAATTACCCCGAACCAACAAATGTCTGAGGAGACAATTCCCATGAAAGCGATCGTAGTGACGGACCAGGCTGCAGGAACGGCCGGGATGAAGGTGGTGCAGCGGCCCGAGCCGCAGGCGGCGATAAACGATGTCGTCGTCGAGATCCATGCGTCGGGGTTCGTCCCGACCGAGCTGACGTGGCCCTCGACCTGGACCGATCGCGTCGACGGCGACCGGACGCCATCGATCCCCGGGCACGAGCTGGCCGGGGTGGTCACCGCCCTGGGCTACGGTACGACGGGACTGTCGGTGGGCCAGCGGGTGTTCGGCCTCGCCGACTGGTATCGCGACGGCACCCTGGCGGAGTATATCGCTATCGAGGCCCGCAACCTCGCGCCATTGCCGGGCGATGTCGACTTCACGGTGGGCGCTAGCCTGCCGATCTCGGGCCTGACCGCGTGGCAGGGACTGTTTCAGCACGGCCGTCTTCAGGCGGGGCAGAGCGTCCTTGCGCATGGCGCGGCCGGCGCCGTCGGGTCGATGGTGACGCAGCTCGCACGAGAGGCCGGCGCCTACGTCATTGGCACCGGACGCTCTGCCGACCGCCAGAAGGCGCTCGACTTCGGCGCAAACGAATTCGTCGACCTCGAGAACGACGCCCTCGAAGACGTGCGCGGCGTCGATCTGGTGTTCGATGTCATCGGCGGCGACATCCAGAAGCGGTCCGCGGCGCTGATCCGAGCCGGAGGCACGATGGTGACTGTCGTCGGCCCGGCCGAGGCGAGGCCCGTGGATGGCCTGGCGGTCGACTTCGTCGTCGAAGCCGATCGTGCCCAGCTGAGCGAGATCGTCCAGCGGGTGCGGAACGGACGGCTGCGGACGAACATCGGCAAAGTCGCTCCTCTCGACGAGGCGATCGCCGCCTTCAACTCGACCGAGCGACGCGCGGGGAAAACGGTCATCCGCGTTCGCCCGTGAGGTCTTGGGGGAGAGAGGGACGGTTCCTCTCTCCCCGATTTCGTCCAGACGGGCGGCCCCGGATAGGTTGCGAGCAGCGATATCTCATGTCGGCCCCGCCGGTTTCGGTGTCGCATTCTGTTGGCCCGCCGGGCCGCCGACCGGCAGACATACCCAGAATGTTGATTTCGAGGCGGGACGAAGATGTTCGTCCCGCTATTCGAGATACGGCGCCAGTACATCTTCGATCCATTTCATGAATGCGCGGACGCGGCGCGACAGATTGCTGCGATGTGCTACGACGAAGGACACGGGGATCGCCCGGCGACGCAAATCGGGCATGATCTCCACCAGCGCTCCACTCTTCAAGTATTGGCCAATCCCCAGAAGCGGCGCTTGAATCAGGCCAAGGCCGGCGACGGCGGCAGCGTCGTAGGTCTGCGCGCTGTTGACGTGTAGCGCGCCTGGCAACTGACGCGTCGAGTAGCCGTCGCCGTCCGGATATTCCCATCCATGCGGTCTCGCGCCCAGCATCGTCGAAAAATGAATTGTCCGATGTTCCTGGCGCTGGAGGTCGTCCAGCGACCGAGGGACGCCATAGCGCGCCAGATAAGCGGGACTGGCGGCGTTGACCATGCGCAACAGGCCCAGCGGGCGGGCAATCAGCGTCTCGTCTCCGATGGGACCAAGTCGCAAGACGCAGTCAAACCCCTCTTGAACCAGATCGACTTGCCGGTCGGTACTCGACACCTCCAGCTCCAACTCGGGGTGAGCCGCCATGAACTCCGGCAAGGCCGGCACGATCGTCGTGCGCGCCACTTCGGTCGGAAGATCGACCCGTAAGCGCCCGCGAAGCGCCACGCGATCGCCGGCGAACATCGAGTGCAGATCATCGACTTCAGCCAGCAGATCGCGGGCACGGGCATGAAACGCGCGCCCGTCCTCCGTCAGGCGCACGCTGCGCGTGGTGCGGTGCAGGAGCCTGGCACCGACGTCTTCTTCCAGCTTCCGGACCGCCGTCGAGGCCCTCCCCTTCTGGATGCCCAGGCTATCGGCCGCGCGGGTGAAGCTGCCCATTTCCGCTACCGTTATGAAAATGAGGACGTGCTCGAGATTCTGCATTTTCGTACCTCTATTGTTTTTTATAAAGAGAACAGTTGGTTCATTTTCTCGGTGTTTATCACACTCAGGAGGCACAGTAAGTTTCGGATATGGGATCTCCCCATCGGAGAACGACAAGTGTCCGAAACCATGAACCCGCGTCAGGCAGCCGAAACCGTGACCTTGCATCGCGCCCTGTGGGCCGGCCGGATCATGAGCGCGTTTGTCGTTATCGCTCTGGTGGCAGACGGCACCATTCAGCTTTTCGCGCCGGCACAGATCGCGGGCATGTTGCAGGAAACCGGGTTCGCGATGGACCTGACCCGTGTCATGGGCCCGATCATACTCGCCTGCGCCATCCTCTACGCCATTCCGGCCACCGCCGTCCTCGGCGCGATCCTGGTAACGGGCTTTTTGGGCGGCGCCATCTGCGCCCACGTCCGCATTGGTGAGTTGGGATCGCCGCCGGAGATCATTTCCCTGCTTCTGGGCGCGCTGGCGTGGGGCGGCCTCTATCTGCGCGATCCCCGAGTCCGGGCCATTCTACCACTCATCCATTGAACCAACCGGGGCAGTGCCCTGTCCCCCGACATCAGGAGAAAACACATGTTTCTAGTCATGGGAATCACGGGAAAAGTTGGCGGCGCAACGGCAGAACATCTGTTGGCGCACCGCAAGGATGTACGCGCGCTCGTCCGCAATCGCGAGAAGGCTGCCAACTGGGCGAACAAGGGCGTGGAGCTGGTGGAGGGCGATTGGAATGATCCGGCAGCCATCGAGCAAGCGCTCGGAGGCGTCGAAGGCGCGTTCGTCATGTTGCCCCCTGTCTGGGCGCCCTCGCCCGATTACAAAGAAGCAAAGGGCGTGATTGCAAACTATGTCGAGGCGCTCACCAAGGCAGCGCCGCCGCGAGTGGTTGCGCTTTCGTCGATGGGCGCGAACCGAACCAGCGGGCACGGGGTGATCACGGCCCTGTCGCTTCTGGAGCAAGGTCTTCGCGACCTGAAATCGCCAATCGCATTTGTGCGCGCCGGCGGGTTCTTCGAAAACTTCCTCTACGGCTTGCAGGTCGCCGAAGGCGGAACGCTACCGGTCTACTACAATCCGACAAACCGGAAATCGACCATGGTCGCGACGAACGACATCGGCGCGGAGGTCGCATCCGTTTTGACCGGGCCGGCGTGGTCAGGGCAGCGCGTCATCGAGGTTGGTTCGATGGTCACCGCCGATGACGTCGCGGGGCAGTTGGGTGAAGTCCTCAATCGCGACGTGAAAGCCTTTGCAATCCCGCGTGCAGGCTGGGCGGAAGCCTTCGAGCAATTCGGCATCCCCAAGGGCCGCTCCGGACCTGCCGAAGAAATGTTCGAGGCCGTGAACGCGGGATGGATGGACCTCGGCGCCGCGAGTACGGAGCACGTAGCCGGTACGACGTCCGCACGAGATGTGTTCGAGGCTGCACAGAACGCCGCCAAGGCGTAAGTCCGGGAGAGACGGAGACTTCCCGCTTCTGCGTTAGACAACGCGCGGGAAGTGCTCAACTGTGAAAAGAAACGCGAAGCGCCTCCACTCCCGCCCGGGGGTTCTGCATCTCGCGAGGATTTAGCAGTTTCTGTTCCATGATGCATGCATTCGGTGATGCGGAATCAAGACTTCTGTAAACCTGCGTTTTACAAATTTTATCAACAAGTTGACGCCTTCAAGAGATGTGACCGAAAATTCTAAAACCTCGGTCAGGCTCACCCTTTTTCTCGACGATGGCGCATTTCTGCGGCTTCCGGTTACCGACATCGGCAATCACTGCGGAAGCGGCACGCGAAGCAAGACGTGCCAGTTGGCGTGCTTACCGAACGCCCGAACGTCTGGGAATTGTGGGCGGGCTGATCGGCTTGCTGCCGGTGCACTATTCATTCTTTGTCGAGGCTCCTCGATGACGGGACGGTGAGGGCTGAGGCGGCGCCCCACCTTCGCATGTGCGTTTGTTGAACGGCTGCTATGCGGCTGATTTCGGCCGTAGAAAACAGCTTCGCCGCCTCCCCGGAAGCAGACGTTAGCGGCGAGAATGCTGGCGGTCGTAGTTTACGCCGAAGCAGTCATCGGTAATCTCGGTACCACAGCTAATCAGTCCTTTTGAAGAGTGTGGTCACCAAGCGCGTCGCGAAAGCGATGGCGGCAACCCTGCGCACGCCTTTGCGACTACTCGTTCGGAGAGCAGTCGCCCGGCGAACAAGGCCTGCTGGCGTTGCCGACGCGGAACGGGAGATCGTCTTTCCAATCGAGATTGCGAGGCTCAATTGAATGTGAGGCCGATACTGCCAGTGACGCTCTGCGATTGTGCATGCCAGTTGCTCCCGAGAGAGAGCATGTATTTGGCCCGTAAGTTGACCGCGCCCAGTTTTGCCGTAACGCCCAACCCGCCAGTGACCTGGTTAGTCGAATTCGCGCTTCCAGCAACCGAATAGGGGGAGCTTCCGGTCAGGTCCGCGTAGCCAAGCACCTGATTGTAGTCACCTGACAGTCTATAGACATCTTCGAGGTTCCCATCCAGGGTCAGTTTCCCCCAGTCGACTGGGACATCATAACTCATGCGCAAGCCTAAAGCTGCTCTCACTGCGGTTGTGCTCATCCCTTGATAGCTCAGCGCCCAGGTCGATGAACCGGTTTCAGTATAAGGGTCGAGGGTCCAGCGGACAGCGTCGACACGACCGTAAGGGGCAACGAGCCAGGCATCGGACTTGATTTCGTTGGAAAGCGTGGCCGATCCAAACCATTGGTACCCGCCGCGCTCGCCCTGCAGAAATACGCCTCCGTCCGAGGAGTTGCGGAGTGAGGCGAAATTCTCATGGCCGTACCCAGCGATCACATCCAGGAACGTCGACGGATAAAAATTATAGCTACCATAGACGGCAACCGAAATGCTTTTGCCGTCACTGCGAGTGCCGTCGTCCCCGATCGTTGCCTTGTCGGATGCGTAACCGACCGCTATGCCCGCCTTGAGATGCTCCATGACGCGCGCATCAATTCCTACCGTGACGCCAGGTGTCGTAAATGAGTTTTCCGCGCTGCCGGATGGCGTGATTGAACCGAAACTGACAGACCCCGCGGTCCACACGTGAAAGAGTTGCTGCTCCTGAACCGTGCTCGTGGGGCGCGATAGCGGGTTGGCGCTCGGCGATGCATCAGCTGACTCGGCAAACTTGAGTGCCGTATCCTTATCGTCTCCAAACCACTGCTGGGCCGCGGTGCTTTCGGTTTGTGGAGTTTGGATCGACATGCCGAAGGATACCGGACCCTCATCATCATCGCCGTGAAGCTGAGTCATGTGATCCTGGATGTTGTCCATCTGGGTTTGGCCGAAACGCTCCATGGCCGAAGCCTGAGCGTTGATCAGGCCGACGACGTCCGGATCCTGTGAAGGGTCGGGTCGCGAAGTCACCGTCACGGAGACGACGACCGACGTTGCCGGCAAGTTGCGTGTGTCGCCGCTGTAAGCTGCTGAAAGGTCATGCTTGCCGGCCGAAAGTGCTGATGTGACGAAAGAGGCAACCCCACCGCTCAAGGCCACGGTCGCAAGAGTTTTGTTACCGTCGCTGAAGGTTACCGTTCCAGTCGGACCAACGCCGCTGACAGTGGCGTTAAGCGTCACCGGATAGCCGGAAAGGCTTGTCGCCGGTGCTTGCAGTGAAATCGAGGCGACAGCTTGAGTTACGGAGAAAGTCTGGTCCACTGGAGTGGCCGCTCCATAGTTGGTATCCCCAGCCTGTCTCGCTTCTATGGTGCACTGGCCGACCGCGAGCAAGGAAACTGTCGATCCTGAAACGCTGCACACCGATGCTGTCGTCGAGACGAAGGACACGGTCAGGCCGGAACTCGCGCTTGCCGACGCAGTGAAAGATCCGCCGCCGATGGCCCTGTTCGGCAGAGAATTAAATGTGATGACGTTCGCGCCCTGGGTGACGGCGAAGCTCCTGGCCACCGTTGGGGCGGCCTGGTAGTTGGCATTGCCCGCCTGGTCGGCATTGATCGAACAGCTGCCGGCAGAGACCAGCGTCACCGAATTGCCGCTCACCGTACACACGGCCGTCGTCGTCGAGGTGAAGCTCACCGCAAGGCCCGAGGTCGCCGTCGCCGTCAAGATCACCGGCCCGGCCGTCAGCGCCGTATCGGCCGGCTGCGTGAAGCTGATCGTCTGGCCGCCCTGGGTGACGGCGAAGCTCCTGGCCACCGTTGGGGCGGCCTGGTAGTTGGCATTGCCCGCCTGGTCGGCATTG